>NZ_CP025979.1:2001995-2669326 GCF_002900365.1 Escherichia marmotae
AGTTCATCCGGGATAGTGGCATCTTCTAACCAACCCATATCGCCGCCGTTACGGGCAGAGATAATATCGGCAGATTTTTCTTTTGCTAACGCAGCAAAATCACCACCTTTGTTCAGCTCATCAAGTACCGCTTTCGCTTCATCTTCAGTTTTGGTCTGGATGATGCTGTAACGGGTACGCTGCGGCTGGGTGAATTGATCCTGATGCTGATCGTAGTAACTCTGGATATCCGCATCACTAACCGGTTGCTGCATCGTTGCGGCATCCAGTTTGATGTAGCTCACGCGGAATTGTTCCGGAGTCATGAAGCTGTTTTTGTTTTGCTCGTAGTAGCTGGCGATTTCCTGTTCGGTCACTGCCTGCTTAGCCGCCAGAGCGTTAACGTCGATAGTCGCTTCACGCACTACACGTTGTTGAGCAACCAGCGCTGCCAGCTCGTCGGTTTCACCTTTTAGCATAAAGTCAGTGCCCGCAACGCCGTTAATCAGTTGTTGGGTCATAAGCTGGTTACGCAGCGCCTGTGCGTACTGATCGGCACTCATCCCCATCTGGTTGAGGATACCGTTATAGCGGCTGTTATCAAACTTGCCGTCAACCTGAAAGGCTGGAGTTGCGAAAATAGCCTGTTTAACCTGCTCATCGCTGACACCCAGTTTTAGTTCGCGGGCGTACTGATCCAGCAGCGCCTCGTCGATCAGACGATTCAGCACCTGTTGACGCAGGGTTTTCATGTAGCCTTCGTTCGCAGCCAGCTCAGAGTATTGATCGCCAAGCTGTTGCTGCATCCGATTACGCTCGCTGTTGAAAGCGTTCTCAAACTGCCCGCGACTGATTTCCAGGTCATTCACTTTTGCGGCGTAGTTATTGCCTCCGCCAATCAGGTAACCACTCACGCCGGTCAATATGAACGACACGATAATGATACCGAAAATAATCTTGAGCACGAGACTGTTTGCAGCCGTGCGTAAGCTGTCCATCATGGTGTAACAACACTCCGCTGTAGGTGACTGTATACCTCACGCAACATATCGCTGCGTGCAAAGGCCTATTGTGACAAGAAACGGGGGCAATTGTCAGCCCACAACTTGCAGAAAGTCACGGAATACAAATAAAAAAGGCACATCAGTAGATGCGCCCTTGAACTTCGTCACATCCCCAATGGGGACAATACTTAGTTTACCGCGTCTTTCAGCGCTTTACCTGCACGGAAGCTCGGTACTTTAGCTGCAGCGATGGTGATCTCTTTACCGGTCTGCGGGTTGCGACCAGTACGGGCAGCACGCTCTTTAACGGCAAAAGTACCAAAACCAACCAGTGCTACATCATCCCCTTCTTTCAGGGATTCAGTTACGGAAGCAATAATAGCATCTAACGCACGGCCAGCCGCAGCTTTAGAGATATCAGCCCCTGCAGCAATCTTGTCAATCAATTGAGATTTATTCACTCTTCTCTTCCTCTTTATAATTTATCCCGCACTTGAATCCTTCAAGGTGCGAACGCGCAGCAGTTATATCAGGCCAGCCATCCCCTTACAACACCCCTTAATAAGGGCAAGCCTAATCCGCCCTCTAACTTAACGAGACAAAAAAAGGCTGGCAAGCCCGAATTGACCCACCAGCCCTTTTTTTATTAGTGCAATTTGCGCGAAGTCACTATTTTGCAGTTACAACCTGCATTCCAGACGGTTCATTTTGCAGCGCCAGAGTCAGAACTTCCTCAATGCGCTTCACAGGATGAATGTCCAGATCGGCAATCACGTTGTCCGGAATCTCTTCCAGATCGCGTTTGTTCTCAAACGGAATTAACACTGTTTTAATCCCGCCGCGGTGCGCTGCCAGCAGTTTTTCTTTCAAACCGCCGATTGGCAACACCTGACCACGCAGAGTAATCTCACCAGTCATCGCCACATCGGCGCGAACCGGGTTACCGGTCAGGCAAGAAACCAGTGCGGTGCACATGGCAATACCGGCGCTCGGACCATCTTTCGGCGTCGCACCTTCCGGTACGTGCACGTGGATGTCGCGTTTTTCGTAAAAATCTGGATTGATCCCCAGTTTTTCCGCACGCGCGCGAACCACAGTTAACGCCGCCTGAATGGACTCTTGCATCACTTCGCCCAGCGAACCGGTGTAAGTGAGTTTACCTTTGCCTGGAACACACGCTGTCTCGATGGTCAGCAAGTCACCGCCGACTTCCGTCCACGCCAGACCAGTTACCTGACCAACGCGGTTTTCGTTATCCGCGCGACCATAGTCGAAACGCTGAACACCGAGGTAGTCATGCAGGTTATCGCCGTTAATTTCGATATGTTTTAATGACTTATCGAGCAACAACTGCTTAACCGCTTTACGGCATAGTTTGGAGATTTCACGCTCCAGACCACGCACGCCCGCCTCACGGGTGTAGTAACGAATAATGCCAATAATGGCGCTATCGTCGACGGTCAGCTCACCTTTTTTCAGTGCATTACGTTCAATCTGCTTCGGCAGCAGGTGACGTTTGGCGATGTTCAGTTTTTCATCTTCGGTATAACCAGAGAGACGAATAACTTCCATACGATCCAGCAGTGGCGCCGGAATATTCATGGAGTTCGACGTCGCAACAAACATCACGTCGCTAAGGTCGTAATCCACTTCCAGATAGTGGTCGCTGAACGCCACGTTCTGCTCTGGATCCAGCACTTCAAGCAGTGCGGAAGCTGGATCGCCACGCATGTCAGAAGACATTTTGTCGATCTCATCGAGCAGGAACAGCGGGTTTTTCACGCCCACTTTCGCCATTTTCTGGATCAATTTACCCGGCATAGAACCGATGTAAGTACGGCGGTGACCACGGATTTCCGCTTCGTCACGCACACCGCCCAGCGCCATACGGACATATTTACGTCCGGTAGCTTTAGCGATGGACTGCCCCAGAGAAGTTTTACCTACCCCCGGCGGTCCAACCAGGCAGAGGATCGGCCCCTTGATTTTATTTACGCGGCTTTGAACCGCGAGATACTCAAGGATGCGATCTTTCACACGTTCCAGACCATAATGGTCGGTATCGAGGATTTCTTGCGCCTGACGCAGGTCTTTTTTGACCTTGCTACGTGCATTCCACGGCACCTGCACCATCCAGTCGATATAACCTCGCACCACGGTCGCTTCTGCCGACATTGGAGACATCATTTTCAGCTTCTGCAATTCTGCTTCCGCTTTCTCTTTTGCCTCTTTTGGCATTTTCGCCGCGTCGATTTTGCGCTTCAACGCTTCATTTTCGTCTGGCGCGTCGTCCATTTCACCGAGTTCTTTCTGAATAGCTTTCATTTGCTCGTTCAGATAGTACTCACGCTGGGATTTCTCCATCTGCTTTTTGACGCGGTTGCGAATACGTTTCTCAACCTGCAGCAGATCGATTTCCGACTCCATCATAGCCATCAGATATTCCAGACGTTCGTTAACATCGGACATCTCAAGAACGGACTGTTTGTCAGCCAGTTTTAGCGGCATATGTGCGGCAATGGTGTCCGCCAGACGCGCCGGATCGTCGATGCTGTTCAGCGACGTCAGCACTTCTGGTGGGATTTTCTTATTCAGCTTGATGTAGCCTTCGAACTGGCTGATTGCGGTACGCACCAGCACTTCCTGTTCGCGCTCATCAATGGTCGGGGACTCCAGATACTCCGCCTTCGCAGAAAAGTGTTCGCCATTGTCAGAGAGCGCAGAAATACGCGCGCGCTGTAACCCCTCGACCAGCACTTTGACGGTGCCGTCAGGCAGTTTCAGCATCTGCAATATAGAGGCCACGGTCCCGACGGTGAAAAGATCGTTTACACCCGGCTCATCCGTTGAAGCTTCTTTCTGCGCGACCAGCATAATTTTTTTATCATGGTCCATCGCCGCTTCCAGACAACGGATAGATTTTTCCCGTCCGACAAATAAGGGGATGACCATGTGCGGATAAACCACCACATCGCGCAGCGGCAATACGGGGATTTCAATGCGTTCAGAACGCTCAGGATTCATAGAGCTCTCTCTTAGTTTAATGTCCGCCAGGTAATCAGATGACATGACTGTGCTTCACGCCATCTATTAACATGTACGTCAGTATATGGGGATGTTTCTCCCACATTCAACGTCGGGAATAGAGGGAAAATGAAAGGGGAGATAAAATCCCCCCTTTTTGGTTAACTAATTGTATGGGAATGGTTAATTATTCACCAGACGCCTGTTGCGCTTCCGGCTTGCCATAAATCAGCAGTGGCTTGCTTTGCCCTTCAATAACCGACTCGTCAATAACCACTTTTTCCACATCTTCCATAGAAGGCAGATCATACATGGTATCAAGCAGCGCAGCTTCTACGATGGAACGCAGACCACGGGCACCGGTTCTACGCGCCATCGCTTTCTTGGCGATAGCATCCAGCGCTTCGTCACGGAATTCCAGATCCACGCCCTCAAGGTTAAACAACGCCTGATACTGCTTGGTCAGGGCGTTTTTCGGCTCTTTGAGGATCTGAATCAAAGCTTCTTCGCTCAGTTCATTCAGCGTTGCCACAACTGGCAGACGACCGATGAACTCAGGGATCAGACCAAATTTGATCAAATCTTCCGGTTCAACCTGCGCCAGCAACTCACCTTCGCTTGCTTTGTCAGATTTCGCTTTTACCGTCGCACCAAAACCAATGCCGGAGCCAGTTTCGACACGATGGGAAATCACTTTATCCAGACCGGCAAATGCACCGCCACAGATAAACAGGATCTTGGAGGTATCAACCTGCAAGAATTCCTGCTGCGGATGCTTACGTCCGCCCTGCGGTGGAACGGCGGCAACCGTACCTTCGATCAGTTTCAACAGTGCCTGCTGTACGCCTTCACCGGAAACGTCACGGGTAATGGACGGGTTGTCAGACTTACGCGAAATCTTGTCGATTTCATCGATGTAGACAATCCCGCGCTGCGCTTTCTGTACGTCGTAGTCGCATTTCTGCAACAGCTTCTGAATGATGTTTTCAACATCTTCACCCACATAACCCGCTTCGGTCAGGGTGGTGGCATCAGCCATAGTGAACGGAACGTCCAGCAGACGCGCCAACGTTTCCGCCAGCAACGTTTTACCAGAGCCAGTCGGACCAATCAGCAGAATGTTACTTTTGCCCAACTCGACGCCATTGCTGGTATCGCCGTTGCGCAGACGTTTGTAGTGGTTGTACACCGCGACCGCCAGCACTTTTTTCGCCTGTTCCTGACCGATGACGTAATCGTCCAGGTGGTTGCGAATTTCATGCGGCGTCGGTAGCGAACTACGTTCACGATGCGGTGCTACTTCTTTAATCTCTTCGCGAATGATGTCGTTACATAAATCAACACATTCGTCGCAGATATACACGGATGGACCGGCAATCAGCTTACGCACTTCATGCTGGCTTTTGCCGCAAAAAGAGCAATACAGCAACTTGCCTGAGCCATCTTTGCGTTTATCTGTCATGGGTCAAAACCTCTTCTTTGTTCTTTGTGCCGCACACGACGACGCAAATGCCATTCTCAGGCGCAAGCCGCTTACAGCGTTGTGCCAACCTGAATAAGTATAGCGGCACAGTTGCGCCTCTGGCATCAATTACGATGGGTCAGAATCGAATCGACCAGACCGTATTCCACCGCTTCAGGCGCGGAAAGGAAGCGATCGCGCTCAGTGTCACGTTCAATCTGTTCTAATGATTGACCCGTATGAAGCGCCATAAGTTCATTCATCCGCCCTTTAACTTTCAGAATTTCACGGGCATGAATTTCGATATCAGTCGCCTGGCCCTGATAGCCGCCCAACGGCTGGTGAATCATCACGCGCGAATTCGGCAAGCAGAAACGTTTACCTTTTGCCCCTGCGGTCAGCAGGAATGCCCCCATTGAGGCCGCCTGGCCCATACAAATGGTGCTGACATCAGGCTTGATAAACTGCATGGTGTCATAGATAGACATCCCGGCAGTGATCACCCCACCTGGGGAGTTAATGTACAGATAGATATCTTTTTCCGGGTTTTCTGCTTCCAGGAACAGCATCTGCGCCACAATCAGGTTAGCCATATGGTCTTCAACCTGGCCAGTCAGAAAAATAACGCGTTCCTTAAGTAGACGAGAATAGATATCAAAAGAGCGCTCACCGCGTGAGGTCTGTTCAATGACCATCGGCACCAGCGCCATATGGGGTGCAAAGTTATCTCGTTCGCCGCTGTATGACATTTCCGTCTCCTGGATAAAATTGAAAAAACCTGCTGTACCGATTGTAACCTTATGGACGGATTATCAGCTAGTCCCTGTGTTATGGGTACGGCATCATCCTATTTCAAGCATAACAATCTTTTGTTGTGACGCTAACACCGAAAGAGGGTTTTCGCACGGTTCCATGCAAAATTCATGACAAAAAAAAGCCCACCACCTGGCGGTGACGGGCCTTTGTGCGAATTTAGCGCGTTAGGCTGCGCAAATTACGCCTGCTGGTTCATCAGCTCGTTGAAAGTGGTTTCTTTTTCAGTCACTTTCGCTTTCGCCAGAACGGCTTCAACAGCCTGTTCTTCCAGAGCCACGTTACGCATGTTGTCCATCAGCTCTTTGTTTTTGCTGTAGAACTCGATAACTTCTTTCGGATCTTCGTACGCAGAAGCCATCTCTTCGATCAGGCCTTTAACACGCTCTTCGTCAGCTTTCAGCTCGTTAGCGCGAATAACTTCGCCCAGCAGCAGGCCAACAACTACGCGGCGTTTAGCCTGTTCTTCGAACAGTTCACGCGGCAGTTCCAGAGCTTGTTTTTCGTTGCCACCGAAACGCTGTGCCGCCTGGCGACGCAGAACGTCGATTTCGCTGTCGATCAGCGCAGCCGGAACGTCGATGTCGTTAGCTTTTACCAGACCTTCGATCGCCTGAGACTTAACGCGGTTACGAATGGCGCTCTTCAGCTCGCGCTCCATGTTTTTACGCACTTCAGCGCGCAGACCTTCTACGGAACCATCTTCAACGCCGAAACGTTTGATGAATTCAGCAGTCAGTTCCGGCAGTTCACGCTCTTCAACTTTCTTCAGGTTGATAGCGAATTTCGCTGCTTTACCTTTCAGGTTTTCTGCGTGGTATTCTTCCGGGAAGGTCACGTCGATGGTGAACTCTTCGCCTGCTTTGTGGCCTTTGATACCGTCTTCAAAGCCCGGGATCATACGACCCTGGCCCATCGCCAGTACGAAATCAGACGCTTTTCCACCTTCGAACTCTTCGCCGTCTACAGAACCGGTGAAGTCGATGGTCACGCGGTCTTCAGCTTCAACAGCGCCGTCTTTTTCTTTCCAGGTCGCCTGCTGTTTACGCAGAGTATCCAGCATGCCGTCAACGTCAGCGTCGGTCACTTCCACGATCGGTTTTTCAACTTCGATCGCTTCCAGACCCTGCAGTTCAACTTCCGGATAAACTTCAAACTCTACAGAGTAGGTGAAGTCTTCACCCGGCTTGTATTCGCCCGGAACGTAGGTCGGTGCGCCAGCCGGATTGATTTTTTCTTTAATGATGGCGTCAATGAAGTTACGGCTCATCAGGTCACCCAGAACGTCCTGGCGTACAGACGCGCCATAACGCTGAGCAACGATATTCATTGGCACTTTGCCTTTGCGGAAGCCGTCAATACGTACTTTTTTCGCAACGTTGACCAGCTCGCTTTTAACAGCGGTCTCGATGCTGTCAGCAGCGATAGTAATCGTTACACGGCGGCCAAGGCCTTGAGTGGTTTCAACTGAAACTTGCATCTTGTTACCTCAAAAAATCACAGTGCTCGGTCAACTCTTACCCCGCAAGCACAGGTTGTTGGCTTCGCGGAACCGGGATGTTCTTATAATCAATCACATTCCCTGTTACCAGAATCATCCCGAAAGCATTCAAATAGGACGCGGCATTATAGCGGCATCACTTTTATGAGTCGAGAACGGTTATTGCGCGCTGCCGCGTATTTTTTCACAATTCCCGGGCAATTTTCGTCTGAATGCTGGACAAAAAGCGCAAAATCCAGACAAAACAAAACGGCCCGCAGGCCGTTTTTCATAAAATCTTTAGCAACATACTGGAAAAACGCTAACTGTTGCAAATGCGTTTTTAGGCGATGCTTCCCGCTCCACGACAAGGAGGAGAAGCAAAGATGGTATCCTGCAATCCTTCCCACTCCTTAATGGTATAAGTATGCAGAGCCAGCGCATGAACGGTAGTAGAGAGTTCCTCCGCTAAAGTACTGTAAATCATTCGATGACGATTCAGAAAACGTTCACCCATAAAACGATCGCTGACCAGCACAACTTTAAAATGGCTTTCAGAGCCGGCTGGGACATTGTGACGATAGCTTTCATCCACAACTTCGAGGAATACGGGTTGGAACGCAGTCCTTAATTTTTCTTCTATCCGCTCACGTATCATCATGAAATATCTCCTCCGACAACGCTGAGATGTCACCCATCCCTTTAAATACTAGCCGCTTTAACCGTTTCCATTACAGCTTAACAACAAATAATTAGCTTTCATCCTGTTTTTTCTGTCAAGCGTATGAAGTTTACTGATTTAAAGATTGATTCACCGGCTTCACATCGGTGTTTCTTTTACCTAAGGCGATTATTTCGTCAACATAATGAATTTACATGTCTTACCCACTTCCCCTCGTCGTTGGCGATGTTATGATGGCGGGAATCTTTACCAAACACGCTTAAAAGTCTCTGAGAGCCAGAACATGTTCAAAAAAATCCTCTTCCCGTTAGTTGCTCTGTTTATGCTTGCAGGATGCGCGAAACCGCCAACAACCATTGAAGTTTCTCCGACGATGACACTGCCACAGCAAGATCCAAGTCTGATGGGCGTCACCGTTAGCATTAATGGTGCCGATCAGCGTACCGATCAGGCGTTAGCAAAAGTCACCCGTGACAACCAAATTGTTACCCTGACCGCGTCCCGCGATCTGCGTTTCCTGCTGCAAGAAGTGCTGGAAAAACAAATGACCGCTCGCGGTTATATGGTTGGCCCGAATGGCCCGGTTAATCTGCAAATCATCGTTAGCCAGTTGTATGCCGACGTGTCCCAGGGCAATGTGCGCTACAACATTGCTACCAAAGCGGATATCGCCATCATCGCCACCGCGCAGAATGGCAACAAAATGACCAAAAACTATCGTGCCAGCTACAACGTTGAGGGCGCTTTTCAGGCCTCTAACAAAAACATCGCTGACGCGGTTAACAGCGTGCTGACCGACACCATCGCTGACATGTCTCAGGACACCAGCATCCACGAATTCATTAAGCAGAACGCACGTTAATTTCTGCCCTCTGGCCCGGTGCAAGTCGGGCCTGTAGACGCCCATGTCCAGTCAATATTTACGTATTTTCCAACAGCCTCGTTCAGCTATTTTGTTGATTCTGGGTTTTGCTTCCGGGCTGCCGCTCGCCCTGACATCCGGCACGTTACAGGCGTGGATGACAGTCGAGAATATCGATCTTAAAACCATTGGTTTCTTCTCGTTGGTGGGTCAGGCTTACGTATTTAAATTTCTCTGGTCGCCGCTGATGGACCGCTATACTCCGCCGTTTCTCGGGCGACGGCGCGGCTGGCTGCTCGCCACGCAAGCGTTATTGTTGCTGGCGATTGCGGCGATGGGTTTTCTCGAACCTGGTACGCAACTTCGCTGGATGGCGGCACTGGCAGTCGTTATCGCTTTTTGCTCGGCCTCCCAGGATATCGTCTTTGATGCGTGGAAAACGGATGTGCTTCCCGCGGAAGAACGCGGCGCAGGTGCGGCAATCAGCGTGCTGGGTTACCGTTTAGGGATGCTGGTTTCCGGCGGTTTAGCCTTATGGCTGGCGGATAAATGGTTGGGCTGGCAAGGCATGTACTGGCTAATGGCAGCTCTGTTAATCCCGTGCATCATTGCGACTTTGCTTGCGCCAGAACCAACCGACACCATTCCTGTACCCAAAACGCTGGAGCAAGCTGTTGTTGCGCCACTACGTGATTTCTTTGGTCGCAATAACGCATGGTTAATTCTGCTTTTAATTGTGCTGTATAAGCTGGGCGATGCTTTCGCCATGAGCCTGACAACCACCTTTTTGATTCGCGGTGTCGGATTTGATGCCGGCGAAGTGGGCGTGGTTAACAAAACGCTCGGCTTGCTGGCGACCATCGTCGGCGCATTGTACGGCGGTATTTTGATGCAGCGTCTTTCACTGTTCCGTGCGCTGCTGATTTTCGGCCTTTTACAAGGTGCGTCCAACGCCGGTTACTGGCTGCTTTCTGTGACTGATAAGCATCTCTACAGTATGGGCGCGGCAGTCTTTTTCGAAAACCTGTGTGGCGGGATGGGCACATCGGCATTTGTGGCGCTGTTAATGACCCTGTGTAATAAGTCATTTTCCGCTACTCAGTTCGCCCTGCTCTCAGCGCTTTCTGCTGTAGGACGGGTTTATGTAGGCCCCGTAGCGGGCTGGTTTGTTGAAGCTCACGGCTGGTCGACATTCTATCTGTTCTCTGTTGCGGCCGCTGTACCTGGACTTATTTTGCTGCTGGTTTGCCGCCAGACGCTGGAGTACACGCGGGTCAACGACAACTTTATCCCACGTACCGAGTATCCATCTGGTTATACCTTTGCCATGTGGACACTGGCAGCAGGCGTCAGTCTGTTGGCCGTGTGGTTACTGCTGTTAACGATGGATGCGCTGGATTTGACTCACTTCTCTTTCCTGCCTGCACTGCTGGAAATCGGCGTTTTAGTCGCTCTGGGTGGTGTCATACTTGGTGGTTTATTGGACTATCTGGCACTACGAAAAACGCATTTGACGTAATCAGTGAATATTATTTAGCTGTAGTAATCACCCGGCGTAATTATTACGGCTAAATAAACATCAGCAGCGCTTAATAATATTTGTTCTTTTGTGCGGCTTAGCTTTCGGAAATTATTGACCCCATCTATATATTTTATTTTTTACACGATTCAGCTAATGACTCTTTATTTCCCCACGCCCGTTTTGTCACCTTAATGATGATTATTTGTTAAATAATTGTTTTATTTTGAGATTGGTTATACCAATTGCCATCCCCACCCCCTCCTTCAGTCCCCTTTCGTTATAACGCCCTTTTGCAACAGCTTCTTAAAATCAATCCGATATGTTTTGCAACATATGTGACCTACGAGCCAAATTCAAGTAACAGTAATTTAATCATGTTTACAGTAATGTAACCTTCCCGTAAAATGCCCACACACTTTAAACGCCACCAGATCCCGTGGAATTGAGGTCGTTAAATGAGACTCAGGAAATACAATAAAAGTTTGGGATGGTTGTCATTATTTGCAGGCTCTGTATTGCTCAGTGGCTGTAATTCTGCGCTGTTAGATCCCAAAGGACAGATTGGTCTGGAGCAACGTTCGCTGATACTGACGGCATTTGGCCTGATGTTGATTGTCGTTATTCCCGCAATCTTGATGGCTGTTGGTTTCGCCTGGAAGTACCGTGCGAGCAATAAAGATGCTAAGTACAGCCCGAACTGGTCACACTCCAATAAAGTGGAAGCTGTGGTCTGGACGGTGCCAATCTTAATCATCATCTTCCTTGCGGTATTGACCTGGAAAACCACTCACGCTCTTGAGCCTAGCAAGCCGCTGGCACACGACGAGAAGCCCATTACCATCGAAGTGGTTTCCATGGACTGGAAATGGTTCTTCATCTACCCGGAACAGGGCATTGCTACCGTGAATGAAATCGCTTTCCCGGCGAACACTCCGGTGTACTTCAAAGTGACCTCCAACTCCGTGATGAACTCCTTCTTTATTCCGCGTCTGGGTAGCCAGATTTATGCCATGGCCGGTATGCAGACTCGCTTGCATCTGATCGCCAACGAACCCGGTACTTATGACGGTATTTCCGCCAGCTATAGCGGTCAGGGCTTCTCCGGCATGAAGTTCAACGCTATCGCCACACCGGATCGTGCCGCATTCGACCAATGGGTCGCAAAAGCAAAACAGTCGACGAAAACCGTGTCTGACATGGCCACCTTCGAAAAACTGGCTGCGCCTAGCGAATACAACCAGGTGGAATATTTCTCCAACGTGAAACCCGACTTGTTTGCCGATGTGATTAACAAGTTTATGGCTCACGGTAAGAGCATGGACATGACTCAGCCCGAAGGTGAGCACAGCGCACACGAAGGTATGGAAGGCATGGACATGAGCCACGCGGAATCCGCCCATTAAAGGGGTTGAGGAAGAATAAAGATGTTCGGAAAATTAACACTTGATGCAGTCCCGTTCCATGAACCTATCATCATGGTTACGATCGCTGGCATTATTTTGGGAGGTCTGGCGCTCGTTGGCCTGATCACTTACTTCGGTAAGTGGACCTACCTGTGGAAAGAGTGGCTGACCTCTGTCGACCATAAACGCCTTGGTATCATGTATATCATCGTAGCGATTGTGATGCTGCTGCGTGGTTTTGCAGATGCCATTATGATGCGTAGTCAACAGGCACTGGCCTCGGCTGGCGAAGCAGGCTTCCTGCCGCCACACCACTATGATCAAGTTTTCACCGCTCACGGTGTGATTATGATCTTCTTCGTGGCGATGCCTTTCGTTATCGGTCTGATGAACCTGGTGGTTCCGCTGCAAATTGGCGCGCGTGACGTTGCGTTCCCGTTCCTCAACAACTTAAGCTTCTGGTTTACCGTTGTTGGTGTGATTCTGGTTAACGTTTCTCTCGGCGTGGGCGAATTCGCGCAGACTGGCTGGCTGGCCTATCCACCGCTATCGGGAATAGAGTACAGTCCGGGAGTCGGTGTCGATTACTGGATATGGAGTCTCCAGCTATCCGGTATAGGTACGACGCTAACCGGTATTAACTTCTTCGTTACCATTCTGAAGATGCGTGCACCGGGCATGACCATGTTCAAGATGCCGGTATTTACCTGGGCATCACTGTGCGCAAACATTCTGATTATCGCCTCCTTCCCAATTCTGACGGTTACCGTCGCGTTGCTAACCCTGGATCGCTATCTGGGCACCCATTTCTTTACCAACGATATGGGTGGCAACATGATGATGTACATCAACCTGATTTGGGCATGGGGACACCCGGAAGTTTACATCCTGATCCTGCCTGTTTTCGGTGTGTTCTCCGAAATTGCAGCGACCTTCTCGCGTAAACGTCTGTTTGGTTATACCTCGCTGGTATGGGCGACTGTCTGTATTACCGTGCTGTCGTTCATCGTCTGGCTGCACCACTTCTTTACGATGGGTGCGGGCGCGAACGTAAATGCCTTCTTCGGTATCACCACGATGATTATCGCCATCCCGACCGGGGTGAAGATCTTCAACTGGCTGTTCACCATGTATCAGGGTCGCATCGTGTTCCATTCTGCGATGCTGTGGACCATCGGTTTTATCGTCACCTTCTCAGTGGGCGGTATGACTGGCGTGCTGCTGGCAGTACCGGGCGCAGACTTCGTTCTGCATAACAGCCTGTTCCTGATTGCACACTTCCATAACGTTATCATCGGCGGCGTGGTCTTCGGCTGCTTCGCAGGGATGACCTACTGGTGGCCTAAAGCGTTCGGTTTCAAACTGAACGAGACCTGGGGTAAACGCGCGTTCTGGTTCTGGATTATCGGCTTCTTCGTTGCCTTTATGCCGCTGTACGCGCTGGGCTTCATGGGCATGACCCGTCGTTTGAGCCAGCAGATTGACCCGCAGTTCCACACGATGCTGATGATTGCAGCCAGCGGTGCGGTACTGATTGCGCTGGGTATTCTCTGCCTCGTGATTCAGATGTACGTCTCTATTCGCGACCGCGATCAGAACCGTGATCTGACTGGCGACCCGTGGGGTGGCCGCACGCTGGAGTGGGCAACCTCTTCCCCGCCTCCGTTCTATAACTTTGCCGTTGTGCCGCACGTTCACGAGCGTGATGCATTCTGGGAAATGAAAGAGAAAGGCGAAGCGTACAAAAAGCCTGACCACTATGAAGAAATTCATATGCCGAAAAACAGCGGCGCCGGTATCGTCATCGCTGCTTTCTCCACCATCTTCGGTTTCGCCATGATCTGGCATATCTGGTGGCTGGCGATTGTTGGCTTCGCAGGCATGATCATCACCTGGATCGTGAAAAGCTTCGACGAGGACGTGGATTACTACGTGCCGGTGGCAGAAATCGAAAAACTGGAAAATCAGCATTTCGATGAGATTACTAAGGCAGGGCTGAAAAATGGCAACTGATACTTTGACGCACGCGACTGCCCACGCGCACGAACACGGGCACCACGATGCAGGCGGAACCAAAATCTTCGGATTTTGGATCTACCTGATGAGCGACTGCATTCTGTTTTCTATCTTGTTTGCTACCTATGCCGTTCTGGTGAACGGCACCGCAGGCGGCCCGACAGGTAAGGACATTTTCGAACTGCCGTTCGTTCTGGTTGAAACTTTCTTGCTGTTGTTCAGCTCCATCACCTACGGCATGGCGGCTATCGCCATGTACAAAAACAACAAAAGCCAGGTTATCTCCTGGCTGGCGTTGACCTGGTTGTTTGGTGCTGGATTTATCGGGATGGAACTCTATGAATTCCATCACCTGATTGTTAACGACATGGGCCCGGATCGCAGCGGCTTCCTGTCAGCGTTCTTTGCGCTAGTGGGTACGCACGGTCTGCACGTCACTTCCGGTCTTATCTGGATGGCGGTGCTGATGGTGCAAATCGCGCGTCGCGGCCTGACCAGCACTAACCGTACCCGCATCATGTGTCTGAGTCTGTTCTGGCACTTCCTCGATGTGGTGTGGATCTGTGTGTTCACTGTTGTTTATCTGATGGGGGCGATGTAATGAGTCATTCTAACGTGAGCGGCGGCGCGTCCCATGGCAGCGTAAAAACCTACATGACAGGCTTTATCCTGTCGATAATCCTGACGGTGATCCCGTTCTGGATGGTAATGACAGGAACTGCCTCCCCAGCCGTAATTCTGGGAACGATCCTGGCAATGGCAGTGGTACAGGTTCTGGTGCATCTGGTGTGCTTCCTGCACATGAATACCAAATCAGATGAAGGCTGGAACATGACGGCGTTTGTCTTCACCGTGCTAATCATCGCTATTCTGGTTGTAGGCTCCATCTGGATTATGTGGAACCTCAACTACAACATGATGATGCACTAAGAGCGGCGGTTATGATGTTTAAGCAATACCTGCAAGTAACGAAACCAGGCATCATCTTTGGCAACCTGATCTCGGTGATTGGGGGATTCCTGCTGGCCTCAAAGGGCAGCATTGATTATCCCCTGTTTATCTACACGTTGGTTGGGGTGTCACTGGTTGTGGCGTCGGGTTGTGTGTTTAACAACTACATCGACAGGGATATCGACAGAAAGATGGAAAGGACGAAGAACCGGGTGCTGGTTAAAGGCCTGATCTCTCCTGCTGTCTCGCTGGTGTACGCCACCGTGCTGGGTATTGCTGGCTTTATGCTGCTGTGGTTTGGCGCGAATCCGCTGGCCTGCTGGCTGGGGGTAATGGGCTTTGTGGTTTATGTCGGCGTTTATAGCCTGTACATGAAACGCCACTCGGTCTACGGCACGTTGATTGGTTCTCTCTCCGGCGCTGCGCCGCCGGTGATTGGCTATTGTGCAGTGACCGGTGATTTCGATAGTGGCGCAGCGATTCTGCTGGCTATCTTCAGCCTGTGGCAAATGCCTCACTCTTATGCTATCGCCATTTTCCGCTTTAAAGATTATCAGGCGGCAAACATTCCGGTACTGCCGGTAGTGAAAGGCATTTCCGTGGCGAAGAATCACATCACGCTGTACATCATCGCCTTTGCCGTTGCCACACTGATGCTCTCTCTCGGCGGTTACGCAGGGTATAAATATCTGGTGGTCGCCGCGGCAGTTAGCGTCTGGTGGTTAGGTATGGCCCTGCGCGGTTATAAAGTCGCTGATGACAGAGTCTGGGCGCGTAAACTGTTCGGCTTCTCGATCATCGCCATCACTGCTCTCTCGGTAATGATGTCCATTGATTTTATGGTGCCGGACTCGCATACGCTGCTGGCTGCCGTCTGGTAACGCAACATCCCTGTTAAAAAAGGTGCTACGGCACCTTTTTTCTTAGCATTAGAAACATATCCCCCACGAAATATTTACTAAAAAATCCGCTTGTTTACCCCATTCGTTTACCGCTTTACACTAGTCGCGAATTTAAAATAGAGGTGGTAATGAACGATTATAAAATGACGCCAGGTGAGCGGCGCGCGACCTGGGGTTTAGGGATCGTATTTTCATTGCGCATGCTGGGCATGTTTATGGTTCTGCCGGTTCTGACCACGTATGGTATGGCTCTGCAAGGCGCCAGCGAAGCGTTGATCGGTATTGCGATTGGCATTTACGGTCTGACTCAGGCCGTTTTTCAGATTCCGTTTGGCCTGCTTTCTGACCGCATTGGTCGCAAGCCATTAATTGTCGGCGGGTTAGCCGTATTTGTCGCCGGTAGCGTTATCGCCGCGCTCTCTGACTCCATCTGGGGAATTATTCTGGGCCGGGCGTTACAAGGTTCCGGTGCAATTGCCGCTGCCGTTATGGCGTTGCTGTCCGATCTCACCCGCGAACAAAACCGTACCAAAGCGATGGCGTTTATCGGCGTTAGCTTTGGCATTACCTTCGCCATTGCGATGGTGCTTGGCCCAATTATCACTCACAAACTTGAGCTACATGCGCTGTTCTGGATGATCGCTATTCTGGCAACGACCGGCATTGCGTTGACCATTTGGGTTGTACCCAACAGCAGCACGCACGTACTTAATCGTGAGTCCGGGATGGTGAAAGGCAGTTTCAGCAAAGTGCTGGCAGAACCGCGACTACTGAAACTCAACTTTGGCATTATGTGTCTGCACATGCTACTGATGTCGACGTTTGTCGCTCTTCCTGGGCAACTTGCTGGCACGGGTTTTCCGGCAGCGGAACATTGGAAAGTCTATCTGGCAACGATGTTAATCGCCTTTGGCTCTGTCGTGCCTTTCATTATCTACGCTGAAGTTAAGCGTAAGATGAAGCAAGTCTTTGTCTTCTGCGTCGGGCTGATCGTGGTTGCGGAAATCGTGCTGTGGAACGCGCAAACGCAGTTCTGGCAACTGGTGGTCGGCGTGCAGCTTTTCTTTGTGGCGTTTAACCTGATGGAAGCCCTCTTGCCCTCGCTTATCAGTAAAGAGTCGCCAGCAGGTTACAAAGGTACGGCGATGGGCGTTTACTCCACCAGCCAGTTTCTTGGCGTGGCGATTGGCGGTTCGCTCGGCGGCTGGATTGACGGCATGTTTGACGGCCAGGGCGTATTTCTCGCGGGCGCAATGCTGGCAGCAGTGTGGCTGGCAGTCGCCAGTACCATGAAAGAACCGCCGTATGTCAGCAGTTTGCGCATTGAAATCCCGGCGGATATTGCCGCAAACGAGGCGTTAAAAGTGCGTTTACAGGAAACCGCAGGCGTCAAAGAAGTGTTGATTGCAGAAGAAGAACATTCAGCCTACGTGAAAATCGACAGCAAAGTGACGAATCGCTTTGAGGTTGAACAGGCAATTCGTCAGGCATAAAAACGAGGCGAAATTGCCTGATGCGCTATGCTTATCTGGCCTACAAAGTTGCAGCAATCTTTTGAATTCACAAACTTTTGTAGGCCAGAAAAGGCATTCACGCCGCAGCCGGCATGAACAAAGCGTATGTTATCGCGATTAATCGCGGAAATTTTTGAACTGGAATGGCTGGCCGAGATCGCCACCACGCACCATCGCCATCACTGCCTGCAAATCGTCACGAGATTTACCAGTAACACGGATCTCATCACCCTGAATTTGCGCCTGCACTTTCAGTTTGCTGTCTTTGATCATCTTGACGATTTTCTTCTGGGTCGCGCTCTCAATGCCCTGCTTCAGTTTCGCTTCCACAAACCAGGTTTTACCGCTATGAACGATATTTTCCGGTACATCAAGCGAGCTGCCTTCAATGCCGCGTTTCAGCAATTTGGCACGCAGAATGTCCAGCAACTGATTGACCTGGAAATCGGACTCGCTCAACACTTTAATGGTTTTGCTGGCATCGTTCAGCTCAAACGACGCTTCAACGTTACGGAAGTCAAAACGAGACTCTACTTCGCGACTCGCGTTATCGACCGCGTTACGCGCTTCCTGAAGATCAACTTCAGAGACAATATCGAAAGATGGCATCTTTTTCTCTCCCTTCATTTTTGATGCGAAGCATAATACCTGCAAAGTTAAATAACAGACAGTCCTGCGCCAGGACGCATCCCTTAATTGTGCATGGTCACAACACCATGCACAATTAAGGGATAGCCTTATTGAACACCCGGTGTGGTTGCGGGTGAGGAGAAACAATGAAAATTACCGTATTGGGATGCGGTGCCTTAGGGCAATTATGGCTTACAGCACTTTGCAAACAGGGCCACGAAGTTCAGGGCTGGCTGCGGGTGCCACAACCGTACTGTAGCGTGAATCTGGTTGAAACAGACGGTTCGATATTTAACGAATCTCTGACCGCCAATGATCCAGATTTTCTGGCCACCAGCGATCTGTTACTGGTGACGTTGAAAGCCTGGCAGGTGTCTGATGCCGTCAAAAGTCTGGCATCAACACTACCTGTAACCACGCCAATTTTGCTGATCCACAACGGCATGGGCACCATTGAAGAGTTACAGAACATTGAGCAACCTTTACTGATGGGCACGACCACCCATGCAGCGCGCCGCGACGGCAACGTCATCATTCACGTGGCAAGCGGTATTACTCATACAGGCCCGGCGCGTCAACAGGATGGTGATTACAGCTATCTGGCAGATATTTTGCAAACCGTTTTACCTGACGTCGCCTGGCATAACAATATTCGCGCCGAGCTGTGGCGAAAACTGGCGGTTAACTGTGTGATTAATCCGCTGACTGCCATCTGGAATTGCCCGAATGGCGAATTACGTCATCATCCGCAAGAAATTATGCAGATATGCGAAGAAGTTGCGGCGGTGATTGAACGCGAAGGGCATCATACTTCTGCGGAAGATCTGCGTGATTATGTGATGCAGGTGATTGATGCTACGGCAGAAAACATCTCGTCGATGCTGCAGGATATTCGCGCGTTGCGCCATACAGAAATCGACTATATCAACGGTTTTCTGCTACGTCGTGCCCGCGCGCATGGGATTGCTGTACCGGAAAACACCCGCCTGTTTGAAATGGTAAAAAGAAAGGAGAGTGAATATGAGCGCATCGGCACTGGTTTGCCTCGCCCCTGGTAGTGAAGAGACTGAAGCGGTCACCACTATCGACCTGTTGGTTCGCGGTGGCATTAATGTCACTACTGCCAGCGTCGCCAGCGATGGCAACCTGGCAATTACCTGCTCGCGCGGCGTGAAGCTGCTGGCGGATGCGCCGCTGGTCGAAGTGGCCGATGGCGAATATGATGTGATTGTACTGCCTGGTGGGATCAAAGGTGCAGAGTGTTTTCGTGACAGCACCCTACTGGTCGAAACGGTTAAACAGTTCCACCGTTCCGGGCGTATCGTTGCGGCGATTTGTGCTGTGCCAGCCACGGTGTTGGTGCCGCACGACATCTTCCCGATTGGCAATATGACCGGTTTCCCGACGCTGAAAGATAAAATTCCCGCAGAACAATGGCAAGACAAGCGCGTCGTCTGGGACGCACGCGTAAAATTGCTGACCAGCCAGGGGCCAGGCACGGCTATTGATTTTGGTCTGAAAATTATCGACCTGCTGGTTGGGCGCGAGAAAGCCCATGAAGTCGCATCACAACTGGTGATGGCGGCAGGGATTTATAATTATTACGAGTAATGTCGATGCGGTAAGCGTCGCATCTGGCCAGATGCGACGTAAATACCAATAATTACGGGCGATACACTTTCACATTCTTAAAGCCCTGCTCGCGCAGATAGAGCGCCTGCAAGCGGCTCATCACCCCGCGCTCACACCACAACAGCCAGGTTTTGCTCTGGTCGAGATCGCCAAATTTAGTGCTCAATTTGTAGAACGGCAGGGAAACTACATCGATCCCTTCGACTTTCAGCGGTTTATCTTCCTGTTCATCGATAGAGCGAATATCGAGGATCACGTCATTCGGGCCGAAGCCATTGACGGTTTCCACTTCCACCACTTCCTGCTCGGTCTGCTGGGCGATTTCGCGAATATCAACGTTATTCGCTTCCTCAACCACTTTGTCGAGAATGCTGAAGTCGAACTTCTCTTCTTCCGCTTCAATCTTCGACTTAACCGCTTTCACCGTCGGGCTTTTGGAGATCACGCCGCAATATTCCGGCATCGTGCGGGCAAAGTCTTCAGTGCCAATCTGACGAGCAAGGTTAATGATGTGCTCTTTGTCGTAAGAGATCAGCGGACGCAGGATTAGCGTGTCAGAAACGTTATCAATCAGACGCAGGTTGGTCAGCGTCTGACTGGACACCTGGCCCAACGCCTCGCCGGTCACCAGCGCCTGTACGCCGTAACGCTCAGCCACTTTAGATGCGGCTCGCACCATCATACGTTTGAGAATGACGCCCATCTGACCGTCGTCGATTTTCTCAAGAATTTCACCGACTACCGGTTCGAAGTTAATGGCGACAACACGCACGCGGTGAGAGCTGCCAAAGCGATTCCACAGATAATGTGCCACCTGACGAACACCAATTTCGTGTGCCGCGCCGCCGAGGTTAAAGAAGCAGTAATGCACACGGCAACCGCGGCGCATCAGCATATAACTGGAAACGCCAGAGTCGAAACCACCAGAGATCAGCGACAGCACATCTTCCTGGGTGCCTATCGGGAAACCACCAATACCTTCGTAGCGGCCTTTGATCAGCAGCAGACGATCGTCTTCCACTTCCAGATGGACAGTCACATCCGGGTTAGTCAGCTTCACGCGAGCGGATTCAATATGTTGATTCAAGCCACCGCCGACGTAACGTTCCACATCAATCGAGCTAAAATCGTGCTTACCGCGACGCTTCACGCGTACACAGAAGGTCTTACCTTCCAGTTGGTCACGGTACTGAACCAACGCTTTCTCGAAAATATCGTGCATGTCGGTAAACGGCACGTCTTCGACTTCGAGAATATGGTGGATACCCGGAATGCGGGTCAAAGCGTCGCGAATTGCCAGACGCTGGTTTTCATCTTTCGCGCGAACTTCGATGTTATCCCAGTGACGGACAACTGCGAGCGTCTCATCATAGTGCTTTAAAACGTTACGAATATTCCCGGTAAGGATTTTTATAAAGCGCAAGCGCACAGATTGGCTCTTGATGGTGATTTCCGGGAACAATTTAATGATAAACTTCATGGCGGCAATGGTTCTTTGGCAAGTCTTAAGCGACTTGTTTGGGGAAAAATACAGCAGCCCACACCTGCGGCTGCATCCAGGCGTGGAAGTATACCACTAACATCGCTTTGCTGCGCATATCACCTTACCATTGCGCGTTATTTGCTATTTGCCCTGAGTCCGTTACCATGACGGGGCGTAAAATATTGAGAGTCAGACATTCATTATGCCGAAGAAAAATGAGGCGCCCGCCAGCTTTGAAAAGGCGCTAAGCGAGCTGGAACAGATTGTGACCCGTCTGGAAAGTGGCGACCTGCCGCTGGAAGAGGCACTGAATGAGTTCGAACGTGGCGTGCAGCTTGCACGTCAGGGGCAGGCCAAATTACAACAAGCCGAACAGCGCGTACAGATCCTGCTGTCTGACAACGAAGACGCCTCTCCAACACCTTTTACACCGGACAATGAGTAATGGACTTTCCGCAGCAACTCGAAGCCTGCGTTAAGCAGGCCAACCAGGCGCTGAGCCGTTTTATCGCCCCACTGCCCTTTCAGAACACTCCCGTGGTAGAAACCATGCAGTATGGCGCATTATTAGGTGGTAAGCGCCTGCGACCTTTCCTGGTTTATGCTACTGGTCAAATGCTCGGCGTAAGTCTGAATACTTTGGACGCACCAGCAGCAGCCGTAGAGTGTATCCACGCTTACTCATTAATTCATGATGATCTACCGGCAATGGATGATGACGATTTACGTCGTGGTTTACCCACCTGTCATGTGAAGTTTGGCGAAGCGAACGCCATCCTCGCCGGGGATGCTTTACAAACGTTAGCATTCTCGATTTTAAGCGATGCGGATATGCCAGAAGTTTCAGACCGTGACAGAATCGCGATGATTTCAGAACTGGCAAATGCCAGCGGTATTGCCGGAATGTGTGGCGGCCAGGCGTTAGATTTAGACGCGGAAGGCAAACACGTACCTCTGGACGCACTTGAACGTATTCATCGTCATAAAACAGGTGCGTTAATTCGTGCCGCCGTTCGTCTTGGTGCGTTAAGCGCCGGAGATAAAGGACGTCATGCCCTGCCAATACTCGACAAGTATGCAGAGAGCATCGGTCTTGCCTTCCAGGTTCAGGATGACATCCTGGATGTGGTGGGAGATACTGCAACGTTGGGTAAACGTCAGGGTGCCGACCAGCAGCTTGGCAAAAGTACTTACCCTGCACTTCTGGGACTTGAGCAAGCCCGGAAGAAAGCCAGAGATCTTATCGACGATGCTCGCCAGTCGCTGAAACAACTGGCTGAACAGTCGCTCGATACCTCGGCACTGGAAGCGCTAGCGGACTACATTATCCAGCGTAATAAATAAACAATAAGTATTAATAGGCCTCTGATGAGTTTTGATATTGCCAAATACCCGACCCTGGCACTGGTCGACTCCACCCAGGAGTTGCGACTGCTACCAAAAGAGAGTTTACCGAAACTCTGCGACGAACTGCGCCGTTATTTACTCGACAGCGTGAGCCGTTCCAGCGGACACTTCGCCTCTGGGCTGGGCACGGTCGAACTGACCGTGGCGCTGCACTATGTCTATAACACTCCATTTGACCAGTTAATCTGGGATGTGGGGCATCAGGCTTATCCGCATAAAATTTTAACCGGACGCCGCGACAAAATCGGTACTATCCGCCAGAAAGGCGGCCTACACCCGTTCCCGTGGCGCGGCGAAAGCGAATATGACGTGTTAAGCGTCGGGCATTCATCAACCTCCATCAGTGCCGGAATCGGTATTGCGGTGGCTGCCGAGAAAGAAGGTAAGGATCGCCACACCGTCTGCGTAATTGGCGACGGCGCGATTACCGCAGGCATGGCGTTTGAAGCGATGAACCATGCGGGCGATATTCGTCCTGATATGCTGGTGATCCTCAACGACAACGAAATGTCGATTTCCGAAAATGTCGGCGCGCTCAACAACCATCTGGCACAGCTACTTTCCGGTAAACTTTACTCATCACTGCGCGAAGGCGGTAAAAAAGTCTTCTCTGGCGTGCCGCCAATTAAAGAACTGCTCAAACGCACTGAAGAACATATTAAAGGCATGGTAGTGCCTGGCACGCTGTTTGAAGAGCTGGGCTTTAACTACATCGGCCCGGTTGACGGTCACGACGTGCTGGGGCTTATCACCACGCTAAAAAATATGCGCGACCTGAAAGGCCCGCAGTTCCTGCATATCATGACCAAAAAAGGTCGTGGTTATGAACCAGCAGAAAAAGACCCAATCACTTTCCACGCCGTGCCTAAATTTGACCCGTCCAGCGGTTGCCTGCCCAAAAGCAGCGGCGGTCTGCCGAGCTATTCAAAAATCTTTGGCGACTGGTTGTGCGAAACGGCAGCGAAAGACAACAAGCTGATGGCGATTACGCCGGCGATGCGTGAAGGTTCCGGCATGGTCGAGTTTTCACGGAAATTCCCGGATCGCTACTTTGACGTGGCAATCGCTGAGCAACACGCGGTGACTTTTGCCGCTGGTCTGGCGATTGGCGGGTACAAACCGATCGTGGCTATTTACTCCACCTTCCTGCAACGCGCCTACGATCAGGTGCTGCATGACGTCGCAATTCAAAAGCTACCGGTTCTGTTCGCCATCGACCGCGCGGGCATTGTTGGTGCTGATGGTCAAACCCACCAGGGGGCTTTTGATCTCTCCTTCCTGCGCTGCATCCCGGAAATGGTCATTATGACCCCAAGCGATGAAAACGAATGTCGCCAAATGCTTTACACCGGTTACCACTACAACGATGGCCCGTCAGCGGTGCGTTACCCGCGCGGCAATGCAGTTGGCGTGGAACTGACGCCGCTGGAAAAACTGCCGATTGGTAAAGGTATCGTGAAGCGTCGCGGTGAAAAACTGGCGATCCTCAACTTTGGTACTTTGATGCAGGAAGCGGTGAAAGTCGCTGAATCGCTAAATGCTACGCTGGTCGATATGCGTTTTGTGAAGCCGCTTGATGAAGCGTTAATTCTGGAGATGGCCGCCAGCCATGAGGCGCTGGTCACCGTTGAAGAGAACGCCATTATGGGCGGCGCAGGCAGCGGCGTGAACGAAGTATTGATGGCACATCGTAAACCGGTGCCAGTGCTGAATATTGGCCTACCGGACTTCTTTATTCCACAAGGAACGCAGGAAGAAATGCGCGCCGAGCTCGGCCTCGATGCCGCCGGAATGGAAGCCAAAATCAAAGCCTGGCTGGCATAATCCCTACTCCACTCCTGCTATGCTTAAAAGATTGTTCATAGACTCTAAATAATTCGAGTTGCAGGAAGGCGGCAAACGAGTGAAGCCCCAGGAGCTTACATAAGTAAGTGACTGGGGTGAACGACAAATCCGCATGGAGCGGATTTGAACGCTGTTTGCAGCGGCCCTGTTAAGGGTGAGGCCATGGATGGGCCGAATAACTTGCAGCCGCAGCACATGCAACTTGAAGTATGACGAGTATAACGGGAGTGGCAGCATGCAATACAACCTCTTAGGGAAAACCGACCTTCGCGTTTCCCGACTTTGCCTCGGCTGTATGACCTTTGGCGAGCCAGATCGCGGTAATCACGCATGGACGCTGCCGGAAGAAAGCAGTCGCCCAATAATCAAACGCGCCCTTGAGGGCGGCATTAACTTTTTTGATACCGCGAATAGCTATTCCGATGGCAGCAGCGAAGAGATCGTCGGTCGCGCATTGCGGGATTTCGCCCGTCGCGATGACGTGGTCGTCGCGACAAAAGTTTTCCATCGTGTCGGTGACTTACCAGAAGGATTATCCCGCACGCAAATTTTGCGCTCTATTGACGACAGCCTGCGTCGTCTCGGCATGGATTATGTCGATATCCTGCAAATTCATCGCTGGGATTACAACACGCCGATTGAAGAGACGCTTGAAGCCCTGAACGACGTCGTAAAAGCCGGAAAAGCGCGTTATATCGGCGCGTCATCAATGTACGCCTCCCAGTTTGCTCAGGCGTTGGAACTGCAAAAACAGCACGGCTGGGCGCAGTTTGTCAGTATGCAGGATCACTATAATCTGATTTATCGTGAAGAAGAGCGCGAGATGCTGCCGCTGTGTTATCAGGAAGGCGTGGCGGTTATTCCGTGGAGCCCGCTGGCACGGGGCCGTCTGACGCGTCCGTGGGGTGAAACCACTGCACGACTGGTTTCTGACGAAGTGGGAAAAAATCTCTATAAAGAAAGCGATGAGAATGACGCGCAAATAGCTGCCCGTTTAGCCGGTGTAAGTGAAGAACTGGGCGTTACGCGGGCACAAGTCGCACTGGCATGGCTATTGAGCAAACCCGGCATTGCCGCACCGATTATCGGAACTTCGCGGGAAGAACAGCTAGATGAGTTACTGAATGCGGTGGATATCACGTTGAAGCCGGAACAAATTGCCGAGCTGGAAACGCCATATAAACCACATCCGATAGTGGGATTTAAATAGGTATGCAGGTCTGATAAGACGCGGCAAGCGTCATATCAGACATCGCGCACAACCGCCGGATGCAGCGTGAACGCCTTACCCGGCCTGCTACAGAATACCCATCGGCCAGTGATGGCCGATAAAATAGAGTATTCCAGCGGAAATCACTCCGGCGACAATATCGTCGATCATGATCCCCATGCCACCATGCACATTGCGATCAAACCAGCGGATCGGCCACGGTTTCCACATATCCAGAATCCGGAAAATGACAAACCCGGCAGCGACCCACTGCCAGTCATTGGTCGGCAGCGCCATCAGGGTGATCCACATGCCGATAAACTCATCCCAGACGATACTGCCGTGATCGTGCACACCCATATCTTTCGCCGTCTGATGGCAAAGATAGACGCCGATGCAGATCCCCAGCATTACCACCAGTGAGTAGAGTTGCCAGGGCAAAAAAGTCATCAGATACCAGAAGGGGATCGCCGCCAGCGAGCCCATCGTACCTGGAACAATCGGGCTTAACCCACTCCCAAACCCCGTAGCCAACAAGTGCCACGGGTTACTCATCTTCAGGCGACTTTTCGCGACATCTTTATGGCGTGGCAAAATGGTCATATCCTTTCCAGTCAACCGTGACAGATTCGCCGTCACGCACAAAACAAAGCCCTTCGATATCGGCGGTCATTTGCCCGATACAAGTAAACGGTACGCCCAGGTGCCCCAGAGCAACATCCAGCGCGCCACGGTTAAGCTCCGGCACAGTAAAGCACAACTCATAATCTTCGCCACCAGAGAGCGCCCAACGCAGCGCCTGTTCCGGTTCAACATGACGTGAAAGTGCGTCAGAGAATGGCAACAATGTCAGATCAATTCGTGCGCCGCAGTCGCTGGCTTTCACGATATGCCCGAGATCGGAGATCAGACCGTCAGAGAGATCGATGGCTGAACTCGCCAGATCGCGCAGTGCCTGCCCCTGTAAAATACGCGGCGATGGGCGGAGATGACGTTTTATTAAATACTCCGCATCTTTAGCATCTGCAACCTGCAAACGGTTTTGCAAAATCGCCAGCCCGGCGGCGCTATCGCCCGGCGTACCGGTCACATAGATCCAGTCACCCGGTTTCGCACCTGAGCGCGTTAAAGCTCGTCCCATCGGGACAAAGCCGTGGATACCCAACGTCATTGATAGCGGTCCACGCGTGGTATCGCCGCCAATGAGCTGCATATCGTAATAATTGAGGAGCTCGAAAAGACTGTCGCTGAAGGATTCAAGCCACGCTTCGTCCACGTTCGGTAAAGTCAATGCCAGCGTCAGCCAGGCTGGATCGGCACCCATCGCCGCCAGATCGCTTAAGTTTACCGCCAGTGCTTTATACGCCAGATCAGCAGGATCGATGTCAGGGAGGAAATGGTTACCCGCCACCAGCGTATCAGTGCTGATTGCCAGGGTCTGTTTCTCGGGGATATTGAGAAGTGCACAATCGTCACCGATGCCAAGTTCGACATCAAGACGAGAGCTTCTTACTCGGTCAAAATAACGGGCAATCAGGGAGAACTCGCCACATGCCATACGTTACGCCTCAGCAGGTAAAAAAGAAAAGGCCGGCGAGTGCGGAACTGTTTTCCGTTACTCTACCGGCCTGGATATCACTTTTTGTTAGGGCGAATCACAGGTGCTGCTTTATCGAGTACACCGTTGACGAACTTATGGCTGTCTTCTGCGCCGAACGATTTCGCCAGCTTGATCGCTTCGTTAATAGCCACTTTGTACGGCACATCGCTACGTTTAGACAGCTCGTACAGTGCAATGCGCAGTACCGCTTTTTCTACCTGGCCCAGCTCTTCCAGCAGGCGAGACAGATATGGCTTCATCAGTCCGTCGAGGTATGCGGTGTTAGTCGCCACCCCGGCCAGCAGCTCACGGAAGTACAGGATGTCAACGTCTTTTACATCCTGTTCAGCCAGGAACTGGTATTCAACATCAGCGATGTCGTTCTGGGACAACTGCCAAGAGTAGAGCGCCTGGACGGCACACTCACGAGCGCGGCGACGAGCAGCAGGTTTCACGGATTTCCCCTTACTAATTTCAGGCCTTGATGGCTTTCAATACATTAATCATTTCAAGCGCGGTCAGTGCAGCTTCTGCACCTTTGTTACCAGCTTTGGTGCCAGCACGTTCGATCGCTTGTTCAATGCTTTCGGTGGTCAACACACCAAAAGCAACCGGAATTTCGCTGTCCTGGGCAACATGCGCCAGGCCGTTGCTTGCACCGCCAGCGACATATTCAAAGTGGGCAGTGCCACCACGAATAACGGTTCCCAACGCAATCACCGCGTCGTATTTACCGGTTTTTGCCAGTGCACCTGCCGCCAGCGGCAGCTCATAGGCACCAGGCACCCAAACAACGGTAATGTTTTCATCTTTTACCTGACCGATACGTTTCAGTGCGTCAATCGCACCTTCCAGCAGGCTGTCATTGATAAAGTTGTTGAAACGCGCAATGGTGATGGCGACGCGAGCGTCCGGGGTAGCAACGTTAGCTTCAATAATGTTCATTTTTTTCCTTCGGGTTCGAGTATGGCCCCGCAGGGGGCGGATTTTAGCATAATATTTCGTGCGCTGCTTCCCTTTCGAGCCGGGAGATCATGCGCCCACTAAATGCAGGCAAACATCCGGGCCTACATGACGTATCTCTTTGAATTTAAATTGGGGCGCGTCGGCTAATTTCTCAAGCCCCGGCAGCGTACATAATCCGCGGGCGTCACTGCCTAATAGTTTAGGTGCGATATAGACAATCAGTTCATCGACTAAACCCGCCTGTAGCAGTGCTCCTGCGAGCGTTGGCCCCGCTTCCACCCAGATGCTGTTAATTTGCTGTTTACCCAGTTGCATCATCAGCACAACCAGATCCAGATGACCTTTATGTTCTGGAATCAGCAAGGTGCGCACCGTTTCCGGCCATTCACGAGAATCATCCTGAGTGCGCGCGAACCAGGTTTCACCCGGCTGCTGCACAATGCGATGTTCCGGCGTTACGCGATTTTGGCTATCAATCACAATGCGTACCGGCTGGCGTAGATTTTGTTGCGGATAAAGCGCCTGAGTTTGTTCATCCAGTTCAGACCAACGCACCGTTAAAGCCGGATCGTCCGCCAGCACCGTGGCGCTGCTGGTTAAAATGGCATGACTTTGCGCACGCAAACGCTGAACATCGCGACGCGCCTGGGGTGAAGTGATCCACTGGCTTTCGCCGTTGGCCATCGCCGTGCGGCCATCAAGCGACGCGCCAAGTTTCAGTTGGATATAAGGAAAGCCAGTGCGCATCCGCTTAAGAAAGCCTTTATTCAACGGCTCGGCTTCGCTCATCATCAGGCCGTGGCTGACGTCAATCCCTGCTTGTTGCAGACGATAAAGTCCACGCCCTGCGACCTGCGGGTTAGGATCCTGCATTGCGGCAACCACACGCGCCACACCAGCAGCAATTAGCGCATCACAGCACGGTGGTGTACGACCATGATGGCTACAAGGTTCGAGTGTCACATACGCAGTTGCACCTTTGGCTTTTTCACCCGCCATGCGCAACGCGTGTACCTCGGCATGTGGTTCACCCGCACGGTGATGATAACCTTCACCGACAATTTCGCCATCTTTGACAATGACGCATCCGACATTCGGATTGGGATGCGTGGTGAAACGTCCTCGTTGCGCCAGCTTTAGCGCCCGCGCCATGTAATACTCATCCTGCACGGTTTAGTCCTCCAGGCGCGCGATCTCTTCGCCAAATTCTTTGATATCTTCGAAACTGCGATAGACAGAGGCAAAACGGATATAGGCGACTTTATCGAGTTTTTTCAATTGCTCCATCACCAGATTGCCAATCATCTTGCTCGGCACCTCGCGCTCACCGGTGGCGCGGAGCTGTGACTTTATATGGTTAATCGCCATTTCGACGTCATCGGAACTTACCGGACGTTTTTCCAGCGCCCGCAGCATTCCGCTACGCAATTTTTCTTCATTAAACGGTTCGCGCACGTCGTTGCTTTTAACAACGCGTGGCATAACCAGTTCCGCCACTTCAAACGTGGTGAAACGTTCATTACACACCAGACACTGCCGACGGCGGCGTACGGATGAACCCTCGCCCACGAGACGAGAGTCAATAACCTTAGTGTCCACGGCGAAACAGAATGGGCAATGCATACGGCATCCTGACCAGGTGGTTAACAGAAATCTATTTTACCCTGAACTGACGATACAACAAAGGCGCAACGCTTTTGAGACAAAGGATCGATGTTTTCGCTGCTTTTTCCCTCTACCATTAGGCTAATTGCGACAAGAAAGGGACAAGCATGAACACTCACGTTTTTCGACTGCTCTTGCTGGGAAGCCTGTTCAGCTTAAGCGCCTGTGTACAGCAAAGCGAAGTACGACAGATGAAACAAAGCGTCAGCACGCTGAATCAAGAGATGACGCAACTCAATAAAGAGACCGTCAAAATCACTCAGCAAAACAGGCTGAATGCACAATCCAGCAGTGGGGTTTACCTTCTGCCGGGAGCAAAGACACCAGCGCGTCTGGAAAGCCAGATCGGCACCTTACGTATGTCGCTGGTGAATATTACGCCAAATGCAGATGGCACTACGCTGACGCTGCGTATTCAGGGCGAATCCAATGATCCCTTACCCGCGTTCAGCGGAACCGTTGAATATGGGAAAATTCAGGGAACAATTGACAACTTTCAGGAGCTCAATGTGCAGAATCAATTGATTAACGCCCCTGCCAGTGTCCTCGCGCCCAGTGATGTTGATATTCCGTTACAGTTAAATGGCATTTCAGTGGATCAGTTAGGCTTTATACGCATCCACGACATTCAACCTGTTATGCAGTAAACGTTTCGCGGGGCATTTTGTGTGTCCCGCAACATCTTTCCCCATCATTTTGTTATTCCGCTTACATCACCCGGATTGATAGTAAAAGTTTGCAACAAAGGTGAAAGTCAGTACAATCCCCGCCCGAATGTGTGTAAACGTGAACGCAATCGATTACGTAAATGATAGAACTGTGAAACGAAACATATTTTTGTGAGCAATGATTTTTATAATAGGCTCCTCTGTATACGAAATATTTAGAAACTCAATTTGCGCCTTTTTCACTCCCGTAAGGGATTTTCAAACAGTGGCATACATATGAAAAAAACATTACTGGCAGCCGGTGCGGTACTGGCGCTCTCTTCGTCTTTTACTATCAACGCAGCTGAAAACGACAAACCGCAGTACCTTTCCGACTGGTGGCACCAGAGCGTTAACGTTGTCGGAAGCTATCACACCCGTTTCGGACCGCAGATCCGCAACGATACCTACCTGGAGTACGAAGCATTCGCTAAAAAAGACTGGTTCGACTTCTATGGTTACGCGGATGCGCCGGTATTCTTCGGCGGTAACTCCGATGCAAAAGGTATCTGGAACCACGGTTCTCCGCTGTTTATGGAAATCGAACCGCGTTTCTCCATCGACAAACTGACTAATACCGATCTCAGCTTCGGTCCGTTCAAAGAGTGGTACTTCGCGAACAACTACATCTACGACATGGGCCGTAACAAAGATGGTCGCCAGAGCACCTGGTATATGGGTCTGGGTACGGACATCGATACTGGCCTGCCGATGAGCCTGTCCCTGAACGTGTATGCGAAATACCAGTGGCAGAACTACGGCGCAGCGAACGAAAACGAGTGGGACGGCTACCGTTTTAAAGTGAAATACTTTGTGCCGATTACCGATCTGTGGGGCGGCCAGTTGAGCTACATCGGTTTCACCAACTTCGACTGGGGCTCCGATCTGGGTGATGACAGCGGTAACGCAATCAACGGTATTAAAACGCGTAGCAATAACTCTATCGCTTCCAGCCATATTCTGGCGCTGAACTATGATCACTGGCACTACTCTGTCGTCGCGCGTTATTGGCATGACGGTGGTCAGTGGAACGACGATGCAGAACTGAACTTCGGTAACGGCAACTTCAACGTTCGCTCTACCGGTTGGGGTGGTTACCTGGTAGTAGGTTACAACTTCTGATTATGAAAATGCCGGATCTTGTATCCGGCATTTTTTTATCACTTCTTCTTGTTCATCATCGCTTTTAAATCAGCGAACGGATTGTATTTCGCTTCGCCAACATCTTTCTGCGCATCTTCCCCTGCAATAACGCTCGTACCATACTGATCTGCCTCGGTATATTTCGAATGTTCATGATCGTGGCAATAAAGACACAGTAATTCCCAGTTACTACCATCTTCCGGGTTGTTGGTATGGTCGTGATCAATATGGTGCACAGTTAGCTCACGCAGGTTGGAATAGACAAACTCGCGGGAACAACGTCCACACACCCACGGATAGAGTTTCAGCGCCTTTTCACGATAACCGCTTTCTAACCGCGCATAGTTTTTGGGGATGACAGCCATAATAAATTACCTGGAAGAAATGTAGGGTTACGCGCAGTTTCCCAAGATGTAGGGATTTTCGCAATCCTGAGTAAATAAATTCTCACATTACCAGTGACGGCGAGGTTCCATCTGCTGATGAAGAATACGCGCAATGAGAATGTCATCTACTCTTATAACGTAATAAACAGTATGAAACCTAAATGCGATATTCTTTACCTCTGGAACCGCATCATAGTCTTGCCCTATCCCGGGCATTTTCTAGTTATTCGCCAACGCTTACTAAGGTAATTTTGCGCATAAGCGATCTCCACGTATTAACTATTAATACAAAGTATATGTCAGAACTATCTCTACAACCAAAGCTGTATCCAGTTCAATATGCAATAACCAAAAAAAACCGCAGCGCAAAAACGCCACGGTTTTTTTTTTACTGAACGGCTTTAAAACACCCTTACGGCAGAATTGACGGTTGATCCGCCCCTTCTTTTTCCACTTTCTGCTGCAGCATGTGCTCACGCTTCATGCCCAGTTTCAGAGCCAGTGCCGATGCTACGTAGATAGAAGATGCCGAACCGATGGAAACACCAATTAGCATGGTCAGCGAGAAGCCTTCCAGCACCGGGCCACCGAAGAGATACAGCATCAGGATAACCATCAAAGTAGTACCGGATGTGATCAAAGTACGGTGCAGCGTCTGGGTCAAGGACACGTTAAAGATTTCGTAAGGCGTACCGCGACGGATTTTGCGGAAGTTTTCACGAATACGGTCCGATACCACGATACTGTCGTTAAGTGAGTAACCGATGACCGACATCAACGATGCCACAATGGTCAGGTCAATCTCGATATGGAATAACGACAAAATACCCAGCGTAATGATAACGTCGTGTGCCAGCGCGATAACCACCCCTGCCGCCAGTCGCCACTCAAAGCGGAAACCCACGTAGACAAGGATAGACAGCAGCGCCGCCATCAACGCCATCGCACCGGTTTGCGCAAGGTCTGCCCCCACGCTCGGGCCGACGAACTCAATACGCTTCACCGCCGCGTTCTGGTTGGTAGATTTGTTAATAACTTTCAGAACCTGACTACCCAGCACCTGACCGCCTATTTCGCCTTCAGCAGGCGGCATACGGACCATGATGTCGTGGCTGCTACCGAAGTTTTGCAGCATCGGCTCTTCAAAGCCCGCTTTCTGCAATGCATCACGCATTACGTCAATTTCAGCCGGTTTTTCGAGCGTAATTTCGATAACCGTACCACCGGTAAAATCCAGCCCCCAGTTAAAGCCACGCACGCCCATAATGACGATAGCAGCAATTAACAGCAGACCAGAGATGCCGAAGGCCCAGTAGTCCCAGCGCATAAAGTCATAGACTTTACGACCGTGGTTTAGTTGTTCAACAGTATATTCCTGTGCCACATCGCACTCCTCAGATTGACAGCTTCTTGACGCGCTTGCCGCCATATAGCAGGTTTACGATGGCACGCGTACCGACAATCGCGGTAAACATCGACGTCGCCACACCGATACCGGTAGTAATCGCGAACCCTTTAATTGCCCCAGTACCAACCGCATACAGGATGATGACTTTAATCAGCGTGGTGATGTTCGCATCGAAGATAGAACTGAACGCGCCACGATAACCTTCGTCAATCGCCTGCTGAACGGTACGTCCGTTGCTCAACTCTTCTTTAATACGTTCGTTGATCAGTACGTTCGCATCGACCGCCACCGCAAGGGTTAAGACGATACCCGCAATACCCGGCATACTCAGCGTTGCACCTGGCAACAGCGACATAATGCCGACGATCAAGATCAGGTTGGCAATCAGTGCACTGGTCGCAATCAGACCAAACTTCTTATAGAAGAGGATCATGAACAGAATAGAAACCAGCAGACCGGCGAGACACGCTTCCAGCCCCTGCTCAATGTTCTGCATACCCAGAGTCGGGCCAATGGTACGTTCTTCAACAATCTGAATCGGCGCAATCAACGCACCGGCACGCAGCAGCAGCGACAACTGACGCGCTTCGTTCGGGTTGTTGATACCGGTGATACGGAAGCTGTTACCCAGACGAGACTGGATATTCGCGATGTTAATCACCTCTTCCTGTTTCACCAGAACCGCACGACCGTTAGCATCTTTCTTACCGCTGTCTTTGTACTCCACGAACAGGGTTGCCATCGGTTTACCGATGTTGTCCTTGGTGAAGTTAGACATGATGTTGCCACCAGCGCTGTCGAGCGAGATGTTAACCTGCGGCTGGTTGTATTCGTCCTGGCTGGAAGTGGAGTCGGTGATATGGTCACCGGTCAGGATCACGCGTTTGTACAGCACAACCGGCTGACCTTCGCGGGTCTGTTTCACTTCAGAGTCACCCGGTACGCGGCCAGATGCGGCAGCAGCCTGGTCAACGTTGGTGTTTACCAGACGGAATTCCAGCGTTGCAGTCGCCCCCAGAATCTCTTTCGCACGCGCAGTGTCCTGAATACCAGGCAATTCAACAACGATACGATCTGCACCCTGGCGTTGTACCACAGGCTCAGCAACACCAAGCTGGTTTACACGGTTACGCAGGATGTTGATATTCTGCTGCACCGCATATTCACGCGCTTCACTGAGACGCGCATCGCTCATCACCGCACGCAGTTGGTTGCTACCCTGGCTGCTAATGACCAGATCGGGATGGCGTTTGCTCAGATACGCAATGGCTTCATCACGCGCATTAGAGTCACGGAAGGTGATGCTCAGACCGTAATTATTTTCTTTACGAACAGTGGTATACGGGATGCCTTTTTCGCGCAAGTCGCTGCGCAGGCTGTCGATATTTTGTTCCTGGAGTTTGCCCAGCGCAGTGTCCATATCCACTTCCATCAGGAAGTGAACGCCACCACGCAGGTCAAGACCGAGCTTCATCGGCTCAGCGTGAATAGCTGCCAGCCAGCGCGGCGTTGCCGGGGCAAGGTTAAGCGCCACGACGTATTTGTCACCCATAACGCCCATTAATGCTTCGCGAGCGCGCAGTTGGGTGTCAGTGGAGTCGAAGCGCGCAAGAATAGCGCCCTCTTCCAGTGCCACAGACTTAGCAGTTATTTTTTCTTCTTGTAACGTTTTCTGGACCTGGATCAGCGTTTGCTCACTGGCGGCGACTCCGCGCGCGCCAGTGATCTGAACAGCCGGATCCTCACCAAACAGGTTGGGAAGCGCGTAGAGCAGACCGATGACAATCACCACGATCAGCATGACGTACTTCCACAAAGGATAACGGTTTAACACGGCAATTCCCTTAGGGAAAAATTTTAATTACAGCGCCTTCATGGTGCCTTTCGGCAGAACGGCGGCTACGAAGTCACGTTTAATAACTACTTCAGTGGTGTCATTCAGTGCGATAGCAATGTAGCCGTTTTCCGCTACTTTGGTTACGCGACCTACCAGGCCACCGTTCGTCAGCACTTCATCACCTTTGGCGATGGAGTCCATCAGCTTTTTGTGTTCTTTGGTGCGCTTCTGCTGTGGGCGCAGGATCATGAAATAGAAAATCAGACCGAATACCACCAGCATCAAAATCAAAGACATCGGGCTACCTTGTGCCGGAGCACCCGTTGCCGCTACCGCATCAGAAATAAAAAAGCTCATTAAATTTCCCTCATTATTAATATTAATCAACGTTCAAAGGTGGTACTTCTCGCCCCTGACGCTGGTAAAAATCAGCTACGAAGCTCTCTAATTTACCCTCTTCAATAGCCTTGCGTAAACCCGCCATCAAACGCTGGTAGTAACGAAGGTTATGAATGGTGTTGAGTCGCGCGCCTAATATTTCGTTGCAACGGTCGAGATGATGCAAGTAGGCACGTGAATAATTGCGACAGGTGTAGCAATCACACTCAGGATCGAGCGGCCCGGTGTCGCTCTTATACTTCGCGTTGCGAATTTTCACCACGCCATCGGTCACGAACAGATGACCGTTACGCGCATTACGTGTTGGCATTACGCAGTCAAACATATCGATACCGCGGCGCACGCCTTCAACCAGGTCTTCCGGTTTACCAACGCCCATCAGGTAACGCGGTTTGTCTGCTGGAATTTGCGGGCACACATGCTCCAGAATACGGTGCATATCTGCTTTCGGCTCACCCACAGCCAGACCGCCGACAGCGTAGCCATCAAAACCGATATCTACCAGACCTTTAACAGAGATATCACGTAAATCTTCGTAAACGCTGCCCTGAATGATGCCAAACAGCGCATTTTTGTTTCCGAGACTGTCAAAACGCTCACGGCTACGCTTCGCCCAACGCAGAGACATCTCCATGGAACGTTTTGCGTAATCCCAGTCAGCGGGATACGGCGTACACTCGTCAAAAATCATGACAATATCTGAACCAAGATCGTACTGAATCTCCATCGATTTTTCAGGATCGAGGAAAATCGGGTCGCCGTTGATAGGGTTACGGAAGTGCACGCCCTGTTCGGTGATTTTACGGATATCGCCAAGGCTGAAGACCTGGAAACCACCGGAATCGGTGAGGATTGGGCCTTTCCACTGCATAAAATCGTGCAGATCGCCATGCAGTTTCATGATTTCCTGGCCCGGGCGCAGCCACAGGTGGAAAGTATTGCCGAGGATAATTTGTGCGCCAGTGGCTTCAACTTCTTCCGGCGTCATCCCTTTTACGGTGCCGTAAGTGCCCACGGGCATAAAACAAGGCGTTTCCACTACGCCGCGATCAAAGACCAGGCGGCCACGGCGTGCGCGACCGTCGGTGGTGTCCAGTTCAAATTTCATTTTTTCTCCACTACGTCAGAAAAACAGTCCAACGTTTAAACCAGCGCCGCGGAATTACTCCCCGACGCGCTCATTAATTGCCTGCGGATTGTACGTGATAAACATCGCATCACCGTAACTAAAAAAGCGATATTTCTCTTCAACCGCCGCTTTATAGGCGTTCATGGTGTGTTGATAACCGGCAAATGCCGAAACCAGCATAATCAGCGTCGACTCCGGCAAATGGAAGTTAGTCACCAGCGCATCGACCACTTTGTACTGAAAGCCCGGATAGATAAAGATTTGGGTATCGTCAAAGAACGGTTCGATGAGAGCGTTTTTCGCCGCCTGGGCCGCGCTTTCCAGCGAGCGCACAGAGGTGGTGCCAACCGCAATTACCCGATTTCCGCGCGCTTTCGCTGCCAGCACCGCGTCTACCACATCCTGCGGCACTTCGGCGTACTCCGAGTGCATGATGTGATCTTCAATCGTGTCGACGCGTACCGGCTGGAAGGTGCCCGCGCCAACGTGCAGAGTCACGAACGCCATCTCAACGCCTTTAGCGCGTAATTTTTCCAACAGCGGTTCGTCGAAATGCAGTCCGGCGGTCGGGGCCGCAACTGCGCCCGGTTTTTCGCTATATACCGTCTGATAAAGTTCACGGTCTGCATCTTCATCCGGACGGTCGATGTACGGCGGCAGCGGCATATGACCGATGCTGTTGAGAATATCCAGCACCGAACGTTGATCATTAAATTCGACTTCAAACAGCGCGCCGTGGCGGGCAGTCATCGTTGCTTTAATGCTTTCGTCATCACCCAGCAGCAGTTCAGCGCCCGGCTTTGGTGCTTTTGAGGCACGAATATGCGCGAGAATACGTTTGTCATCGAGCATCCGCTCAACCAGCACTTCAATCTTGCCGCCGCTGGCTTTACGACCAAACAGGCGCGCCGGGATCACCCGGGTATTATTAAAAACCAGAAGATCGCCAGGGTTGAGCTTATCGAGTAAATCGGTGAAAGTACCGTGCGTCAGCGCGCCCGTCGGCCCGTCCAGCGACAGTAAACGACAGCTACTGCGTTCAGGCATGGGATAGTGGGCAATCAGGGATTCGGGCAATTCAAAAGAGAAATCGGTAACGCGCATGACACTGACTCAGACTAAAATAAGAGGCGGGTAGTCTAGTGCCGGGGCGTCCTCCCTGCAACCTTTACCCTCCTTGATGGATGACATAATCTATACACAAAATCATTCAAGATGCATCGAGATGGCAACTGAATGAGTCCCCAGGAGCTTACATTAAGTAAGTGACTGGGGTGAGTGACAAATCTGTCCGAAACAGATTTGAACACCGTGTAACGGTGGCCCGTAAGGGCGAGGCTCATGGATGAGCCGAGTAACTAGCAGCCAACGAAGAGGCAGTTTGAAGGATGAAGTGTATATGAATTTTTTAGCTCACCTGCATTTAGCCCATCTCGCTGAAAGCTCGCTTTCTGGCAACTTACTGGCTGATTTTGTTCGTGGAAACCCTGAAGAAAGTTTTCCACCCGACGTCGTGGCTGGCATTCATATGCATCGGCGTATCGACGTTTTGACCGACAATCTGCCGGAAGTCCGCGAAGCGCGTGAGTGGTTTCGTCGTGAAACCCGCCGGGTTGCGCCTATCACGCTGGATGTCATGTGGGATCACTTTCTTTCCCGCCACTGGTCGCAGCTATCGCCCGATTTTCCGTTAGAGGAATTTGTCTGTTATGCCCGCGAGCAAGTAATCACTATTCTGCCGGATTCACCACCACGCTTTATCAATTTGAACAATTACTTATGGTCAGAGCAGTGGCTGGTGCGTTATCGCGATATGGATTTCATCCAGAGTGTGTTAAACGGCATGGCAAGCCGTCGCCCACGCCTGGATGCCCTGCGTGACTCCTGGTACGATTTAGACACCCATTACGACGCGCTCGAAAGCCGCTTCTGGCAGTTTTATCCGCGGATGATGGCGCAGGCTTCACGCAAAGCGTTGTAAGGCGTTAATTCATCCACACTGTGGCCGATATCGCTGGCAATGTCAGAATCCCGTCCGCCAGTTGCCCGTGCCCTTCTTTGCGTTGCCACGCTGTAACATTGAGCAACGGTGACGCGGGCAGCACCACTTCACACGCTTCGCCACGGTTAATCGCCACCAGCACACGCTGCTGATTTAGCAAGCGCACAAACACCACCACATTATCTTCCGCGTACAGCACCTGACAGCCACCGCGACGCAGTGCCAGGCTCTTCTTACGCAGCACAATCATTCGCTGGTACAACGAGAATAGCTCCGCATCTTGTTTTTCCACCTGCCACGGAAATGGCTTACGGCAAAACGGATCATTGTTACCATCCAACCCCACTTCATCACCGTAATAAATACAAGGCACGCCTGGCCAGGTAAACAACCAGACAACGGCCAACGGCAGACGCTCGACGTCTCGTCCAAGCAGCGTTTTAAATCGCGCAGTATCGTGGCTGTCGAGCTGATTAAACATACGCAATTGCTGTTGATGAGAAAGCCCGGCGCGATAATTATCCATCCAGGTCATACAGGTTTGGGCGTCAATCTGCTGGGGATCGTAAGAGATATCGGTGTTGGCCAGAAATCCCCACAACGGGAATGTAAAGCCACGGTAGTTCATAGCGGCATCTTCCACATCTGCCTGCAACCACTGCCGCGCATCACCAAAATATTCACCCACAATGTACGCTTCCGGCTGGGTTTCTTTCGCAGCCCTGGTGATCCCGGCGACATGCAGCAAATTATTGCGCGCACCACCCGCTTCTCCCAGCATATGCATCACATCCAACCGCCAGCCGTCCATATTCCACGGCGCTTTCAGCCAGTGACGGACAATGCTGTCTTCACCACGATAAATTTCATTCACCAGACTTTCCGACTGATAGTCCAGTTTCGGCAAACTGGCATAGCCCAGCCAGTCGAGCGCCGTGCCATCATCACTAAATGAATACCAGTCACGCCAGGGCGATTCGGGGTTGTGACAAGCGCCGCCCGTTCCACGATTGTGCCGGTCAAACCAGGCATGAGAGTCACCACTGTGGTTAAACACACCGTCCAGTACCAGCCGCATTCCCTGTTGCTGCGTATTGTGCCTCAAACGCAGCAACGCCCCGTCGCCGCCAAACTGCGGATCGACGTGGCGATAATCTTCGGTATCGTACTTATGCACGCTGGGAGCTTTGAATACCGGATTGAGATACAGCGCTGTCACGCCGAGTTTTTTCAGGTACGGCAGTTTTTCGCTTATCCCGTCCAGATCACCGCCATAGAACGTTGATCCGCCCGCTTGTGCCGTGACGGGTTCGTCCCAGCCACGCAGTATGATCTCCCGTCCGGCTGCGTGATGATAATAGACATGATCCTGCGTTGCTTCACGTGACTGACTTCGGGCAAAACGATCCGGGAAGATCTGATAAAAGATTTGATCCGCTGCCCATTGTGGCCCGATATCCGGCACATCGACGGCAAACTGCTCCAACCGTGCTGGCGGTATTTGGCTAAAACCTTGCGGCGTAAACCATCGCTGGCGATCGTGCCACAGCAATTTGAAACTGTAGCGCCGCCGTGGCTGCCCGGTGGAGAGAGAGAGCGCAGCCCGCCATGCTGTTACGCCTGGATGCGGCTGACTGCGCTGTTTATGCATCGGCACTGATGTTTCTTCGTTATCGTTTTCCATGCGCAGCATAATGCGCTGTGGCGGCTCTTCGCCTGTCAACCACAGTGTAATAAGCAGTTGATCTTTACTTTGCTTAACAAACGGGGACACCGGCAGGTGCCATGCATTCAACATCATAAATCCCCTGTGATTAAAATATGATCACCTTGCCACAGCCTGATTCAGGATCAATCATCATCTGAAGGATATTTGGGGGGAGGAGGACGGGGGCGGATAACTTTCGGAATAGCCGGATCAGGATGTGTCCTGATCCGGCTGACAAAAGCGGGAATTAGTGGTTTTCAGCCAACTGGCGGTCGTGGCGGCGTTTAAACATCCAGCCAATCAACAGCACAACAATCCACGCGAAACCAACGTACAGAGAGATGCGCGTTTCAGGGTGATAACCAATCAGTCCGATGATAAAGATCAGGAAAATCAGCCCCGCGATAGTCGTTGCCACCCCACCTGGGACTTTAAATTTCAGCGCCTTAACTTCTTCTGGCGGTAGACGGCGACGGAAGGCTATCTGCGACAGTAGGATCATAATCCACACCCACACGGTAGCGAAGGTCGCCAGCGAAGCGATCACCAGGAAGACGTTTTCCGGCATGATGTAGTTCAGATACACCGCAAACAGCAGCGCGGTGGTCATTACCAGCACTGTGACCCACGGAATACCACGACGCGACGTTTTGCTGAAGATTTTCGGCGCACTACCCTGCTCTGCCATGCCGTGCAGCATACGGCCTACGCCAAACACGTCGCTGTTAATTGCCGACAGCGAGGCAGTCAGCACAACGAAGTTAAGAATGCTGGCGGCAAAAGTAATGCCCATATGCTGGAACGTCAGCACAAACGGGCTACCGGCAGTGCCGACCTGATTCCACGGATAGATAGACATAATGACGAACAGCGTACCGACATAGAACACCAGAATACGCATCGGCACTGAGTTGATCGCACGCGGAATAGATTTCTCAGGATCTTTTGCTTCACCGGCGGTGATCCCGATAATTTCGATCCCACCGTAGGCAAACATCACCATTTGCAACGACATCACCATGCCTAGCCAGCCGTTACTGAAGAAGCCGCCGTTGCTCCACAGGTTATGGATACCTGTCGGTTGCCCGCCGTTGCCAATCCCCCAGATGATAATGCCGAAACCAGCAACGATCATAATGATAATGGTGGCGACTTTAAAGAACGAGAACCAGAACTCCAGCTCGCCAAACACTTTCACGCTCATCAGGTTGATGGCACAGATAATCAGCACTACGCTCAGCACCCAAATCCAGTGCGGCACCGTCGGAAACCAGACGCCCATATAGATACCGAAAGCGGTCACATCAGCGATGGCGACAATAAGGATTTCAAAGCAGTAGGTCCAGCCGGTAATGTAACCTGCCAGTGGGCCAAGGTTTTCCTGCGCATAACGCGAGAAAGAGCTGGCAGCAGGGTTATGTACCGACATTTCCCCCAGCGCACGCATAATGATATACGCCGCGGCACCACCGATAATATAGGCCAACAACACGCTCGGACCGGCCATTTTGATGGCGTCTGCCGAACCGTAAAACAACCCGGTGCCAATTGCTGAACCCAGTGCCATAAAGCGTATGTGTCGGGTACTTAGCCCACGCTTTAGCTTGTTCTTACTTTCCATCAATTCCTAACCCATCAACACAATAAAAAACCACGGGGCATCGCAGCCCCGTGGTTAAAACAAATTTTCAGTGATTTAGTGAGCGCTGGAGGCCACCTGACGACCTGCCGCGCGATCCCAGATAATGGCCAGAACCACCATCACCACTGTTGGCATTAACCACGCCAGACCTTGTTCGGCCAGCGGTAAACGCTGCACCCAGGACGGTAAGATATCGCTGAATGCAGATGCTTTGATCCCGTCGAGAATACCAAAAAGCAGACTGATAAACATCGGCGGAGCAATCACACGGGACGAATTATGCCACCATGAGCGTGTAAAACTTAATACAACCAGTGCGATACATGGCGGATAAATGGCAGTCAGCACCGGCACAGAGATCTGAATCAACTGGCTCAAACCGAGGTTAGACACCACCATCGAGAAGCCGCCGAGGATAAATACCAGGGTACGATAAGAGAGCGGTACATACTGGGCGAAGAACTCCGCACAGGCACAGGTCAGGCCAACAGCCGTGACCAGGCAGGCGATGAAGATTAACGCTGCCAGCAGGAAGCTCCCGCCGCCGCCAAAGGTGTGCTGAACGTAAGCATGCAGAATAGCCGCACCGTTTGCGGATTGGTCAACCAACGACGCGCTGTCTGACCCCAGACGGAACAACGCCAGATAAAGCAGAGTTAAACCAACGCCCGCCATCAGGCCAGCCCAGACGGTGTAACGGGTTAGCAGACGCGCTTCAGCAACGCCGCGAGAACGCGCCGCGTTAACAATAACGATACCAAACACCATCGCACCCAGCGTATCCATCGTCAGATAGCCATTAACAAAGCCGTTAGAAAACGCAGCGTTTTGATAAGCCTCAGTCGCGGTGCTAATAGAACCCGCAGGCCAGACAATTGCAGCAACGGACAGAATGACCAGCGCGATAATTTTCAGCGGCGCAAGGAAGTTACCGACGGTATCCAGCAGTTTGCCCGGATAGAGCGAAACCAGAATGACGATAGCGAAATAGACCAGGCTGTAGATAAACAGCGGCAGTGCAGAATCACCCGTCAGCGGCGCAATACCGACTTCAAAGGAGACGGTTGCCGTACGTGGCGTAGCGAACAGCGGCCCCACCGCCAGATAGCAGACGGTTGCCAGTAACACGCCAGCAACTTTACCGATGGGGGTGCTCAGGCTATCAACGCCGCCGCCAACTTTCGCCAGCGCCACTACCGTTAATACCGGCAGACCAACGGCGGTAATGAGAAAGCCAAACGCAGCAGTCCAGACGTGTTCGCCCGCCTGTAAGCCGACCATAGGAGGGAAAATAATGTTACCTGCGCCGACGAACAACGCAAATGTCATAAAGCCCAGAGCGATAATATCGCGCGATCTTAATTGATGGGTCATAAATCATACTGCCTGTGGATGTGGTGTTGTAACGTTAAATTTTTGTGCCAATCCCTGGGGATGATACAGCGGTATTTTTAAACAATTTCAGCGGGAAATACTCCCAACCTGACGCGGCGAAGAATAGTTTTTCGATTTACCGCTTGAATGCAGTCAGTATGACAGCACCTGAAGCGCAATTTAAACGCTTATAACGTTTTAAAGCAAGATGGGATCTAAAAACCAGAGGGATATAACGATAAGAAATCACTAACCAGTATAAAACGCTATTTCAGCGAAAAAGTCATGGCTAATCATGCGAACAAAAAATCACCAACCCTTGTAAGATTTAGCGCTTATTTTTTGGCTGCAAAGAAAAAAAGCCAGCGTCGGCTGGCTTATGGCAACAAAAAATGACAAAGGCAGATTAATCGTTGTTTTTGGCAATTAAACGTTCCGGCAGAACAAAACTGAAACGCGTACCTTTGCCCACCGTACTGTCAATATTCAGGCGGCTTTCGTGGTGATTCACCGCATGTTTAACAATTGCTAACCCCAGTCCGCTACCACCGGTTTGTCGGGAACGCGCTTTATCAACACGATAAAAACGCTCGGTCAGCCGTGGAATATGCTCCGGTGCGATACCCGGCCCATTATCTTCAACACTAAACTCGGCACCGTGCGGCACTCGCTGCCAGCGCACCGTGATATGTGTACCTTCTGGCGTATGATTCACCGCGTTATAGACCAGATTCGAAATCGCACTGCGTAGCTGATCTTCATTGCCAGACACTTTTAGGTCATTATCTATTTCAAAGGTAAATGTCTGTTTGTGCTGACTCAGAGTCTGGGCTTCACGCTCAACGACACGCAGCATCATAGGTACATCAACCTTTTCATTGAGTAACTGTGTTGGCGCAGCTTCAATTTTCGACAGCGTCAGCAACTGCTTCACCAGTCCTTCCATTCTCTGGGTTTGCTCGCGCATTGTGTGCAACGCTTTTTCACGTACCGCACCTTCCAGCGGCTGCTCATGCATCATTTCCAGGTAACCCTGCAACACAGTCAATGGCGTGCGTAACTCATGGCTCACGTTGGCAAAAAAGTTGCGCCGAGCCCCTTCCAGTTGATGCATTTGCGTGACATCACGCGCCACCATTAACAGTTGTTTATGCGTATAAGGCATGACGCGAATTTCCAGATGCCGCCCGGTGTTGAGCACCAGATTGAGCGGGCGAGAAAAATCACGCGTTTTCAGATATTGCGTAAATTCCGGATAACGCAGCAGGTTAAGGATGTTCTGCCCGTTATCTTCCGGCCAGCGCAGGCCAAGAGTTTGTTGCGCCAGCCCGTTACACCAGAAGATCCCGCCCTCTTCCGTGGTCAGCACCACCGCATCGGGCAGCGACTCCGCGCCGCTACGAAAGCGTTTGATGAGATTGCCCAGTTCGCGGCGGCGTTTTTTATTACGCAACTGCATCTGGTGTAAGCCATACAGCAGCGGTTCCCAGCTTCCACGCCCGGGTGGCGGCGTCATACTGCGATCCACCCACAGCCACCATGAGAGGCGTAATAAATTCCAGAAATGCCAGATAAGCAGTCCCGTTACCGATGCCAATAAAAACCAGGGCAGATAACCCAAAAAAGCACCCAGGATGAAGGCCGGGAGGCAGCAAAGTAGCAGCTCCAGCACCAGCCTTTTCCACGACAGCCGTTCCAGCACGTAAGATACTCCAGTTATGAACAAACAAGCCTTGCTCTGCGTCCGACGAGCAAGGCGTTAAAAGCGGGTTGAAAAACGATATCCTGTACCGCGCACGGTCTGTACCATGCGGTCATGCCCGCCAGGTTCCAGTGCTTTACGCAGGCGACGAATGTGGACATCAACCGTACGGTCTTCTACATAAACATTGGTTCCCCAGACGTGGTTTAATAGCTGTTCGCGACTGTACACACGCTCGGGGTGAGTCATAAAAAAGTGCAGCAGCTTAAATTCAGTCGGTCCCATCTCCAGCGGTTCTTCGCCCGCCATCACCCGATGAGACGTCGGGTCCAGACTTAGCCCCAGCATCTCGATCACCTCTTCCACCGCCATCGGTGAAATACGGCGCATCACCGCTTTAATACGTGCCACCAGTTCCTTCGGTGAAAACGGCTTGGTGATATAATCATCCGCGCCGGTTTCAAGACCGCGCACACGATCTTCTTCCTCCCCTCTGGCGGTCAACATCACCACCGGTATATCCCGGGTCATCGACTCACGCTTCAGATGTTTGATGAACTGGATACCGGAGCCGCCGGGTAACATCCAGTCGAGGAGAATTAAATCCGGCCAGGGTTCATTCAGTTGGTTCACAGCACTGTCATAATCTTCCGCTTCGACCGGCTGAAAGCCATTTTGCTCGAGCACGAAGCAGACCATTTCGCGAATTGGAGCTTCATCCTCTACGACCAGAATACGTCTCGCCATGATTTGCCCTGTTGTAATAAATAGATTGCGATCATCAATGCGACGTCATTATGCGTCAGATTTATGACAGATTTATGAAAAGAACGTCGCACTCCCCTTCAGGTTATTGATTTCCGTGGCGCAGAAAAAAGCAAATAAGACACCTGATTGGGTATAATCGCGCCTATGCTTTTTCGCCAGGGAATTGTTATGCGCATCCTTCACACCTCAGACTGGCATCTCGGCCAGAACTTCTACAGTAAAAGCCGCGAAGCTGAACACCAGGCCTTTCTTGACTGGCTGCTGGAGACAGCGCAAACCCATCAGGTGGATGCAATTATTGTTGCCGGTGATGTTTTCGATACCGGCTCACCGCCCAGCTACGCCCGCACGTTATATAACCGTTTTGTTGTCAATTTACAGCAAACAGGCTGTCATCTGGTGGTACTGGCAGGAAACCATGACTCAGTAGCCACGCTGAATGAATCGCGCGATATCATGGCGTTTCTCAATACCACCGTGGTCGCCAGCGCCGGACATGCGCCGCAAATATTGCCTCGTCGCGACGGAACGCCTGGCGCGGTACTGTGCCCTATCCCTTTTTTACGCCCGCGTGACATTATTACCAGCCAGGCGGGACTTAACGGTATTGAAAAACAGCAGCATTTGCTGGCAGCAATCACCGATTATTACCAACAACATTATGCAGATGCCTGCAAATTGCGCAGCGATCAACCTCTGCCCATCATCGCAACGGGGCATTTAACGACCGTTGGCGCGAGTAAAAGTGACGCCGTGCGTGACATTTATATTGGCACGCTGGACGCGTTTCCGGCACAAAACTTTCCGCCGGCCGACTACATCGCGCTCGGGCATATTCACCGCGCGCAGATCATTGGCGGCATGGAACATGTCCGCTATTGCGGCTCTCCCATCCCACTGAGTTTTGATGAATGCGGCAAGAGTAAATATGTCCATCTGGTGACATTTTCAAATGGCAAATTAGAGAGCGTGGAAAACCTGAGCGTACCGGTAACGCAACCGATGGCAGTGCTGAAAGGCGATTTGGCATCGATTACCGCGCAACTTGAACAATGGCGTAATGTGCCACAGGAGCCGCCTGTCTGGCTGGATATTGAAATCACTACCGATGAGTATCTGCATGATATTCAGCGCAAAATCCAGGCATTAACCGAATCACTGCCTGTCGAAGTATTACTGGTGCGTCGCAGTCGGGAGCAGCGCGAGCGTGTGTTAGCCAGCCAACAGCGTGAAACACTCAGCGAACTTAGCGTCGAAGACGTTTTTAATCGTCGTCTGGCACTGGAAGAACTGGATGAATCGCAGCATCAACGCCTGCAACATCTTTTCGCCATGACGTTGCAGACCCTCGCCGGAGAACACGAAGCATGAAAATTCTCAGCCTGCGCCTGAAAAACCTGAACTCATTAAAAGGCGAATGGAAGATTGATTTCACCCGCGAACCGTTCGCCAGCAACGGTCTGTTTGCCATTACCGGCCCAACCGGCGCGGGTAAAACCACGCTGCTCGATGCCATTTGTCTGGCGCTGTATCACGAAACGCCGCGCCTCTCCAACGTTTCGCAATCGCAAAATGACCTGATGACCCGCGATACTGCCGAATGTCTGGCGGAAGTGGAGTTTGAAGTGAAAGGCGAGGCCTACCGCGCATTCTGGAGCCAGAACCGGGCGCGTAACCAGCCGGACGGTAATTTGCAGGTGCCACGCGTAGAGCTGGCGCGCTGCACAGACGGTAAAATCCTCGCTGATAAAGTGAAAGATAAGCTGGAAATGACGGCGACGTTAACCGGGCTGGATTACGGACGTTTCACCCGTTCGATGCTGCTTTCGCAGGGGCAATTTGCTGCCTTCCTCAATGCTAAACCGAAAGAACGCGCAGAATTGCTGGAGGAGTTAACCGGCACCGAAATTTACGGGCAAATCTCCGCGATGGTCTTTGAACAGCACAAATCGGCCCGCACTGCGCTGGAGAAACTGCAAGCGCAGGCCAGCGGCGTTGCGTTATTAGCACCTGAGCAGGTGCAATCATTAACAGAAAGTTTGCAGGTACTCACTGACGAAGAAAAGCAGTTACTCGCCGCACAGCAGCAAGAGCAACAATCGCTTAACTGGTTAACACGTCTGGATGAATTACAGCAGGAGGCCAGCCGTCGTCAGCAGGCTCTGCAACTGGCGTTGACCGAAGAAGAAAAAGCGCAACCTCAACTGGCGGCGCTTAGTCTGGCACAACCCGCACGAAATCTCCGTCCGCACTGGGAACGTATTGCAGAACACTCTACGGCGCTGGCGCATACTCGCCAACAGATTGAAGAAGTAAATACTCGCTTACAGAGCACAATGGTGTTTCGCGCGAGCATTCGTCACCAGGCGGCGAAGCAGTCGGCTGAATTACAGCACCATCAACAAACCCTGAATGCGTGGTTACAGGAACACGACCGCTTCCGTCTATGGAACAACGAGCTGGCGGGTTGGCGTGCGCAGTTCTCCCAACAGGCCAGTGAACGCGGGCATCTGCGACAGTGGCAACAGCAATTAACCCATGCCCGGCAAAAACTTAATGCCCTTCCGGCTATCTCTTTAGCTTTAACCGGCGATGAAGTTGCTGTCGCACAAGCGCAACATGCTGAACAACGCCCGCTACGTCAGCGCCTGATTGCACTGCATGGGCAAATTGCTCCCCAGCAAAAACGGCTGGCGCAGTTACAAGCCACTATCCAGAGCGTCACGCAGGAACAGACGCAACGTAACGCCGCACTGACCGAAATGCGCCAGCGTTATAAGGAAAAAACGCAACAGCTTGCCGACGTCAAAACCATTTGCGAGCAGGAAGAGCGCATCAAAACGCTGGAAGCACAGCGCGCACAGTTACAAGCAGGTCAACCTTGTCCACTTTGTGGTTCCACCAGCCACCCGGCGGTAGAGGCGTATCAGGCACTGGAACCTGGCGTTAATCAGGCCCGATTACTGACGCTGGAAAACGAAGTGAAAAAGCTCGGTGAAGAAGGCGCGGCATTACGTGGACAACTGGACGCATTAACCTGGCAGCTTCAGCGGGATGAAAACGAAGCACAAAGCCTCCGGCAAGATGAGCAAGCACTTACTCAGGAATGGCAGACACTCACTGCCAGCCTCAATATCACCTTGCAGCCGCAGGACGATATTCAACCGTGGCTTACCGCCCAGGAAGAGCATGAAAAGCAACTGCAATTACTCAATCAGCGTCAAGAATTGCAGGCGCAAATTGCCGCGCATAATCAGCAAATTATCCAGTATCAACAGCAAATTGAGCAACGCCATCAGCAACTCTCTACGGCATTAGCGGATTACGCGCTGGCATTGCCGAAGGAAGATGAAGAAGAGAGCTGGTTATCGGCACGTCAGCAAGAAGCGCAGATCTGGCAACAGCGCCAGAACGAATTAAGCGGGCTGCAAAACCGCATCCAGCAACTGACGCCGATTCTGGAAACGCTGCCGCAAAGTGATGAACTTCCGCACAGCGAAGAAACGGTGACGCTGGAAAACTGGCGGCAAATTCACGAGCAATGCCTCGCGTTACAAAGCCAGCAACAGACGTTGCAGCAACAGGAAGTTCTGGCGGCGCAAAGTCTGCAAAATGTCCAGGCACAGTTTGACGCTGCCCTACAGGCCAGCATTTTTGCCGATCAGCAAGCGTTTCTTGCGGCACTGATGGATGAACAAACACTAGCGCAACTGGAACAGCTCAAGCAGAATCTGGAAAACCAGCGCCGTCAGGCACAAACGCTGGCAACTCAGGCGGCAGAAGCTCTGGCACAGCATCAGCAACACCAGCCTGACGGGTTGGATCTCACTTTGACAGCGGAACAGATTCAGCAAGAGTTAGCACAAACTAACCAAAAACTGCGTGAAAATACCACCCATCAGGGCGAGATTCGCCAGCAACTGAAACAGGATGCAGACAACCATCAGCAACAACAAACCTTAATGCAGCAAATTACTCAAACGACACAGCAGGTTGAGGACTGGGGTTATCTTAATTCGCTGATTGGCTCCAAAGAGGGTGACAAATTCCGTAAATTCGCCCAGGGGCTGACGCTGGATAATCTGGTCCATCTCGCTAATCAGCAACTGACCCGTCTGCACGGGCGCTATCTGTTAAAGCGCAAAGCCAGCGAGGCGCTGGAAGTCGAGGTTGTCGATACCTGGCAGGCCGACGCGGTGCGCGATACCCGCACCCTTTCCGGCGGCGAAAGTTTCCTCGTCAGTCTGGCGCTGGCGCTGGCGCTTTCGGATCTGGTCAGCCATAAAACGCGTATTGACTCACTTTTCCTTGATGAAGGTTTCGGCACGCTGGATAGCGAAACGCTGGATACCGCCCTTGATGCACTGGATGCCCTGAACGCCAGCGGTAAAACTATCGGCGTAATTAGCCACGTTGAAGCGATGAAAGAGCGTATTCCTGTGCAAATCAAAGTGAAGAAGATCAACGGTCTGGGCTACAGCAAACTGGACAGCGCGTTTGCAGTGAAATAACTATTCAGCAGGATAATGAATACAGAGGGGCGAATTATCTCTTGGCCTGATTGGTCGTTATCCTGCAAGCTATCACTTTATTGGCTACGGTGATTCGTAGCCGTCCTGTTGGTTGTGATGGTGGTATGAATAAAGTTATTTTATCTTTAGCTCTCGGCACGTTTGGTCTGGGGATGGCCGAATTTGGCATTATGGGCGTGCTCACGGAGCTGGCGCATAATGTGGGGATTTCTATTCCTGCCGCCGGGCATATGATTTCGTATTATGCGCTGGGCGTGGTGGTCGGCGCGCCGATAATCGCCCTCTTCTCCAACCGCTACTCGCTCAAACATATCTTGTTGTTTCTGGTGACGTTGTGCGTCATTGGCAACGCCATGTTTACGTTATCTTCGTCTTACCTGATGCTCGCCATTGGCCGACTGGTTTCCGGCTTTCCACATGGCGCATTTTTTGGTGTCGGAGCGATTGTATTATCGAAAATTATCAAACCCGGTAAAGTCACCGCCGCCGTGGCGGGTATGGTTTCCGGGATGACGGTCGCCAATCTGCTGGGTATTCCGCTGGGAACGTATTTAAGCCAGGAATTTAGCTGGCGTTACACCTTTTTATTAATCTCTGTTTTTAATATTGCAGTGATGGCATCGGTCTATTTTTGGGTGCCAGATATTCGCGACGAGGTGAAAGGAAACCTGCGCGAACAGTTTCATTTTTTGCGAAGCCCCGCGCCGTGGCTAATTTTTGCCGCCACCATGTTTGGTAACGCGGGGGTATTCGCCTGGTTCAGTTACGTAAAACCTTACATGATGTTTATTTCCGGTTTTTCGGAAACGGCGATGACCTTCATTATGATGCTGGTCGGGCTGGGGATGGTACTGGGGAATGTGCTAAGTGGCCGGATTTCAGGACGTTACTCTCCGCTGCGCATTGCGGCAGTGACTGACTTCATTATTGTGCTTGCATTGCTGATGCTCTTTTTCTTCGGCGGTATGAAAACAACGTCGCTGGTTTTTGCTTTTATTTGTTGTGCGGGATTATTTGCCCTCTCTGCACCGCTGCAAATTCTGCTACTGCAAAATGCCAAAGGTGGAGAGTTATTAGGTGCTGCAGGTGGGCAAATAGCGTTTAACCTCGGTAGCGCAGTTGGCGCATATTGCGGTGGTATGATGCTGACGCTGGGGCTGGCATATAATTACGTGGCGCTGCCCGCCGCCTTGCTTTCGTTTGCTGCGATGTCGTCGTTGCTGCTGTATGGTCGCTATAAGCGCCAGCAAGCAGCGGATAATCCGGTGCTGGCGAAACCATTGGGGTAGGTCGCGGTCACGGTGAACGTTGCTTGTTGCCGGATGCGGCGTACAGATATGCTCATTTTGTAGGCCTGATAAGACGCGGCAAGCGTCACATCAGGCATCGGAGTACGATGTCGGATGCGGCGCGAGCGCCTTATCCGACCTGAGCATCAGGCATGATGCACCAATGGCCTAACTGTTTTTACTCTTGCGGCCATAACCACGCGGCACCGCGTACGCCGCTCGAATCACCATGCTTCGCCTTACGTACCGGCGTTTCACATTCTCCACCGAAGACAAATTGTTTAATCAACGGCGGAACCGTTTGATATAAACGGTCAACATTGCTCATTCCACCGCCCAGCACAATCACATCCGGATCGAGAATATTCACCACATGTGCCAGCGATTTTGCCAGTCGTAGCTCGTAACGACGCAATGCCAGCTCTGCAACTGGATCTTTCTCTTCAACAAGACGAACAATTTCGCGGCCTTTCAGCGCATTTCCACTTAAACGATGATAATCCGTGGCAAATCCAGTGCCAGAAATAAAGGTTTCAATACAACCTTGTTTACCGCAATAACAAGGGACTTCCTCGCGATAACGCAGTTCATCTTCGTCCATCCACGGTAGCGGATTATGTCCCCACTCGCCTGCCGTGCCATTGCCGCCGATATGCGCCCGACCATTGAAGGCTACCCCCGCGCCGCACCCCGTGCCGATAATCACGGCAAAGACCGTTTGCGCTCCTGCTGCCGCACCATCTACCGCTTCTGAAACCGCCAGGCAGTTGGCGTCATTGGCCAGACGGACTTCCCGCTGCAGTCGCGCACTTAAGTCTTTATCGAATGGCTGACCGTTAAGCCAGGTTGAATTGGCATTTTTCACCACGCCGGTGTAGGGCGAAATCGAGCCTGGAATGCCCATGCCTACCGTTCCGCGCTGCCCTGTCGCCTGCTCCGCCATCTCTACCAACGTGGCGATCGTTTCAATGGTCTGCTGGTAATCATCGCGCGGCGTGGGCAGACGATGACGGTACAACTGCTCCCCGGCCTCGCCCAGTGCAATCACTTCAGTTTTAGTGCCGCCTAAATCGATACCTATACGCACAGAACTCTCCTTATTTTTTTCAATATCAATAGCGTAGAGACGGACACCCGGATTGACAATGCAAGGCCGCCGACAATTCGTTATTATGCCCGCTAAATTTAACGACAAGGCCGTGGAAATTATCATGCTGTGGTTCAAAAATTTAATGGTTTACCGTCTTAGCCGCGAAATTTCGCTGCGTGCGGAAGAGATGGAAAAACAGCTAGCCTCGATGGCATTTACCCCATGCGGCAGCCAGGACATGGCGAAGATGGGCTGGGTTCCTCCGATGGGATCGCACAGCGATGCATTAACGCACGTTGCCAATGGTCAAATTGTTATCTGTGCGCGTAAAGAAGAAAAAATTCTCCCGTCTCCGGTCATTAAACAGGCGCTGGAAGCGAAAATCGCCAAACTGGAAGCGGAACAGGCGCGTAAGCTGAAGAAGACCGAAAAAGATTCCCTGAAAGATGAGGTGCTGCACTCTCTGCTGCCGCGCGCATTCAGCCGCTTTAGCCAAACTATGATGTGGATCGACACGGTTAATGGTTTGATCATGGTGGACTGCGCCAGCGCCAAAAAAGCGGAAGATACGCTGGCGCTGCTGCGTAAAAGTCTGGGGTCGTTACCGGTTGTGCCGTTGAGCATGGAAAACCCGATTGAACTGACGTTGACCGAATGGGTACGCTCCGGTAGCGCGGCACAGGGATTCCAGTTGCTTGATGAAGCCGAGCTGAAATCGCTGCTGGAAGATGGCGGCGTGATCCGTGCGAAAAAACAGGATCTGACCTGCGAAGAGATCACCAATCATATTGAAGCCGGAAAAGTGGTGACTAAACTGGCGCTCGACTGGCAGCAGCGCGTTCAGTTTGTGATGTGTGACGATGGTTCGCTTAAGCGCCTGAAGTTCTGCGACGAACTGCGAGATCAAAACGAAGACATCGACCGTGAAGATTACGCCCAGCGTTTTGATGCCGATTTCATCCTGATGACCGGCGAACTGGCAGCATTAATTCAAAACCTGATCGAAGGATTAGGTGGCGAAGCACAACGTTAATTGCTGATTTTTCTTCAACGCCAGATAAGACGCCTACGCGTCTTATCTGGCATGTGACGCCATACCAGGCATTAATATAATCATTCGCTACATCGAGCAATGATTTTTATAACATGGCAAACCGGAGCTTCCACTATTTTAATTGCGCATCAGGTAGCGGTAGCAATGAATTAGAGATTGAACGTCATGGCCAGCAATACAAGCACCTAACCCTTTGATTTAAATGTTAACGTTCAATAAAGCCAATTGATTTGAATATATCAAAAATATAAAAATCAGCAGCCTTTGAAATTTTTAATTATAAAAACAAATTACTTTTCAGAAAAATGCCCTCCCAATCAACGGGAAGGCGAGATATTACAGATAGCGGCACAAATAAGAGGTCGGTTCAGCAACTTGCAAATGGAATTCACTGTGGCCGGGAACATTGAATACGGAACCGGCTTCATACACTTGCCAGTCGGTCGCATCAGGCAGCAACACATTCAGCGCCCCGCTGATTACCGTCATCTCTTCAGGTTCAGCGGTGCTGAAGGTGTATTCGCCTTCAACCATGACACCAACGCTGGCGCGACCAGTGCTGCTGCTGGAAAAGCCGATCGATTTCACTTTGCCGGAAAAGTACTCGTTACTTTGAAGCATAAACTGGCCCTGTCTGGTAGTTAAACATCCACTTCACTATAGGGGTCAGAGGCGCTGACTGTCACGCAAAATTAAACCAGTAATTCTGCTGCCAGCCTTGCAATCAATACGTTAGAGAGCAAAACAGGAACATCGAGCTGTTTTTGCAGTAAATCGCGATGACGTTGGTTAAATCCCAAACAATCCAGCATGATGACATCTGCGCCGTTTTCCAGTAATTCTTTCCCGGCATCGATGATTTTCTGTTCAGAATCGTGAATGGGATTGCCCAGAGAAAGCAAGGGGGGTTTTTGCAGGATTTGCCATTTTTGCGCCTGAACGTGCAACAGTTCTTCTACCGGTACAATAACACCGACCTGATGACCTTCGACAATGGAGGAAACCAGCGGTGGTAATATACGTAACGGTTCGAGAAAGATTGTATTACGCGCCGTCATACAGCTAATGTTTGCCGTACTCATCAACAAAATGACGTCGTACCCCTGATTATCAAGCACTTCAACCACGCTTTGCAGATCGCGCTCCACTTTACGACGCGAAATGTGGGCCAGTTGATTATCATTTAATAAAGTGAGAATCGTTTCTTCACCTGCTTCTGGCGCATACTCCGCCATCACTTCTTCGCGGCTTAACTTCCCCAGCAGGCTATGATGGGAAATGTTATTTTCGTCAATGTACTCAGTCAGGAGCGGCAAAACTTCCTGCATAGGTACAATGCCGATGGTCAGGATCGCCAACGACGCACTCATTGTTCTTCCACCTTACTTTTATTTCGTCGTTAATTACCGGGCAAATGCTAAGCACCACTGCTGACACTTACCTGTGCTACAAATGACAAAAAGCGTAGCAGCAGACGCATCCGGCATAATGTAAAGATTCCAAATGATTCCAGTAATGGATTGTTATTGTTTAATATTCTAATTATTAGGAAAACATGAATTGCGAAAAATGTGACGCAAGTCCGTTGTGGTAGCACTCAGAGTCCTTTCCGAGCAGTCTGATACGGTCACTCTTTGTCAGGATCCTCATAGCGTTTTTTCGCATCCATCGCTTCCAAAGCTGTCGGATGTTCGCTGATTAAAGAGTCAGGTTTGGGATGATCGGCTCTAAGCTGATACCAGGTTACGGTCTGCCCTGGTTTTCCTTTTTCAATCGTCACAACATATGCTTCACGAGGATAAGGTGGTTTCGTTGGCATCGTTCTTCCTTATTTCACAGGATGAACGTTAAGTATAGGCACTCGGGAATCAACAATTGATCGTCTGTGCCAGGGCGCAACGAATTTCAGAAATCACCTGGCTGGGTTCGTTGTTAGCGTTAATGATAATATGCGCAACTTCGCGATATAACACATCGCGTTCTTCCAGCACTTCCTGAACTTCTTCACTTAGCGGTTTTCCGGTTAAGGCTGGTCGCAAATCCTCTTCGGGTGCAGCTTGCAGGCGATTAACCAGTACCGCTACTGGCGCACACAAATAAACCACAATCCCGTTATTGCGCATGTAGTGACGATTAAATTCCGTCAGAATAATGCCGCCACCCGTGGCAATAACAGTGGATGGCGCAGTCACCGCTTCCAGTGCTGCGGTTTCTCTGGCGCGAAATCCGCCCCACTCTTCCCTTTCGACGATCTCTGCGACCGTCATATTGAGTTGTGATTGCAGCCATTGATCGGTATCGACAAACCGATAGTTGAGCGAATCGGCAAGGGCCATTCCGACCGTTGTTTTACCACAGCCCCGAGGCCCGATCAGAAAAAGAGGTTGTGTCATCGTGGGTTTTCCCCAAAAGGCCGCAATGCGGCGAAAGCCGGTTTCGTGAGAATAGCGATCATACCATTAAACTAGTACAATTTCGATTGTAAAGAAATAATTCCACTTAAGGTAAAAATTTCAATCTACACCTTACTATACCAAGAAATTAGCGAGAAAGAAGTGTAAATAATAAATTACATTTATGCGCGACTACGTTGCACTTCCAGCCACCACTTTTCCAGCTCAGCGGCAAAGGCCTGGCGGTCACGTTGTGAAAGGCTATCTGGCCCCCCGGTTTGAATACCACTGGCGCGTAAGGTGTCCATAAAATCGCGCATTGTCAGGCGTTCGCGAATGGTCGCCGTCGTATAACGTTCGCCACGTGGATTAAGTGCCGCAGCCCCCTTCTCGATGACTTCAGAAGCCAAAGGAATATCAGCAGTGATCACCAGATCGCCCGGCTCACACTGACGTACAATTTCATTATCGGCAACATCGAAGCCTGCCGCGACGCGTAGCGTGCGAATAAACCGCGATGGCGGCACGCGTAAACTCTGATTTGCCACCAGCACCAACGGCACCTGCATACGTTCTGCTGCGCGATACAGAATCTCTTTAATTACATTGGGACACGCATCGGCATCCACCCATATCGTCATAAGCCCCTCCTTTGTTGGGTAATCCTCTATTGTGTCGCGCTTTTGCCTTCCGGCATAGTTCTGTTTATGCTTCTGACCAGGCGCTTTCCAAAACAATGAATTTCACGGCAGGAGTGAGGCAATGGAAAAGAAAATCGGTTTTATTGGCTGCGGCAATATGGGAAAAGCCATTCTCGGCGGTCTGATTGCCAGTGGTCAGGTTCTTCCAGGGCAAATCTGGGTCTATACCCCCTCCCCGGATAAAGTCGCCGCTTTGCATGATCAGTTTGGCATCAACGCCGCAGAATCGGCGCAGGAAGTGGCACAAATCACCGACATCGTTTTTGCCGCTGTTAAACCTGGCATTATGATCAAAGTGCTTAGTGAAATCACTTCCAGCCTGAATAAAGACTCGCTGGTGGTTTCTATTGCTGCGGGCGTCACACTCGACCAACTTGCCCGGGCACTGGGCCATGACCGGAAAATTATCCGCGCCATGCCGAACACTCCCGCGCTGGTCAATGCCGGGATGACCTCCGTGACGCCAAACGCACTGGTCACGCCAGAGGATACCGCCGATGTGCTGAATATTTTCCGCTGTTTTGGCGAGGCGGAGGTGATTGCCGAGCCGATGATCCACCCGGTGGTCGGCGTGAGCGGTTCTTCACCTGCCTATGTTTTTATGTTTATCGAAGCGATGGCCGACGCCGCCGTACTAGGTGGGATGCCACGCGCGCAGGCGTATAAATTTGCCGCCCAGGCGGTAATGGGATCTGCAAAAATGGTGCTGGAAACCGGAGAACATCCGGGCGTATTGAAAGATATGGTCTGCTCACCAGGAGGCACCACCATTGAAGCAGTACGCGTGCTGGAAGAGAAAGGTTTCCGTGCCGCAGTGATCGAAGCGATGACGAAGTGTATGGAAAAATCAGAAAAACTTAGCAAATCCTGATGAACCACTCCGGACGTCAGGCCGCCACTTCGGTGCGGTTACGTCCGGCTTTCTTTGCTTTATAGAGTGCCATATCGGCCGATTTCAGCCACTCGCGATAGTGACTCATTTGCGGACTCAGCGGCGCGACACCAACACTTATCCGCAACATCACCTGCGGCGTACTTGGTAAGCGTAATGTATTTAGCCCATCATGTACGCGTAACATGGCGGTAATGGCGTTTTCTGCTGGCGTACCAGACATAATCACCGCAAATTCATCGCCCCCAAAACGACCAATCACATCACTGCCGCGCAGAGTGATTTGTAACTGTCGGGTCAGTGCCACAATCGCTTCATCACCCACATCGTGGCCCCAGGTGTCGTTGATGCTTTTGAAATGGTCGATATCGATGATTAATAACGTCGCATCGCGGTTATGCCGCCGACAATTATCAAACTCATTACGCAGCATAATTTCCCAGTGACGCCTGTTATAAACCCCCGTCATGCCATCACGAGTGCTCATTACCTGCAATCTGCGTTTATGTTCTGCAAGTTTTGTTGCCGTCTGGTAGCTGACCCAGCCAAACAGCAGAGGATAAATAACGATAATGGGAAGGGAAAGCCACCACTCCAGCGGTGCACTATTTAGCGACACCGTGATACCCGTTAGTTCAAGCGTGACAAGGCAGGAAACTACCATTAACACCAGACCAGCGACAAACAGACGAGGGCCACCAGCCCCCATCAAATTCAGACACATAATCATTAACATCGCGATCGAAGGCAGCACGTTTACGCCCATCACGCCTACCCACATCCCCGCTAATACTGCATCAGTTTTTAAGTTGTAAATTTCCCGGCTAAGTGGATCAATGGCCCTGCTCGCTAACTGCCAGGCTAAATGCGGCCAGACAAAAGCCCAGCCGACCAACACCAGCCACCACCACCCCGGCGGCGGGTGCGAAACCAGCGTTGATGCAATCGGTAAGAACATCCCAGCCAGCCCAACCATACGGGGCAACCTGACGCGACGGGCAAAGCGCAGCCCGGAACGCTGATGTTCGTTTTGAGGAGTTAATGGTGGTTCCTCCCCGTGCGCCGCCGCTTTTTTGAAAAAGTTTTCATCATTCATTATTTTTGGGAACATTTAGAAACAATTTGCCCAAATTATAGAGACGGGATTAAGAGCGGGAGTATGATATTTCGGGTGAGCCATTTTCTTAGCTCACCCGTTAGCACTATCAGGTATTACGCGGCGTTCTTGAGGCAGGTGCTCATAAACTTATTGCGATCATCACCTTTCAGAGATTGCTGCGTCGCCTGACCATTGCATTCGCGCATCTTCTGCTGTTGCGGCGTCAAACTCTTCTCGCCGGGCGCAGACTTACTGTTCTTCAGGCAATCACTCATGTACGTCTTACGGGCATCCCCTTTCAACGCCTACGCCGTGGCCTGTTGATTACAGGAAGTCATACGCTGTTGTTGCGGGGTTAACGTCCTCTCGGCAGCGCCAACTGTGGTTAAAAAAACTAAACCGAATAGCAGGGTAACCAGTAATGTTATTTTCATAGCACTATCCCTCTTAACATTTTAACCAGGAGCGTTTGCGCCCGTGATCTGCCTTTAAGTCTGGTTGCTAACAGCAAAAAAACCACCCGACGACACAAATTCATCGTCGGGTGCGGTTTAATTACAGGCCCAATGCGGCTTTCATGGTGTAGAAGAGATCGGTCTGATCGGTCAGGCCAACGACATTTGCAGCGTGCGGGCCATAAGCAGCAATACGCAACTGGCTGCCAGTATGCTCTTGCGAATCCTCTTCAGAGTTACCGTAGCTCATCACCATTACTGCGCCATCTTTGGTATTTAACGCCTGAGTCAGACCCGGTGCTTTGGTATCCGGCGGGACAATTTGGCTGGCGTGAGCATGGTCAGCCGTTACCACTACCAGGGTGTTACCATCTTTTTTGGCAAATTCCAGCGCCCGTTGTACAGCTTCATCAAGGTCAACCGTCTCACCAATTTGCCCACAAGGATTCGCGGCGTGATCCTGTTTGTCGATCGATGCACCTTCGACTTGCAGGAAGAAGCCTTTTTCATTTTTACTTAATAACTCAATGGCCTTGTCGGTCATCTGCGCTAACGTCGGTATGCTGTCATTACGCTGCGGATTCGGAGTACAAGTTACCGCAGGCTTATCGATATTGCCGTGATAAGACGCCTTTGGACCTTTCCAGCGTACCGGCATATTGCCATCGGAAAATAATCCGAGCAGTGGTTTATCCTGATTTGCCTCCGTCACCGCTTCTAACGAGGCTGTATCAGTCACTAACTGATAACCACGCGCCTGTGCTTGTTCACGCAGCGTTTTTCCCTGCCATTCACCGGCGGTTGCTGTTTCTGCAAACGTTTTTGCACCGCCGCCAAGCGTTACATCGGCACGAGCGTTAAGCAGTTGTTCAGTGATGGAGCCTTTACCGCCTTTTTCCAGCGCATTACTCGGGCATTTTTCACTGGTAACGCTCGGTCCGTAGCATTTGCGCGACGTCACATGCGCCACCAGCGCGGCAGGTGTGGCATCCTGCAATTCAGCCGTTGAAACGTTGCCAGTGGCCAGGCCTGCGGCTTTTGCCATCTCCAGTATCGTTGGATGATCTTTTTCATGAATATCGACGCCCAACGCGCCGTTATAGGTTTTGACGCCAGTTGACCAGGCGGTTGCTGACGCAGCGGAGTCGGTTACGTAGTCCGGTTTACCGGTTCTTTTATCCAGAGAATAGTGAGTGTATTGCCCGGTAAGCGGTAACGCATCGATTCCTTTAAAAAAACCGCCCGCACCTTCGGCATAATTTCGTGCGGCAGTAATTTCCGAATCCCCCATCCCATCGCCAATCAGTAATATAATATTTTTTACCGGCTTATCGCTAAGTGAATCACGCAAGGCGGCGGTCTGATCGCCTGTTAAACGGCGGGCACCGCCGGGCGTAGTAATATCTCCCTGTGCAGCCCGGTTTTCCAGAATGGGTGTCTGCGGCGTCTGGGCGTTTGTTACAGGGGTAAACAATAACGGTAAGAGAGCCAGTGCAATAGTGCTTTGTTTCACTTTATTTTCTCCATGTACAAATACAGTAAAAAATAAAAACAAAGCGACTATAAGTCTCTGGCGTGACAGCTTTATGACAATCGTTGAAAAGGCTTAATTTTTTACTGACGAGGATGCCTCAATAACTTCTTTACGTAATCGCGCAGCAGCTCCGTGTCGTCATCAGGAATGCTGGCATCGGGCTTTACCGCATACAACGCCCCCTCAACCTGATCAATCAACCGCTGTTGGTCTTTTTGCGCCATATTGCGAAGCATCGCGGTGACAATAATCTCCAGTGCCTCAACCTGCGCGCACAGTTCCTTCGACTCTTCTTCTTTTTGGGCAAGCTTAAATAACAACTCAGCAATGAGATTTTTCATGTCTGTATTTCCTTATCCAAAGTATGGAGAAGTTAACATTATGCTTCATAACTGCATAGGGGCTGGAAGTAGTATTTTTATGACGAAGGAAATACTTTGCACAAATATTTCTACATATTTATCAGCGAAACGTTTCTCTTATTTAAATAATTACCTTACAAATAAAACAGCTATTCAATTATAAATCATTAATATAATAAAAAGTTATGAAATATATTTAGTTCGTTAACTTATTATTAAGTTATTCACAAGCCGAGTCATGGTTAATGCCAGCAACAAATTAGCTTCCCGTTCATCATTTTTGTGATCTGTAGCACATAATTTAATCGATGATATTTCACAGTCAGTACGCTGAGCGCTTTGTGACCAGAAGATTGCAACATTCTGTCAGAAGGCCGCGAATCAACCGTTTTGTCGTGGTAATGTATGTTCTTTATGTTCGACGGGATAGGTTTTTAAGATGGAAAAACTGCGGGTAGGTATCGTTTTTGGTGGAAAATCAGCGGAACATGAAGTGTCTCTGCAATCGGCAAAAAACATTGTCGATGCCATTGATAAAAGTCGTTTCGACGTTGTGCTGTTGGGCATTGATAAACAAGGGCAATGGCACGTCAGCGATGCCAGTAATTATCTGCTAAACGCAGACGATCCTGCCCATATCGCGTTGCGCCCTTCGGCTACCAGCCTCGCGCAGGTGCCGGGTAGACATGAGCATCAACTTATTGATGCACAGAACGGCCAACCATTGCCGACGGTAGATGTCATTTTCCCGATTGTCCACGGTACGCTGGGTGAAGATGGCTCCCTGCAGGGGATGTTGCGGGTCGCTAATTTACCGTTTGTCGGTTCCGATGTGCTGGCCTCTGCCGCCTGTATGGATAAAGACGTCACCAAACGTCTGCTGCGTGATGCCGGGTTGAACATTGCGCCATTTATTACCCTGACACGCGCCAATCGTCACAAAATCAGTTTTGCCGAAGTGGAGTCTAAACTGGGTTTACCGCTGTTCGTTAAACCCGCTAACCAGGGCTCTTCTGTTGGCGTCAGCAAAGTGACTAACGAAGAACAGTACACGATTGCCGTCGATCTGGCGTTCGAGTTCGATCACAAAGTGATCGTTGAACAAGGGATCAAAGGGCGTGAGATCGAATGCGCGGTTCTGGGCAACGACAATCCGCAAGCCAGCACCTGTGGCGAGATCGTCCTGACCAGCGATTTCTACGCCTACGACACCAAATACATTGACGAAGATGGTGCGAAAGTGGTGGTTCCGGCAGCCATTGCGCCAGACATCAACGATAAGATCCGGGCGATTGCCATTCAGGCTTATCAGGCGCTGGGCTGTGCTGGCATGGCGCGTGTAGACGTCTTCTTAACGCCGGAAAACGAGGTGGTGATCAACGAGATCAACACGCTGCCGGGCTTCACTAATATCAGCATGTATCCGAAGTTGTGGCAAGCCAGCGGTCTGGGCTACACCGACCTGATCACGCGTTTGATTGAACTGGCACTGGAACGTCACGCTGCGGATAACGCGTTGAAAACCACAATGTAATTTTCAATCGCCCGGTAATATTTTTATTGGGCGTTTAAGACTGGTGACAAGCGTAAGATTGCCTGATGCGCTACGCTTATCAGGCCTACCAGACAATTTCAATATATTGATTTTGCAAGATTTTGTAGACAGGCTAAAGCGTTAATGCCGCATCCGGCATTAACAACGAGCACTTTGCCATCCCCTGAACGCCCAATCATATGTTATTGGGCGTTTTCAGTTTCGTCATCGCGACGACGAATAATCAGCCCCGCCAGCCAGAAACTAATTACCCACGTCACCAGACCGACTGCATATGTCTGCCAACCTTTTGCTTCAAATCCCAGCAAACCCACCACACCGTTAAGAATGAAAATGAGACCAATGGCGAACGCATAGTAGTGCCAGTCGCGGCGGATTTTTACAGGCAAATTCATGGCAGCTCCGATAATGAAAAACAGCATCCTCGCATATTCTGTAACATCCGTCTGTGGCGTAGACAGCATTTCCAGTGTCGTTAAAAAATTTAGCTTAAAGTTACCATTTTGTGACTCACGACGAATATTCACGCTTCGGGAATATTCCCACCATCAATTTACCATGATTCTGATATTGACAATCTCAATGACCTGTCAGACTTGCCATAGCCGCTGGTATCACACCAGAAGAGAAGCAAATGACTTCCGGAGGTTTTTATGGCTGATTTCACCCTATCAAAATCGCTGTTTAACGGAAAATATCGCAACACCTCTTCAACGCCTGGCAACATTGCCTATGCGCTGTTTGTACTGTTTTGCTTTTGGATTGGGGCGCAATTACTGAATCTGTTGGTGCATGCGCCTGGCGTCTATGAGCGTTTAATGCAGGTTCAGGATACAGGCCGCCCACGAGTGGAAATCGGCTTAGGTGTCGGCACCATTTTTGGGCTAATCCCATTTTTGGTTGGTTGCTTCATTTTTGCCGTGGTTGCTTTATGGCTGCACTGGCGACATCGTCGCCAGTAAGATTTGCTGTGCCAGATGCGGCGTAAACGCCTTATCTGGCCTACGATTCCCCATTGATCACGGTTTCATACAACGCGCCCGTCGCTCATCAACGCGCTTCGCAAACCATGCTGTTGTAAGGTTACGAGTGATTTTCGGGCTTTCCAGTTGGATACCGGGCAACATTTCACGTGGTAGCGATTTACCCGTTTTCGCTTCTGCAAGCTGATAAACTTTCTGGTACAGCGCCGTCTCTTCAAAAGAGAAGCGGTCCCCTTTCTCTAACTGACGGCGAATTTCGCTGTCACTCATACCCAGTTTGCCTGCCAGTTTGCGCGTTGCCAGTTCTGTTTTACCGGGTTCTTTGCTGTCATAGCGAATCAAATCCCCATCCAGCGCCAGTTTCACGCCGCTGGCTTTGCTGACCGCGTTCTGAAACGCGGCGTTCCGACTGGCATACCAGCCGGCATTAAAGTCAGCAAAACGATATATCGGCGCGCTGTAACTGGCGGGATAATTCAGTAAATGGTAAGTACCAAACCATAATCCGCCGCGACGACTAAAGACTTCCTGACGGACAGTACCGTCCATTTTCCACGGATAGCCTTTGGTATGCTGTTCGGCAAAAGCAATGCTGACTTGCATCGGCCCACCCGTGCGCACCGGGTTAAGCGAACCAAACAGCGTCTGGCCCATCGGCACCATGCTGCTCAGATCGTCAAAAATCGCGCTTAACTGCTTTTCTGTACGCACGGAATCTAACCGTTCGCTGTAACTTTTGCCGTTTGGTGATTTAATTTTCAGCGCGGTATGAACCAAAAAAGCGGGGATATGCATCCGTTCGGCGCGACGGTCAATCTCTTGCCAGGCAATTTTACTTAAGCCCGGAACGGCCGGATCCGCCTGATAATTAGACTCCTGCTGTGCCACCGCCAGCACCGAGCAGACGTTTTCCAGCGTCGGTGCCAGCCCCTGACTTTCAAAAGTGGTGGCAATATCTTTCGCCCAGGCATCGCGGTCTTTCACGCTGGCGGGCAACTTCTGCCGCACGACGCTCGCTACATCTATCGCTTTTTCGCCCTTTTTCAACGGTTGCGGAGCCTGACTACTACACCCCGCTAAAACCAGAACCGCCAACAATGAAAGCGAAGAAAGACGAGTGAACTGCGACATTACCTCTCCTTTTTAACTCAACGTATGGGTTACTTCCTGAATTTTGTCACCATCCAGCTCATGTTCAAAGCTGCGCAGACGTTTGTAGATAGACATTAACTCTACCAACGTAGTCCATGAGTTAATCAGATACTGGAAAGCACCGCGCACCTGACCGAAAACGTTGGTAATTTGCGTCATCAGGCCGAGCGTAATCGTACCGGCAACAATCGACGGAAACAGCAAGAACAAACCGAAAACGTTATCAACCTGCAAATAGAGAATGCGGGCAATATTGAAATACATATAGTGAAAATAGAGACGAAAATAGTTCTTCCGCACGGCGCTGAACAGCTCGCGTACCGTTGGCGGCGTCGCGCGCGATGCATCGTCTTCACCATAAACCAACTCTTTACGATAAGCCGCTTCTACGCGCTGGTTTTTAAATTCCAGTCCCGGCAGTTTGATCCCCACCACCGCCAGCAGCCCGGTGCCCATCAGCGACCAGACGATGGCAGCAATCACCAGGCCATACGGAATATGTCCAATAATCGGCAATTCCGGCACATGCGCGGAGAGCGTCACCAACACCGGCAAGAAGGCGATCAACGTCATGATAGCGTTGATAAAACTTACCCCCATATTTTCCAACGTAGAGGCAAAACGCATAGTGTCTTCCTGCACACGCTGGGCGGCACCTTCGATATGACGGAGTTGTTGCCAGTTTGCCATGTAGTACTCGTTCATCGCTGTACGCCAGCGGAACACATAGTGGCTAACAAAGAAATTGTTCAACACACTGATCACTACCGCAATCAGCGCAATCCCCAGAAAGACGCCCACTTCGCGATAAAACTGTTCAATGGTCACTTTATGCGGCGAACTTAGCGCGGTTTGGATCAGATCATAGAACGGCGCATACCAGGCGTTGACGGCAACCCCAACTTCCACCAGAAACCAGGTAACGAAGATAATCAGCGCAGTACCGAGTATTGACCAGTATTGCCAACGATGCGGGCTGTATATAAACCAGAACAGCGCAAAGAGTCCTACACAAACAATGTAGTAAGCATAAAAAACCAGGAAGTCTAATGACCAGAAACGGGCGGCGCTAATCGGGATCTGCCCGGAAGCCCCGGTGATACGAGCCACCCAATCACCACCACCGGCTTGCCAGAAGATCACGGCAATCAATGCCCAAACAAAGGCCGAGAGGAAAAACGTACCCGGCTTTGGGAAAAAAGACTTAAACATATGCTCTCCTGCTAACTTCTTATCATTTTAACAACTGCTGTGCATAAACCGCATGACCACTCCAAAGAGCAAGCCAAATGAAACCGCCCATTGTGACCAATGGCAAGCTACTTAGTTCGTCAACCTGAACGTAAGAATTGTTTCGACGGATTTCACAAACAAAGGATTGTTTACATTAGCGGATTAACACGCGCAGGATCACAAATGCAGGCATTGGTGAGCAGGAAAAAGAACGTGTTTACGCGCCGTTACGTTTTTAACACTATTATTGCACTAATTCGCCCTTTGCAATCCATCTATGAGTAGTATAAATACGCTTAGTTACCTTCATTTAATTTATGGACACCACCGTTGAAACGTAGTCTGCTTTTTTCTGCCGTGCTGTGTGCGGCGTCATTGACCTCCGTCCATGCGGCGCAGTCGATCACCGAACCGGAGTTCGCCTCTGATATTGTCGATCGCTATGCCGATCATATTTTTTACGGCAGCGGTGCCACGGGGATGGCCCTGGTTGTTATCGATGGTAATCAGCGCGTCTTCCGCAGTTATGGGGAAACGCGTCCCGGTAATAACGTTCGCCCACAATTAGATTCTGTCGTGCGAATTGCGTCGCTCACTAAGCTGATGACCAGTGAGATGCTGGTGAAATTGCTCGATCAAGGGACGGTGAAATTAAACGATCCGCTAAGTAAATATGCGCCGCCAGGCGCACGCGTGCCGACCTACAATGGAACGCCCATTACGCTGGTGAATCTGGCAACCCATACCAGCGCCCTGCCGCGTGAACAGCCCGGCGGCGCAGCAAATCGTCCGGTGTTTGTCTGGCCGACTCGCGAGCAACGTTGGAAATACCTTTCTACCGCCAAACTAAAAGCCGCACCGGGTAGTCAGGCTGCATATTCCAACCTCGCATTCGACTTACTGGCAGATGCGCTGGCGAATGCTTCCGGCAAACCATATACGCAGTTGTTTGAAGAGCAGATTACCCGTCCGCTGGGGATGAAAGACACCACATACACACCATCACCGGACCAGTGCCGTCGTTTAATGGTTGCCGAGCGCGGGGCCAGTCCTTGTAATAATACCCTGGCAGCAATAGGCAGCGGCGGTGTTTATTCCACGCCTGGCGATATGATGCGCTGGATGCAGCAGTATTTGTCGTCTGATTTTTATCAGCGCAGCAACCAGGCGGATCGTATGCAGACGCTGATTTATCAACGCACGCAGTTTACGAAAGTGATCGGCATGGATGTACCCGGTAAAGCAGATGCGCTCGGTTTAGGCTGGGTATATATGGCACCGAAAGATGGGCGTCCGGGAATTATTCAGAAAACAGGCGGCGGTGGCGGATTCATTACCTATATGGCGATGATCCCGCAAAAAAATATTGGTGCTTTTGTGGTCGTCACGCGTTCGCCGTTGACACGCTTTAAAAATATGAGTGATGGCATCAATGATTTGGTGACCGAACTTAGCGGGAATAAACCATTGGTCATCCCCGCGTCCTGATTAATACTCTGAAGGCAAACGGTTGATAGCAACCAGTTTGCCTTTATTCATTTCGATATAGCCGCCCTTGCGTAAAGCCGCGAGAACTTCTGCCACGACAGAACGTGATATGCGTGTACGTTGATGGATATAATTCATAACACCAATACATGAACGCAATTCGTCATTCCAGTCAATCATTGATAATAAAGTAGCGCGGATTTGTTCATAGGAATTGTGACCAATGAGCTGAACGTCACGTAATTCCAGAATTCGATTTTGCCAGGCTAACCAATAGAAAGCGTCACGCCAGAGTTGATGTTGTTCAATAAGAGTAATGGTTTGTTTGGCAGGCAGATGATATCCCATACAGTTTCCTTCTGATATTAATTTGTATGGTATATCGTTTTTCATTAATCCATCAGCCAGACCCATAATATAAGGAGCCTGGGTAATACCGATAAGTACGTTTTCTTCTCTACGCAGAGAGATAACACCTTCTAAAATAACGAATGTATCTTCGCTATTAACATCACTTGAAAATATAACTTGTTTTTCATTATTAAACTCGAAGCGCGTGCCGTATCTGGACAAACACTTATCGAGCTTACCAAATTCCTGAAGAGGTTTAACTACAGATAACATTTGCGCGTCCTTTGCAGTAATGCCCGTCAAATCCTTGACGGGCATTATTTAGATTAAATTACCTATTTCTTCAGAATGAAGAATATTACCAGGTATATTTAACACCCACATTCGCGGACCAGTCTTGATCTACGTCACCGCCACCGAGGTAGTTAGCATCGGTATAGGCACTGAAGTTCTTGGTAAAGCTGAACTGAGTACCCAGACCAACACGTACCGCAGACCCTTCAGTACCGTTATCGATGGAATCGCCGTTCACATCGTTATCGTTGTTAGAGTCGTCGTAGACGTAAGCCAGTTTGAAGTACGGAGTCAGAGCCTGGTCTTCGCTGTAAGTGAAGGTATAACCTGCATCTACACCCAGCTCATAACGCATGCTGTCGTAAGACTGACCGTCAACTTTCATGTCGTTGCTCAACTGGTAGTCATCACCAGACTGGAACAGACCAGAAACGCTGCCGTAAGGCGTTACGTAACCAGCATCACCCAGTTTGAAGTCGTAACCGGCTTTCAAACCGAAGCCCCACGCGTCAGAGTTGGTGCTACCGTCAACGTAAGTACCGTTGCTCATGGTTGCAGACAGATCGTTGTTGAAGTGAGAGTAGCTCAAGCTACCATCAACAAAGATGTTGTTCGCGAAGCGAGCAGAAGAGTAGATGTAGGCAGACTGGCTGTCTTGATCCACCTGACCAGAACGGTCATTCATGTCACCTTTGCCGAAGCCTGCAGCCGCACCGACGATCCACTTAGCGTTATTACCGTCAATTTTGGTATCAACACCGACCATGATGCCGTTAACATCCTGATCGTAGTCAATGGTGCCGTTGTTGCCGTTGAAGTTACCACCGAAGTAGCTTACCCACGCGCCACCGTTATCAGCCAGGCCATGACGAGAGTTGGTCAGACGAGTACCAACGGTGTCTTGTTCCAGGTTCCAGATATTGGTGTTTGCAGACGGAATGCTCAGCGCCATGTTCGCGTAGTCGGTCAGCTCGGTCTGATGCAGAACAACGGTGTTACCTTCCTGGCGGGCTTCGTAGGTGTAAGCACCCAGGTCAGCTTTGTTAGCAGCAGAGAAGGTAGCATTGCTGTTTTTATCGTTAACGTAAATCAGCTCGTTACCGTTGTAGTCAGCGATTGAACCAGCACCAGTAGCGTTGTCGATACGAACTTTGTAGTTACCGGTTGCAGCGGCAACATGGTCACCACTGTTATCAACTTCGTTCTGACCAGCTTCGATAGAAGCAGTGTTATCGTTATCGCCGTTACCATTAATGGTCAGGTGACCATCAGAGTTCATTGCGATTACGCCATAACCGTAGTTTGACTTGGTAGTGTCGTTGGTACGGTCGTTGGTCAAGTCTGCATCAAGTACGAAGCGGTTGCTTTCGATGTTGAATACACCAGCATGAATGTTGCCACTGGTATCAGTGGTGCTGGTCAGGTTCAGTGTATCAACCTGAAGAGCATTCGCCGCAGTGTTACCAACATCCAGGATACCGTCGTTAGTCACTTTGATGTTGTTCGCATACAGAGCTGCATCACCTACAGCCCAACCAGCAGAAACTTCATCAGAGATGGTTACGGTACTGTTGTCGATAGTCAGTGAATCAGTTGCAACATGACCATCTTCGTTGATGTTCAGCGCAGAAAGACCTGTCAGAGAGATAGAGTCAGAAATCAGCGTTGAATCAGCAACATTAACAGTTGAACCACTGTTGATGCTCAGAGTATCGATCAGAGAAGTTTTGGTGGTATCCCACTGTGAACCAGTGTTCAGAGTCCAATAAGAGCCTGTTTAAGATTCTGTGTAAATGCCTTTTCTCAGAAGTGACCGTCCAGGCGGTCACCGAACTCGATAATAAAGCGGCTCATTGCCATTCGCCAGTCCTTCAACGGCATCGTCCATTTCTGGGACGCAGACTGGATTGCCAGCCACACCACTTTTTTCACCGAGTCGTCTGTCGGGAACACTTTACGCTTTTTGAGCGCATGGCGGATCACGCTGTTTAGCGACTCGATGGCATTCGTCGTATAGATCACTTTGCGGATGTCCGTTGGATAAGCGAAGAACGTGGCAAGATTCGGCCAGTTAGCCTGCCAGCTTCGGCTTATCTGAGGATAGCGACAGTCCCAGGCCGCAGCGAACGCTTCCAGTGCCTGCTGGCCTGCCTCTTCCGTGGGAGCCTGATAAATCGCTTTCAGGTCGCGAGTGACGGCTTTGTAGTCCTTCCATGACACGAAGCGCAGGCTGTTGCGCACCATATGCACGATGCATAACTGGATGCGGGCCTTCGGATATACTGTGTTGATGGCATCCGGGAAGCCTTTCAGGCCATCCACACAGGCGATGAGGATATCGTTCAGACCGCGGTTTTTCAGTTCAGTCAGCACATTGAGCCAGAACTTCGCCCCTTCATTTTCGGCCAGCCACATACCCAGCAGTTCTTTCTGACCTTCGATATTGATGCCCAGTGCCAGGAACACCGATTTGTTGATGACGCGACTGTCCTGCCGAACTTTCAGGACGATACAGTCAAGATAAACAATGGGGTAAACAGCATCCAGTGGTCGGTTTTGCCATTCTACAACCTGCTCCATCACGGCATCGGTAACCTTTGATATCAGTGCCGGTGAAACATCTGCGTCATACAGTTCTTTGAACGCAGCAGCTATCTCACGGGTGGTCATCCCTTTGGCATACAACGAGAGGATCTGGTTATCCATCCCGGTAATACGGGTCTGATTTTTCTTTACCAGTTGTGGTTCGAAGGTACCGTCACGATCGCGCGGAGTACGCAGTTCCAGTGGACCGTCGCCTGTGATAACGGTCTTTGTGGAAAAACCGTTGCGGGAGTTAGCTCCTGGTCTGGACTGATTTTTCTCATACCCAGGATGGTGTGTCATCTCTGCATTGAGAGCGGCTTCAACGCTGAGCTTTTTCAGCAGCCGATCAAACTGACTGAGGTCTTCAGGGGTTTTGAGGTTTTTGGCCAGTTCGTTAGCCAGAGCCTGTAACTGTTTTTCGTCCATAAATTAACCTTCATTTGATGCTGGATTGAACATATCAAAATCAGGCAATTACACAAATCTATGTACAGGCTCTGCAATAACGGCTAATGCGATATCATCAGCGTTCCAGCCATTACCATTGTAATCACTGGCATTACCGGTATTACCAAACCAACCAGTAGTTCCTTCATCAGTCCATGAACCTGAGGTCACGGTAGAATCTTTAACAGTAATAGTGTTATTAAACACTTCACTGCTGTTTACGCCAGTGCTGACCGTGTTGTCGTCAATATCTTCCCACTCATAACCCTGAATCAGCGTAATACCTACCACATGAGAGTTATTAGAGATGGACAGATCAACTTCTTGATCCAGAGTAATGGCAGTACCAATGTTATAAACGTCTACAACATGAGTATCAGCGGCATTATTGTAGGTGCCGTTATAAGTATAGTGTTCGTAGTTGTCGTCGATTGTTGAATTATCAACAGTCAGCGCCAGACGATCATGGTAGTAGTCATCCGCACGATCAACACAATCAGTTGTCATGCACTCGGAATAAATCATACCGTGGATAGTGCTGTTTTTGATTGTCAGACTATTGGCGTTGGTATTGGTAGAAATACCATCGTCCAGATAGTAGGTAGAGATTACGCCATTAACGGTAGCTTTATTGATGACGGGATAAATATCGCCGTTGTAATAGCTGTCAGCTGCGTAGTTGTTCCAGCCTGCATAACCATCATAGTAAACGTCATCAGCATAGGTGGCGTCATTGTAGTGATGGAAAGTATTGTAAGTTTGACCAGAAATATCGTTGGTCGCTGCATTAGCCTGAGAGGTGATAGCCAGAGTGCAAGCCAATGCTAATTGTGATACTACAAGTTTCTTTTTCCAGGAGTGCATTTGTCATCCCTCCTCAGGGACGTAATAAGTTGATCCATCAATTATCAATGCATAGAAAACATATTATGTTTCGCGCTAACGATTATGCTGCGTTACAGACGAATGGTTCAATTATTCTTTCCCCTAAGTCCGAATGTGGACATATATAAATCACACGTGCACACTTATTACAAAAATAGATAAAAACGCAGCATTTCAATATGTTAATGATGGCCTTAATTTTAACTCATACACTTTGCAATATATTACAAAAACAAATCAGACAAATAATGTATCAATAACCAGAATAACTTTTAATCATTCTGTTTTTGACAGTGCAATCAAATAACCAAAAACAATAACCAATAGCTATAAATAAAAATTAAAAATATTTTCAATGAATATGAAATTATTGCTATTTCTATTAAAAAGATGTCATGGCCTCTCTTTCATTCCCTTCTTAACAACATCGCGACAACTTTCGTAAAACACTCCTTCCCCGCTTCAGGTATACTGTGCACCTTAATTCCACAAACATCAGGCAGACCATGACAGACTTAATCCAACGCCCTCGTCGCCTGCGCAAATCTCCTGCGCTGCGCGCCATGTTTGAAGAGACAACACTTAGCCTTAACGACCTGGTGTTGCCGATCTTTGTTGAAGAAGAAATTGACGACTACAAAGCCGTTGAAGCCATGCCAGGCGTGATGCGCATTCCAGAGAAACATCTGGCACGCGAAATAGAACGCATCGCCAACGCCGGCATTCGTTCCGTAATGACTTTCGGCATTTCTCACCATACCGATGAAACGGGCAGCGATGCCTGGCGGGAAGATGGTCTGGTGGCGCGTATGTCACGCATCTGCAAGCAGACCGTGCCAGAAATGATCGTCATGTCAGACACCTGCTTCTGTGAATACACTTCTCACGGTCACTGCGGAGTGCTGTGCGATCACGGCGTCGACAACGACGCAACCCTGGAAAATTTAGGCAAACAAGCGATAGTTGCTGCTGCTGCGGGTGCAGACTTCATCGCCCCTTCCGCTGCAATGGACGGTCAGGTGCAGGCAATTCGCCAGGCGCTGGACGCCGCAGGTTTTAAAGATACTGCGATCATGTCGTATTCGACTAAATTCGCCTCCTCCTTTTATGGCCCGTTCCGCGAAGCTGCCGGAAGCGCATTAAAAGGCGACCGCAAAAGTTACCAGATGAACCCAATGAACCGTCGCGAGGCGATTCGTGAGTCACTGCTGGATGAAGCCCAGGGCGCAGACTGCCTGATGGTTAAACCAGCCGGAGCGTACCTCGACATCGTGCGTGAACTGCGTGAACGTACTGAATTGCCGATTGGTGCGTATCAGGTCAGCGGTGAGTACGCGATGATTAAGTTCGCCGCGCTGGCAGGTGCAATAGATGAAGAGAAAGTGGTGCTCGAAAGCTTAGGTTCAATTAAGCGTGCGGGCGCGGATCTGATTTTCAGCTACTTTGCGCTGGATCTGGCTGAGAAAAAAATTCTGCGTTAATGACCATGGATGCCGGGTAATCCCTACCCGGCACTTCACCTTACTCTGCCCGATAAAACGGTTTATTCCCGAGAATTGTCGCCCGATGCATAATCCGCCGCTGCGGCAGATAATCAGCATTCGCATAGTGCTGAGTCACACGGTTATCCCAAATCGCCACGTCATTTGGCTGCCAGCGCCAGCGCACCTGAAATTCCGGTTTGGTGATATGGGCGAATAAAAAGCCCAGCAACGCTTCGCTCTCTTTCTCGCTGACATCGATAATTCGCGTAGTAAAACCTTCATTAACAAACAGCGCCTGTTTACCGCTCACCGGATGCGTACGCACCACCGGATGGAACAACGGTGGATTTTTCGCAGCAGCCTCGCGCCAGCGTTGATGTTCCTCCTCAGTTTTACGATATTTGTATTCCGGAAACGATTTACGGAAATCATGCTCCGCACGCAGCCCGCTCAACAGTTGGCGGAAGGGGGTTGAAAGCGCCTCATACGCTGCAATACCGCTGGTCCATAGCGTGTCACCGCCGGTCGAGGGCAACTCTTTCGCCGCCAGAATCGCCCCAGCGGGTGGCGTCTCAATAAACGTCACATCGGTGTGCCAGTTGTCGTTATCTGGCGGATTATCGTTATGGGTATCCAATACGATAATCTCCTCAACCCCTTCGGCATGAGGATAAACAGGGTGAATATGCAGCTCGCCAAAACGCTGGGCCAGCGCGCGTTGCTGCTGCGGCGTAATGGCTTGTTCACGCAGAAAGACTACCTGATGGCGCAGCACCGCATGGTAAAGCTGTTCAAACTGGTTATCGCTTAACGGACGCGTCAGGTCGGCACCCGAAATTTGTGCGCCAATATACGATCCCAGCGGGGTAATGCTCAGACGTTCACTCATTGTATTTCTCCATGCCAGGGCGTCAGGCGGCGCTGTAACGCGCGCAACCCCAGTTCTAAAAGAAAGGCGATAATCGCGATCACCGCAATCCCCGCCAGTACCACGTCAGTCGCAAGAAACTCCCCCGCAGACTGAACCATAAAGCCCAAACCACGCGTCGCTGCAATCAGTTCCGCCGCCACCAGCGTAGACCAGCCCCCCCCAAACCAATACGTATTCCGGTGAGAATTTCTGGCAGCGCACCAGGCAGAATAACAAACCACAGCACCTGCGCACGGCTTGCGCCCAGCGACTGCGCGGCACGAATGCGAACCTGCTGCGCGCTTTTCACTCCCGCCAGCGCCGACATCGCCACCGGTGCAAAAATCGCCAGATAGATCAGTAAGATCTTCGAGGTTTCACCAATACCAAACCAGATCACCATCAGCGGCAAATAGGCCAGCGGCGGCACCGGGCGATACAGTTCGATTACCGGATCAAGAATGCCGCGCACCGTCGGGCTTATCCCCATCGCGATCCCGACCGGAATGCCGATCAATACCGCCGCAAGTAACGCCAGCAAAATGCGCGTCAGGCTGGCTGCCAAATGCTGCCAAAGTGTGGCGTCCATAAATCCTTGCGGCCCGGCAATGGTGAGCAGTTTTTCCAGCACCTGCTGCGGCGGTGGTAAAAACAGCGGGCTAATCAGTTGCAGCGCCGCCACTGCCCACCATACAGAAAGTAAAACGGCTAACGTGCCAATGCTTAAAGTCACCCGACCTGAGAGCGGCCAGCGCCATTTCAGCCGACGCGAATGCAGTTTTTCATTAATGACCACGCTCATGAGAACGCCTCCCGTTGCTCAAATACGCGGCTTAAGACATATTCGCGCATGGCGATAAACTGTGGATCAGACTTAATGCTGCGACTCGACTCCCCCGCAACAAAGCGGCGGGCGAAGTTGAGCGGCAACCGCTCCAGCACATGACCAGGAGCGGATGAAAGCAGAACCAGTTCAGTTGCCATAAACACCGCTTCTTCTATATCGTGGGTAATCAACAGCACCTGCTTGCCGGTCTCCTGCCAGAGTTTCAGCAGTAAGGTTTGCATCTGGTCGCGGGTAAAGGCATCCAGCGCGCCAAACGGTTCGTCGAGTAATAACAACTGAGGATTAGCCGCCAGCGCGCGGGCAATTCCCACCCGTTGACGCTGACCACCGGAAAGCTGCCAGACATATCTTTTTTCTGCGCCTTCCAGACCTACTTTTTTCAGCATCTGGCGCACGATTTCCAGACGTGGCGTTTTCTCCATCCCCGCCAGTTGCAGGCCAAACGCCACGTTATCCTGCACATTGCGCCACGGCAGCAATCCTTCATTCTGAAAAACCACGCCGCGCTCAGCCCCCGGTCCCTGAATACGCTTGCCCGCCAGTTGAATGCTGCCGTGCTGATAAGGCACAAAACCAGCTATCAAATTTAACAAGGTAGTTTTGCCGCAACCGGACGGCCCCAGCACTACCAACAATTCGCCGTTTTCCAGCGCCAGGTTGATATCTTCCAGCGCCGGTTTGCCGCCATAATCGGCGTAAAGATGAGAGATTTGCAGCATTCGCGCCTCCTTTTATTGCACGAAGCGCGAGGTGACAAACTGGCTGTAATCATTCGCCACGGCGGGAACTTTACCCTGCTCTTTCAAAAACTGGGCGGTATCGATGATCGCTTTGTTCACCGACCCGGTCAGTTCTACCGTCTGTTGCTGCGGCGTCAGATAGGTATTCCCCTTCACCAGCCCTGGTACATCGCCTTCCGGCACGCCGCTTAAGCGCGCCAGCTTGCTGATATTTTCCGGCTGTTTCAGCCACGCGTCAGGATTAGCAATATACGGTTGCTGGGCATCGATAGCGCTTTTAGCAAACGCTTTCACTACCTCCGGATATTTCTCGGCAAAATCTTTACGCACTACCCAGACATCCAGCGTCGGCGCGCCCCACTGGCCGACCTGTTCAGAATCGGTCAGCACCTTGCCGTCTTTTTCCAGGGCGTTAACCGCAGGTGCCCAGACATAAGCACCATCAATATCTCCCCGTTGCCATGCGGCGATAATCGCGGGCGGCTGCAGGTTCACAATTTCCACTTGTCCGGGTTTTATGCCCCAGTGTTTCAGCGCCGCCAGCAAACTGTAGTGCGTGGTGGAGATAAACGGCACGGCGATACGTTTGCCAATCAGATCTTCCGGTTTGCTGATGGTTTTCTTCACCACCAGCGCTTCGGAGTTACCCAGTTTTGAGGCTAAAAGAAAGACTTCAATCGGCACCTGTTGGCTGGCAGCCACCGCTAATGGGCTGGAGCCGAGGTTGCCGATTTGCACATCGCCAGAAGCCAGCGCCCGCACGATGCTGGCTCCGCTGTCAAACTTACGCCAGTCCACGCTCGCTCCGCTCTCTTTGGCAAAGGTGCCATCAGCCTGAGCCACTTTCGCCGGTTCAGCGGAGGTTTGATACGCCACGATGACGTTCACCGCCTGCGCCTGAAAAGCGATGAATGCCAGTGCGGCAAGAAGTGTGTTACGCGATGAAATTGTCATGATTATCTGCTCCCCTGTCTTGTTATGGGTGCAGTATTCGCGGGTAAAGACATTTATTAAAAGAATTAATCATTATGGGCAATATGTTTTTATTCTTAGCAAAAAAACGGCAAACGATAGATTAGTTATGCATTTGCTAATCGTTTCCCTACAAAGTAATGCCATATTTCTTTTTATATGCGAATAAAAATTCGAACTACGCTAGTTTATTTCTCCAACCTACTGACTAAGTAAACCAATAACAAATACATATATCATTCCAATTTTATATAATGCAAAGCATAGAAACCACTTTATCATACAAATTCATTCACAATACGAATATAAAAACCAGTTTTTCACAGAAGATATTTTTTAAATGCAATTAATTGACAAACTAAATCACATCTAAATACAATATATAAAAAATATAAACACATTCACAAAACACACAAACAGTTAACATATGATATACACAATTCAAACTTATACCGCTTACGGCCCTCCGGGCATCAAATAACCCCGTTCTCAGGATTATTCTTTTTTACAGCGTGCCATTTTTAACATCTGAGTATGTTGCAGAGGATTGCAGCTCTGCATTCGCCGCGCTTTCAGCATAATAATTAAAATGGAGTGTCATGAATTGGACAAGGTTTTAAATTCTGCGTTGCATTCTTCAGCAGAAAAGAGGAAAGGTATCCTTGCGATTGGCGCACATCCTGACGATATAGAATTAGGTTGTGGTGCATCGCTTGCTCGTCTTTCGCAGAAAGGAATTTATATCACTGCTGTTGTCATGACTGCCGGCAATTCGGGTGTAAGCGATGTCATCGATCGTTGTGAAGAATCTCGCGAAGCATTAAAGATGTTGGGTTGTCAGCAAACTATTCATCTTAATTTTGCAGACACCCGTACACATCTGCTGATCCTACCCACGTAATGTGGACACGGCCCTAAGCGAGATTATGGTTTTCAAATTGTTCCGGGCTGAGACCGCCACAGGCACTGTGACGACGCCAGCGATTGTAATCACACTCGATATAATTAAACACCGTTGCCCGCATTATTTCCCGGCTGCTAAAGCGTTCCCCGTGGATACATTCCACCTTCAGCGAATGAAAGAAGCTTTCCACACAGGCATTGTCATAACAGTTGCCTTTCGCACTCATACTGCCACGCAGGTTGTGTCGCTTCAGCAGCGCCTGATAATCCCCTGAACAGTATTGACCACCACGGTCCGTATGAACAATGACGCTTTCCGGGCGTCTTCTCCGCCACAACGCCATTTGCAGTGCATCACAGGCCAGTTGTGCTGTCATTCGCGGTGACATCGACCAGCCAATAACGGCGCGTGACCACAGGTCGATGACTACTGCGAGATACAACCAGCCCTCATCGGTACGCAAGTACGTGATGTCACCCGCCCACTTCTGGTTCGGGCCGCTGGCGCTGAAGTCCTGCTCCAGCAGATTCTCCAATACGGGCAGGCCATGTGCACGGTAGCTGACCGGGCTGAACTTCCGGCCGGCTTTCGCCCGCAGCCCCTGACGACGCAGGCTGGCGGCAATGGTTTTAATATTGAACTCCGGCAGTTCGTCAGCAAGGCGGGGAGCACCGTATCGCTGCTTTGCCTCAAAGAATGCCTTATGAACAGCGGTATCGCAGGTGAGCCGAAACTGTTGGCGCAGGCTCATCTGGTGACGACGCCTGAGCCAGACATACCAGCCGCTGCGGGCAACCCGAAGTACACGACACATCGCTTTGATGCTGAACTCTGCCCGATGATTTTCGATGAAGACATACTTCATTTCAGGCGCTTCGCGAAGTATGTCGCGGCCTTTTGGAGGATGGCCAGTTCCTCAGCCTGCTCCGCCAGTTGTCGTTTAAGGCGGACATTTTCAGCGGCCAGTTCGCTTTCGCGCTCTGACGAACTCATTTGTTGCTGCTGTTTACTGCGCCAGGCATAAAGCTGAGATTCATACAGGCTGAGTTCACGGGCTGCGGCGGCCACACCGATGCGTTCAGCGAGTTTCAGGGCTTCGTTACGAAATTCAGGCGTATGTTGTTTACGGGGCTTCTTGCTGATTGATACTGGTTTTGTCATGAGTCACCTCTGGTTGAGAGTTTACTCACTTAGTCCTGTGTCCACTATTGGTGGGTAAGATCATGCAACTCAATGATATGATTTCTTCCCTGGAAGATATTATTAAAAATCAAATTCCCTCTGATGTAGAAATCATACGGGTATATACCATGCATGATGCTGACCGCCATCAGGATCATCTGGCAGTTTATCAGGCGTCAATGGTTGCCTGCCGCACTATTCCACAAATTCTCGGCTATGAAACCCCAAGCACCTGGCTTTCATTTATGCCCCAGTTTTTTGAATCCGTGAAAGAAGAATATTTCACCGTCAAACTTGCAGCATTAAAAAAACATAAAAGCCAGGAGCAACGTGATTATATGCGTCATGAACGTTTACGTGCTGTTGCACAATTTCGCGGACAACAGGTCAATAGCGATCTGGGTGAAGGCTTTGTTATTCATAAAATGATTCTTTGAGCAGATAAAATGAAAACCTGGATCTTTATATTTATGGCCGTCGCAATATTGCTATGGTTTTTGAGTACGTTAAGGCGTAAGCCCAGCCAAAAGAAAGGCTGTATTGACGCAATTATTCCTGCCTATAACGAAGGCCCTTGTCTGGCACAGTCGCTGGAAAATCTACTGCGCAACCCTTATTTTTGCCGTGTGATTTGCGTTAACGACGGCTCTACGGATAACACAGAAGCAGTAATGGCGGAAGTCAAACGCAAATGGGGCGATAGGTTTGTTGCTGTTACACAAAAAAACACCGGCAAAGGCGGTGCTCTAATGAACGGCCTCAACTACGCCACATGTGACCAGGTTTTTTTAAGCGATGCCGATACTTACGTCCCTCCAGATAAAAATGGCATGGGGTATATGCTGGCGGAAATTGAGCACGGCGCTGACGCCGTAGGCGGCATTCCCTCGACAGCCTTGAAAGGCGCAGGCCTGTTGCCGCACATCCGCGCGACCGTAAAGTTGCCGATGATCATTATGAAACGCACGCTACAGCAACTCCTGGGCGGCGCACCGTTTATTATCAGCGGTGCGTGCGGGATGTTCCGTACTGATGTATTGCGTAAATTCGGTTTTTCGGACCGAACGAAAGTTGAAGATCTTGACCTCACCTGGACGTTGGTCGCCAATGGTTACCGCATTCGTCAGGCGAATCGCTGCATCGTTTACCCACAAGAGTGCAATAATCCACTTGATGAATGGCGACGCTGGCGGCGTTGGATTGTGGGCTATGCCGTCTGTATGCGCCTGCATAAAAAGCTTTTATTTAGCCGTTTCGGCATCTTCAGTATATTTCCTATGCTTTTGGTTGTGCTTTATGGCGTTGGAATTTATCTCGCTACCTGGTTTAATGAATTCATCACCACCGGGCCACATGGCGTGGTATTGGCAATGTTTCCGCTTATCTGGGTCGGCGTAGTTTGTGTTATTGGTGCTTTTAGCGCCTGGTTTCATCGTTGCTGGTTGTTGGTGCCTTTAGCGCCACTTTCCGTTGTGTATGTATTATTAGCTTATGCCATCTGGATTATTTATGGACTTATTGCCTTTTTTACTGGACGCGAGCCTCAACGCGACAAACCTACACGTTATTCCGCACTGGTGGAAGCGCCAATCGCTTATTCCCAACCTTCTGTCACCGGAACTGAAAAGCTATCTGAAGCTTAATATTAAAGAGAAAAATATTCAGATTGCAGACCATGTGATTATTGATGAAAGTGCTGGTGAGGTTATTATCGGCGCGAATACACGTATTTGCCACGGCGCAGTTATTCAGGGACCAGTAGTGATTGGCGCAAACTGTCTGATAGGTAATTATGCATTTATTCGCCCAGGCACAGTAATCAGCAATGGTGTAAAAATTGGTTTTGCTACTGAAATAAAAAATGCAGTTATTGAATCGGAAGCAATGATTGGACCGCAATGTTTTATTGCCGACTCGGTAATTGCAAGCCTGGCATATTTGGGCGCACAAGTGCGTACCAGTAATCATCGTCTGGATGAACAGCCAGTGTCTGTGCACACTCCAGAAGGTATTATCGCTACCGGATGCGATAAATTAGGGTGTTATATTGGACAACGTTCACGTCTTGGCGTGCAGGTTATTATATTGCCAGGACGAATTATTTCCCCGAACACACAACTTGGCCCGCGTGTGATTGTAGAACGTAATTTACCTACCGGAAGTTATTCACTCCGGCAAGAACTTATCCGTACAGGAGATTAAAATGATAAAACGGACGTTATTAGCAGCGGCAATTTTTAGTGCATTTCCCGCTTGTGCCGGGTTAACTTCCATTACCGCAGGCTACGATTTTACCGATTATTCTGGCGATCACGGTAACCGTAATTTGGCGTATGCTGAACTGGTGGCGAAAGTTGAAAACGCAACGCTGCTTTTTAATCTTTCCCAGGGACGTCGTGATTATGAAACTGAACATTTCAATGCCACACGCGGTCAGGGGGCTGTCTGGTACAAATGGAATAACTGGCTGACAACCCGAACGGGTATTGCCTTTGCAGATAATACGCCGGTCTTTGCTCGCCAGGATTTTCGTCAGGATATTAACCTGGCCCTGCTGCCAAAAACGCTGTTCACGACCGGTTATCGCTACACTAAATATTATGATGATGTTGAAGTCGATGCCTGGCAAGGCGGCGTATCGCTCTATACTGGCCCGGTGATCACCAGCTATCGCTATACTCATTATGACTCCAGCGATGCAGGTGGCAGTTACAGCAATATGATTTCCGTGCGCCTGAATGATCCGCGCGGCGGTGGCTATACCCAGCTTTGGCTAAGCCGCGGAACAGGCGCTTACACCTATGACTGGACGCCAGAGACGCGCTACGGCAGCATGAAGAGCGTAAGCTTGCAACGTATCCAGCCGCTGACAGAACAACTTAATCTGGGTCTGACGGCAGGTAAAGTGTGGTACGACACACCAACCGATGATTATAACGGTCTGCAACTCGCAGCCCATCTGACCTGGAAATTCTGATTCCTTCCGCCGCCCACTTCCCGGGGCGGCAATCTCACTTGATTAGCGCACAAACACTTTCCTCTTCATTCTTCTCCAGATATCTCTCATATTCAGCAGATAAATTTTATTCGCCAATGTTATATACTATAGGGGGGTATGCATTGACTCATAACATACCCCCCTATAGTATATTGCGTGCAGATGATGAGGTGCGAAATGCCCAGTACTCCGGAAGAGAAGAAAAAGGTTCTTACTCGAGTTCGTCGTATTCGGGGGCAGATTGATGCTCTGGAACGGTCGCTGGAGGGTGATGCCGAATGCCGTGCCATACTCCAACAGATCGCCGCCGTTCGGGGCGCGGCTAACGGGCTAATGGCAGAAGTGCTTGAAAGCCATATCCGGGAAACGTTTGACCGAAATGACTGCTACAGCCGCGAAGTCAGCCAATCCGTTGACGACACTATTGAATTGGTTCGCACCTATCTTAAGTAGCTGAACCTATTTACCTTATTGAGGAAGAACGAGATATGAAATCACGTGCTGCCGTTGCATTTGCGCCCGGTAAACCGCTGGAAATCGTTGAAATTGACGTCGCACCACCGAAAAAAGGTGAAGTGCTGATTAAAGTCACCCATACCGGCGTCTGCCATACCGACGCTTTTACCCTCTCTGGCGATGATCCAGAAGGTGTATTCCCGGTGGTTCTCGGTCACGAAGGGGCTGGCGTCGTGGTTGAAGTCGGTGAGGGCGTGACCAGCGTTAAACCTGGCGACCATGTGATTCCGCTTTACACCGCAGAGTGCGGCGAGTGTGAGTTCTGTCGTTCCGGCAAAACCAACCTCTGTGTCGCCGTTCGCGAAACCCAGGGCAAAGGCCTGATGCCAGATGGCACCACGCGCTTTTCTTACAACGGGCAGCCACTTTATCACTACATGGGGTGCTCTACATTCAGTGAATACACCGTAGTTGCGGAAGTTTCTCTGGCAAAAATTAATCCAGAAGCAAACCATGAACACGTCTGTCTGCTGGGCTGTGGCGTAACCACCGGAATTGGCGCGGTACACAACACCGCAAAAGTCCAGTCAGGGGATTCCGTTGCCGTGTTTGGGCTTGGCGCAATTGGTCTGGCGGTTGTTCAGGGCGCTCGTCAGGCGCAAGCTGGACGAATTATCGCTATCGATACAAACCCGAAGAAATTCGATCTGGCGCGTCGCTTCGGTGCCACCGACTGCATTAACCCGAACGACCACGACAAACCGATTAAAGATGTCCTGCTGGATATCAACAAATGGGGCATCGACCATACCTTTGAGTGCATCGGTAACGTCAACGTGATGCGTGCGGCGCTGGAAAGTGCTCACCGCGGCTGGGGTCAATCGGTGATCATCGGTGTCGCGGGTTCCGGTCAGGAAATCTCAACCCGTCCATTCCAGTTAGTCACCGGTCGCGTATGGAAGGGTTCCGCGTTTGGCGGCGTAAAAGGTCGTTCTCAGTTACCGGGGATGGTTGAAGATGCGATGAAAGGTGATATCGACCTGGAACCGTTTGTCACTCATACCATGAGCCTAGATGAAATTAATAACGCCTTTGATCTGATGCATGAAGGCAAATCCATTCGAACCGTAATTCGTTACTAATTTCCCGCTGGTTTTACCCCGTCCGGTTCGGGCGGGGAGTCGCGTTTTCTTTTGAGACTGATGACAAACGTAAGATGACCTGATGTGCAAGCGTCGCATCAGGCATCTGTGTGCAATTGCCGGATGCGGCGTGAATGCCTTATAAGGCAATTTAGCCTTTGGTATTATCACCACATCAAATCATCAGGCACTTTGAAATCGGCATACGGATCTTCTTCATCCTGCTCTTCAGCGCTGAGTGCGCTGTGTAATACGATACTGCTGGCATCGCGCTGGGCGATCTTATCGGCAACGCTTGCCGGAATAATCGCATATTCACTTTCGCTATTGTTATCGACCTGCAATCGGGCAATCGCCAGGCGTCCATTAATCAACTGCGTTTGCGTAAGCTTATCGACAAAAATCTTCTTAATCAGATTACCGTCAGTGAAGTTAAAACCGATATCGCCATTGGCAATGGTGATACGATTCATTTCAATGAGCTGCTTCACCTGGGCTTTATATTCTTTCGCTAACGCCGCTTGTTTTTGTTGTTCGCTAAGTTGTTTATCGCGCTCAAGCTGTGCCTTTTTATTTTCTTCTACCGCCGCCCGCGCTTCACGCGCCTGAACACGCGATTTTTTCGCCGTTCTCTCAACCTTCGCTGCTTTTTTGCTGGTGACTAATCCCGCTTTGAGCAACTGCTCCTGTAAGGTAAGTTTTGCCATCTTTGTTTCCAAACCCGATGAATAATTTTTAGCGAGTATACCTGTAAACGCCGTGGGTGTATTGGGGGAAGTCCCTTTCTCCCCTGCTTGATAAAGCGCGTCAGGCATCAGTGCACGCCTGCATTCGTGTTTTCCGGCTCATCAAAATAAACACCGCTAACCCAGCAACAAGAATGCCCGGTGCAGAAGCTACCATTACGCCGACCGTGCCGGTACCTAAGGCCAGCATTTTCCCGGCCAGCAACGGACCACTCATTGCTCCAAGACGCCCAACCGCCACGGCGGTTCCCACACCGGTTGCGCGGATCTGCGTGCTATAAAACAACGGTGCCAGCGCATACAAAACGCTTTGCCCACCTGTCGCAAACAACCCAGCGCCGACCCCCGCCAGCAACATACCGCTAAACGACGACACCGTTCCCAGCGCCAACAGCGAAGCTAACATGCCGCTATAAATCAGTAGCGACATGGTCATTGGACGCAGCTTATCCATCAATGCGCCCAACATTAACGTCCCGCTTGCCGCCCCCATTTGCAGTGCAAACATCACCCCTGCCGCCTGCGACGGCAAGAATCCTTGCTCCACCAAAAGCAGCGGTAGCCAGTTGATCAACATGTAGACCACCAGCAGCGTGAAGAAATAACACAACCACAACAGTAGTGTCGCGGTTGCCGTGGCTGGCGCAAATAACGCACGCAGCGGCGACGCGGCCTGTTTTTCACCAGCGAAAACCGCCGACTCCGGCAGCCAACGCATTAACAGCGGCACCAGAATCAACGGCACCACACCGCCTACCCAAAATACCGTCTGCCAGGCTAAATTTGCTCCAGCGAAACCCAGCGTAGCCGCCAGCGCCGCGCCAATGGGGACACCGCAATACATCAGGCTCACCGCCGTCCCGCGAAAACGTGACCCTGCCGCTTCAGACGTCAGGGCGATGAGATTCGGCAACGCCGCCCCCAGCCCGATACCGGTCAAAAGCCGCGCAAAGACCAGAGAGGGAAAATCCCATGCCATAGCGGTCGCTAGCGAGAACAGACCAAACAGCGCAACTGCACCAATCAAAATACGTTTACGACCGTAACGGTCCGCCAGCATCCCGCCAACCAACGCGCCGGGTAGCAAACCGAGTATTCCGGCGCTGAAGATCCAGCCCATTTGCATTTTATCGAGTGCGAAGGCCTGGGCGATACCTGCCGCCGCAATGCCAGCCGCCTGAAGATCCAGCCCTTCCATCAGGGCAACCAAAAAACAAAGCCCAATGGTAAGCATCAGGCGGGATGAAGATGATAAAGGGGTACGAGTCGACATAAGATGAACCTCGTTGCGGGTGCAGGTGAATCGCGGCTGATGCATTGCCAACCGCGTAATCAGAACCATTTAATGACAGCCTCCGGGCGAAATGTAGGCCGGATAAGGCGTTCACGCCGCATCCGGCAGTCGTGCACAGATGCCTGATGCGACGCTGACGCGTCTTATCATGCCTGGGATGGGCATACAAAATGCACGTTGTCGGCAGTCATCATTATTTGTTGTTGCGCAGATCCAGCGCCACGTCGACGATCATATCCTCCTGGCCGCCAACCATCCGGCGTTTGCCCAGCTCAACGAGAATATCCACCGCACTTAAGCCGTAACGCGCCGCTGCCGTTTCACAGTGACGCAAGAAACTGGAGTAAACGCCAGCGTATCCCAACGCCAGCGTTTCGCGATCGACACGTACCGGACGATCCTGCAACGGACGCACCAGGTCGTCAGCGGCATCCATTAACGCATAGAGATCGGTCCCATGCTGCCAGCCCAGTTTATCCGCGGCGGCAATAAACACTTCCAGCGGCGCGTTACCTGCACCCGCGCCCATCCCCGCGAGGCTGGCGTCGATGCGGTCACAGCCCTCTTCCACCGCCGCGATAGAGTTCGCCACGCCAAGACTCAGGTTATGGTGAGCATGCATGCCGGTTTGCGTTTCCGGTTTCAGCACCGCTTTCAGGGCGCGGAAACGGTCACGGATATCGCTCATGTTCATCGCACCGCCAGAATCCACCACATAAATACAGGTCGCACCGTAGCCTTCCATCAGCTTTGCCTGCTTCGCGAGATTCTCCGGCGTGGTCATGTGGCTCATCATCAGAAAGCCAACGGTATCCATTCCCAACTCACGGGCATACTGAATATGCTGGGCGGAAACATCAGCTTCGGTGCAGTGGGTCGCCACGCGCACCACCCGCGCGCCAGCCTGCCAGGCATTTTTCAGATCGTGAATAGTGCCAATTCCTGGCAGCAACAACGTCGCGATTTTGGCGTGCTTCACCACATCCGCCGCTGCTTCAATCCATTCAAGGTCGCTATATGCACCGAAACCATAGTTAAAACTGGAACCCTGCAAACCATCACCATGAGCCACTTCAATCGAATCCACGCGAGCATCATCCAGTGCTTTGGCAATCTGGCGGACATTTTCCGGCGAATACTGATGACGAATGGCGTGCATACCGTCACGCAACGTGACGTCCGAGATATAAAGTTTTTTACCGTTCATGCCGCTTCTCCTGCCTTGCGCGCCAGTGACTGGGCCATTTTTTCTGCTGTCGCCAGCGCACTGGAAGTCATAATGTCGAGGTTGCCTGCGTAGGCAGGCAGATAATGCGCTGCGCCTTCGACCTCCAGCCAGACCGCCGTTTTCAGACCGGAGAACTGACCAACGCCCGGTAAATTAACCGGTGTATCCTGCGGGATGACTTCAAACTGCACGCGCTGTTTCAGGCGATAACCCGGTACGTAAGCCTGCACCGCCTCAGCCATTTCATTGATTGAGGCTTCGATATCATCTTGTGAAGCTTCATCGCTCAATACATACACCGTGTCGCGCATCATCAACGGCGGCTCTGCCGGATTAAGCACAATAATCGCCTTCCCTTTTGCCGCGCCGCCCACGACTTCAATGGCTCGCGAGGTGGTTTCCGTAAATTCATCGATATTGGCACGCGTGCCGGGTCCGGCAGATTTACTGGCTATAGAAGCGATAATTTCGGCGTAATGAACACGCGCCACACGTGAAACAGCCGCCACCATCGGAATAGTTGCCTGGCCGCCGCAGGTGACCATATTGACGTTCAGTTGATCGACGTTTGCATCGAGGTTAACCACCGGCACACAGTAAGGGCCGATGGCAGCCGGCGTCAGGTCGATTAAGCGAATATCCGGTTTCGCTTCGCGCAGAGCGGCATCGTTTTTCACATGCGCGCCCGCGCTGGTAGCATCAAAGACAATGTCGATATCAGCAAATTCAGGCATGTTCATCAGCCCGATCACCCCTTCATGGGGGGTGGCGACGCCCATACGTCTGGCACGTGCCAAACCGTCGGACTGAGGGTCAATGCCGACCATCACCGCCATCTCCAGATGCTGACCGTGACGCAAAATTTTAATCATCAGATCGGTGCCAATGTTGCCAGAACCGATAATGGCGACTTTACGCTTACTCATGACAGACTTCCTTTTGGGGCCGCATTTGAAAATGTCGCAGCAACTGAGCCTATGCCTTCGATATGGGCTTCAAAACGATCGCCCGCATTTACCGCCACCATCGGACCTAATGCCCCGGTAAGAATGATATCTCCGGCGCGCAGCGGTTCACCCAGGCTGACCATTTTGCGTGCCAGCCAGACGGCGGCATTAAGTGGATGCCCCAGGCATTCGCTGCCGCGCCCGCTGGAAACCTCTTCGTTATTACGCGTCATCGCCATAGCGCAGTTTTTCAGGTCTAACCCTGCCGGACGTTGCGCCGGACCGCCGATGACATACACCCCGCAGGAGGCGTTATCTGCCACGGTATCGACAAACTGAATCGACCAGTCGCGAATACGGCTGCCCACCACTTCCAGCGCCGGAAGCACCCATTCAATGGCGTTATACAGTTCGTTAAACGTGGTATCGGTCGCGGGCAAATCGCGGTTTAGCACCAGTGCGATCTCCGCTTCAATGCGGGGTTGCAAGACGCGGGAAAAAGGAATGGTTTCGTTATCGCCATAACACATGTCGGCAAATAATGTTCCGAAATCCGGTTGATCAACCCCCAGTTGTTGCTGCACTTTCGGATGCGTCAGTCCCACTTTACGCCCCACAACGCGACGCCCCTGCGCGACATCATGTTGCACATTGATGCGCTGAATCGCGTAGGCGGCTTTCGCGTTTTCAATACCAATCAAATCGCGCAGCGGCGCAATCGCTTCGCCCTGCTCTGCGGCGCGGCGTAAATCCGCCGCCAGTTGCTCAAGAGTATGCTTCGTCATGACCGTTCCTTAAGGACGTGCGAGGAAATTCAGCACCAGTTGATTGAAAGCGTCGGCATGTTCCCACTGCGCCCAGTGACCACAGTCGCGGAAGATATGCAGTTCAGAACCGGCGATACCGGACAGCAAACGCAGCCCCGCATCCATCGGCACAAAACGGTCGTTACGCCCCCAGACAATCAGGGTTTGCGCTTTAATTTCCGCCAGACGTGGACCAAAATCCGGGAACTGTTTCGGATTGGCTTCCAGGCTCTTAACGAAGTTATCCAGGTGATCGCGGCGCGACAGCATATTATTCAGGCGCGCTTCAAACAGAGCGTCGGTCAAATCGCTGGTATCGAAAACGAAGATATCCATCATCAGCTTCAGGTTTTCGATAGTCGGCTGACGATAAAGCTGATTCAGTCGCTTAATGCCTTCAGTTGGCATCGGCGTAAACAAACTCATGCCACCTGTACCGCCGCCCATCAGCACCAGTTTGCCGACGCGCTCCGGCCAGTTAAGAGTAAACGCAACAGAACTGTGCCCACCCATCGAGTTGCCCAGCAGGTGGATTTTGCCGATATCCAGTTGATCCACGACGCTTTTCAGGATGCGCGCATTGAGATCCGATCGCGAACCACTGTTAACGATCGAATCACTCTTACCCCATCCAGGACAATCCAGCAGGATCACCCGATAGCCCGCCTCTACCAGCGGATCGATATTGCGGCTGAAGTTCGCCCAGCCAGTAGCCCCCGGGCCGGAACCGTGCAGCAGGACAACGGTTTCGTCACCTTGTCCGCTGTCATTAAAATGGATGCGTAGCGTTTTACCCGCTTCTTCTACATTCAGAAAACGGCTGGTGGCGGCTTCGGTTTGTGGCTGATAACCCATCATCTTCTCCTGCATATTCAGTTCTGTGTTCTGGCGCTTAACGAGCCAAATCCGGCAATCCACTCCGGGATTGGGCGGTAATAACGCCCTTCGCTACGCCAGTTGCCAAACGCAGAAATAGCGGCAAAAGCAGCGACCCAGGTTTTGATTTCATGTGTCGACTTTCCGGCAATGGCGGAAAGCTCTTCGTTACTGACGGCATCCAGTTCCTGTATGCGTCCCTGCTCCAGCAAAGTCATGAACTGGTTATCCCAAATCGGGTTAAGCGGATGCAGAGTTCTCTGATCCTCAACAAACTTCTCAGCGGCGTTAATCACCCGTTGCTGGCGCATTTCGCGCTCATTGGCGGGCAAATCTTTCCCACTACCCAACAGACGATCGCGCATATGGGCATCGGCTTTTGCCAGTTCGGGCACCGGCGGCTGATGGGAAAGCCCACCGGAACCAAGAAACAGCACGCGTTTATTCAGACTACTGGTGAAACGACCAATCGCTTCACCCATCATTCGGGTTCGCTGAAAACCGGGCAGCGGCGTGGCGACGCCGTTGATGAATACAGGCAGGACCGGCACCTTATCCAGCCCACCGAGCAAAAACTCCAGCGGCTGGGCGAACCCATGATCCACCTGCATACAGTAAGAAACGGCAAGATCGATCCCGTTCTTCATTACGGCATGCGCACAAGCCTCCGCCAGCTCCACAGGCACGGGTAGCTCTCCCGCCGCACTGCCGAAATCACCAATTGCCGTCGCTCCGACGCCTAAACAGAACGGTGGCATCACGTCATAGAAAAAACCGTTGTAATGATCTGGCGCAAACAGCACCACCAGTTCAGGGGAGAAAGCCGCAATGCGCTCGCGGGCACTGGCAATCACGCCATTGACCTCATCGAGTACCTCTTGCGCCGGGTCGACATACCCCACCAGCGGCGAGTGGGAAAGACAGTGAAGATAAGCGTGCATATCAGGCTACCTTTTCGACAGAAACGTCGGCATCAGGGCGGTTCAGTGTCATCACCGACGCCAGTTTATTCAGCGTATTACCCAGAGTTTGCGGAATGGCGATGGCGGCAACAAAGCGATCCGGGCGCATCACCACCAGCGAAGCATTATGTTGTGCGAACCAGCTACGCAGGCGACCTTGCATATCACCCAGGCGCAGCACTCCGTCGTGGTTATCCTGCGCGATATGAATTTGCACTTCTGGCACCACCTGAATGAAGCGTGTGCCCAGCGCGCGCCACTGCTGGATTTGCTCATCGCTCATCCCCCACAGCGGATTGCATCCCCAGCCAATCACCGCGAAGTTCGCGCCGATCGCATTATCGAGCAGTGTTACGTCACCGTTTTCCAGCGTGACTTTCGGCTGAATAAACATCTTGCCGACCGGAGAGTGCTTCGCCTCGCCCTCACGTACCAGCGCACCGGCGTAGTATTGCGGCATCGGCTTGAAGCGCATTTCGAGGAAGTAGCGTTTTACTGGCGGCAAGTAATTCAGCAGCCAGGAAACGCCGTCACGCAAGCTGCCCTGCCAGCGTTTCGGCGGAGCCAGTACGTTGCCCGCCGTCACCGACAGGTCAATCATCGCTTTGGCGTGATCGCGACGTTCTTGTTGATAGGTATCGAGCAGCGCATCGCGAGCTTTCCCCTGGATAACCAACGCCAGTTTCCAGGCGAGGTTAAAGGCGTCGCGCATACCACTGTTATAGCCCTGCCCCTGCCATACCGGCATGATGTGCGCGGCATCGCCCGCCAGCAGTACGCGGTCAATACGAAAACGTTGCGCCAGCCGCGCGTTGTGGGTGTAAACACGCTGGCGAATCAATTCGACGTTGTCCGGATTAGGCAGCACTTTGCTTAACAGCTCGCGCATATTTTGCGGCTCGCAGAGCTGTTCTTCGGTTTCTCCCGGCATCACCATAAATTCAAAGCGACGTACCGCATGAGGCAGAGCCGCAGAAACATACGGGCGCACCGGATCGCAACACAAATAGATATGCGGCGTACTTAACGGATCGTTGGCGATATCCACCACAATCCACTGATTTGGTGCTGTTTTACCTTCAAACGGTACATTCAGGGTACGGCGGACAAAACTTGCGCCACCGTCACAGGCTACCAGCCACTGGGCTTTGACGGTTTCCCGCTGCCCTTCTGCCGTTTTCAGATGCAAGGTCACTTCGTCATCTTGTTGGTTGAAGGCCTCCAATTCGCGGGAAAACAGGCAGCGCACATTCGGAAAACGCGACAACCCTTCCAGCATCACTGCATCGACCTGCGGCTGAATAAAGGCGTTACGGCGCGGCCAGCCAAATTCATCGGTCATTGGCTGAATATCGGCAAAACAGCGACCTTTTGGGGTGAGGAAACGCATCGCGTGCCACGGCGTAGTATGCGGTAAAACATTATCAACGAGGCCGACCGACTGCATGGTGCGCAGCGCCTCGTCATCAATACCAATCGCACGGGGATAATCGATCAGTTTGTCGAGTTTCTCCACCACCAGCACGTCAATGCCCATCTGGCCGAGATAGTTCGCCATCATCAACCCGACCGGACCGGCACCAGCGATCGCCACCTGAACGCAATGGTTAACAGCAGGCTGGATGTCAGGGTGTTGTATTGCCATTTCAGTACCTCACGACTCGGACAAAATGCCGTTGCGCGCACAGTACAGCGCAACTCATTTTGTTAAAAACATGTAAATTATTTTTTATTGTGCGCTCAGTATAGGAAGGGGGTTTTCGGCTACAATCAAAACATGTCTGAGTGTGCACCAAGTGCACAACGTTGTTTTAACTATATAAATGTCAATTAATATGCAGAAAGATGAGCAGGCGGAATACAAAACCGTGCGCGGCTTAACCCGCGGTCTAATGTTATTAAATATGTTAAATAAACTCGATGGCGGTGCCAGCGTCGGGCTGTTGGCGGAGCTCAGCGGCCTACATCGCACCACTGTGCGGCGACTGCTGGAAACGCTGCAGGAAGAGGGATATGTCCGCCGCAGTACCTCCGATGACAGTTTTCGTCTGACCATCAAAGTGCGGCAATTAAGCGAAGGATTTCGTGACGAACAATGGATTTCTGCACTGGCGGCCCCGCTACTGGGCGATCTGTTGCGCGAAGTGGTATGGCCGACAGATGTGTCCACGCTGGATGTTGACGCAATGGTAGTACGCGAAACCACCCACCGTTTCAGCCGGTTATCCTTTCACCGGGCGATGGTCGGGCGACGTTTACCGCTGCTGAAAACCGCCTCAGGACTGACCTGGCTGGCCTTTTGCCCGGAACAAGAACGCAAGGAGTTAATCGAAATGTTAACCGCCCGCCCCGGTGATGACTATCAACTGGCACGAGAACCGTTAAAGCTGGAAGCCATTCTGGCACGCGCGCGCGAAGAGGGTTACGGACAGAACTACCGCTGCTGGGATCAGGAAGAGAAGATCGCCTCCATTGCCGTGCCCCTACGCAGTGAACAACGGGTGATTGGCTGTCTGAATCTGGTGTATATGGCGAGCGCAATGACCATCGAACAGGCAGCGGAAAAGCATCTTCCGGCGCTGCAACGGGTGGCAAAACAGATCGAAGAAGGTGTGGAATCGCAGGCTATTCTGGTGGCCGGACGGCGAAGCGGCGTGCATTTACGCTAGCGACGTCAATGTGTAATTTGGCCCATTCTCATCGTTATTCGCCCATTTGCCCACATGCACAGTACGGGCTGCACGCTACGCTAATGACATCAATACTGTGATGTGGAGCAAATCATGAAAATTACTCAAATTCGTAATGCCACCCAAATTATCCAATACGCTGGCAAAACATTTCTTATCGACCCGTTACTCTCGCCAAAAGGAAGTTATCCGGGTTTTGCCGGAACGGCACGCGCAGAAATCCGCAATCCAACGGTAGAATTACCGTGTGATTTAACAACGTTACTCAACGTTGACGCCCTAATCGTGACCCATTTGCATGAAGATCACTGGGACGAAACAGCCTCCCGCGTTGTCCCCAAAGATAAACTGATTTATGTGCAAAATGAGCAAGATGCTGAATCACTGCATAAACAAGGATTTACGCATCTTACCGTACTTACCGACGAGACTAAATTTGGCGATATAACTCTGCATAAAACGACAGGGCAGCACGGCTCCGATCGCACCTATGCCGACCCGGCTATGGCGAAGCGTTTAGGCGCAGCCTGCGGCGTTGTTTTCCGGCATCCGACAGAGAAAACGCTCTATCTGGCTGGCGATACCCTCTGGCGTGACGACGTCGAGGCTACAATGCTAACTTTCCAACCAGAAGTGGTTGTGTTGAATGCCGGATTTGCGCATGTTCTGGGGCATGGTGCGATAATTATGGGAGCAGAAGATATTCTCAAAACACATTTTACCCTGCCAGAAGCGCAAATTGTCGCGACACATATGGAGGCCATAAACCACTGTTTGCTGACGCGTGATGCGCTCAAGGAATACGCCAGAGATAATCAAATTATCGAATTTGTGAACGTACCAGAAGATGGTGAAACGTTGACATTCTAATTCGGAGATAAAGAGTGTTATGCGCCCGCTGACTGTTGCCATTATCGCCGTTGCCGGTTTTAGTCCTTTTCACCTTTCCGTACCGTTTATCGTGTTTAGCGAAAAAATGGCGGAAAAAAACGCTTTCACGTGATTATCTGCGCTGAAAAGCCGGGAAACGTGGACTCTGCCGATGGGTTTTCCGTAACCGCCCCCCATGACTATACCGCAGTCATACAAGCGGATATTGTGATAATTCCTTACTGGGGAACAATTACACAAAAACCGCCACAAAAACTGCTGGAAGCCTTAACGACCGCACAGGATAACGGGGCACAGATTGTCGGGCTTTGTCTGGGCACGTTTGTGCTCGGCTATGCAGGTTTACTGAAGAATAAGCGTGCAGCCACGCACTGGGAGTTCGAACGTGAATTTCAGGCACGTTTTCCAGAAACACATCTGGATATTAACGCGTTGTATGTAGACGATGACGGCATTATTACCTCTGCCGGTACTGCCGCGGCGCTGGATTGCTGTTTGTATATTGTTCGGCAACATTTTGGCAGCGACTATGCTAACCACATTGCCCGACGGATGGTCGTACCGCCATATCGCACCGGCGGTCAGGCGCAGTTTATTGAGCAACCGGTGCCGAAAAATACCCATGATGAACGCATCAACCTCCTGCTGGATTACCTGCGGCAAAACATTGCACAACAGCATGATCTCGACTCGCTGGCGCAGCGAGTAATGATGAGTCGCCGCACACTAACCCGCCATTTTATGAAAGCGACCGGTTCGAGTATCGCTGAATGGCTCATCACTGAACGCTTACGCCGTAGCCAGGAACTGTTGGGTTCCAGTCAGTTGCCCGTTGAGCGGGTAGCGGCTGAGGTGGGCTTCCTCTCACCTGTGACGTGGCGTCAGCATTTTAAATCTCACTTCGGCGTCAGCCCCGCCGAATGGCGCAAAACCTTTCGTGGTATGGCATGATAGCGCCCGGAAGAGAGTCATTTCAGGGTGGTGAATGTGAAACCAGTAACGCTATACGATGTCGCTGAGTATGCCGGTGTGTCTTATCAGACCGTTTCCCGCGTGGTGAATCAGGCCAACCACGTTTCTGCGAAAACACGGGAAAAAGTGGAAGCGGCAATGGCAGCGCTGAATTACATTCCCAACCGTGTGGCACAGCAACTGGCAGGCAAACAGTCGTTGCTGATTGGCGTTGCCACGTCCAGTCTGGCTCTGCACGCACCGTCACAAATTGTCGCGGCAATAAAATCCCGCGCCGATCAACTGGGAGCTAGCGTCGTAGTCTCGATGGTGGAAGGAAGCGGCGTCGAAGCCTGTAAAGCGGCGGTACACAATCTTCTCGCGCAACGCGTCAGCGGTCTTGTCATCAACTACCCGCTGGATGAGCAAGATGCCATTGCTGTGGAAGCCGCCTGTGGTAACGTGCCCGTTTTGTTTCTTGACGCCTCTGACAGGTCACCCGTCAACAGTATTATTTTTTCCTATGACGACGGTACGCGGCTGGGCGTGGAGCATCTGGTCGAGTTGGGTCACCAGCAAATCGCGCTGTTAGCCGGTCCATTAAGTTCTGTCTCGGCGCGTCTGCGCCTGGCAGGCTGGCATAAATATCTCGGCCACAATCAACTTAAGCCAATAGCAGAGCTTGAAGGTGACTGGAGCGCAATATCGGGTTTTCAGCAAACCATGCAGATGCTGAATGAGGGCATCATCCCCACCGCAATGCTGGTTGCTAACGATCAGATGGCGCTGGGCGCAATGCGCGCCATTACCGAGTCCGGGCTGCGCGTCGGTGCGGATATCTCGGTTGTGGGATACGACGATACCGAAGATAGCTCGTGTTATATCCCACCGCTCACCACCATCAAACAGGATTTTCGCCTGCTGGGACAAACCAGCGTGGATCGCTTGCTGCAATTCTCCCAGGGCCAGGCGGTGAAGGGAAATCAGCTATTACCCGTGTCACTGGTTAAACGAAAAACCACGCAACCTCCGAACGCGCAAGCAGCCTCTCCCCGCGAATTGGCCGATTCTTTAATGCAACTGGCGCGACAAATTTCCCGACTAGAAACCGGACAGTGAGCGCAACTCAATTAATGTGAGTCAGCTCACTCATTAGGCACCCCAGGCTTTACACTCTGTGCATCTGGCTCGTATGTTGTGTGAAATTGTGAGCGAATAACAATTTCACACAGGATACAGCTATGACCATGATTACGGATTCACTGGCCGTCGTATTACAGCGTCGTGATTGGGAAAACCCAGGCGTTACCCAACTCAATCGCCTTGCAGCACATCCCCCTTTTTCCAGTTGGCGCAATAGCAAAGAAGCCCGTGATAATCACCCTTCCCGTCAATTGCGCAGTCTGAATGGTTATTTACCTGGTTTCCGGCACCGGAAGCGGTGCCGGAAAGCTGGCTCGAACGCGATCTCCCAAAAGCCGATAATATTCCGGTGCCGTCAAACTGGCAGATGCTCGGTTACGACGCCCCCATTTATACCAACGTGACCTACCCCATTACGGTGAATCCGCCGTTTGTTCCCGCAGAAAACCCAACGGGTTGTTACTCGCTCACATTTAATGTTGATGAAAGCTGGCTCCAGGATGGCCAGACGCGGATTATCTTTGATGGTGTTAACTCGGCGTTTCACCTGTGGTGTAACGGACGCTGGGTTGGCTACGGCCAGGATAGCCGCCTGCCGTCTGAATTTGACCTGAGCGCCTTTTTGCACGCCGGAGAAAACCGCCTCGCGGTGATGGTGCTGCGCTGGAGTGACGGCAGTTATCTTGAAGATCAGGATATGTGGCGAATGAGCGGCATTTTCCGCGACGTCTCGTTGCTGCACAAACCGACCACGCAAATCAGCGATTTCCATGTTGCTACCCATTTTAATGACGATTTCAGCCGCGCCGTGCTGGAGGCTGAAGTGCGCATGGGTGGCGAGTTGCGCGACTTTCTGCGGGTAACAGTTTCTTTGTGGCAAGGTGAAAACCTGGTCGCCAGTAGCACCGCACCTTTCGGCAGCGAAATTATCGATGAGCGCGGCAGTTATACCGATCGCGTCACGCTACGTCTGAGCGTCGAAAATCCGGCGCTGTGGAGCGCAGAACTCCCGAACCTTTACCGTGCAGTTGTTGAACTGCACACCGCCGACGGTACGCTGATTGAAGCGGAAGCCTGTGATGTTGGCTTCCGTCAGGTACACATTGAAAATGGTCTGCTGTTACTGAATGGCAAACCGTTGCTGATTCGCGGCGTTAACCGCCACGAGCATCACCCTCTGCGCGGTCAGGTCATGGATGAGCAGACGATGGTGCAGGATATCCTGCTAATGAAGCAGAACAACTTTAACGCCGTGCGCTGTTCGCATTATCCGAACCATCCGCTGTGGTACACGCTGTGCGACCGCTACGGCTTGTATGTGGTGGATGAAGCTAATATCGAAACCCACGGCATGGTGCCGATGAATCGCCTGACGGATGATCCGCGCTGGTTACCGGCGATGAGCGAGCGCGTAACGCGGATGGTACAGCGCGATCGCAATCACCCGTGCGTGATTATCTGGTCGCTGGGTAATGAATCCGGTCACGGCGCTAATCACGACGCGCTCTATCGCTGGATAAAATCCGTCGATCCCTCCCGTCCGGTGCAGTATGAAGGTGGCGGAGCAGACACTACGGCTACCGATATTATTTGCCCGATGTATACCCGTGTGGATGAAGATCAGCCCTTCCCGGCAGCACCGAAATGGTCAATCAAAAAATGGCTTTCACTGCCTGGTGAGTTGCGCCCGCTGATCCTTTGCGAATACGCCCACGCGATGGGTAACAGCCTCGGCGGCTTTGCCAAATACTGGCAGGCATTTCGTCAGTATCCGCGTTTACAAGGCGGCTTCGTCTGGGACTGGGTCGATCAGTCACTGATTAAATATGATGAAAACGGCAACCCGTGGTCGGCTTATGGCGGTGATTTTGGCGATACACCGAACGATCGCCAGTTTTGCATGAACGGTCTGGTCTTTGCCGACCGCACGCCGCATCCGGCGCTGACGGAAGCAAAACACCAACAGCAGTTTTTCCAGTTCCGCTTATCCGGGCGAACAATCGAAGTCACCAGCGAATACCTGTTCCGTCATAGCGATAACGAAATCCTGCACTGGTCGCTGGCGCTGGATGGCAAGCCGCTAACGAGTGGTGAAGTGCCTCTGGCTGTCGCCCCACAAGGAAAACAGTTGATTGAATTGCCTGAACTGCCCCAGCCGGAGAGTGCCGGGCAACTTTGGCTCACGGTACAGGTGGTGCAACCAAACGCGACCGCGTGGTCAGAAGCCGGACACATCAGCGCCTGGCAGCAATGGCGACTCGCAGAAAACCTCCGCGTAACGCTCTCGTCTGCGCCCCACTCCGCCCCGCAACTGACCACCAGCGAAACGGATTTTTGCATCGGGCTGGGTAATAAACGTTGGCAATTCAACCGCCAGTCAGGTCTTCTTTCACAAATGTGGATTGGCGATGAAAAACAACTGCTGACCCCGCTGCGCGATCAGTTCACCCGAGCGCCGCTGGATAATGACATTGGCGTAAGCGAAGCGACTCGTATTGACCCGAACGCATGGGTAGAGCGCTGGAAAGCGGCAGGCCATTACCAGGCAGAAGCAGTGCTGTTGCAGTGTACGGCAGATCGGATTACCGACGCGGTACTGATTACGACAGCCCACGCGTGGCAGTATCAGGGGAAAACCTTATTTTCCAGCCGGAAAACCTACCGTATTGATGGACACGGTGAGATGGCCATCAGCGTGGATGTTGAAGTAGCAGGTGATACGCCGCATCCGGCGCGGGTGGGTCTGACCTGCCAACTGGCACAAGTCGCAGAGCGGGTTAACTGGCTCGGATTAGGGCCGCAAGAAAACTATCCCGACCGCCTTACTGCGGCCTGTTTTGACCGCTGGGATATGCCGTTGTCAGAGATGTATACCCCATACGTCTTCCCGAGCGAAAACGGTCTACGCTGCGGAACACGCGAATTGAATTATGGCCCACACCAGTGGCGCGGCGACTTCCAGTTCAATATCAGCCGTTACAGCCAACAACAACTGATGGACACCAGCCATCGCCATCTGCTGCACGCGGAGGAAGGGAGCTGGCTGAATATCGACGGTTTCCATATGGGGATTGGCGGCGACGACTCCTGGAGTCCGTCAGTTTCGACGGAATTCCAGTTGAGCGCCGGTCACTACCATTACCAGTTGATCTGGTGTCAAAAATAATAATAACCGGACAGGCAATGTCTGCCCGTATTTAGCGTAAGGAAATCCATTATGTTCTATCTAAAAAACACAAACTTTTGGATGTTCGGCTTATTCTTTTTCTTTTGCTTTTTTATCATGGGGGCCTATTTCACGTTTTTCCCGATTTGGCTACATGACATCAACCATATCAGCAAAAGTGATACTGGCATTATTTTTGCTGCTATTTCTCTGTTCTCCCTGTTATTTCAACCGTTGTTTGGTCTGCTTTCTGACAAACTCGGGCTGCGCAAATATCTGCTATGGATTATTACCGTCATGTTAATGATGTTTGCGCCGTTCTTTATTTTTATCTTTGGCCCACTGTTACAATACAATATTATATTAGGTTCGATTGTTGGCGGCATTTATCTTGGCTTCTGTTTTAACGCGGGTGCACCGGCAGTAGAAGCATTTATCGAGAAGGTCAGCCGTCGCAGTAATTTCGAATTTGGTCGCGCGCGGATGTTTGGTTGCGTTGGCTGGGCGCTGTGTGCCTCAATTGTCGGCATCATGTTCACCATCAATAACCACTTTGTCTTCTGGCTGGGTTCCGGCTGTGCGCTCATCCTCGCCGTTCTGCTTTTTTTCGCCAAAACAGATGCACCTTCTTCCGCCACGGTTGCCAATGCCGTAGGTGCAAATCATTCCGCATTTAGTCTTAAACTGGCGCTGGAGTTGTTCAAACAACCGAAACTGTGGTTTTTATCGCTGTATGTTATTGGTGTTTCCTGCACCTACGATGTTTTTGACCAACAGTTTGCTAATTTCTTTACTTCGTTTTTCACCACTGGTGAACAGGGTACGCGAGTATTTGGCTATGTCACAACAATGGGTGAATTACTTAACGCTTCGATTATGTTCTTTGCACCACTGATTATTAATCGCATCGGTGGGAAAAATGCCCTGCTGCTGGCTGGCACCATTATGTCTGTGCGTATTATTGGCTCATCGTTCGCCACCTCGGCGCTGGAAGTGGTTATTCTAAAAACGCTGCATATGTTTGAAGTACCGTTCCTGCTGGTGGGCTGCTTTAAATATATTACCAGCCAGTTTGAAGTGCGTTTTTCGGCAACAATTTATCTGGTCTGTTTCTGCTTCTTTAAACAACTGGCGATGATTTTCATGTCTGTTCTGGCGGGCAATATGTATGAAAGCATCGGTTTCCAGGGCGCTTATCTGGTGCTGGGTCTGGTGGCGCTGGGCTTTACCTTAATTTCCGTATTCACGCTTAGCGGCCCAGGCCCGCTTTCCTTGCTGCGTCGGCAGGTGAACGAAGTCGCTTAAGCAATCAATGTCGGATGCGGCGCGAGCGCCTTATCCGACCAACATACCAGAGCGGAATAATCGTAATGAACATGCCAATGACCGAAAGAGTAAAAGCAGGAAAGTTATTTACCGATATGTGCGAAGGTTTACCTGAAAAAAGACTTCGTGGGAAAGCGTTGATGTATGAGTTTAATCACTCACATCCATCGGAAGTTGAAAAAAGGGAAAGCCTGATTAAAGAAATGTTTGCCACGGTAGGAGAAAATGCCTGGATAGAACCACCTGTTTATTTCTCTTATGGTTCCAACATCCATATAGGCCGCAATTTTTACGCAAATTTCAATTTAACCATCGTCGATGACCACACAGTCACTATCGGTGATAACGTACTGATTGCCCCCAACGTTACCCTTTCCGTTACCGGGCACCCTGTACACCATGAATTGAGAAAAAACGGAGAGATGTACTCTTTTCCGATAACGATTGGCAATAATGTCTGGATTGGGAGTCATGTGGTCATTAATCCAGGCGTCACCGTCGGAGAAAACTCTGTTATTGGCGCGGGCAGTGTCGTAACAAAAGACATTCCGCCAAATGTCGTTGCTGCAGGCGTTCCCTGTCGGGTTATTCGCGAAATAAACGAGCGTGATAAACAGTATTATTACAAAGATTATAAAGTTGAATCTTAAGGTTAAATAAACACAGGAACAAAAGAAGGTAGCAGAGTAATAAATCATGGTAGCCACTGACACAAGTCAGTGGCTGTTCACCCCAGACGATTACCGTTTGTAGTCAATGGCTTCCGGCTGATCCAGATATACAGTGGTTTGTGCCGGTTGTGTACTGGCAATCACCTTACCGCCACGTACCGAATAACGTACCGGAACCTGACGACGCAGCGCGTCAAACCCATTTTCTGCAGGCAGGATAATCAGGTTGGCGCTGTTTCCAGCGGAAACACCATAATCCTGTAAATTGAGCGTTCTGGCACTATGATGGGTGATTAAATTCAGACCATCGTTAATCTGCCCGTAGCCCATCAACTGGCAAACATGCAGCCCCATATGCAGCACTTGCAGCATATTCGCCGTTCCCAGCGGATACCACGGTTCGAAGACATCATCGTGACCAAAGCAGACGTTAATGCCGGACTCCAGCATCTCTTTGACGCGCGTAATGCCGCGACGTTTTGGATAAGTATCAAAACGTCCTTGCAGATGAATATTGACCAGCGGATTGGCAACAAAGTTAATGCCGGACATTTTCAGCAAGCGGAACAAACGCGAAGTATACGCCCCGTTATAAGAGTGCATTGCGGTGGTGTGGCTGGCGGTGACGCGCGCGCCCATTCCTTCACGGTGCGCCAGCGCGGCAACAGTTTCGACAAAACGCGACTGCTCATCGTCTATCTCATCGCAGTGAACATCGATCAGGCGGTCGTATTTTTGCGCCAGCGCGAAGGTTTTATGCAGCGACTCCACGCCGTATTCGCGGGTAAATTCAAAATGCGGAATCGCCCCCACTACGTCAGCTCCCAGGCGTAGCGCCTCTTCCAGCAACTCTTCACCGTTGGGATACGACAAAATCCCTTCCTGCGGGAAGGCGACGATTTGCAGGTCAATCCACGGCGCGACTTCCTGCTTCACTTCCAGCATCGCTTTCAGTGCAGTCAGGGTTGCGTCGGAGACATCTACATGGGTACGCACATGTTGAATGCCGTTGGCAATCTGCCATTTCAGCGTTTGCCAGGCGCGTTGCTTAACGTCGTCATGGGTTAATAACGCTTTGCGCTCGGCCCAGCGTTCAATGCCTTCAAACAGCGTGCCGGACTGATTCCAGTTCGGTTGCCCGGCAGTTTGCGTGGTGTCCAGGTGAATATGCGGTTCCACAAACGGCGGTAAAACTAAACCTTTCTCAGCATCCAGACTGTTTTCAGTCACGGGCATGACGCCGGATTGCGCATCAATGGCGCTGATTTTTCCGTCCTGCAGATGAATCTGCCACAGCCCCTCTTTGCCGGGTAACCGGGCGTTAATAATTGTCTGTAAAGCGTTATTCGACACTGTTAGCCTCCACATGCGTCATTGCTGCTGTCGTTCTGCGATTCAAAATCGGGTTAAGGATCAGATAGCTCAGCGCGCCACCTAATACAGCGTTGACCGGAACAATCCCCGGTAACCAGTGGCCTGCGGCAATCCCCAGCGCGACAGCCAGAATCGCCACCCAATTGACACTCATCATACGCGTGGTCGCAAAGTGCTCATAGCGGCGACGGTTCATCAGATAGTCCGCGATGATTACGCCGCCAACGGGAGGGATAGCTGCCGAAAGAAAGGTCAGCCAGCCGACAAAATTGTTGTACAGCCATAATGCGCAGACCGTACCGATAATACCGTTGATGACCGAAAGGGTTTTGCTCGACATACCGGTAATGTTGGCGAAACCTAAACCCGACGCATAGAGCGCGTTATCGTTGGTGGTCCAGATATTCAACCCCAGCACCACAATCGCAGGCAGCAGCAGGCCCTGAGCAATCATCACATCAGAGATATCTGCCATGCCCAATGCCGCAGCACCTGCCGCACCGAAAATAAACATCAACGAGTTGCCGAGGAAAAAGGCCACCATCGCCACCAGCACCGCCAGTTTGGCATTGCGACCAAAACGGACAAAGTCGGCAGTGAGCGTACCTGCACTGATAAATGAACCGACAACCAGCGCCAGCGCGACATTGAAATCTAGCGGTTGTGCGGGAACGACCGCTTTTAATGCCTCCAGACCGCCCATGCCGTTAACGGCCAGCCACACGGAATAACCGCCAAGACAGGCGATCGCCGGAACCGCAATTACAGAAAGAACTGTCAGCGCCGAAATGCCAAAGAACACGGTGGCGGTCATCAGTAAACCAGAGACGGCGATGAGCAGATTAATATCCAATCCCGTCGCCTTGCCCACCGGAATGGCAAACATCGCCACGCCAACACCAAACCAACCAACCAACCTGGGTGCCGCCCAGCAGCAGTGAAGGTAGCCATGAACCTTTAACACCAAAAGAGAAGCGAGCAAGAAGATGGGTCGTCAGGCCAGTTTTTGCGCCAATGTAGCCAAGAAATGAAGTGTAAATACCGAGGAGAAGATTACCGATGAGGACTGCGAGGAAGAAATCATGATAGCTAAGACCGGTTCCGAGAGTGCCGCCGGTCCACATACTGGCGGAAAAGAAGGTTAATCCCAGCATGACGAACGTCAATGCCAATACCCCTTTCCGCGCCGACTGCGGGACTGGCCCCTGGCTAAAGTTGTTATCTTGCGACACGAAATTCCTCCGTTTGCTGTTTGAAACCCAAAAAATCCGCCGCATTCTATTCATCTGAAAATAAAAAGCAATCGTTTCCGTGGTGGAATATATTTTTTATATGGATGAGTGCGAAAAAGTGGATAAAAAATTATCTCTGGAAAAACAGTGGGTAGACTTGATAAGACGCGCCAGCATCGCATCAGGCATCAAAGCACGGTTGTCGGATGCGGCGCGAGCACCTTATCCGACCTACGGTTCAGACCTGCAGGCCTGATAAGACGCGCCAGCGTCGCATCAGGCATCACAGCACAGTTGTCGGATGCGGCGCGCGACGCGTCCGACAATACCTTACTCTTCCATCGCCTGGCGGATCTGATCCAACGACGCGGGATCATCAATGGTCGTCAGATCCCCCGGATCACGTCCTTCGCAAATAGCCTGGATCGTGCGGCGCAACATTTTTCCGGATCGCGTTTTCGGCAACTGCGAGACAAACCAAACGTGCGCCGGGCGGCCAAAGTTGCCAATCTGGCTGTCCACCAGCGCCATAATTGCCTTTTCTTCGGAGTGTGCCACCTCGCGGTCTTCCAGACTGTCGCTCTCTTTCGGAATAACAAACGCCACCGCCACCTGCCCTTTCAACGCATCTTTCACCCCTACCACCGCCACTTCGGCAACGCCAGGATGACTGGAGATACTCTCTTCAATCTCGCGCGTGCCCAGCCGATGCCCGGCAACGTTAATCACATCATCAGTGCGCCCGAGAATAAAGTGATAGCCGTCAGCATCGCGGATACCCCAGTCAAAGGTGGCATATACCGGACGGGAAAACAGCGACCAGTATGTCTTCACAAAGCGGTCGTCGTCACCCCAGATAGTCTGAATACAGCCCGGCGGCAGCGGCCCTTCCACCACCAGCATCCCTTTCTCATTCACGCCGCACGGTTCGCCAGTAGCTTCGTTGAGCAACTGCACATTGTAGCCATACATCGGCACGCCGGGGCTTCCCAGACGCGTCGGCCTGTCGTCCAGACCACGAGCAATCGCCATAATCGGCCAGCCGGATTCGGTCTGCCAGTAGTTGTCGATGACCGGCACATCCAGCGTATTGCTCACCCAACTGGCGGTCGGTTCATCCAGCGGTTCTCCTGCCAGATAGAGCACTTCCAGCGACGAGAGATCGTGTTTACGAATTTCAGCAGTAGGAAATTTTTTCAGCACGCGAATAGCGGTCGGCGCTGAGAACATTCGGCTCACCTGATATTTCTCGACAATTTTCCACCACACGCCACAGTCCGGCCAGGTCGGCAACCCTTCGTAAACAATGGTCGCCATCCCCGCCAGCAGCGGTGCGTAGACAATATAAGAATGCCCCACCACCCAGCCGATATCCGACGCGCAAAAGAACACACCGCCCGCTTTGCCACCAAAAATGGTTTCCATTGAGGTTGCCAGCGCCACCGCATAACCGCCGACGTCACGCTGCACGCCTTTAGGTTTTCCGGTCGTGCCGGAGGTGTAGAGAATGCAGGAAGTTTCGTTAGATTCCAGCCAGGCGACCGGCACCCGCGCGCCGATGTGCTGATGACGCAACGAAGCGAAATCAACATCCCGCCCGCTGACGCGCGCCATTTTCGCCAGCCCGCGATCCACCAGCAAAACGTGGCGCGGTTGGTGCTGCGCCTGCTTTATCGCATCATCGAGCAATTTTTTATAGGGAATGATTTTGCCGCCACGCGCCCCGGCATCTGCCGAGACAATCAGCACCGGTTTGGCGTCGTCGATTCGCGCCGCCACGCTGTGCGAAGCAAATCCACCAAATACCACCGAGTGAATAGCACCAATCCGCGCGCAGGCCAGCAGGGTAATGTGCGCTTCGGCAATCATCGGCATATACACCAGCACCCGATCGCCGCGCTGCACGCCCAATGAGCGCAACATTGACGCCACCGCGTTCACTTCGTCATATAACTGGCGAAAGGTAAACGTGCGCTCTTCTTCTGTTTCCGAAGAGACGGCAATCAGCGCCAGCGCCTCTGGCTGTTTCTCCAGCCAGCGGTCGACGGCGTTGTGGCACAAATTGGTTCGGCCTTCACAAAACCAACGGGCAAACGGCGGATTGCTGTGATCGAGCGTTTGCGTAAAGGGCGTCTGCCAGTCGATACGCAGGGCCTGCTCGGCCCAGAACTGCTCCGGTTCGTTAATCGAACGCTGATAAAATTCGCTAAAAGACATAATGCTCTCCTGTTGAACTTACGCCTTACCGCCGTTTGCTTAAATCACGTACAGGTCGAGATACTCATTGACCGGCATCTGCTCGAGGCGAGTTCTGTCGAGAGAAACCGCCAGAATGTGCTGCTGCTGGCGAGTCGGAAACTGGCGCGCAAGGTTGATTTTGAATTTATCGACCAGCTTCGGAATGCCATCCTGACGGCGGCGGGCATGACCAATTGGGTACTCCACCACCACTTCTTCAAAGCGCGTACCATCGGTGAACTCAAGGGTAATGGCGTTGGCAATAGCGCGTTTTTCCGGGTCGTGGTAGTCGGCAGTAAACGCCGGATCTTCAAAGCAAGTGATCTTCTCGCGCAGGGCGTCGATGCGTTTATCTTGCGCAACCTTGTCTTCGTAATCTGCCGCCGTTAAGCACCCAAACAGCAGCGGGATCGCCACCATGTACTGAATGCAGTGGTCGCGGTCAGCCGGGTTATTGAGCGGCCCTTTTTTGTCGATGATGCGAATACAGGCTTCGTGGGTGCGGATGGTCACTTTTTCGATATCCGCCGCTGTTTTACCTGCAGCCTGCATCTGTTCATAGAGCGTCATCGCCGCTTCAACTGCCGTCTGGGAGTGGAACTCCGCCGGGAAGGAGATTTTGAACAGCACATTTTCCATAACGTAGGAACCGTACGGACGCTGGAAGCGGAACGACTCACCTTTGAAGGAGACGTCGTAGAAGCCCCACACCGGCGCAGTCAGGGCTGACGGATAACCCATTTCGCCGGTTTTCGCCATCAGCGCCAAACGTACCGCGCGGGATGTGGCATCGCCCGCCGCCCAGGATTTACGCGTGCCGGTGTTCGGCGCATGACGATAGGTACGCAGCGACTGACCGTCCACCCACGCCAGCGAAACAGCGTTGAGAATTTCCTCGCGGGTCAGGCCGAGCATTTCGGCCACCACGGCGGTGGAAGCCACTTTCACTAACAAAACGTGGTCGAGGCCGACGCGATTAAAGGAGTTTTCCAGCGCGATGCAGCCCTGAATTTCGTGGGCTTTGATCATTGCGGTCAGCACGTGCTTCATGGTCAATGGCGCTTTGCCGCTGGCGACCGCGTTGCGGGATAACCAGTCCGCCGTGGCGAGAATACCGCCGAGGTTGTCGGAAGGATGGCCCCACTCCGCTGCCAGCCAGGTATCGTTGAAATCGAGCCAGCGGATCATCGCACCGATGTTAAACGCAGCCTGGACAGGGTCGAGCTGGAACTGAGTTCCGGGGACACGCACGCCGTTAGGTACGACGGTGCCGGGGACAATTGGCCCCAGCAGTTTTTTACAGGCTGGATATTCCAGCGCTTCCAGACCACAGCCGAGGGTATCGAGCAGGCAGTAATGGGCGGTGTCGTAGGCCACTCTGGAACTGATTTCGTAATTCATGACGTAATCGACGATATCAACGATTTCACGGTCGAATTCCGGGCGGATGTTGTTGATTTGAGCTGACATTGGGTACGTTTCCTTATTGTTATTCGTAGAGGTTTACTGGCGCTTATCCAGCGCAACAAACTGACAGTCTTCCGGTCCAACGTAATTCGCGGAAGGACGGATAATTTTGTTGTCCTGACGTTGTTCAATAATGTGCGCCGCCCAGCCGGTAATGCGAGCGATGACAAACAGCGGAGTGAACATCTCAGTGGGGACGCCCATCATGTTGTAGGAAACGGCAGAGAACCAGTCGAGATTGGGGAACATCTTTTTCGTCTCCCACATCACCGTTTCCAGACGATCGGCGATGTTGTACATCTTCAGTGAACCGCCTTCCTGCGAGAGCTGCTTCGCCACACGTTTGATCACCTGATGGCGCGGATCGGCAATGGTATAAACCGGGTGCCCGAAACCAATGACCACTTCTTTGTTTTCCACGCGTTTACGAATATCCGCTTCGGCTTCATCCGGCGTTTCGTAGCGTTGTTGGATCTCCAGCGAAACTTCATTCGCCCCGCCGTGTTTCGGCCCACGCAGTGCGCCGATTGCGCCGATAATGGCTGAATACATGTCAGAACCGGTGCCCGCAATAACCCGGCTGGTGAAGGTGGAGGCGTTAAACTCGTGCTCGGCGTACAGCACCAGCGAAATTTGCATCGCCTTTTCCCAACTTTGCGACGGCTTTTCGCCATGCAGCAGATGCAGGAAGTGGCCGCCGATGGAGTCGTCATCGGTTTCCGGCTGGATGCGTTCGCCGTTGTGGCTGTAGTGATACCAATAGAGAAGAATCGAACTCAGCGACGCCAATAATTTGTCAGCAATATCCCGCGCGCCTGAGACGGTGTGCCCCTCTTTTTCCGGCAGCGTACAGCCGAGCGCAGAAACGCCTGTGCGCATGACATCCATCGGGTGCGACGCCGCAGGTAAGGCCTCCAGCACGGTACGCACGTTAGCCGGTAAACCACGCAGGGCTTTCAGTTTCGTTTTGTAGGCGGCGAGTTCGTCACGGGTCGGCAGCTTGCCGTGGATCAGCAGATGCGCCACTTCTTCAAATTCGCAATGTTCTGCGAGGTCGAGAATATCGTAACCACGGTAGTGCAGGTCATTGCCGCTTTTACCCACCGTGCAGAGCGCCGTATTGCCCGCCGGAACGCCGGAAAGTGCCACAGATTTTTTCGGTTTAATGACATGGGTACTGCTTTGCAGGATCGTTGTGTCGCTCATGTTGTCCTCGTCATTGTTATCATTTGTAGGGTCAGGATTGTTGTCGGATGCGACGCCATGTGTCTTATCCGACCTACAGTTCAGTGCATCCCGTAGGCCTGATAAATCGCGTCAGCGGCGCATCAGGCATCGGTTGTCGGATGCGACGCCATGCGTCCAGTTCAGCACGCCCCGTAGGCCTGATAAGTCGCGTCAGCGGCGCATCAGGCATTGGTTGTCGGATACAACCAACGGGCGTTTGTTTTATTTCGCCTGACTACGGGCAAACAGATCGTCGAGCTTCTCTTCGTACTGGTAGTAGTTGATGCTTTCGTACAGCTCGTTGCGGGTTTGCATGGTGTCGATGACGCTTTTCTGCGTGCCTTCCTGACGCAGGACGTTGTAGACATGTTCGGCAGCGCGGTTCATGGCGCGGAACGCTGACAGAGGGTACAGCGCCATTGCGACATGAGCGCTGCGTAATTCATCGGTGGTAAACAGCGGCGTAGCGCCAAATTCGGTAATGTTGGCAAGGATCGGCACCTGCACCGCATCGGCAAACTGGCGGTACATGGCGAGTTCGGTAATCGCCTCCGGGAACAACATCTCGGCACCGGCTTCAACGTAAGCCTGCGCACGCTCAATCGCTGCATCCAGTCCTTCAACCGCCAGCGCATCGGTGCGCGCCATGATCACAAAATCAGGATCGGTTTTCGCATCCACTGCCGCGCGGATCCGATCCACCATCTCTTCTTTCGAGACGATCGCTTTGTTCGGGCGATGACCGCAGCGTTTCGCACCAACCTGATCTTCAATATGCAGCCCCGCCGCACCGGCCTTAATCATCGATTTAACGGTACGAGCGACGTTAAAGGCCGAAGAGCCAAAACCAATATCAGCATCGACCAGCAACGGCAGCGAGCAAACGTCGGTAATACGGCGAATATCGGTCAGTACATCATCAAGGGTAGAAATACCGAGATCGGGCAACCCCAGCGAACCGGCCGCCACACCGCCGCCGGAGAGATAAATTGCCTGATATCCGGCACGCTGTGCCAGCAACGCATGGTTAGCGTTAATGGTGCCGACAATTTGCAACGGGGTTTCTTTGGTGAGTGCGGCGCGAAACGCTTTACCTGGAGAGTGTAGAGACATAGCCCATCCTTTGTTATCAACTTGTTATTTCGTTGATAAACACAAAGCAAGGGCTGTGCCACAATTACTCAAATCAAACTAAGCATTAAATTTCAATGAGTTATTAAAATCACGCTTAATTAATCCGCAAATATGCGTTTCAGTTAACGTTTCAGACAATGTTTCACTGCGTTTCATTGCAACAATGATGAAACAAGTCTAAACCCAATATTCGGTTTCTTGATTTATGGCGCGCAATGGCACATCCACCTCGACTTAACGACGATAAACCGGTTATCTGGACAGTATCGGTGACGCGCTTGTTCGAGCTGTTTCGCGATATCAGCCTCGAGTTTGATCACCTGGCGAACATTACCCCTATCCAGCTTGGCTTTGAGAAAGCGGTGGCCTACATCCGTAAGAAACTGGCAAGCGAACGCTGCGACGCCATCATCGCCGCAGGCTCTAACGGCGCGTACCTGAAAAGCCGCCTGTCGGTGCCGGTGATTCTGATTAAACCCAGCGGCTTTGATGTATTACAGGCACTGGCAAAAGCAGGAAAACTCACCTCGTCTATCAGCGTCGTCACCTATCAGGAAACTATCCCGGCGCTGGTGGCTTTTCAAAAAACGTTTCATTTGCGCCTCGACCAACGCTGCTACATCACCGAAGAAGACGCACGTGGGCAGATCAACGAACTGAAAGCCAACGGCGCCGAAGCGGTAGTTGGTGCTGGGCTAATTACCGATCTGGCAGAAGAAGCCGGGATGACCGGCGTTTTTATCTATTCTGCCGCCACCGTGCGCCAGGCATTCAGCGATGCGCTGGATATGACGCGCATGACGCTACGCCATAACGCCCACGATGCGACCCGCAACGCGCTGCGTACTCGCTACGTTCTGGGCGATATGCTCGGTCAATCGCCACAGATGGAACAGGTGCGGCAAACCATTTTGCTGTATGCCCGCTCAAATGCTGCGGTGCTGATTGAGGGAGAAACAGGAACCGGCAAAGAGCTGGCAGCACAGGCAATTCATCGGGAATACGTTGCCCGCCACGATGCGCGACAGGGGAAAAAATCGCATCCGTTTGTTGCCGTTAACTGCGGGGCGATTGCTGAATCACTGCTGGAAGCGGAGTTGTTTGGCTATGAGGAAGGGGCATTTACCGGCTCGCGACGCGGAGGCCGCGCCGGGCTGTTCGAAATTGCCCACGGCGGCACGCTGTTTCTGGATGAGATAGGCGAAATGCCGCTGCCGTTGCAGACTCGCCTGCTGCGGGTACTGGAAGAAAAAGAGGTCACCCGCGTCGGCGGGCATCAACCGATTCCGGTGAATGTGCGAGTTATCAGCGCCACCCACTGCAATCTGCAAGAGGATATGCAGCAAGGGCGGTTTCGCCGTGATCTGTTTTATCGGCTGAGTATTTTGCGCCTGCAGTTACCCCCACTACGCGAGCGGGTTGCGGATATTCTGCCGCTGGCGGAAAGCTTTTTGAAAGTGTCACTGGCAGCACTTGCCGCCCCGTATTCTGCTGCGTTACGCGAGGGGTTAAATACCTGCCAGGCGGTGTTATTGCACTATAAGTGGCCGGGGAATATTCGCGAACTACGCAATATGATGGAACGACTGGCGCTATTTTTAAGCGTGGAACCGATGCCAGATTTAACGCTGCAATTTCTGCAGCGATTATTGCCAGAACTGGCCAAAGAATCGGTTAACGTTATCGCCGCCACCGTGCTGACACCACGGCAGGCGCTGGAGAAATTTAACGGCGATAAAACAGCAGCAGCGAATTATTTAGGCATCAGCCGCACGACGTTCTGGCGGCGATTAAAAAATTAAATTGCCGGACGCGGCGTGAACGCCTCATCCGGCCTGCAAAACTATGAATATCAATATGTTGCATTTACTGATAAACGTGCGCATTAGGCATGTTTACATGGACTTAAGAATTACTTCTTCTTATAAATATTTGCCGTGCCGTGGATCTTATTGTCAGTCTGACCGGAGGTCAGCACTAACACATCAGCCCCTTTTTCATCCGCTTTTTTGATCAAATCTTCTTTCGCATCTGCGGTCGACATTTCATTACTGGTTGAAATATCACCTATTTTTTCATATTGCGATTCAACCTTTTCAAATTCCGCTTTGGTCATCAATTCCGCTGCATAGACGTTTGTGACAACAAAAGCTAACGCACCAACTAAGAGCTTAGTTCCAGTTTTCATCGGTGAACTCCATGATGTGTGATTAGGCTAATACCCTGAAGCTAACAGTCATCATCAGGGTTGATTAATAAGTAGTTCAGCGATTAAGAAAAATCTATAGCAAAAGAGAATATATTTGTATTATTCTTAATGTGAATCCCACTTCTTCTGCCAGTTAATAACTCTTCCTGCAATTGTCGCTGGTATCATTTGAATTATTTTTATAATAATCTCAAATTTTCACCCTGCCAGAAACTCAATGTAAAAATCATGAAGTCCACATCATTTTTCTTAATAAAAAAACCTTAACCATCTATTTAATTGATTTATATAAGATTTACTTATTGCACTTTTATAGTTCTTAAGACGATTTATTATTATTTTTTTCAAAAATACCATGTTAACATATTGACATCGATAACAAACCACAAAAAGCTATCAATGCAATGAATAACTAACACTTTAATATTTTTATTGCAGCCTCTGTTACAGATATTCTTATTTAGAGAATTGCATGCTTACGCCTTACAAGGTTTCAGGAAGAAAAGATGTGCAATAAAAAAGCATTTCGCCATTTAATTTTTAAGGATAAAAGTAAGTGATATGAAATCAGCAAAAAAAAGCTTATCAACACGGGCGATAGCCATTTATACCATATTATTTACGCCAGTATCCTTGGCTATCACCCCACCTGTAAATTCAGATAGTAATGTTGTCATTAATAATAATGAAGAGATAAAACTCATTGAAAGTAGGTGAAGACTCTAATGGTTCATTACTCATTGATAATCTTTCACTTACCACTTCAGCAGCCAGCATTGGTAATAATGCTGAAGGCTCCATCACTTTAACAAACCATACCAACTGGCAGTTCGACACACCTTCCTCCAATATTTTTTTAGGTACTAACGAAGGCTCCGGTACGTTATACGTGTTAGAAGGTAGTAAGATAAGTGGCCTGCAATCAATAAGAGTTGGTGAGTTTTATGGTGATGCCAGGGGGACGTTGGTTATTGATGGGGAAAGCTCATCAGTCACCTCTAAAATTGCTATTATTGGCGATCAGGGAACAGGGAAAGTATCTGTTACTAATGGCGGAACACTCACTTCCCTGACTCAAATGAATATTGGGTATGTTGACGCCCATTCTTCTCTGTCAGCTAACCAGAGTAGCTATGGAGAAGTTCTGGTTGCCGACAAAAATTCAACAGTAAATGCCCCATATATACTTCTTGGCGGATATAATACATCTTCCGTTTCTGATACCACTGGAATTCTCACTGTCAGCAACGATGGTGTAATCAATGCGAATTCATATATCTGGGTTGGTGTCTCCTCTAACGGAACAGGAATGTTAAATATTGGAGGTGCGCAAGGTGAGGCTGCGCAGCCTGCTGGTTCAATTAATACACCCCGAATTTATTTAGGGGGGACAAATGCGTCAACCACTTCAATATTAAACTTTAATCACACCAACGCTGATTTTGTTCTGACCTCATACATAGACGGTAAAGGCCAGGTTAACCAGGTAGGTTCCGGAACAACCACATTATCCGGCTCGAATATCTATACTGGTGATACCTATATAACCAAAGGCAGCCTACGCGCTGGTAAAGTAGATACCTTCAGCCCCAACTCCGATTATATTGTCGACAGCGGTGGAGATCTCGATTTAAATGGTTATTCACAAACGTTAAAAACGCTGGCACTGGCTGGAACAGCAACGTTGTCTGCGTATGAAAATGGCCACGAGTTCACGCCGACCACACTGACCATTAACGGTAACTATACTGCCAATGATGGTTTGTTAGTCATGCATACGGTATTAGGCGATGATAATTCCGTAACGGATAAACTCATCGTAAAAGGTGATACTTCCGGTAGTACCCGCGTCATGGTCAACAATGCGGGCGGTCTGGGCGCGGATACTCTGGAAGGGATAAAAATTGTGGAGGTTGACGGCCTGTCAGAGGGCGTTTTCAGTAAAGAAGGTCGTATTGTTGCCGGTCCCTATAACTACAACGTGGTAAAAAGCGACAACCAGAACTGGTTTTTAACCAGTGAAATTCCCGCAGGACCGTATACCCCACCGGAACTGCCCGTCATCCCGGAACCAGATCCTGAGCCACCTGTAACACCAGAACCCCCTGTAACACCAGAACCGCCTGTGACACCGGAGCCATCTGTTCCACAACCAGAACGAAAACATCTGTATCGCCCGGAAATTGGCAGCTATCTGGCCAATATTCAGGCGGCAAATACGCTGTTTAATACCCGACTGCATGACCGTCTGGGGGAAACACAATACACCGACCTGCTGACCGGCGAGCAGAAAGTGACCAGTCTGTGGATGCGTAACATTGGCGGACATAATCGCTTTAAAGATCGTTCGGATGAATTGAGCACCCAGAGCAACCGTTATGTTCTGCAACTGGGCGGTGACCTCGCACAATGGAGCACTAATGACCTTGATCGCTGGCATCTCGGCTTAATGGCTGGCTATGCCAACAGCAAGAGTCACACCCATTCCAACCTGACCGGGTACAGCTCACGTGGGCAAATCGACGGCTACAGTGTGGGGGTGTATGGCACCTGGTACGCTAACGAAGCGGACAAAACCGGGACTTATGTTGATAGCTGGTTGCTCTATAACTGGTTTGATAACACCGTCTCCGGCGAGTACCTGCCGGGTGAGAAATATCACTCTGACGGCATCACCGCTGCCATTGAAGCGGGTTATACCTTCCGTCTTGGTGAAAGCGCCGATGCGCGTACCAGCTACTGGTTGCAGCCAAAAATGCAACTGACGTGGATGGATGTGAAGGCAGACAATCATACTGAAGACAATGGCACTCTGGTTGAGGACAGCACCGAAGGCAACCTACAAACGCGTCTGGGGGTGAAAGCGTATCTGCAAGGCCATAATGCTCTTGATGAGCATAAAGAGCGTTCCTTCCAGCCTTTTGTGGAAGCCAACTGGATTTATAACTCCCGCAATTACAGTGTGAAGATGGATGGCATCAGCGATGAAATCATCGGTGCGCGTAACATCGGTGAGTTAAAAGTCGGGGTGGAAGGTCAGCTTAATCCGCGTCTGCAACTGTGGGGCAACGTCGCCCAGCAGTTGGGTGACAACGGTTACAGCGATACCCAGGGAATGCTGGGCATGAAATATCTCTTTTAATGCCACTTTGCCACCTGTCGCGTACAGGTGGCACTCTTTTTAGATCCGCGTTCTTTGTGATCGCGCTCGCATTCAGTCATTTTTACTATAAATATGATGAAGTTAATTCAGCTTATTTATGAGTGAAATCACTATGGTTCCTTTGCACGCCGTTTACCTGACCGTTGGACTGTTCGTTATCACCTTTTTTAATCCCGGGGCAAATCTCTTTGTCGTGGTTCAAACCAGTCTGGCTTCAGGCCGTCGCGCGGGCGTACTCACCGGGCTTGGTGTCGCGTTGGGCGATGCCATCTATTCCGGGCTGGGGTTGTTTGGAATGGCAACGCTCATTACCCAGTGTGAAGAGATTTTCTCACTCATTAAAATCGTCGGCGGCACTTATCTCTTATGGTTTGCCTGAACAGTATGCGCCGACAATCAACACCACAGATGAGCGCGCTACAACAGCCCCTTAGTGCCCCGTGGTATGTATTTTTCCGCCGTGGATTAATTACCGATCTCTCTAATCCACAAACAGTTTTATTTTTTATCAGTATCTTCTCAGTGACGTTAAATGCAGAAACGCCGACCTGGGCGCGTTTAATGGCCTGGGCAGGAATTGTACTCGCGTCTGTTATCTGGCGTGTATTTCTTAGCCAGGCGTTTTCTTTACCGACCGTGCGTCGCGCATACGGGCGTATGCAGCATGTCGCCAGTCGGATTATTGGTGCGATTATCGGTGTCTTCGCGCTACGGCTGATTTATGAAGGGGTAACACAGCGATGAGCTGATAATGGTATATCCAGGTCATCAACTTAATTGAGAAGTTGGACCGCCATCGAGGCCTCGAACCCCGTACCATACAACAATCCTGGTTGTCGTCTGCTCTTCCTGATGAGCTAATGGCGGTTTTTGATATGAGCCTTACAGTATTATTCGCTGTCAGGCTTTGGTGCGATGCATAAGATACAGAAAGCGCCCCATGCAAACTTGATGGAATTATGATTTTTTTCATATAAATGTCAACTCATACATTCACAAAATATATTTATTATTCATAAACCAAGCAACACCGAATCCCTGTCGGTTGACTTGCCCTGCCCCGGCATATTCAGGGTTATAGAAGGGGGCAACTTCGCGCTCTTTTAGGTCTTGTCATCAACCATTGCGTTCCCTATGCCGGGGGAGCGCCCGCCAGCACCGCTTCAAAATCTGCGGCGGTCAGATCGCTTGCCCCTTTGAGCATATCTCTGGCCAACGCTCTGCGTCGGTTCAGTAATTCATCCAGCGTTTCTTCAAAAGTCATTAACTGGCTATCACGCACTGTCGGATAATAGACGTAAACATCTTTCTGCTGCCCAATGCGGTAGGCTCTGTCAGTCGCCTGATCTTCCTTCGCCGGATTCCAACAGCGGGTAAAGTGGATGACATGATTCGCTTTTTGGACATTGACGCCAAACCCAACGGCGATGGTGGATAAAATAATAACGTTAAAACCTGGCGTTGATTGAAATGCATCGATCAGGCTCTGACGATTTTGGTCACTGCCAGATTTGGTGCTGGTATCACCATTAATAATAAAAGGCTTAAAGCCAAAATGCTGCGCAATCAGATGTTGCAGCTCTCGTTGAATATCGCGCAGTTCCGTAAAAATAATCACTTTGTCATCAGATGACTGGCGAATGGTGTTTAACGTCTCCAGCAGCCATTTTACTTTCGGAGCATCGTTACGTAAGCGCAAATCTGCACTTACGGAATAAGGCCATGCGCAAATCAGTTTCAGCCGATGCAGCAACCCCAGCATACCTGAGCCTCGTTGATCCAGCCCTTCACTGATCTCCTGTTGGTTTTGCCAGCTTACAACCGAGTGGGTATAGAGATCCCGTTGCAATGGCAGCATATTCAACTGTTTACAGTACTGATCTTCAATCTTATCCGGCAGATCTTTCGCTACTTCTTCTTTGGTGCGGCGCAGTGTCTGCGGTTCTATTAATTTGCGTAGCGATTCGAGGACAGCATTATCATTCTGTTGCTCAATGGGGCGCAGATAATCTTTACCAAAATTATTTAAAGCCCCCAACAATCCCGGCTGAACGAAGTCAAATAAACACCACAGATCGACAAGGGTGTTTTCGACTGGTGTTCCGGTACATGCGACTTTAAATTGCGCCTGAATGGCTTTTGCCGATTGGGTTATTAATGCCGCCGGATTTTTGATTTTCTGCGCTTCGTCGCACACCATTATGGACCAGGGCTGACGAGCCAGGGAAAATTCCTGATCGCGCAACGTCTCGTAGGTAGTAAGAACAATATGCGCGTCACCCACCCAGTCATTTTGCAGTAAGTTCTTAATGCCCTTGCTTTTAAGTGCCTGAGGAATGCTCTCTTTCGCGCACTTCTTCGCCTTAAGCTCATTACCATAGAGTTTTAAAATCGACACCTGCTCGCGCAGGAAGAAATTCCCGACCTCACGTTCCCAGTTATCGAGTAACGATACCGGAGCAACAATCAGCGAGGGGGGCGCATCCGGGAAACGTTCTCGATGCCAGATGAGAAAGGTTAAAATCTGTAAGGTTTTACCCAACCCCATATCGTCCGCCAGTAAACATCCCACCGTCTCGGTTGGCGACTTTAGATACAACTGTTGGAGCCACGCCACCCCTTTACGCTGATGTTCACGTAGCTGAATGGACGTTTTGAGGATCATCGGCAGTTCGACTTCTGCCTGATGTGCGCCGAGCAAGGAATCCCGCCGTTGTTTAACATACAGCGCCTGCTCAATATTTTGTTCTATCAGCAGAACGGCACGACTAACCGGTTCACTGCTTACGCCATCATTTGTTTCGCCACCGATTTTCTTTTTCCATTTATCGTGGAAAATTTCTGCTTCTTCGCGAGGCAAAAGGTTGTCGTTCCAGGGCATGACAACTTCCGGCGCATCCGTGGCTTTTGCCTCTTCCAGCCGCTCTTCCAGTTCCTGAAAATGTTGATGATTATCGAGATCCCAGCCAGAGAACATGACCTCGCACATCTCTTGCGCAAGGTTCTCCGGAAGCCATTTTTCACTTTCACTTTTGACCAGATAAGGCGAACTGATTTTTTCAAATTCACCGATCCCGATAACCCGGTCACTGTATTTGTTGAGATCGAGAACGTGGGTAAAATTCATTCCCGCCGCCTGTTGCTGCCAGTTTTCAAGCAACGCCTGATAACCTTGCAGTTCTTCCTGGCTGAATCTGGAAAGCTCCAGATCGTAACCCTGCCAGACTCCGGCGGGCAGTTGTGCCGCTAACTTTTGTTCCAGTTCAGAGAGCAACGCCGCCAGTTCACCTGGGCGTTTAAAGATATAGGTTTCATCCGGCACGGATTGTTCAGTTCTGGGGCTGAGAAAAAGCGTTACAGATGCAATTTGCCTGTTTTCATCGATCTGCGGCTCCAGACGAAAATCATAAAAGTAGATCCCGGCGTCCTGTAAATTCTGCTCGTAAACGTCAGGATCGAGCACCTGGCTCGCCTCTTCACCAATCCAGGTGTAGGGATTGCGAACAAATGAGAGCGCATCATCCCCCGCCACGCGACGCCCGGTAATAGCGTGCACGGAGGTCAGGACGTCTTTGACTTCAGGAGAAAGAATGACATGATTTAAGACACCATCATCCCCTAAAACACGGTAACGATCCTGCACCTGTTGCGTACGGTCAAAACTCTGTAACCAGTTTGCAGGCTGCTCATCAAAAACCGGTTCAATTTCCAGTACCGGAGTATCTACCACCAGCGATTTTCGCAGTTTTAACTGTAACGATTCTGGCCTGATAACGATCGTTTTTGCGAGATAGTCATCCAGTTTTGCCCCTGCTTTTTTGGCCTGCCGCCGTATTTTAGCCCAACTGGTTTGGTTGACCGTTTCGCCCGGCGTCTGTCGCTGCTGCAATCTGAGTTGCTGTAGTGCGTCCAGAAGCTGCCAGTTCTCTTCGCTTAACACAAAGGTGCCTTCCGCAGAGGAAAAGCTGGCTCCCGTGCAAGTTATTCCGACGGGGCGATAGTCGTCGGGCTGCGTCCATTTATCAATGAAAACGCGAAAAGTATCATCGCTAATACTTCCCGTTGCAGCAAGATGAGCCGTCAGATTGCGCTGTGGAGGAAAAGCGAAAATCGCCAGGCTGCTGGCATAGTCATCATTTTTCCGGATGCGATAAAAATCATCCCAGCTAAGAAACCAGCAATCAGACCAGTGTGAAACATAATCTTCCTCATGAAGCTGTTCCAGACATGAGGCGACAGGCCAGTTATCTTCACTATCAGCAAGACTAAAGGGGAAAGCAAAGCCCTCCTCTTTCATTGCATACAGCGGCACAAATGAAGCGGGTAGTAAGGTATTCTCTTTAATAAATTTACCCAACAATTTTTTGAACACTATTTGCTCCAGTAAGTAAATTTACCCAGCACCGGTTTAAACCCGAGGCTGAGTAATTTTTGCGCCGCTTCATGGTCAGGCTCATTGAACTGAATGTGGATTGCGCCCCCCAGCCCTCGTTTATCCATCACTTTACAATCGACCGAACGAATAACCTCCCGGATTTGCTGTTCCCGGCCAGGTAGCTCTTTTTTGGCTTTTAACGCTGAGGCGATGATGTTGATTTGCTCTTCCCGGTCTGACTTTGCATCACTGACTTCATGTTCAGGCAACGATGCAGGCTCTGGCCGACTCACGGTCTTTGACGCATTGAAGCGGGAGGCATCCAAAGTGACAGAGGGCTGATTTACATCTTCCGCAACGTAATCAATACCCAACTTACGAAGTTCTTCGTCATATCGGCTCATCCAACCTTCAATTCGGTTGAGTGAGTAGCGAAATACCGGCGACAAATGCGGTAAACGCAACCGGACTTTGCGCCGGTTATTCCGCTTATCTTTCAGATCATAATCAATATCAAGAATGCCGGTTTCCGGATTAAAGGGCGCATTCCCCATATGGTAGGCATACATCGCCCCCACTTTCGAAAATTCGACAAACAGATAATCGCCAATGCGCATAATCATGGCATTGTTATCGCGTGAACCAGAGCCTTGCAGGCGGCTTAATCGCCCTGCGTTTTTCGCCCTGAACTCAACATAATCGGCATCTTTGGATCGCAGCGCCTCTTCGCCCAGCACAATGCGCGTATAGCTCATCTGATTGGCAAAACGTAGCCAGTAGAACAGGCGCGCATGGTCAACATCCCGATTGCCTTTCAGCAACTCAAAGAACAGTTTCAGGTCGTCTTTGGCGAACCACCCTTGCACCATCAGTAATACGGGATTTTCAACGTGAACCTGCCAGCTTTTATTACGACTGGTTAACTGCGGATTTCCCCAATATTCCAGGGCCAATTGCTTGAGTTCGAAATGTGTTTGATGTTTAAAAGCCGACTGATAATAACGGGTCAAAGTGGCTGCCAGAATATTATCTTTAAACCGCGTAAGCTGGCGGCTTAACGCGATAAGCGAATTAATTTTCTGCTGAAAATCATCGTCATTCTGGCGAAAAATCTCATTGATCAGGTGGTTAACAATTTTGCGCCATAACCAACTGGTTTGCGGAATTTGCGCAACTTTCTCCAGCACCGAAATATCCGTTATTTCTCCTCGCCCGAGCTGTTGTCCGAGAAGAAACCCTGCATTATCGGTAAAAATATCGCTATAGGTGTCAATGACCGACATCCAGGACATCTGACGCGGCGCGCTCTCCTTAAGTTGTTGAAAACCGTGGGCAATCTGCGTGCGTAGCTGCAGCCACTGCGGATTCTTTTCTGGCGTATCGCTGGCATGACCAAAGTAGCTGGTACATAACGCCAGCCATTCCCGCCGCGTTAACCGCCGCTGCGCAATTTTTTGTTCAATTTCAGCGATAATTCTCGCAAAGTTTGTTGCATCATCCATCAATGCAATTTCAAACAGATCGCCTTCTGCTACATCATTGAGGCCAAAAAAAATCATCTTCCATTCGAAGGGCTTTGGCATCTCCCCCGCACGCAGTCGGGCAATGGCCTGTCGGCGTTTCTCCAGAGGGGGAACCATCTTCACCGCGCGAGCATCTACCTTTCTCTCAAGTTGCGCGATAACGCGCTGAAGATAGTTAAAAGCGTGACTTACCGTCGGCTGCGCGTTCTGCTCTCTGTAGGGAAGTAAGCGGGTTTTCAGTTTTTCAATAGCGGAAGTCATTGCATGATTCCTAGCTGACAGGTTTCCTGGCTAATGCCTGGAACAACATCCATGCTTTCATCGTGCTTTTTGTCTTTCAGGCCAAAGAATTGCATCCGCAGTTCTACGCGACGGCTGGCCTCTTTGCTCTCTTTCGCATTGTTGAACGAAACCCCACCCGCCAGAAATAATTTGCGGATCTGGACTTGCTGTTCCGGGGTTATTTTTTGCTGTAGCGCGCTTCTGCTATCCAGCAAACTGCACATCACCCACTCCGAGCGTTGCAACGAAAGATGCAAGTTATAGAGATAAGAACCATCGGTATCCGTAAAACCTTCTATAACAATTTGCTTAAACCATTTTTTGCCTTCATCGCTATTTGCCGCCTCCAGCACTAACGGCACCACATCCTGTAGCGCCTGTAATCCTTCGGCGTTAAGCGCGAAGCGATTGTGCTCAAAACGCCCTGCTTCACCAAAGCTGATACGGTTATCATGGCAGTCAACCTGAATCGTCTTGTTGAGATTTTTTGCCTGAAGTTCAAGTTTTTCACACAGGCGAGCGATATCATGCCCGCGCGATTTCTCCCCGGCTTCCGCCTGCTGAATTCGCTGCGTAACAGAGCTAAGCGACGCCACCATCACCACCAGAAACAACACCATCATGGCAGTCATCAGATCTGCATAGGAGATCCAGAAGGGTTTTTCCGCTTCATCGCTGCGCCGTTGCCTGCCATTAAATACCCGGTTAAACATCAGCCTGTTCCTTACGCGCGACGATGACGGAGTACCGTTTCCAGCGTATCCACGCTTTCACCGATAATCTCAACCGAAGAACTTAAGGCTCCTGCCGCTTTAGTCAGTTGCGTATCCATCTCCTGTAGTGAACGATTCAGGCCGTTTTCCACCCCGGTCGTAAAGGATTCAAAACTGGTTCCCATCACCTCGGCAATGTTATGCAGGAACTCCTGAGCCTCGCGGTTATATTGTTGCAGGCGTTCGGAATACGCCTTCAGATCGTCAACAAAACGGCTGCGGGATGATTGTTCATCATGGCTACGGTTAATCAGCGTTTCGAGTGCGGTTATGGCATTCACCACGACTTCACGGGTATTACGATAATCAGCAATCAATGCCCCCAACTCCGCGCTGGCACCGGAAAGCGTGCGCCCTGCCTGTTGCGTGCTATTCAGCACCTCGGCGGTCAATTGATTAGCCTCGGCAACGCGATCGCCCGCGGCTTCAAAGCGGTCGGCGGCCACGCGCATTTTGTCGGCTCCTGTTTGTATCTCTTCCAGATGGCGCGTGGTGTTTTGCGCCATCCGTTGCAGCAACTCGCCAGAGGCTGATTGCTGTTCACGTAGCATCTGCATCAGCGACTCAACCTGACTTTCAAGCTGACCAATGATTCGCTGCGCTTCCTGTTGCAACGCACTCTGCGCTGATTGCTGTTGCTGACTGAGCGACTTCTGACCTTCTTCCAGTTGTCCAAACAGGCTGCCAAGTTGGCTACCCAATTGATCAATACCGCTGGTCATTTTCTCTCGCAGGGCATCCTGGCTGGAATGCATGGTTTGCTGTAACGACGTCATAAACTGTTGTTGTTGCTCGGCCGCCGCCTGCTCACGCGCTTCGCTACGTGCCAGGAGCTGCTGAGTCTCTTCATGCAGCACGCGTTGCCCTTGTTCCTGAGTCTGGCTCATCTGTTTTTGCCCGGACTCCAGTTGGCTGAATACGCCCGCCAGGTTTTGCGTCAGCGCTTCCACCCCTTTGCTCATATTGCCTATCAGCAGATTTTGCGCCTGATTTTGCTGCTGATTAAGTTGCTGCTGGCCATTTTCCAGTTGTGCGAAAAGCGTTGCCATATGACTGCCAAGCGTATCCACAGAAGCCGCCATTTTTTCCATGGTTTCATTTTGCCCTTGCTGAACACTGGACTGGATAGCCTCAATAAAAGCGCGCATCTGTTCCGCCATCGCTTTTTCACGCGCTTCACTGTCGGCAAAGATTTTTTCCAGTTGTTGTGCCATCCGTTCGCCCGCCCCCTCACCTTCTGCGCCAATACGGGCAACGGACTCCTGCAAACTACGCAGCATCTCATTCATCCCTGCCTGCATCTCCTGCTGACCGCTTTTCATTTCGCTTAACAGTTGAGAGATCAGTTGCGCGCTGCCCTGACGTGAGTCATCCCCGGCCTGACGCATATCCTGCAACAACGTAGAAAAACCGCTTTGCATCGACTGAATGGCTTCCACAGAACGCCCCATCATCTCCTGCATGGTGGTGAACTGCTGACCAAAGGTGTTATCCATTTTGCTCATAAAGGCAGTCAGGACGTTCTCCAGCATCGACTGCACACGATGGCTCTGATCGCCGGAAGCGGTTTGCACCACACCAGCAATTTTATCCAGCGGATTTTTCAGACTGGTTTCAATAGCGCCACTGACCTGTTCAGCAAACTGTTGGCCTGACTCGCGATATGTCGTTGATAATGTCTCTGCCAGCTTTTGATTTTCCCGCATCTGGCTATCTACCAGGTTTTGCAGCATTTCACGCAGGTCAGTGACCAGACCATCCTTAAGTTGCCTCGCATGGGTGGTGTTTTCTTTAGTACTGGAAAGAAGTTGCGAAAGGTAATCTTCACCGACGCCGCCTTCAAAAAGCTGGTCAATGCTGGCGGTAAGGAGTTCAAGATTTTTATAACATTGCGCCAGTCGCCATTTTTCAAACATGGTGACCAGAATAGAGAACGTAATAGCAAATGCCGAACCTAAAAACGCATACAGAACGTCGCGTAAAAGGTTAGCGACACTGGCGCTGACCTGCTCTGGCGTGCTGGGGTCAAAATGGTGCAAACCAATCATCAGCCCCGAAAAGGTGCCGATAATCCCAATTCCGGTCAGGATGCCAGGGAGATGTTTAAACGCTTCTGTATAGAGAGGAATTTCGACTAATAACGGTTCCGTAAACCATGCTGACGACGGAGCCGTTGAGCGGATGGCGCTAATTTTTTTTTGCCCGCTGTTTTCATCAAACTCAAACTGGCGATGTAGAGACTCTTTAAATTCACTCCAGGGGTGCGCAAAAAATTTATCAGAGAATAACGCGTCTAATTTTTCGAGTTGTTGTGCCGGTTTTTCATTGCCAAGTAGCCGAATTACTTTCGCTTTTTGTTTAAAGCGTGCTGAAACCCTAAATGAAGGAATAGCGTAACGGACAATGAAACCCAACAACAAAACCCCAACCACAATAGCGACATAAATCGGCACATTTTCTGGATTAACAGAGGTTAACGTGTCGAGGAACGAAGTCAGCGAAAACATCTAAATACCTTGAGTGAAGGAAAAGAAATTTGCAGGGCAGAACATCACCAGCAAGAAAAAAAACCGCCCGCTCATTATAGGAAAAGTCTCGATTTTTACATCTATAAAACGTTATATATCTCATAAAAACATTGATCAAACACATGCGTAAGAAATTTAAATCGCTTGATGGAAATAATTCACAGAATTTATGCTTTATGACACAAAGATTGTGGATTTTATTTTTTGCCGCCGGGCTTACGGATGAAACTTTTTCATGGAGTGCGCGGCTTCTAATAACGTCCAGTCACTATTCAACGAGACAATTAAATGAGTGAGATTGACATTAAGGGCGATGAAACGCTGGTTGCTCTGCTACTGAACGCCGACAAAAACGAATACCACCAACGCCAATAAAGTCATTTTGCGAAAATGGCACAACAATCGCTTAATGCCGCAAAAGTCGCAATTAAGGACGCCCGTCAGGCGTTCGGCCAATTCCAGCAAAATATGCTGGATAAGCCGTTACAGACCAGCCGCATGTTGATGGAAATGAAAGATGGTAAACCAGTGAAGTGTTATGCGTTGCCGAATGCTTAAGGCGACTCGTAAGATTTGCTGTGTGGTTAGTGGAACCACACACTATTTCTCATGTTCAGGAGAATCAAAGCCAACAAAGCCATATTCAGGCGCCCCCATCCCCGGGGTTACTGCTCGCCGTTACAAACGCGTCAAATGCACATCACCCTGTCACACTCCCCCATACCAGTTGTCCTTTATGGAACGTCGCCGTGCGCGGCGAGATACGCGCCACCGCCTCGGCGGAACAGGAGGCATCCACCAGCACAAAACTGGCGTCATCCTGCGCTTTTGGCCAGACGCGCTCGCCTTTTTCATTCAGCGGCAAAACGTCACCAGTGGCTAAAAACAGCGAACGGGACAGGTTTTGTTCGTTAGGGCGAATATAAAGCTGCGCGTACAAATTGGCTTTCTCCAGCATGTCGCCCAGGCCGTAAGGCGACCAGTGATCAATAACGCTGTCGGTGCCGGTCATCACTTTTACGCCCTTGTCGTGTAGCTGCTTGAGCGGCATATGCAACGTGCCAATCGGCACCGTCGAGGCGATAGAAATTTGCTGCGCCGCCATCCGGTGCGCCAGTTCATCTACCTGTTGCTCGTTGAGCATGGCCAGCGCAAAGGCGTGGCTGATGGTCAGCTTGCCTTTTAGTTGCGGCGTTTTCTCTACCGTTTCAACCATATAATTGATGGCCGCCACGCCCGCCGGAGTGGTTTCGTGCAGGTGAATATCGACGCCTTTGTCATAGTCCAGCGCAATCTGGAACATGGTGTCGAGAGATTTTTCCATCGCACCATCAACATTGGTCGGGTCCAGGCCGCCGACGTAATGCGCGCCTGCCTGCATCGCTTCGCGCATTAAGGGTTCCGATTTCGACAGCAGCAAACCGTGCTGCGGGAAGGCGACAATTTCACACTCGAAGTCCGCCTGACGTCGCGCCAGCACCACCTGCAAATTTTGCAGATTTTTCAGGCCGGAAACCGGTTCGATATTGCAGTGGCTGCGGGCAATGGTGGTGCCTTTCGACTGCAATAAATCGATCAGTTTTTCCGCCCGCTCCTGAGTGTACGGTTGCAGCTCCGGCAGCATTTTCTGCTCGAGCTTGATCATGTCCTGGATGGTGGTGCCTGCCGGGCGATTGAGTGAACGCCACGGCCCGCCGTAAAAGGTTTTGTCGAGATGAATATGCATGTCGCGGGTGGTGGGCAACATCAACTTACCGCCAGCGTCATAGTGCGGCAGCGTGGCGTCCGGATGCTGCTTGTTCTCGCGCAGCGCAACAATTTTGCCGTCCTGAATCTCCACGGTCTGGCGCGCCGTGCGGGTCTGCACCGCCACGCCGTTTTCGTAGTCAAAACCGTTTTCCAGCAGCACGTTGTCGAGATAGTAATGCGGGTCAGTGATTTTCATGGTGTTGTTCGCTTCGCAGTGGATTGTGTCAGAGGCTGCCGCATGGGCAAGCGGCACAGAGGTACCAAACAGCGCGGCGGCGGTGACCATCTTACCGCTCTGGCTCAGAAACTCACGGCGGCTATTGCTTTCTTTCATCTTACGTCCTTACGTTTTAATAATATGAGTGCCCGTTTCACCGCGCAGCGCCGCGGGCAGGCATTCCGGCGTGGTGATAATCACTTCTTTGCCGCCCTGTTCCAGGAACGTCAGGCTGGCGATGATTTTTGGCAACATGCTGCCGGGCGGGAAATGCCCTTCCTGCATATAACGGGTCATAGTGGCAATATCTACGCGATCCAGCGCCTGCTGCTGCGGTTTGCCAAAGTGGATACACACTTTTTCCACACCGGTGGTGATCACCAGAATGTCGGCGTGAATTTCACGCGCCAGTAGCGCGGTAGAGAGATCTTTGTCGATAACCGCGTCCACGCTTTGGTAATCCCCCGCTTCGCTGCGTACCACCGGAATGCCGCCGCCGCCCGCACCAATCACCACAAAGCCCTGTTGGATCAGCGCTTTAATAGCAGGTGCTTCGACAATACGTTTCGGTTCCGGCGAGGCGACAACGCGGCGATAGCCCCGTCCGGCATCTTCTACAAAACGCCAGTCAGGGTTTGCCTTTTGTAATGCGTCACGCTGGGTTTCACTGAAGAATGCGCCAATAGGTTTGGTGGGATGAGCAAAACCCGGATCGTTTTTATCCACTTCCACCTGAGTCACCACGGTGACGGCTTTTTTCTCGCCGTGGCGGGCAAGCCGGTTATTCAGCGCCTGTTGGATCAGGTAGCCAATGCCGCCTTGCGTATCTGCCACACAGTTCGCCAGCGGCGTTAGGGGCAGCCCTTCTCGCTCATGGGCAATCTCCGCGCGGCGTAAATCCAGACCGACCTGCGGCCCATTGCCGTGGGTCAGCACAATGTCGTAATCGGAAGCCAGCATTTCCAGCACCGTATCGGCGACGGCTTTCACCGCCTCCGCCTGATGCTCAATCGACTGGCTGGCGTTATCTTTGATAATGCTGTTGCCACCAATGGCAACGACCACAAGTTCTTTCATGTTGTTATGTCCGCTACAGAGGATGATGGGGTTATGACCAACGCCAGACTGCCTGATGCGCTACGCTTATCAGGCCTACAATTCTTGCACCATTCGCAGGCCGGATAAGGCGTTCTCGCCACATCCGGCAATGGTGACAAATGCCTGATGCGACGCTCGCGCGTCTTATCAGGCCTACTGATTCTTGCCCCATTCGCAGGCCGGATAAGGCGTTCTCGCCGCATCCGGCAATGGTGACAAATGCCTGATGCGACGCTCGCGCGTCTTATCGGGCCTACAGATTCTTGCACCATTCGCAGGCCGGATAAGGCGTTCTTGCCGCATCCGGCAATGGTGACAAATGCCTGATGCGACGCTCGCGCGTCTTATCAGGCCTACAGATTCTTGCACCATTCGTAGGCCGGATAAGGCGTTCTCGCCGCATCCGGCAATGGTGAAAAATGCCTGATGCGACGCTCGCGCGTCTTATCAGGCCTACAGATTCTTGCACCATTCGCAGGCCGGATAAGGCGTTCTCGCCGCATCCGGCAATGGTGACAAATGCCTGATGCGACGCTCGCGCGTCTTATCAGGCCTACTGATTCTTGCGCCACTCGTAGGCCGGATAAGGCGTTCTCGCCGCATTCGGCAATGGTGACAAATGCCTGATGCGACGCTCGCGCGTCTTATCAGGCCTACTGATTCTTGCACCATTCGTAGGCCGGATAAGGCGTTCTCGCCGCATCCGGCAATGGTGACAAATGCCTGATGCGATGCTCGCGCGTCTTATCAGGCCTACAGATTCTTGCACCATTCGTAGGCCGGATAAGGCGTTCTCGCCGCATTCGGCAATGGTGACAAATGCCTGATGCGACGCTCGCGCGTCTTATCAGGCCTACTGATTCTTGCGCCATTCGCAGGCCGGATAAGGCGTTCTCGCCGCATCCGGCAATGGTGACAAATGCCTGATGCGACGCTCGCGCGTCTTATCAGGCCTACTGATTCTTGCACCATTCGTAGGCCGGATAAGGCGTTCTCGCCGCATCCGGCAATGGTGACAAATGCCTGATGCGATGCTCGCGCGTCTTATCAGGCCTACAGATTCTTGCACCATTCGTAGGCCGGATAAGGCGTTCTCGCCGCATCCGGCAATGGTGACAAATGCCTGATGCGACGCTCGCGCGTCTTATCAGGCCTACAGATTCTTGCACCATTCGTAGGCCGGATAAGGCGTTCTCGCCGCATCCGGCATAAACATGTAAGTCAAACGCCGTAACGTTCGCACCAGCCAAGAATGGCTTTCTCGAAGCAGGCGAATGGTGGATGCACAATGCCCGCGCCAATCATGCCGACGCCTGCATCTTTATGAGCGATGGCGGTGTTGATCACCGGCAGAATGCCGCTGCAACCCACACGGGTGATGTCGATAGCCGATGGCACGCCCATAAAACCCAGCAGCGGAATGGTGACGTTAGGGTTTTCACCGAGGGTGATTTCACGCATCTGACGGGAGAAATCGATAGCCTCTTCCACCGTGCCGCCCACCAGCGCGACGATTGCAGGTGCGGTCGCCATAGCAAATCCACCAATGCCATAAGTTTCGGTAATAGCACTGTCTCCAATATCCAGCCCCGAATCTTCCGGCTTATAACCGGCAAACATCGGCCCGATGACCTGCTGCGCCGGGCCGGTAAACCATTGCCCCGGTAATCCGCTGACCCGCAGGCCGAACTCGACGCCGTTACGCGCCATCGTGGTCACTACGGTGCTGTATTCAATGCCGTGCGCCGCATCCATCGCCGCTTTACACATTGCCATCCACGTCGGGCCGGAGAAATAATCGCTGCTGGCGACAAACTCAAACACTTCGCGCTGTTGTTCGACGGAATAGCCTGCCTGAATAATCCCCGGCGTCAGCGCCTGAATCAGCAGAGTCGTCCCGGCGTTATTGCGGTTATGACACTCATCGCCCATATGCAGCGCTTGCGCCAGCATTAAGCGCAGATCGATCTCACCGATAATTTTCATCGCGTCGCGCAGCATTGGCCCCTGCACATCGCGCATCCAGTTGAGGCGGTCAATCACGCTCTGGTCGTTAGCGCCCATACGCAAAATCTTCGCCATCTGCTCGCTCATGTTGGTGTAAGCGATGTTGCCGTAGGTTTTGTTTTTCACGATGTGCATAAACATCGAGGCAGAGGTAACGCCCGCCATCGATCCCACACAGTCGTGTTCGTGGCACGGCGAGAAAGTGATCTCCCCGGAAGCCGCCAGTTCAGCCGCCTCATCGAGATCTTTCGCCAGCCCTTCAAACACCAGCGCCCCGGTGACCGCACCTTTCATCGCGCCGCACATTTTTTCCCAGGTAACCGGCGGCCCGGCGTGAAGAATGGTTTTCGCCGTCATGCCCGGCACCACGTTAATCGCCTGATCAAAACCAATCAGTACCGGATGCGACTGGGTAATGCGCTCCAGCGCCTGCTGGTTAGCGGCAGCGATTTTGTCCGCCAGCGGCGAATCAGCAATGTTGTCCAGCGCCTGTACCACCTGCATATTGCCCTGCCCCGGCGGCGTCCAGTCGAGCTGGGTCACTTCTACATGCTGCTTTTTCAGATCATCGCTAAACATGGCGATGCCGACGTTAATAACGTTCAACGGTTGGCTAAACAGTGACTGGCTCATCAGGCTTCCTCCCCTTTGCAGATAAATTCACGCGCCAGCAATCCGGTATTGGTGCTGCTGCTGGCCAGAATTACCCCGGCATCAAGCAGCATCTGGCTCTGTTGTGCTAACGATGGCGTATCAAGATCGGTGCCCAGTACATAGGCGAGAATGATCAACTCACGGCCTTCGGCTGCGGCGATCGCTTTCGCTTCTTTGATCGCATCGAGGGTGGAGCCGACCGGATCTTCATGCGATCCAAATCCGAGCACGAAATCCATCACGATCACCGCCACTTCTGGATCGCGCGCTTCTTCGATCAAGCGGCTGATACGGTTGGTCGGGTCAATCATCGGGTGCGGCTTGCCGTTGGTGAAGTCGTCATCGCCAAAGTCGAGGAAGGTGTGTTTGATGCTGCGGTTGATATCTTGCAGGCGGAATTCCGGATCGGGCTGGATGTTGCTATAAACATCGCCATGTTTTTCCATCACCGCGAACATGGTTTCGTCACACAGCGTGCCGCCGCAGAACAGTCCACGAATGTATTTCTGTTGTGGTTGCAGACGCGCACGGACATCAGCAATCAACGGCTGGTTCAAGGTATGCAGGTCGAGATGTTCTTGTTTCACGCCGGAGAGCATTACCGCTTTCAGCGCCGCCTCTTTGCTGCCGCGGGCAAACTGTAGCCCCTGCTCATCCACTGGTGTTTCACCACGACCGAGGAAGCAAACCACCACCGGCTTGCGGCAGGCGCGCGCACGTTCCAGCACTTTGCGAGCCACCGCAGGCGCAGGCGGTTTGGAGATCAGCGCGATGATTTCAGTTTGCGGATCGTTTTCCAGCATTCCGATGGCATCGAGCATCATCAGACCGCCAATTTTCTCGCTCAGGTCGCGCCCACCGGTGCCGATCAGTTGCGAAACGCCGCCGCCAAATTCATGGATACGGACGCTCAGTTCCTGGCTGCCGGTGCCGGATGCACCAACAATACCGATGTTGCCGCGACGCACGGCGTTACCAAAACAGAGCGCCGCGCCGTTGATAATCGCCGTGCCGCAGTCCGGCCCCATCATCAGCAGCCCTTTTTCGTGAGCGAGTTGCTTGAGCGCCAGTTCATCTTCAATTGAGACGTTATCGGAGAACAGCATCACGTTGAGGTCGTTTTGCAGCGCCTGACGCGCTTCGCGCGCGGCAAACAGGCCATTGACAGAAATCACTGCCAGGTTACTTTCCGGGATATGCTTTTTGGCGCTGGCAAGGGTGGCGTAACGCGCCTCATGCGAGCCGCTTTGCGCTTTGCTGTTGAACAGTTCTTCAATCTCCGCCAGCAACTGCTCGTTGTCTGCGTCTGGTTTGCCGTTGATGACAATCATCAGGTCGCCGTTTTTGGCCTGTTCCAGCTCCGGCGTCAGCAGCCCTAAATTTTTCAACACGCCTTTGTTCATTTCGGTCGCCATCGCCACAAATGCCTGCTCGACGCCGTCGAGTTTATTTGCGCGCGTGGAGATGGACATCAGCGAGACAGAATCAAAATAGGTATTCGGTTTAATGACTATTTTAACTGACATAATTCCCTCCGTAGGTTTGACTCAGCGCACAACCATCGGCCATGCCATACAGCATGTCGCAGCCGGAACTGGAGCCAATATGTTTAATCTTTTCTATTGCCTGAGTTGAGTTCCCAGGGACGCTATAAATAATGTCGTAAATAAAATAATGAATATTTTCCCGACAACGTTGTTGCAATGCCGCTTCTAACGTTATGGCACTTAATAACGTAGTGTTATTTCTGCCGCATTGCAGGCCGCGATAAAATTCCCCTTTGTATTTTTCTGTCGGATGTCCGGAAATAAATAAAACAAGCGCCAGACCTGTTAAATAATCATCGGCTGAAGGTGTCAGACCAATCCCTAACCCCATCATGTTAGCGACCGCTGATGCGATATTTTGTTTATCGCTTAATGCCTGAATTACACGACGTCTTTTAATCTGTAACTCTTTATTTAACGCCTGATAAAACGGATTATCACCGCAATAATTAAACAGGGTTTCATTTTCCCCCAGATGCTGATGAATAATGTCGTGCCACTGTTGCCAGGCGATAAAGTGGAAATTCTCAGTGGTCAATTGCAGTACTGGAGACAGCCAACGCTGGCAACAACGCTTATCTATATGAATATGTTGACCAACCGTAACCCCGTGATCGTCAAACTGAACCTTATCGCCATGACGGAACAGACCATCAAAGTGAGTGAGTGCCAACCGACAACTGTTTGGCGCATTGTCGTACTCTTCACAAAGTAGCGTCAGCAACTGTTGGTGAGCCGGGAGTGCAATGTTTACCGCTCTGGCAAAGACCTGTTCAACCTGACCTTCTCCCCGCTGCGCCAGAAAATCCGCATCCGCAGTTAGCGCCCACACACACCGTCTTTCTGGTGTGTCGATAGCAAGCCTCCCGGTTTATGCGCCTGCGGCAATCAGCAACTGCGCAATCTCTTCAAAACCGCGTTCCCGCGCCAGTTCCAGCGGTGTTTTGCCATATTTATCTGTCAGATGCGGGCTGGCACCGTGTTCCAGTAATAACTGGACAATCGCCTGTTGTTTAATCCCGCCATCATTAAGCACAATCGCTTCCAGTAGCGGCGTCCAGCCAACATGATTGGTCTGGTTGACGTTAATATCCGTATGCGTCAAAAGCTCTTTCACAATACTTAAATGGCCTTTTTCACAGGCTGGCGTCAGGCCGACACCGCCAAAACGGGTGACGCAATTAAGATCGGGTTTAGCCGGTAAAATAATTCGTAGTAGCGTTAAATCATCGTTCAGGCAACTCATTAAAAAAGGATTTAAGCAGGTATGATCTTGTTTGTTAATATCTGCACCGGAATCAATTAACGCCTGCACACATGCATATTGCTGATATAAACTTGCCAGCGTAATTGCCGTTTTCCCCTGGCGATCGCAGGTATTAATATCGACACCCAGCGCAAGGCAGGTTTTTAATTTATCGATATCACCTTGTAGGGCAGCCAATAAATAGTCGGCAGGTAGATTTTTTATACTCATTCACATTCCCCTGGTTTTTGTGGCTGTTTTCGATGAATTGAGAATAGCAACGAAACTCAACCAAAAGAACCCGCTTAAATTTAATTCGCTGTATTCCGTCTTTTTGTTGAATGATGCTCAACAATCTTTTAGCAGTGTGCGCCAGTGCAATATTTATCTTTTTCTCCCCATACCCTTTCACTCAATCAGGTTTTATTTCTCTATAGTCTGCATATGTATTAACAGCTTCCGTCCACGTCTAACCAGAGGAGAACAAGATGAACGGACTCACTGCAACGGGTATTACCGTCGGTATTTGTGCAGGGCTTTGGCAGTTAGTGTCTTCACATGTCGGGCTTTCTCAAGGATGGGATTTATTAGGAACAACAGGCTTCGTCGCCTTTTGCAGTTTTTATGCCGCAGGCGGCGGTAAATCGGGGTTTATCAAGAGTCTGGCAGTCAATTATTCCGGGATGGTGTGGGCATTTTTCGCTGCACTGGCTTCCGGCTGGCTGGCCTCTGTGAGTGGGCTTTCCGGATTCTGGGCAAGCGTGATTACCACCATTCCCTTCTCGGCGGTGGTGGTCTGGCAAGGGCGTTTCTGGTTACTGTCATTCATTCCCGGTGGATTTCTTGGCATGACGCTGTTTTTTGCCAGCGGGATGAACTGGACAGTAACGCTACTGGGTTTTCTGGCGGGTAATTGCGTGGGGATAATTTCAGAATATAGCGGACAAAAATTAAGCGAAGCGACAACCAAAAGCGGCGGGTGTTAAAAGTTATTCAAAAATGATTATCTATCTTTAATAGATACCTCTACAGTCATGGCTGGAGAAATTCATATTAGAAAATGGCGGGAATGGTTTAATGAACTCAATTTTTACCGAAGAAAATCTGCTGGCGTTTACCACCGCTGCACGTTTTGGCAGCTTCAGTAAAGCCGCAGAAGAGTTGGGTTTAACGACTTCCGCCATTAGCTACACCATCAAGCGAATGGAAACGGGGTTAGATGTGGTGCTGTTTACCCGCAACACCCGCAGCATTGAGCTAACGGAATCCGGGCGCTATTTTTTCCGCAAGGCCACCGACCTGCTGAATGATTTTCACGCTATTAAACGCAGTATCGATACTATTTCGCAAGGCATAGAAGCGCGGGTACGCATTTGTATTAATCAGCTACTTTATACACCCAAACACACCGCACGCTTATTGCAGGTACTGAAAAAGCAATTTCCCACCTGCCAGATTACCGTCACCACCGAAGTGTATAACGGTGTCTGGGACGCGATTATCAATAACCAGGCGAATATCGCCATTGGCGCGCCCGATACGCTACTGGACGGTGGCGGTATTGATTACACCGAGATTGGTGCGATTCGCTGGGCCTTTGCCATCGCCCCGGCTCATCCGTTAGCCTTCATGCCGGAGCCAATCGCTGAAAGTCAGTTACGTCTCTATCCCAATATCATGGTGGAAGACACCGCACATACGATTAATAAAAAAGTGGGCTGGTTGCTACACGGTCAGGAATCGATTCTGGTGCCAGATTTCAACACCAAATGTCAGTGCCAGATTCTGGGCGAAGGGATTGGTTTTTTGCCGGATTACATGGTTCGCGAAGCGATGGCGCAATCACTGCTGGTTACCCGCCAAATTCATAACCCGCGCCAGGATTCGCGCATGTTACTGGCAACCCAGCACTCCGCAACGGGTCAGGTGACGCAGTGGATTAAAAAACAATTTGCGCCAAATGGCATATTAACAAGGATCTATCAGGATTTACTGCATCGGGAGAATTAATACCCGGCACTCTCCCGATGCACTCTGAACTGCGGCTTATATCAACCACCCGCTTTCATTACCCATTCAGAGATAAATTTATCACCCGGTACTGGCGGGGAGAACAAATAGCCCTGCAAAAAGTGAACGCCTTTGCCGATCATTAAATCCGCCTGCTCCTGAGTTTCACCCCCTTCCGCCACAATATTAAGACCAGGCTTACGTGCCAGTTCGACAATATTATCCACAATATGGCCGGAGATTTCGTCCACACTGGCCATTTGCACAAACGACTTATCGATCTTAATAAAATCGACCGGGAACGCCTGCAAGTAACGATAGGTCGCATAACCAGTACCAAAATCGTCCAGAGCAAATGTGATGTTATGGCGATGCAGGCTGTCAAAAATCGCTCTGGCTTCTGGCGTTACCGGAATTGGGTTACGTTCCGTCAACTCGAGAACCAGTTTGATTTTATCGTTGCCTAATTTCTTAACCAGGTTCAGACACTCCTTTTCAAACCCGGATGCCAGGAAACAACCCGCGGACACGTTAATACCAATATGGAAATTATCCGGCAGCAAATGTTTTACTGGTGCCAGAATATCCGCGGTTTGTTTCATCAACTGACGGGTGATTATCACAATCAAGCCGGATGATTCCGCCAGAGGAATAAACTGATCCGGAGGAATAATTCCCGTTTGCGGATGCTCCCAGCGAACCAGCACTTCACAGCCAGTCAGTACCCCTGTCTGTGCGCAGAAAACAGGTTGGATCCACGGTTTGAATTCATGGTTTTCCAGCGCCAGACTGATTGCCTCAGGTGTGACAATATGGTGACAACGGTTGTCAGGAATATAAAAATTATTTTTATTTCCTGCCCCCGTCGTAACCTGTGGATGATATTGGAAAAAGATATCTCGCCAGAAGGTAATATCGCTCTGGATGCCTAATTTCTCATACAGTTGCTTCTTTTGATGTGAAATTGTCTTTGCACTACGATTTCTGTACTGTGAGATTTCTGTAACCGACATCCCCTCCATTAGCAGCTTCAGTAAAAGCCGTTCTTTTTCGGACACAATACCAGGCAACGTCAAATTAACCGTTGCCCCGAACTCTTCCAAAAAAACACTCAAATCATGCGAAGCCATTGAACACACCTTGATTAAATCTTGTGCGCCAGCTAAATCTGCTTGTCTTCTCTCGGGCAGTAAAAGCTGACTGCAAGAAAATGATACAGAGAGCCGAATTATCTCCCATTCGGCTCTCTCTCCTTTTACTCATTATTCAGTTCAGAATTGCCACTTAACACCAACCATTGCAGAGGTGTCATTATATCCCTTATCGGCAACTTGAACGCCCACATTTCCCCAGACATTCAGATGGGCATTTAGCTGTCCTTCCACCCCGGTTTTTATCTCGGCAATGTTCCGGGCTCCATCCTGAGTGACTGACACGCCATCCATACGAGTACTGAAATCCTTACTGTTATGCAGCCAGTTCACTTCGACAAACGGCTGGAACTCGCGGGATTTACCATCATCCATTTTATGGTGGCTCTTCAGCCAGGTTTTTACGCCAAGTCGGGTCTGAATGTTGCCGTCACCACTGCTATGAACGAAAGTACCGTTGCTTTCGCGGTGCTTATCGGCTTTTACTCCCATCCAGGTTACCTGAGCTTGCGGCTGAACATACCATTCATTACGCGTTCCCTGGCTGCCATTAAATTCAGCTAATTTGTGCTTGTATCCAGCCTCCAGTGAAGCGGTAAACCCTTTTGATTTATAAGATTCGCTCTGTAAATCATCACCTTTCACTGTGTTATCAAACCAACTGTACTGCGCCCAACTGTCGAGATACGCTCCGTTATGCGATTCGTCATCGGCATACCAGGTGGCATACAGGCCGGTGCTATATCCGTTCACACTCGCTTTTGAACGATAACCGGTGCGCGAGGAGATCGTTTTGCTGTCGCTGTTGCCATAACCTGCCATGATCCCCACATGCCAGCGGTCGTTATCGTTTTGGCTCCACTGTGCGATATCGCCTCCCAGTTGCAGAACATAGCGATTGCCCTGGGTTTTCAGTTGGCCGCTGCCATCGCGCCATTTATTGTGACCACCTTCATGACGCATCCACATGGTGGTTTGTTTCTGCTCGCCAGTTACCATATCGGTATAGTATGTATTCCCCAGACGTTCATGCAGACGCGTGGTGAACATGGTATTCGCTGCTGCAAGGTTCGCAATGTAGCTGCCCGCCTCCGGTCGCAGGTCATTATCCACACTCAGATCCGGACCTGGCGCAGGCTCTGGAGTCGGAGTCGGAGTCGGAGTCGGAGTCGGAGTCGGAGTCGGAGTCGGAGTCGGATTAGGCTCCGGATTCGGCATCGGCTCTGGCTCCGGTTGCGGTTCAGCGGAATCACCACCGCTGGTCAGATACCAGTTACCGCTGTTTGCCCCCTGGCCACGTGCGAGAGTGTAGTCATACGCGCCCGCAACGATACGCCCCGCCTGAACAAACGCCCCCTCAGACTTACCATCTACATGGATAAGTTCGATACCGTTAAGAGTTTTAGCGCCTGTACCACCAGCGTTATTCACCGTAACGGAGGTCGTGCCGCTGGTATCGCCCTCAACAACCAGTTTATCAGTCACTGAATCATCGCCATTCAGTACCGTATTCATAACCAGTTGACCGTTATTACCGTGGTAGTTCCCCTTCACCACTAACGCATTGCCCGCTTGCTGTCCTGACATCCCGGTCATCAGCGTGCCGTTGTTGGTCAAATTACCGCCCAGGGTGTAATTCACAGGCACAGCCGCTCTTTTTTCAGCGCTATTATTCAACACCAGAGTACCGTTGTTCTCAACGTTTGCGCTACCCAATCCCTGCGCGTGGCTTACCAGGACATGAGCGGAGTTAGCAATATTCATGTTCGCCGTCAGACTGCTGTTATCGCCCGCGATATCCAGCGTGCCGCCCTGAATATTCAGCTCCCCACTCCCCGTTAATGAACCGGTTGCAGTGCCCCCGTTGGCAAGAGTCAGAGTCCCGCCGTTTAAGTTCAACAGCGAATCGGCGCTACCATTGAGCGTACCCACGGTCTGGCTGTGACCATTCATATCCATTTCAGTTTCTGCCGCCAGACGCAGTTCCTGGGTATTACCCAACACGTTATCGTTATTTAATAAAAGCGTCCCGCTACGCAGATCGGTAACACCGGTATAGTCGTTGTCTTTGTTAGAAAGCGATACGGTCTGGCCTTTCTGGCTGCTGAATGCCAGGTCACCATTACCGGTAATTTTTGCGCTGAGATCGGCGGCATTCTCGCTTTTACCGTTGGCACTCAGCACCAGGGCATCGCTGTCGGTAGCCTGCAAATCAAGCTGCGTCAGGCCATAGCCGATATACAGGCCGTCATTATTTACCCCACTCGTCAGACGATAGTCATAAGTGCCAACGGCGGCTTTTTTCCCATTTTGCTGAATATCACGTTGGGCGCTGTTGGAGAGGATTTGCCCATTGTTATCCTACAGTTGCAGGTTGCCCGCATCCCCCAGCACCTCCGCACCTTGCGCATTAACCAACTGAATTGTGCTGTTACCGTCATCGACTTCAGTGAGCGATAACGCAGAGTCAATATCACGAGAGACGGAGCTTACAACGTTACGATCAGTAACCTGAATAATTCCCTCGCCACGCAGATCCAGTGTTTTGCTAACGTTGACGGTTCCTTCTGTCATCTGTGCACCTGCTGCCAGGGCACCAAAATCAACGGTTCCGCCGGAGAATCCCAGAGTGCTAATGGAGTGAGCGCCATTACCCACCGTTATCTGGCTTCCCTGACCCGCAGTGATCCCGCCTCTCTGCAGAAACTCAGCATTCTTTTCCAGGTTAAATGTCGTGTTCTGGAACGCCAGTGCCCCCTGGAACCAGTTTGTATAAGCAAACTCATCGAAGGAGAATTCGTGATTCCCCATATTTATTTCAACAATGCCTTTACCTTGAAGATCATTATCAAATACCCAATCTTTATTGGCATTGATTTGCAGTTTGCCATCAACATCCAGATCCGCACGGCCGATGTTCTTGTCTTCAGAAATAACCGCAACAGCACCAGAAGCGACATCAATATACCCGTTAAATGCATAATTATTGCCGGTCAACGCCACCGTCCCACTGTCGATACTTATTGTACCGTTGCCAGAGATTTTATTGGCAAAGGTCATGCTATCGTCAGTCTTCAGATGTAATTTCCCGCGGTTGGTGATATCTGCAGTACCTATATTTTGGGTGATCCCCAAAGCCCCATTTTTTTCAATCGTTACTTTGCCGCTAAATGCAGAGTTATCACCAGTTAAGTAAGTCGTGCCATTGAGCGCATTGATATAGCCCAGACCTTCGCTACCACTGACAATATCCGCGGAAATAGTCGCGTTTTTATCCGTGTGGTTTAAGGTGATTTTCTTCTCAGATGTCTTTGCCCACACAAACTCAATTCTGTCAGCATCAATAATCCCTGCTGCCTTTGCCTCATTCCCTTCCTGCGCACCTAACGCTAACTCAGAGTTGGTACTTAAACTAATTTTCGGTGCAGAGATTTTACCACCTTCTGAAACGGCAAGTGTTGTATCGGAATTTTGATCATAATAGCCCAGGCTAATTTGCTCACTGGCATTAACTTCACCGCCGTTATTAACTGACAGGTACTGATTACCACCGTAACTGCCGTAAACGCCCATAAAGAAGGTTTTGGAATTTACCTGGCTACCTTCACCACTGACATTTCCCTGCAAATAGGTCAGACGGCTGGTGCCCTTAACATGAACTTTGCCGCCGTTGGAGACGTTAAAATAGCCTCTATCGTGGGTAATATTAGAGTAAGACTCATATAAATCATCAGCATATAACTCACTGCCGGCATTGGCGACGTTCAGAAATCCCGTCCCTTTTAACAAAAAGTTAAGCGAGCCATTGATATGCACTTTCCCTCCGGTGATATCCAGTCCACCACCAGAAGCGAGAGTCAGACGTGGACGAGAAGAGTCTGTCGCATTGATTACCAGATTAGCATTGTCGGTTACTGTAATACGGTAATTTATGCTCTGGTTCTCTTTGCCAAAATCAACAGTCTCATCCTTATTCACGATGACATCATCGGAGAACGCCAGAGATGAATATAAACTTATCGCGCTAATTAAAACGGCCTTTGCCTTCTTTCCTTTTATTCTACTTCCCAGTTCAGAACAAACGCTCCAACAGTTACGAGACCTGTTCCACTTTAGCCGATATATTTTATTCATGAGACTCTCCAGCAATGCATCCAAACAAAACCAGTCTCTCACACATCGATGGGAATTAAATGCCGCCCCCAGATTCATGAGAGATATAAAAATTCAAAAAGACTGCATAATATCGAAAACTGTATAATTCAGGCATACAGTTCAGAGGGTAATATAGGGCTAACTCTCCACTGGATACGTCTTCCAAATTAACAACTGCAACATCATCCTTACATTAACTTCCAGTTTTGAACACAGGCGCATTATATGTATCTGTGAATCCAGATCAACTCAAAATATAGCCTACAGCAAAGTCCATAGACCCTGTATTAATATAAGAAAAATCGCTAATACTAATTGAGTATACAAATATAAGACTTGTCTTATTAAAAATAATATATTGCTTTAAGACTGAATCCTTTCAGCTTAAATATAAGACCTTACTAATAAAAGAAAAAATTTCAGCGGGAATTGACTGCAATTACGAGGAAAACATATAGATACAGTAAAAATATAAGCGTGAATTTTTACACTAAATCTTTACAGCGTAAAACTATAATGACACAAACAATCGACGATCGGTTTATTTTTATCCACCATGCAAAACACAAATGAACAGGTATTTTAACTGCCTGTTTTTTCATCATTCTGGTGTATACGCGCCCGGATAAGGCGGTTACCCCACTCAATATGACAGTGCCATTCTGGATGGCATTACCAGAATGGCTATCAATATTTCTCTCAGCAATCCTCAATAATCAGGTATACCGCTTTCACCGGGCCATGAACTCCAACGACTTTGATAAGCTCAATGTCCGCTGTTGAACTGGGGCCACTGATGATGTTAATGCAGGATGGCATACGTTCACCGGCCTGCGCTTTCTGATGCAATTTTTCTGCAAGTTGTGCCACTCGCGGCAAGATGGTGCTTTTACGCAGAATAAAAATAGAGGACTCCGGTAGCAGGCTCAACGAACGCCCGCGCTCGGCAGCGGAAAAAAGTACCACGCCTCCCGACTCTGTTAAGCCATATTCAGCATACACAACGCCAACTTTCGCCTGCTCCGCCTGAGAGATATTCTCTACACCTTTCGCCGGGTCCCAAACAATGGCATTACATTCCTGCTGTAAACGTTCGCTGATCCCCAGTTCCTCCAGTCGCGAGTCACCGCTAATCACAACAGACTGATCTCCCAACTCTTTACACAGGCGTAATGCGGCTTCTGCAGCCTGCGCCTCGCTGGTCAGTTCACAACGCGTCAACATGACATCGCTGGCAAACTGGATGAACGCATCACAGCGCTGCTGCTGATTAAGTTCAGTAAGCCGCTCGTTAGCATAGTTGTTAAGCGGCACATCTTCTGCTTGCGGTTCGAGTCGCAACGGGCGCCCCAGAGCCTGAGCAATGTTGTTCAAAAATTCGCTACGATTATCCATTCTTTTTCTCCTGCGCCTGATGTTTCTTAAACCAGCTACGGAAACTCTCGCCGTCAGCTTCAGGAAGATCGCGTGCTTCCATCCAGTCACTAATCGCGCCAATCCTGAGCGGTGTTTTGCCGCCATTGATAAACCAGCTCGCCGCATGAGCGCCTGCCATCATTCCGACTTTCCACAATCCCGGATGACTATTGGCATAAGCGAACATTTTTATCGCTCGTTGCTCTGCTTTTGCTGTGATCCCTTTTTCAGCCATCACCCGACGATGACGCAAAATCAGTTTCGACAGAGGAATACGTACCGGACAAACGCTGTCACAGGCTGTACATAAAGAACAGGCGTAGGGGAGATCTTTAAAATCTTTATAGCCGCCAAGCAGTGGCGAAATCACTGCGCCGATTGGCCCTGGGTAAATAGAACCATATCCGTGGCCACCAATATGGCGATATGCCGGACAAGTATTCATACAGGCCCCGCAGCGAATACAACGCAGCACATCCCGAAATTCAGAGGCCAGCACCTCAGAGCGCCCGTTGTCGACAATAACCAGATGAAACTCTTCAGGGCCATCAACGTGTCCGGCTTCGCGCGGCCCTGTCAGCCAGGTGTTGTATCCCGTCAAACGCGCGCCAACAGCACTGCGCGCCAGCATGGTAATCAATACATCAACCTCGGCAAAAGTGGGGGCAATACGCTCCATCCCCATTACCGCAATGTGCGTTTTAGGTAACGTGGTACACATCCGCGCATTGCCTTCATTGGTCACCAGGCATACCGAACCCGTCTCTGCCACCGCGAAATTACAGCCGGTAATACCGATTTCAGCACTGAGGAAATCTTCGCGGATTTTTTGCCGGATGAATAAGGTCATTGCTTCAGGCGTTTCCGGGCCGTCATAGCCCAGGCATTCATGTAGCACCCGGCGGATCTGGTGGCGATCTTTATGGATAGCCGGAACCACTACATGAGATGGCGGATCTTGATCCAACTGGAGAATATATTCACCCAAATCAGTTTCAATCACCTGAATGCCCGCATCCTGCAACACATGGTTGACACCAATCTCTTCGGTCACCATTGATTTGGACTTCACCACCTTCCGCGCGTTTTTACGTTGGGCAACCTGTAAAATATAGCGGGTAGCGTCTTCTTTGGTTTTTGCGAAATAGACGTGGCCGCCGTTTTGCGTCACTTTTTCTGAGAGCTGGTACAGATAAGCGTCAAGATTACTCAGAACATGATCACGAATCTGGGCGGCACGATCACGCCACTCCTCCCAGTGCCCTAATTCATCAACCATTTTTTGCCGATTTGCACCAATACGCTGCTGCGCGTTTGCCACCGCTTTGCGCATGATCGGATCTTCAATTTGCTGACGGATGCGTGTTTTAAATTCTGTATTACTGGTTTTGATCGACATCTTTATATCCTCAGCGACTCATCAGCACTTCAGCAATATGCATCACTTTGACTTTCTGCCCTTCCCGTTGTAACCGCCCACTAATGTTCAGCAGGCAACTCACGTCAGCACCAATGAGATACTCAGGACGAACCTCCATCAGATGTGAAACCTTTTCTTTCACCATCTCGCCGGATATTTCGGCCATTTTGACCGAGAATGTGCCGCCAAATCCGCAGCAGGTGTCCTGTTCGGCAAAGGGCAACAACTCCAGCCCGCGCACATTTTTCAGGAGCGTAAGTGGCTCATCCTTCACCCCCAACTTACGGGCCAGACTGCAAGACGGGTGATACACTGCCCTCCCTTGCAAGCTGGCTCCTACATCAACTACCCCTAATTTATTAACAATAAAAGAGGTGAGATCCTGCATACGCGCAGCGACCTTTTCGGCACGTAATGCCCATTCAGGCTCCTCAGCCAGATAGGTCGGGTAACTTTTTACGGCATAGGTGCAGGAACCGGCAGGAGAAATAATGGGATCGTCGTTTTCCTCCAGTGCGGCGATCAGATTTTTCATCCCTGGAATCGCTTCTTTGATATAACCACTATTGATCGCTGGCTGACCGCAGCATCCCTGTTTCTCCGGGAAATTGACGTGACAGCCGAGTTTTTCCAGTAGCAACACGGAGTCTCGTGCCATCCTTGATTTCAGTGCATCACCAATACAGGTAACAAAGAAATTTACATTCACAACCAATACTCCATTACTTCATTTCTGTTTATGCCCGATGGCAACCACCCCTTATGGGTTATCAATCATCAACAAAAATAGGGGCTCTTTTTTAATCAGGTAGCAAAATACAATTTCAAACTCATTTGTATGACAAAACAGATAATCCGTCATTCAATTCCGGGATGCAATAACTAATTTTATTTCTTTCGGCATCGCTCACATTTTTATAATGACACACACTATCAACACGGGATCATGAATTTGATTTAAGAAGGCCATAAAGTTCATAGCCATGAACTCCCATACCTATTTTGAGCTACTCATTTTGGAGCTGTGAAAATATACATTCATTGTTTTATACGTCGAGTAATCAACAATAAACATACAATCATCAACAGCCATAATTTTATTTTACTGAAGCGATTCAGTTTGCATTTTTTATTTTTACAATGAGATAGCCTTCTTCGGAAAAATATATAAACAAGGTCAAGCAATATAGTTGGAAATAGAAATGCACGGATATTTAATGTTTGCTATAGCACTCTCACCTTTGCTCCTTATGGTATTTCTGATTCTGAAACTGAAGATGCCTATTCATTATTCAGTTCTGATATCACTGGCATTCACTGCTGTTTTATCTGTCCTGTTCTGGGACATGCCAGTACAAAATCTTAAAGCCTCCGTGAGTTATGGCGCACTCAAAGGGTTATGGCCGATAGTGATTGTGATCCTCGGCGCGATATTCAGTTATAACGTGATGCAGGCAACCAAAGCGCTGGATATTCTCCGCGATATTCTCGCCAGTATTAGCGAAGATAAGCGTATCCAGGTACTCCTTATTTCGTGGTGTTTTGGTGGTTTTCTTGAAGCTGCCGCCGGTTACGGTACAGCGGTCGCAATCCCTATCGGTATCCTCATCGCGCTGGGATTCAACCCACTGAAAGCCGCAATTGCTTCACTGGTTGCTAATACCGTACCTACAGCGTTTGGGGCAGTGGGTATTCCGGTTTCGATTCTGGCCGAACAGGTTAACCTGTCGGTTTACACCTTAGGTGGCACAATTATTCTGCAATTGGCGATTTTTAATCTCCTGCTGCCCTTTGTCATTATTGGTATTATTGGCGGCGGTGTGAAAGCAATTCGCGGCGTATTCCTTATCACGCTGCTATGTGGCATTGCGACACTTGTTCCGCAGTATTTTGTTGCCATACATCTCGGTGCCGAATTACCCGCTTTTGCTGGCAGCCTGGTTAGCCTTTTCACTGTCGCAATTGCCAGCCGTTTACGCAAAAGATACGTAGATCCCGAGTGGCGTATTGAAGCCAGCCATACCTGTGAAATGGCACCACGCTCAGTAAAGGTGCTGTTTCGGGTCGGCTCTATTTACCTGTTCATTTTTATCTTTATTCTGCTGTGCTCACCGTTATTCCCAACGATAAAGGCGGCAGCATCTCAGTTAGCTTCAGCACTGCATTTTTCACTGGTCGATGGTGGAACATTGGTGTTAAAAATCGAATGGCTCACGACGCCAGGAATGCTGATTATCTTTGCGACTATTCTCGGCGGTTTTATTCAGGGGGCTTCAGCACGCGGTATGCTGGAAGTTTTTGTCAAAACCGTACTCCAACTTAAAAATTCTATTATTGCAATTATGGCTATTGTCGCTATGGCAACAGTTATGGATCTCAGCGGCATTATTTCTACGCTGGCACAGTCAATTGTCGACCTCACAGGAAGTTCATATGTCTTCCTCGCCCCGGTCATTGGTGCTCTGGGTACTTTCGTCACTGGTAGCGACACTAACTCGAATATTTTGTTTGGCAAACTGCAAACTATTGTAGCCAGTAAGTTACATATCGATCCCAACTGGCTGGCGGCGGCAAATACCTCCGGTGCAACGGGAGGAAAAATGATTTCGCCACAAAGTATCGCCATTGCCGTTTCAGCCACGAAAATGGAAGGACAGGCTAATCAAATAATGTCTGGCACCATGAAATATTGCTGTGCCTACATCGCGATACTTGGCTTAAAAGTTGGCCTCTTTTATTTCTGGTTTATGCGATAATATGCTTTTATATTTGTCAGAACACAAATAAAGGCTAAGTAACAGAAATCTTATCTCCAGAATGCCAGGATGTTCTTTATATCCTCCAGAACATCCTGCTGTTTTCCTCCACTACGCTAAGTATGACAGACTCTATTTTTATGCCCGGTAATCTTATTCATACTTAGCTTACAAGATAACCTCCTGAAGTTGTCTGACTCTTTCCCGATATTCTCCCGGAGTACAAGCAAACTCGCGGACAAAAGCCTTGTGAAAAGATGATTCACTGGCATAGCCTACCGACTCAGCAATCACCACAACAGGGAGCGTTTCCCGGGAAAACATCTGGGCCGCTATTTGTAGGCGTAACTTTGTTAATACAGCCAGTGGCGTAGTTCCGGAAACATCACGGAAAAGTTGGGCAAAACTTGCCCTGGACATGTGAGCGATGCTGGCCAGTGATTCGACGGTCCAGGCGTGTCCGGGCATTTCCAGCATTTGCTGGATCACCGCACCAAGACGCGGATGCAGTAGCAAACTGAGAATGTTTTTCTCTGTATTAGCCTGTGCAATCCATTCACGTACCGCGAGTGTAAATAGTGTCGCGCAGACCTGGCTACACAGTGCATCCGCTCCCGGCATTGCCGATCTGGATTCCTGTTGTAAAAAAGGAATCGCTTCCCTCAGCCAGTGAAATTTCACACTGTCGCTTTCCGGTGCCAAAACCAGCACTTCCGGCAAAGAGGTTAAAAAATAACGCGCCGAACGTTGCAGTCGAAGAGTGCCGCAGACAATACAGGTCGATTCATTTTCGACGTGACTCAGGCGATGCGCTGAATTGTGTGGTAACAGAACCACACTCCCTGAGCGTAACGTAAAGGTCTGCCCCGTCGGTATTTCCAGTTTCGCCGCACCTTGTGTTAGCGCATGCCAACGAATAACCGACAGTTCTCCTGCGCCATGTGGAAGCTGCCAGTCGCTTCCTAACTCGCAATTTTTATCGATCGTTCCTTGTGGAGCGTTAAGCATCAACAAACGGCTAAGGGCATCCATATCAGACTCCTGAGTAGTTATTGATTACAGACAGCAGCAATCTTATATAAGCATTAATCTAATATCATCAACTAGTTAATCATCATCGTCATATTGTGACCCTGATTAAAAAACAATAAACACAAGACGATAAGACAAAATTTTAAGCGTTGTGAAGAAATATTATTTTTGCCTTTACGTCTATAGTCATTATGTCAAATGAATACGTTTCGACAGGAAATTATCATGAATAAATATCAGGCAGTTATTATTGGTTTTGGTAAGGCAGGAAAAACATTAGCCGTCACGCTGGCTAAAGCGGGTTGGCGTGTGGCCCTCATCGAACAATCGAACGCAATGTATGGCGGGACTTGTATTAATATCGGCTGCATCCCGACCAAGACGTTGGTTCATGATGCACAACAGCACGTAGATTTTGCCAGTGCCATGCAGCGTAAAGATGAGGTCGTCAGTTTATTACGCGATAAGAATTTCCATAATCTTGCAGATATGACCAATATCGACGTGATCGACGGACAAGCGGAGTTTATCGATAACCATATTCTGCGCATTCATCGACCTGAGGGAAATCTGGAGATTAGTGGCGAGAAAATTTTTATTAATACCGGTGCGCAAACCGTGATTCCGCCAATTCTTGGAATAACCACAACGCCTGGCGTCTATGACAGTACCGGATTACTGAATCTGAAGGAATTACCCGAGCATTTAGGTATTTTGGGCGGGGGATATATTGGCGTTGAGTTCGCCTCTATGTTCGCCAATTTTGGCAGTAAGGTTACTATTTTCGAAGCCGCGCCTCTGTTTTTGCCTCGTGAGGATCGGGATATTGCTGATAATATCGCGACTATTTTACGCGAACAGGGCGTCGATATTATCCTCAATGCCCATGTGGAGCGAATCAGCCACGATGAAAATAAAGTGCAAGTGCATACCGGGCACGCCCAACTGGCGGTGAATGCATTGTTAATAGCTTCCGGCCGTCAACCGGCTACTGCTTCGTTAAAGCCAGGAAATGCCGGTGTCGCGGTAAACGAGCGCGGAGCAATTGTCGTTGACAAGCAATTACATACCACAGCGGACAATATTTGGGCGATGGGAGATGTTACCTGCGGGCTACAGTTTACCTATATTTCACTGGATGACTTCCGCATCGTGCGCGATGAGTTACTGGGAGAAGGCAAACGTAGCACAGACGATCGGAAAAATGTGCCTTATTCCGTATTCATGACTCCACCGCTGTCCCGGGTTGGTATAACGGAAGAGCAGGCCAGGGAAAGCGGCGCGGATATTCAGGTGGCAACATTACCTGTAACAGCAATTCCGCGCGCCAGAGTGATGAACGATACCCGTGGGGTATTAAAAGCGATTGTCGATAATAAAACCCAACGCATATTAGGGGCATCACTGCTGTGTGTTGATTCCCACGAGATGATCAATATAGTGAAAATGGTGATGGATGCCGGACTGCCTTATAGCGTATTACGCGATCAGATTTTTACTCACCCGTCGATGAGCGAATCGCTCAATGATCTATTTTCATTAGTCAAATAACCCAAAAATCAGACGCCAGGACAAATATTCTGGCGTCTCAGAGAAAAGCATTTTATTAGCTTTTGCTTATTCTATAACTTCTTAATCACTTCATTGATGGTATTTTATATGTTTAAAAAAACTGTTTTATTTGCAACGCTATTATCTGGCGTTATGGCTTTTTCCACCAATGCAGATGACAAAATAGTTCTGAAACATGTCAGCGTCTCGTCAATATCAGCCTCACCAACAGTTCTGGAGGATGCCATTGCCGATATTGCCAGAAAATACGATGCTTCATCATGGAAAGTCACCTCAATGCGAATTGATAATAACTCAACCGCAACGGCAGTATTGTATAAATAAGGATGTTTACAATGGAAAAATACCTGCACCTGTTAAGTCGGGGGGATAAAGTTGGCCTGACATTGATTCGACTGAGCATTGCGATTGTTTTTATGTGGATTGGGTTATTAAAGTTTGTCCCTTACGAGGCAGACAGCATTACACCATTCGTCGCGAACAGTCCGTTAATGTCGTTCTTCTATGAACATCCGGAAGACTATAAACAGTATCTGACTCACGAAGGCGAATACAAGCCAGAAGCCCGGGCATGGCAAATTACCAATAATACCTATGGTTTTTCCAATGGCCTTGGCGTCGTGGAGGTGATGATTGCGCTACTGGTTTTGGCTAACCCTGTTAACCGGTGGTTGGGTTTATTGGGAGGACTGATGTCATTTGCCACACCTCTGGTAACACTCTCATTTTTAATCACCACACCTGAAGCCTAGGTGCCCGCACTGGGGGATGCTCATCATGGTTTTCCTTATTTATCCGGTGCCGGTCGTCTGGTGTTGAAGGATACCCTGATGCTGGCTGGCGCAGTCATGATAATGGCCGATTCAGCACGGGATATCCTCAACCAACGAAGTCATGAATCATGTTCAGATTTTAAAGTTTAAATTCTTATAATCAGAACAGAATTTGTTTCTCATTATTCAGGCGTCAGTCTTCTCTTTGTACAGGCGAGGCTGACGCTTTTTGATGCTCAATGTTTCTTTGTTGAGTATATAAACTTCCTGATATAAAGCATCGACATTATTCACATTAGCCTGTATTGGAAAATTCAGTACCTGTGTCCTTATTCCCAGCGACGAAGAGTGCGCGAATGCTCCCCAGCCTGCTGGAGAGCATCGGAGGTTAATTAAATATTCTTATCAAAGAAAACGTCTAATTTTTGCGTCGCCTGGTCAACGTATTCAGGCACCCAATAGGTCTCAATATGGGTAGCGCCATCGATCAGGAAGAGTTCTTTGTTTTTCGTACCTGTGGCTTTAGCGAATGCATCTTCAGTCATGTACAACGTATCCGCTTTTGTACCGGCAATCATCAGCAGTGGTTGATTGATGAGATCGATATGGTCTGTCACGTCAAAGCTCATCAGATCCAGCAAACTGCTTGTGGTGTATTTAAACGTTGAATTTGGATGTGCGTGCGTTTTCCAATAATACTCGTAGCCCTGTCGGTACAAAGCAAATGGCAATTTAGCGATCTGTTCATCAGTCAGGTTGGCATCACCGGAGTAAAGCACTTCACCTCCGGCTGCTTCCTGAGCTCGTGCGTCAGAAGCCTGCTGGAGCCGCTGCTGGATAGTATCCAACTGTGAATTCTGAAAACCATTACGCCGCACAAGACCTGAATTAAACATGCTAATGGTGGCAATCGATTTGAAGCGTTTATCCGTCTCAGCGGCAACAAGTGAATAGCCGCCTCCTCCACAAATCCCCAGCAAGCCAATACGGGTGCTATCAACACCGGGATACTGGCTGATGAAGTCAGCCATGCCGTGGATATCTTCAATACGATTTGCGGGCTTGTCTACGTTACGCGGCAGACCTCCGCTGGCCCCCTGATAAGCAGCATCGGCGGCGATGGTAATATATCCGTGTTCTGCCAGGCGTTGGGCATATAACCCGGCAACCTGCTCTTTTACGCCACCATTAGGGTGAGCCACCACGATTGCCGGATATTTTTTCGCAGGATCATAGTTAGCCGGTGTATACACATTTGCTGCAATTTGAATGCCATGGAGATCATATTTCACCGGATGGATATTGACCTTACCTGCGACATTCTCGGTGATAGCCCCGTCATAAACGAGAGTAAATGGGTTCTTTTTGTAATCTGCTGCATTGGCAGAGGTGATACCGACTACCGCCGTCATCAGCATTGCACTTAAAAGAGTCAATTTCATGGTTTCTCCCGATAAAAATGCGTGTTCATAAGGCAAGCGAGATGGAACATTCAGACACAGGGTAGAGAGAAAAAACTGTCAGCATCATGACCGCTAAATAACATTTTTGTCAGGAAACGCCCCTGACAATCGCGTTTTCTGTTGTCGGTGGTTGAAATGAGAGAACGCAGACCCTTTCCCTGACCTGATTTATGAATCAGGCTGATTAACCCTATCGGTAAAGCTCTCTCAAATGCACATAAATATGTTGCTATACTCAACCTGACTTAAGCGGTTGTGATATACCCCGTATAAAATAAGTCACTTATAACAGTTCAACAAATAAAATTCACAGCTTCCGGGTTAATAATTATTATATATACCATAGCAAGGATATTAATATGGCGACACTTGAGCAACTTATCATTTTCTTTCTTCTTATTGGCGTTGGCGTTATAGCTCGTAAAGTGGGAGTCATTACACCAGGAAACACTCCCCAACTCACATCTCTTGTTTTTAACTTTGCGATGCCAGCCATTATAGTTTCCGGGATAACCACTGACCAACCACATATTTCCGGAAAAGAACTTTCCATCGTGCTTGCATCTGCATTTACTGCGCTTATTTTACTGATTATTTGCAGCCGTATACTGGCAAGAGTTTTACGATATGAAAGAGAATATCATGGTGTGGTTACTGTTATGACAACATTTACCAATATTTCTATGATGGGGATCCCAATGATATATTCATTGTATGGCGCTGAGGCCATGATTTATATCACTGTGTTTTTACTCCCATATAACTTATTATTCTTTTCATATGGCTATTACTGCATGAAAGACCAGAGTGGAAATGCTGAAGCGCTTAGCTTGAGAAATATGTTAAACGTCATCAACCCAGGGATTATTGCCTGTATCCTTGCTTTGATTTTATATATTTCAAATATACACATTCCTTACGTCATTGCACAACCAATCAAAATGCTGGGCGCAATAACTGGCCCGGTTTCAATGCTACTGATTGGCTCATTCCTGTTAGACATCGAATGGAAATCTGTTTTTAAGGATGTAAAAGTATGGGTATTCACTTTTTTTAAAATGGTCATTATTCCGCTTGTCATTATATTAATAATGAAGTTATTCATTACAAATGGGCTATTACTGGGTGTCCTGCTGGCTGCGGTAGCGACGCCGGCTGGTGCCGGAACTCCCTTATTAGCTCAGATGTTAAATAAAAAAGTTTATCCGTTAGCTCTTAAAGGTGCAACGTTAACCACACTGGTGTCACTTATTACGATGCCTCTCGTAGCAATGATGACAGGTATTGGATAATACCTGGAGCACTATTTGAAGCCATAATAAAATATCAGAGATAATATATGAGCCATAAAACTTCCTTCAAAAAAACGGTCGGTAATGTTTTGTTGTCCGGACTGATATTTTCTGTTTCTGGTTGCGCAATGCACAACATTCAGAGCCAAAGTGCAGAACCGCATATTGTATTACAAACCCAAGGAAGCTTTACTGTAGGTGGTACAACGGTAAAACATTCAGGCACATTTTCAGAACAAAATTTTCTGTCTCCTGATGGTCAGACAGCTTATGGCGATCATGCTTACGTCTTCTACCAAATTCCGGTAAATACACATAAATATCCTCTGGTCTTCCAGCATGGCGGGGCACAAACCAAAAGAACATGGGAAAGTACACCAGATGGACGCGATGGATTCCAGAATATTTTCCTGAAAAAAAACTATAGTGTTTATCTCGTTGACCAACCCCGTATGGGTGAAGCCGGTTTATCAACCAAAGATGATACGGGTAAAAATCCCTGGGCGGGCAATCCTATGTATGCCGACAAGACATTTTTTCTGTTGTCTCGTGTTGGCAATGAACAGGGCGTATTTAAAAATTCGCAGTTTCCTGACAATCCTGAAAGTATTGAAGCATTCCAGCGTTCCTGGAATCCCTACTCAGGAGAACTTGATAATGAGCTGAATGCGAAAACACTTGCTCAGTTATTTGAAAAAATTGGCCAGGGTATTTTAATCACTCACTCGATGGGCGGCACTATTGGCTGGAGAACCCCCTTTTATACCGACAATGTAAAAGCTATTGTTGCTTATGAGCCAGGTGGAACACCATTTATCTTCCCGAAAAATGAGATGCCATCCCCGGTGAAAACCACATTTGCCCCCTTGAGCGCTTCCGCGATGGGAGTTCCCATGAACGAGTTTCTCAAACTCACGCGGATCCCAATCGTTATTTATTATGGCGATTTTATTGCTGAAAAACCGGATACGGCCGTTGGCCCGGATAAATGGAGAAGTGAATATGAAATGGCAAAGCAATTTGTTATGACCATCAACCGTCACGGTGGAGATGCTACCCTTGTCCATCTCCCTGATATTGGCATCAAAGGCAATTCTCATTTCCTGATGGCGGAAAAGAATAATCAGGAGATTGCCGGGATAATGGCATCGTGGTTACACGATAAAGGACTCGATAAATAAACCAGTGCCCTAAAATCATTAATGGAGCGGGATAAATATTATGCGCCTTTTACTTATAGAAGATGAAGAGAAAACCTCGACATATATCAGCCGTGCATTAAAAGAATCAGGGTTCATCGTTGATATTTCTGCCAATGGCGCTGAAGGGCTTCATTATGCGCTGGAATTAGACTACGACGCGATAATTCTTGATGTGATGCTACCCGGAATGGATGGTTATCAGGTGCTGGAAGGCGTCCGGACCAGGAAACAGACCCCCGTGCTGATGCTGTCAGCACGGGGATCGGTCGACGAACGCGTCAAAGGGCTGCGTCTGGGAGCAGATGATTATCTCCCTAAGCCCTTTTCACTCATTGAATTGGTGGCGCGTATTCAGGCGTTGGTGCGTCGCCGCCCTACGGATGGCGCAGACATCACTCAGCTTCATATTCAGGATCTGCATCTCGACTTACTGGCGCGCAGGGTATTTCGCGGAGGAACGAGACTGGAACTAACCGCGAAAGAGTTTTCCCTGTTGAGTTTGCTCGCTCGCCATCAAGGGGAGATCCTGTCAAAGATGATGATTGCCGAACAAGTCTGGGACATGAATTTTGATAGTGATGCCAATGTGGTTGAAGTCGCTATTAAACGTTTACGCGCCAAAGTTGATGCCCCATTCGACGTTAAGTTGCTTCATACCGTTCGCGGCATGGGGTATGTCCTCGAAGTCCGGCCTGAGTAAATAAAGGGGATAAGCATGCTCAAGCGTTCCATCTCTGTCCACCTGGCGCTGATGTTTGCCTTATCCGCGCTGCTGATTGTTTCCGTTATTGGCATCCTGCTCAGAAGCTCTTTGCATGATTCCTTACAAAAACAGATGCACAACGAACTGTTGTTCAGGGAATCATTGATGAGTCCGTGGATCACCGCTCGAACCTCAGCCGACGGTTGGTCCACGCTTGCCAATAAATTCACCGTATTAGCCAATTCCGAAGGTGAGCGCGTGCGCTACTGGATAGTCAGCGATAACCCGCGTTTCAGCGTGGGAGGAATACCGCCAGTGGGAGTTCAGTGGTCTTCTTTGCGGGAGGGATTTAATAAAGTACCCGGCGCATCAGAGGGCGCATGCTCGCTGTTTCTGTTAGTGAAAACGATCCCGGCAAACGGTGAAAGACCTGAGTTACGTTATGTGGTCGCCATTGACTCCACGCCGTACATGGGCACGCTCAATGCCTTTACGCGGACACTGTTGATCATTACTGCTCTGGGCGTAGCGATCGTCGCCCTGCTGGGCTACGTTGTTTCAAAGATTGGCCTGCGTCCGGTGGGAATGCTCAGTAAGCAGGCGCAACATCTCGCACCAGGGGATCATAGTCAGCGACTGGATGCCAGAGCCTTCCCCGAAGAGTTGCAGCAACTGGCCTCATCATTTAATGGCGTGCTGGAGCGCCAGGAAATCGCCTGGCGGCAACTTGAAAGTTTTAATGCTGATGTTGCTCATGAACTTCGCACGCCGCTGACTAACCTGATTGGCCAAACGCAACTGGGGCTATCACGCCGACGATCTTATGAAGAACTGGAAGAATTATTGGGCTCGAATCTGGAAGAGCTTGAACGTATGACGTCTATTGTCAATGACATGCTGTTCCTGTCTCATGCCCACGCGGGGGAACATGCGTCTCAGCTTAAACAAGTCTCCTTGCGAGAAGAACCCCTTAAGACAGCAGAATATGTCGAGCCTTCTTTTACAGAAAAACAGCTTTCGCTGGATGTTGAAGGCGATGTCACTGCGCTTATCGATCGGCGGCTGTTCCACCGCTCACTGGCCAATTTACTGGAAAATAGCGCAAGACATTCCCCCTCTAATAGCACGATTACCGTGCGGTTAAGCGAAAGAGATAATCAGGCCTGTGTTGAAGTTTCCAATCCGGGCGATCCGATAGCACCTGAGCACTTACACCGGCTTTTTGAGCGGTTTTATCGCATCGACACCTCCCGGGCAAGAAGTGATGCCCATCATGGGTTGGGTCTGTCGATTGTGCGCGCCGTCGCTATTATGCACCGGGGAGATGCCTTTGCCCGTAGTGAAGGTGGCATCAATACATTTGGCCTCACCTTTGCGATGCAAGCAAATAAAACAGCGGGCAATTCGCCTTCAGGCACTGAGTCTGGTGCAGCGTTAACTGACAAAATTGTCAGGGAGGCGTCAGCCTGACGACATGTCACGCTGATTAGAATCATTGCATCCCCTCCATCATCGTAGATAAGGACGCTTTGCATGATCAGACAGTTACGTTATCTCGGGTTACTACTGCCACTCTTCACCGCTTCATCCTGGGCAGTGGAGCAAAATTCCGCTGTCCATATTGCTCCCGCCGGAAGCCAGAATGCGGTGTACGGATCAGCGGAGAACTTTACCGGTCGTGTCCGGGTTGATCCGCTGTTCAACGCAGACAACGACATCCGTGTTTCCGCGGCTTATGTCACCTTTGAACCAGGCGCTCGCTCCGCCTGGCATACTCATCCGGCTGGTCAGCGGCTGATTGTGACCGCTGGTGTTGGGCTCACCCAACAAGAAGGCCAGCCGGTACAGGTGATCCGTGCTGGCGATGTTGTCTCTTGCCCGGCGGGCGTCAAACACTGGCATGGTGCAGCCCCCGGTAGCGCGATGACACATCTGGCAATAACCGGCGTGGTGGATGGCAAAAGCGTTAACTGGAAGGAGTTAGTGACAGATGAACAATACCACGCCCATTAAGATATTAACGGCAGCGGTACTGCTAACCTTTGGTTTTGCGCTTACCGCAAATGCTGCGCTCATCAATAAAGGAGCTACCAAAATGAATCATGAATACACGGTTTCAGATACGCTTTCAGCTCGCCAGCAGGCCATCCCGTTGATTGCTGCCTCAATGGCCAGCAGTCAGATGGATAAGCTGAATGCAGCACTTAATCAGGGACTTGATGCAGGACTCACGATAAACGAAGCTAAAGAAATTCTCATCCAGCTCTATGCCTATACCGGATTCCCCCGCAGCCTGAATGCTCTGAATGAGCTGATGAAAGTCGTCGAAGCACGTAAACAACGTGGCATCGAAGACATTGAAGGTAAAGAGCCAATCGCCCCGGTTCCCGTCGGGGATGAGCTTCGCCGTGTCGGTATCGCAAACCAGACTAAAATCGCAGGAGCGCCTGTCCAGGGGCCACTGTTTGATTTTGCGCCCACGATAAATCAATTCCTGCAAACGCATCTGTTCGGGGACATTTTCGCCCGCGATAACCTCGACTGGCAAAGCCGTGAACTGGCAACAGTTGGCGCATTAGCAGCCACGCCAGGCGTTGAAGCCCAATTGTTGTCACATACGCGAGCAAGCATGAGAGTTGGCCTGACAGCAGCGCAGTTACGGCAGTTGGCACAGGTTCTGCGTGAACATGGTGACCATGATGCGGCCACAAGAGCTGAAGAGGCACTGCAAAAAGCGATTGAAAGCAAATAGAGAAGGTCGCCATGCAGACTGGCCCCCTGATCAGAGAACATATGTGATTCATCATCCGCATTCATGAATCTGCCAAATAAAGGCAATCAAGGGGGCAAAATAATTAACGCTGGTAACTCAGATATGATTGAACGGCAACCATAACAGAGGATGTAATCTTGAAAACTGTCTTAAAAACGCTGGCTATCTGCATGATGGCAGGAGGTCTGGCGGCGCAGTCGGTCTCTGCCGAACCATTGGTCATTCAGGAACAAGGAAGCTTTTCTGCCGGGGGCACCATCATCACCGCGCCAGGAACATTTGATGCGAAAAAGCCGCTGGACTCGGCGGGGCAAACTTATCATGGCGATCATGCGTCAGTGTTCTACCAAATCCCGGAGAATCCGCATAAATATCCCATCGTTATGCTACACGGCGCAGGTCAATCTTCCCGTACCTGGGAAAGTACGCCGGATGGTCGTGAAGGATTCCAGAACATATTCCTGCGTCGCGGATTCTCCACGTATATTGTCGATCAGCCGCGTCGGGGTGATGCCGGACGTACCACTGTAGAAAGTACGGTTACACCAAAACCCGATGAGCAGATGTGGTTTAACCAGTTCCGTGTTGGCGTGTGGCCAGCGTATTTTAAAGGCGTCCAGTTTTCCCACGACAAAGAGGCACTGAATCAGTATTTCCGCCAGATGACCCCGAATACAGGGCCGTTTGATGTCAATGTCATCTCTGATGCGATGTCTGCCGTAGTAGATAAATCAGGTCCGGCAATCCTCTTCACTCACTCTCAGGGTGGTGGTCCAGGCTGGTATACCGCGATAAAAAACAACAAGGTAAAAGCCATTGTCGCCTTCGAGCCAGGAAGTGGCTTTGTGTTCCCGGAAAAAGAACTCCCCCCCCTATGCCAAGTGCGTTCGACACGCTGAAGGGTGAACCAGTGCCAATGGAGCAGTTTATGGCGCTGACTAAAATCCCGATTCTGATTATTTACGGCGATAACATACCGGATAAGCCTGTAGCCATGCCCGCGCAGGACAGTTGGCGAGTACGCCTGGCAATGGCGCGTACGTGGCGTGACGTGGTTAACAAGCATGGTGGGGATGTGACGGTGACGCATCTGCCTGAAGTAGGGATAAAAGGTAATACCCACTTCCCGTTCTCTGACCTGAATAATGTGCAAATCGCTGATTTGGTCAGTAAATTCATTCATGACAAAAAACTTGATTAATTAAGCAAAGGGGGCTGACTCGCGCTCCCTTTATGTTGGGACTTCCCATATTCCGTCACATCAGGATACAAACTGATACTCTTTCCTTTCCGCAATGAGAGGCACGAAAGAATCTTCATGATTTGATGGCATTCATCGTTGTTGCGCGTAAAAGGAGTTTCACCAGAGCAGCGGTTCAATTTTGTGATTTATTGGTAAATATAAAGAATCGCTGCTCTGAATTACTCCGTTACTCAGCCATTCAGTGAAGCCATGTCAATGACAAAACGATGCGCCATATCCCCTTTTGCAAGGCGGGCAAAAGCATCGTTTATCTGATCAATATTGATCATTTCACATTCGGGATAGACATTATGCTTCGCGCAGAAATCCAGCGCTTCCTGTGTTTCTGCAATACCACCGATGAGTGAACCTGCAACACGGCGACGCCCCATAATCAGAGGGATCGTTGAAGGTTCTTCCACAGGACCAACCTGGCCAACAATAACTAATGAACCATCAATATCTAGTAATGGGGTGTAGATATTCAGGTCGTGTTTAACGGGAACTGTATCGATAATCAAATCGAATGCGTAGGCTGAGCTTTGTAATGCCTCGGGGTCTGAAGACGGGAGAATGCCTTTTGCACCGAGCGATTTTGCCTCATCCTCTTTGCTTTTCGTCCGGCTAATCACAGTAACGTCAGCCCCCATCGCAACGGCCAGTTTTACCGCCATATGGCCTAATCCGCCTAACCCAATAACGCCAACACGGCTGCCAGGGCCAACATTCCAGGTACGTAATGGTGAGAACGTGGTGATACCTGCACAGAGAATCGGCGCGGTTTTCGCTAAATCCATATTTTCAGGGATCCGCAGGACAAATTCCTCACGTACCACAATATGTTTGGAGTAGCCTCCCTGAGTGATTTCGCCGCTAATCCGATCCTTAGCACCATAAGTTGGCGTCATCCCGTGGCGGCAATACTGCTCTTCGCCCTGCTCACACTGGTCGCAGTGCATACAGCTATCGACCATACAGCCAACGGCAACATGATCACCTACCTGATATTTTTTAACCCCCTGCCCCACTGATCTCACGACACCAACAATTTCGTGCCCCGGAATTAACGGATAAGGTTGAGGCCCCCAGTCGCCATTAACTGTATGTAAATCTGAGTGACAAACGCCACAATAAAGAATTTCAATGGCAATATCATTGTCACGTAACTCACGACGTTTAAAATGATAAGGAACCAGCTTTGCGTCGGCAGAGAGTGCAGCATAACCAATAGTTTTCATAACGTGCCTCTTCATTGTGAAATGATTAATAATTTAAGGATCATATCCTTAAAGCACTGGCTAAAAGCCATATTGTCTGAATGTGACTACTTTATAAAATAAAGCCTGTACGCTCAGATAAAACATCCTCATCCAAATGATATAGCTCAACAAATACTAAAATCAGTCATGTATTTTTACGCCAAGACAACCACGAACAAACTCAGGATTAAAATGTTTTACGGATTCGCCAACATAGCCTAAATCGAGTGAACTAATTTGTTCCATTTCTTCATCTGTCAGGGAAAAATCCCAGATGGCGAAATTTTCCTCAATACGGTGTTGATGAGTCGATTTCGGTATAACAACTACGCCTCGTTGAATATTCCAGCGCAGGATTACCTGAGAAATCGATTTCTGGTGAGTATTTGCAATACTCTGAAGCATTTTGTTTTCAAATGGCTTATGTCTTCCACCGCCTAATGGAGCCCAGGCTTCAGGCTGCACATTATAGTACTTCATCGTTGCCAGCGCCTCAGGTTGAGCAAAATAGGGATGCAGTTCCACCTGGTTTACCATTGGTTTTACTCTGACAGTTTCACAAAAATTTGCTAATACATGAGGATAGAAGTTGGAAACACCAATCGCTTTCAGTTTCCCCTCATCATAAGCCTCTTCCAGGGCGCGCCACGCACTGAAATAATCGCGCATTGCCTGGTGCAATAAATAGAGATCAAAGTATTCAAGGCCCGATTTTTTTAACGATGCTTCAATTCCTGCTTTTGCTGTATCGCGATCGACCATGTCCTGTACCCAAAGTTTTGAGGTAATAAATAATTCCTCTCGGGTACAAAGACCTTCCGAAATGGCCTCACGAACCGCTTCACCGACAGCATCTTCATTACCGTATACCGCAGCAGTATCGATAAGACGATAACCTGTCCGGATAGCACTCAACACCGACTGTTTACACTCTTCTTTATCGGTAACCTGAAAAACCCCAAAACCGACCATCGGCATTTTAAGATTGTTGCTTAATACAGAAAATTCCACGGTAAGCACCTCCATCACGTATGGATCATTATTCTAAGTTAAAATACAACTCCCGATTAGTATGCTAATTGTGATTTCACTGTAAGCGGCTCGTCAGAACCGTATTGATATTTACTGAGAGCTCAGATCAACTTTCCAGGGCAACAGATCGCGTACCCGGTTTGCCGGCCAGTCCTGGATATGTTCAATGACGTAACGCAGCCACTTTTCTGGCTCCACATTGTTCAGACGGCATGTGCCGATCAGCGAGTACAACACCGCCGCATGTTCACCACCGCTGTCGGAACCCGCGAACATCCAGTTTTTCCGGCCTACGGCCACTCCCCGTAAGGCGTTCTCTGCGATGTTGTTGTCGATTTCCACCCAGCCATTACTGCAGTACACGTTCAGTGCATCCCACTGTTTCAGCAGGTATGCGAACGCTTTTGCCGTATCTGAGTGACGCGACAGTGTTTTCATCTGTTGCTGTATCCAGTCATACAGTGACTGCATCAGTGGCGCGCCTCTGGCTTTTCTTGCCGCCAGACGCTGTTCTGCTGAACAGCCCCGGACCTCTGCCTCGATAGCATACAGTTCACCGATACGCTGCAGGGCTTCCGTGGTGATGTCGGTGGGCGCTCTTGCATGCACATCGTGGATTTTTCTCCGGGCATGAGCCATACACGCGGCTTCCGTTATTCTGCCGGATTCGTATAACACCCGGTAACCACCGTAAGCATCGGCCTGAAGCACACCGCTGTAACCGGCCAGGTGATTTTGTGGATGGATACCTTTCCGGTCCGGACTGTACGCGAACCAGACCGCCGGGGGCATCTGTGAACCGGCGTTGCGGTCATCACGGACGTAGACCCACAGCCGGGCTGTCCGGGTTTTACCGCTGCCCGGCTCCTGGACCGGGACGGGGATATCATCGGCATGGACTTTACCGGGCATCAGCACATACTGGCGCAGGACGTCATACAGCGGCTCCAGCAGTTCAGCAACGGCACCGGTCCAGCGCCCCAGTGTGGCACGGCTCAGCTCCACTCCCTGACGACGGTATATTTCTGACTGGCGGTATAACGGCAGATGGTCTGCATATTTCCCGGTGACAACATGGGCCAGAAGCCCCGCTCCGGCATAACTGCGTGCAATGGGTTTTGAAGGTACTGGTGCCTGCACGATATGGTCGCACCGGCAACAGGCCAGTTTCGGACGTTGTGTTTCGATAACCTTAAAGGCGCTGCTGATAAGCTCCAGTTGCTCTGACACATCACATCCCAGAGAACTGAGTTCACCACCACAGGCAGGACAGCATTCCTCTTCCGGCCGGATAACCCGGGTTTCACGGGGAAGTGAGGCCGGTAACGGTTTACGGGCTGAAGACTGGCGCAGGGCGGATGGCAGTACCGGGTCATATTGCTCACCCAGCGTTTCCGCCATTTCTTCCTGAAGTGCGCTGATTCGCTCCTGAGCTTCCTGTATCTGCCGTTCGGTTTTTGCACGAAGTTTTTCTGAGCTTTTACCGAACTGCATACGTTGCAGTTTCGCAACCAGCGCCTTCAGCCGGTTGATTTCGGAAGCATAAGCCGCCACCCGCTGTGAGAGCAGGCGGTTGTATTCAGCCATCTGGCGGATGGTGTCCTGTTGCGTCTGCAACAGTGCCCGCAGGCGGGCGTTCTCATGAGCAAGTGAGGTGTCCATATCCTCACTTTACAACGGGTTATATGCGGATTCCAGCGCGTTCCGTTCGTTTCGGGTGCTTCCAGTTGATACCTTCAGGAAGCATGGATAACTGAGCCGGAGTAAGGTGCACCTTGCCGTCACGGGTGACTGGCCAGACGAAGCGGCCCCGCTCCAGGCGTTTGGTGAAGAGGCACAGTCCGTCACTGTCAGCCCACAACACTTTTATCTGGTCACCCCGGCGTCCGCGGAAGATGAACAGGTGTCCGGAGAACGGGTCATCCTTCAGGACGTTCTGAACTTTTGATGCCAGGCCGTTAAAGCCATTTCGCATGTCGGTGATACCTGCAACCAGCCAGATACGCGAACCGGCAGGGAGAGATATCATCAGTGGCTGCTCCCTTTTATTTCGCGGATAAGTGTCTGTAATAACGCCGGCGTCAGTTTACCTTTAAGCCTGAGAGTTCCGGCCGGCAGAACCAGCTCACAACACAGACTGTCGGACGGTGTATTTATCTGCTCTGGTTCCTGTGCGGGGGCCGGGATTTTATTATCCGGCTCCGGCGTTAACGTCACGGGAAGCAGTGCCGGCATATTTTTTCCGGAAGGCAGCAGGCCACCTTTCCGGTATTGATGGCGCCAGTTGAAGAGCAGGTTATCGTTGATTCCGTTTTCCCGGGCGATCTGCGCCACACAGGCTCCGGGCTGCAGTGACTGCTCCACTAAGGCGATTTTAAACTCATAAGGGAAGTTGGGCCGCCGGGGACGTTTTTTTACCACGGGGGCTTCGGATATAACGGTGCTTTCAGGACGTACGACTGGTACCGTGGAAAATTGTCCGTAAAGGCAGGCATCAAGTTCCTGCTCCGACATGCCTGCGGGCAAAGGCCACGAAAGGCCAGCTCTCCGAAAGCGCACGAACATACTACAAACTGTTGATTTTGGTACACCCAGGCGACGCCCGGCCACAACCCGGGGTAAATGTTCTTCAAAGTGAAGACGTAAAGCTTCAGTGATCCAGGTCCGGTGTTTCATACGATAGTGTCCATTAAAAATGATGGACATTATTTTTGTAGAGCCGGAGGAAACAGACCAGACGGTTTAAATGAGCCGGTTACATTTCACTTATGCAGATAATTCATTAATAAAATAGACCCACCTGGTTACGAGGCCACTCAAATCTGCATTCTGGCGGATTAATGAATTTTGTTCATAGCCCCTGACAAATCCTTCCGTCTAATCTCATCACTCCCTTTACGTTATGCTTCCCGTGAACTATAACGGGAGGTAACACCATGCAAACTGTAAAACTGAACAACGGTATTGAAATGCCCTTGCTGGGTTTTGGTGTATTTCAGATGACAGATGCCGCCGAATGCGAAAGAGCGGTTATTGACGCTATTGACACCGGTTATCGCCTGATTGATACCGCCGCTTCATATCAGAATGAAACCCAGGTTGGGAATGCGCTAAAACAAAGTGGTATTGCGCGTAACGAACTCTTTGTCACCACTAAACTCTGGTTGCAGGATACGAATTACGAAGGTGCCAAAGCCCAGTTCGAACGCTCACTGAATCGACTGCAACTTGATTACGTTGACCTGTATTTGATTCACCAGCCATACGGCGATGTCCACGGTGCCTGGCGCGCCATGGAAGAACTGCAACAGGCAGGCAAGATCCGCGCTATTGGCGTCAGTAACTTCCACCCTGACCGACTGGCTGACCTTATCGCCTTTAATAAAGTCGTTCCGGCGGTGAACCAGATTGAAGTTAACCCCTTCAACCAGCAATTACAGGCCGTTCCGTGGATGCAAAGTCGTGGTATTCAGCCAGAAGCCTGGGCACCGTTTGCGGAAGGTAAAAATGGTCTGTTCCAGCATCCTGTATTGGCGGCAATAGGCAAGAAATACGGCAAAAGCGTGGGTCAGGTTGTTTTGCGCTGGATCTACCAACGAGGCATCGTTTCGCTGGCGAAATCAGTACGAAAAGAACGCATGGAAGAAAACATTAACATTCTTGATTTTGAACTCAGTCCTGAAGATATGCTGCAGATTACTGCCCTTGATACTGCAACCAGCGCGTTCTTCTCTCACCGCGATCCCGCAATGGTGGAATGGCTGACTGGCCGCAAACTTGATGTTTAAGCCGCGATAAAAGAGGTATTCATTCAATGCAAAAACGTTATCTGGGTAAATCCGGACTCGAAGTCTCCGCCCTTGGACTCGGTTGTATGGGCTTGAGCTACGGCTACGGTCCGGCAACAAATACCCGTCAGGCTATCGAACTCATTCGCGCTGCCGTTGAACGTGGCGTTACCTTCTTCGATACCGCCGAAGTGTATGGTCCGTATCTGAATGAAGAAGTTGTTGGCGAAGCCTTAAAACCGTTTCGTGACCGCGTGGTGATTGCCACTAAATTTGGCTTTACCTTCGGTGATGATAATAAGCAGCAGATTTTAAACAGCCGCCCGGAACATATCCGTGAAGCCGTTGAAGGATCATTACGCCGTCTGAAGACAGATGTTATTGACCTGTTGTATCAACACCGTGTCGATCCAGATGTCCCGATTGAAGACGTTGCTGGAACGGTGAAAGACCTTATCGCAGAAGGTAAAGTCAAACATTTCGGTCTGTCCGAAGCGGGTGCGCAAACCATTCGTCGTGCACATGCAGTACAACCTGTCACCGCCCTGCAAAGCGAATATTCCATGTGGTGGCGTGAGCCTGAGCAGGAAATTCTGCCGTTGCTGGAGGAGCTGGGAATTGGTTTTGTGCCATTCAGCCCATTAGGTAAAGGTTTTCTGACGGGGTCAATTAAACCAGGGACAACTTTTAGTAAGGATGATTACCGCAGCACCGTACCGCGTTTCGCTGCACAATCCATTGAAGCCAATGAAAAACTGGTCACGTTGTTGGGTGAGCTGGCTGCAGAGAAAGGGGTAACGTCTGCCCAAATTGCACTGGCCTGGCTGTTAGCACAAAAACCGTGGATTGTTCCCATCCCGGGCACCACTAAACTGCACCGGCTGGAAGAAAACCTGGGCGCTGTCGACATTATTCTTTCGCAGAAAGATACACAGCAGATAACCCAGGCACTGGAAACAATTAAAATCGTCGGTGAACGTTACTCGCCTGAGCACCAGGCACGCGTAGGTCGTTGATGCCCAAACGGGTCCACAGCAAAATGCGGACCCGTTATTCCGAGTAGCGAAGTGCATCGATCAACAGCGCAAAAGCAGGCGGGTGCTGCTTACGGCTGGGATAGTAAAGATAATATCCAGGGAAAGAAGGACACCACTCCTGTAAAACCTGAATAAGTTCGCCTGACTTTACATAATCCTGAACCGAGTTTTCGGGAACACAGGCGATACCAAATCCTGATAATGCTGCATCAATTCTTTCTGGCAGCAGATTAAACGTCAGTTGCCCATCAACTCTGACCCGTAACGGTTTGCCTTCTCGCTCAAACTCCCAGTGATAAATTCCACCGGCAGTTGGCAAACGCATATTGATACACTGATGATTTTGTAGATCGTGAGGCGTTTCTGGTAAGGAATTAGCCGCAAAATACGCCGGTGCTCCCACCACGGCCATCCGCATATCCGGTCCAATCTTCACGGCAATCATATCTTTATCCACACTTTCACCCAGACGGATCCCGGCATCAAAGCGGCCTTCAACAATATCGACAAAACCGTTATCTACCACCAGTTCAACATTGATTTCGGGATACTCCCTGAGGAACGGTTTTAGCTTCGGCCAGACCAGACTACGCGCAGCATGTTCCCCGGCAGATAAACGAATATTCCCGGAGGGCGTGCCGTTCAGTTGAATAAGTGATTCCAGCTCCTGTTCAAGCTCGTCAATACGAGGCTCAAGACAGGCAATTATTCTCTCCCCTGCTTCCGTGGGAGCCACGCTGCGGGTAGTTCGGGTTAAGAGGCGGATATTTAGCCTCTCCTCCAGCGCCTTTATCGCATGGCTGAGAGCAGACTGAGAAACACCGAGTTTGCCCGCGGCTTTGGTAAAACTTCGCTCCCTTGCCACCACAAGAAATATTTGCAATTCGTTGAAGTTTTCTTTGAGCATTGGCGATTTCCTTGTAGAAGCATTCCCTTCAAAACGCACTCATGAAGGGTGTTCATAGACACAATCATTTTAGCCCCATTATTGACAATAATGATAATTGATATTCTGGCTGTATCGAAAATAAGGCTGAATTATCAGAAGGTTTATCATGAAAATACTCGTTGCAGGAGCGACAGGAAGCATTGGCATTCATGTTGTGAATACTGCTATTGCAATGGGCCATCAGCCCGTGGCTCTGGTCAGGAATCGGCGGAAAATCAAATTACTCCCTCGTGGAACAGATATTTTCTATGGCGATGTTTCAATACCTGAAACACTCACCGATTTACCGAAAGATATTGATGCCATCATTTTTACACTTGGCTCCGATGGTCAGGGACGTATTGGTGCCAGAGCGATAGATTACGGCGGTGTACGTAACATTTTGCGAAGATTCATGGCTACACCTGTTCGCATCGCCCTGATGACAACAATTGGCGTTACTGAGCGCCTCAGTAGCTGGAATCAACGTACTGAAGTTCATGACTGGAAAAGACGAGCTGAACGCCTGGTCAGAGCCAGTGGGCATACCTACACTATCGTCAGACCCGGCTGGTTTGATTACAACAATGATGATGAGCACAGAATCGTTATGCTTCAGGGGGATAGACGCCATGCGGGAACACCGGAAGATGGTGTTATCTCCCGGGAACAAATCGCCCAGGTTCTGGTAACTGCTCTGAGCAACGATGCAGCAAAAAATAAAACGTTCGAACTGGTCGCAGAGCGAGGAGAAGCACAGCAGGATCTCACCCCTCTGTTTGCAGAGTTGCAAAGTGATAATCCACAAAAAAATGATGGGGTTTTCGATATAAACAATATGCCCCTTACTGAAGAACCGGAATGCATTATTAACGACCTGAATCTGTATTCAAAAAATTCAAAAATCTGACAACGTTGTCATATGACAGTCAGTCTTATGACAGTTTAGAACTGTATATTTACATATCAAGAAGGAGGAGGCTCCTCCTGATATTCGTCAACTTCCAAATATATCGTTCAAAACAGGTATCAGATATGAAAGCACTACTAATTACTGCATTATTCATGGGATTCATTTCGGTAAATACCGCATCTGCTGCTGAGGAGATTCGTCATGCAGATGGCAAAGAAAAGATTGGTGTAGTTTCAGTCAGTAATGCCCTGACGCTTGATGAGGTATCAAATGCGCTTTCTCGTAAAGCTGATGAGCAAGGAGCAACGTCGTTCAAAATCCTGTCTACGACTGGGAATAACAAACTGCATGGTGTTGCTGAAATCTATAAGTAAATAGTAACTGACTGTTTATCATGAGCATCGATTCCATGACTTGCCCTTACGGCGAAAATACAGCCTCTGCGGGCTGTAAATACGGTGCTCTCTAAATGTGAATAGCACAATTACGCTGGGATCTTACAAGAAGAGCAGAGTAATCCTCAGGGCCAATTTCAGGTGTCGAATATGGATCACTTTTGTGCGATTAGTAATAATTGATGTAATACATCTTTTCAAATTTGTGATACACCTCAAAAAATTGGTTGACCAAACTCGCTATCTATATACAAGGCGCTTATGAGGTGCGCTCTTTTTAAAGCGAGGAAATACCAATGAAAGAGAATAAGATACAGGAAATCAGTAATAAACTGATTAATATTGTTGTTTTTGTTGCAATTGTAGAATATGCCTATTTATTCCTCCACTTCTATTAATTACATCAAAAAACAATTCCCTTAGGTGATATTTAATATATGTATCTTCTACCTCCTTCATAATAGCTATGCCTGTGGGAGAGGTATTTGTACTGTTTCAAAGGGAAGATTAAAAAAAACGTATTTGTGCCGCACTGAAAGAGATTGCGCATTGAGTCAGCATTTTAGTTACCCAATGCGCATGTTGGTTCACTAAATTGCTACTTTGGCTGTGTGATAAATAATCAGCCGGTAAAGCAGAGCTTACCCACATTCTCAAATGCTTTCATACTGCTCCGCGGGTCGTGTCGTAAATCAGCAGTTCGGCTGCTGAATAGTGCCGTTACCAACGATAGCCAACAACATCTCTCACTTCCGGCACGTTCGGTTAGCTGCAGGAATCCCGCATATCCAGGTGGTCATAGGATTTTGTTGAAATTATCTGGACGAGAATGTATCTTTATTGTTATGTTATAACGTAACAGGAAGAAGTAATGAAACAAAATATCCATCCTGAATATCGTACCGTGGTGTTCCACGACACCAGTGCTGATGAGTACTTTAAAATTGGCTCCACTATCAAAACAGACCGTGAGATTGAACTGGATGGCGTAACGTATCCGTATGTAACGATTGATGTCTCTTCAAAATCACACCCGTTCTATACCGGGAAACTGAGATCCGTTTCATCAGAAGGAAATGTGGCGCGATTTACCCAGCGTTTTGGTCGTTTTGTTAGCACGAAAAAGGGGGCATGATGAAAGTCCTTAACTCTCTGCGCACAGCAAAAGAACGCCACCCAGACTGTCAGATTGTGAAGCGAAAAGGACGGCTATATGTCATTTGTAAATCTAATCCCCGTTTTAAGGCTGTTCAGGGGCGCAAGAAAAAGCGTTAACTCTGAGTTCGAAGGTTCAACAATACTTGTCTGGCTGGTCGCATAATCATGCCTGATTAATGCTGGTGTATTCAGTACGCCAGCATTAACTCACCTACTGCTGACGCTGTGTATTAGCTGCATCAATCGCTTTTTGATACCACTTTTCAGCCAGTTGGGGATTTTTCTCGACGCCCAATCCCAGTGAATAAATATCACCTAAAGCCACAAAACTGGGGGCAGTGATATGATCCATTCTGTTGATATGTTTAAGATAAAGGTTTATCGCTTTTTGGTAATCGCGTTCTACACCATAACCTTGCTCATAAAGTTTCGCCAGACGATACTGCGCCGTAATATCATTATGTTTATCGCCGTTCTTATAATATTCCGCTGCTTTTTTATAGTCCTGAGAAACGCCTAATCCTCTTTCATAAATAATCCCAAGATAACGTGCAGCTTTCATTTCTCCCGCTAAGTCAGCTTGCTCAAAAAGGCTTAAGGCTTTGGCATAATCAAACGGTACGCCATACCCATTAAGATATAAAATCCCTAAATCCAGTTTCGCTCGGGGATTTCCGCTGGCTGCTGATTTCGTCAACCATTTAAAAGACTGAGCGTAATTCACCGTTTGATTGTAGTTTCCATTTAGGTATGCTTCCCCCAATCTGGCTTGTGCTTCTGCATCTCCTTGAGCAGAGCGTGTAAGTATTTCGTCAAAATTCATTTTTGATGCCGTATCTGCATATACAGATGCAGAAAAAAATAGAATTACAAATAATAATGTCTTCATTCTGTCTCTCGGCAAAAATGACTGCCAACACGTTACCTGATGACAGTCTGGTCTATTTTTTATTGTTTACGTTGGTTAAATAACCATTCGCGAATAGGTTCTATGCTGTAAGCAATACGCCATGTGTTACGATGCCCACTTGCCCCTTCTCGCGAAGAGTATTCATCAAATACACTGTCTTTTATAAAAACGGTATAACGGATATTAGTTTGTTCTTCAAACAAAGTGTCGGCAGCAAATCGATATTGCTCAGGCTCCCACTGGCCATTCCATGCCGCGCGAGAAACCTTTCCGTCAAATTGCTCAAGACGTTCAGTAATCGCGTTGAAGCTGGGAAAAGCTCCTGAATCATCCTCTGAGGCCATAAACCATAATTTGTTTTTAGCTATTGGAGCAACCTGTTCCGCATCCCACTTTCCTGCAACCAGGTAACTTGCTGTGAAAAAATCAGGATATTTAATATTCATGGCGATGGCCAGCATACATCCCCCTGACTGACCAGTAACATAAATACGCTCAGGATCTATTTTATATTCTTTTACCAAATACTGAACAAGATTTATTGTTGTATCAAGCAATGTTGAGGTACGCCAGTCATCATCAGCAATGATTTCATTATATTGAGGAGCTAAAACATAACAGGGGCGTTTCATTTGCTCTTCAGGTTCTGTCCAAATTACTGCGCCTAACCCCTGAAACAGAGTCGTTGTAACTTGTGCACTGGTAGCCCCTGCATCATGCATAAAAAGAACCAGTGGTAATGGTTTATTTTGTTCTTCAGGAATAAAGAAATTATATTTTAGTATTTTCCCGCTTTCTTTATCTTTATATTCATCTTGTCTAAAACTATCCACTACCAGATTTGAAACGGCGTTAGTTTCCAGTGTGGTATTTTGTGTGACGACAACAGCAGAAGCATCTTTATATTTAATTGTTTGGTTTAGTTTTTCTCCTGCAACCCAGGTAGGTTTACCTTGCCCTTGTTTGGGCGCTGCTTTTTGTATTGTTGGGTCCGTTATAGTTTCTTGCCATTCATTTTGTGGTTTGCTGTGTTCCAGTTCAAGTATCGCGTACTTACCTGATTTTGCTTCAACCAAAGCTGTTGACTGGCTGACAAATGTTTTATTGATGTGATAATTTTTTACACTAAACTCTATTGTTGAAAGTTCTTCCTTGTTTATAGGTTTTTCAAATTCTACAGCGATCGCAATAAGTCGAACTCCGTCACCAAAAACTTGTGTAATAGCTGTAGCATTTATTGCTTTGTTATTTGTGTTTGCAAATACAATGCGAGGCATTGAAACAATTAAAGCACCCGCAACACTTTTAATTAAAAACTCTCTGCGCGTCGGCATAAATGCCCCTTTACTTCTGATAAAAAGTAGATGAGTATCAGTATGAACAAGGACTATGATTTTTCAACTTTATCATTCGTACTTATATTTAACTTATCTTCAGTGCTAACTCTGTACCTCGTTTTATCGGTAATGTTATAGAAATAAAACCATTCTGTGGATCACGAACATAAGATAAAAAATCTGGTTCTGCGTTATCATTTAATATATATCCTCCCACTCGTAGCTGCGGCGCAACAATCTCAGTAACCTGACGAGCAAGACTTGGGGCATCAGCAAGAGGGAAACCATCAATAAGAATAAAATCGACAGGACCACCGAGATCTTTCAGCGTTTCTCTCGCATCACCGACACGAATATCAACAAAAGACGTAAGACCAGCCTCTGCCAGATTTCGGGACGCGACTTCAGCCTTTTCCCGAACCATTTCAGAACCAATCACCAGTCCGCCACCATTATCTTTCATCGCAGCGGCAAAATAGAGTGCTGACATACCTACAGAAGTTGCAAAGTCCACAACACGAGTGGCTTTCATTGCCCGGCACAGTAAGTAGATAAGTTCCCCCTGCTCTGGGGCTATGGAAAAGCCATAACCGGAAAATTTTTCAGGATCAAGTACAGGAGCTTCGCGAAACATCTCCTGCGGGGGATGTTTACGTTCATTATTCATGCGTTCCAGAACACGTATAACCTGGGGATCACGAATGGGGCTGATGCTATTATTTAATCGACTCATAAATAAGGACCTGTATTTTATGAAGTGATGTTACCTAGTTGTTTTCATACACCATGTTATGATCATTGCTTATGTTGTTGGTATAGTGATACCATTTTTGGTACTGGTCAAGTACCAAAAATAAATACAGGAGTAAATGTCTTTGATGAACAAGAGCGAAGTGAGTACACCGGTGCGACGGGGAAGACCCAAAAGTGCGGGACTTGATGAGCGTAAGAAAGCAATAGTTATTGGTGCGTATAGTGCCTTCATTGAGCTTGGTTTTGCCCAAACCTCAACCACAGAAATTGCTCGTCGGGCAAAAGTATCAAAAAGAACAATTTATGAAGTATTCAGTAATAAAAAGGAAATTTTTTCTGAAGTAATTAAAGAATATAAAACCCTGTTCCTCGATCTTCCAAGACCGGAAAACGAGATGCTTCCTATTAATGAAACTCTGTTTCGCATATTCCGATTAGATATAAGTCAGGAAGAAGCTAAAGAGAGAGAAGCACTCTTAAAATTAATGACACGTGAATCAATTCTTTTTCCAGAGCTTTCAGACTATTTATATGCCACTAAAACGCTTCATTCAAGAGAACTGTTAATAGAATGGCTGGATATTCAACAAGCTCAAGGGCGTATTGCTGTTAAAAACACGGGTAATTGCGCGGGGATGCTAATGGATATTGTTTTTGGCGCATTAATTCCTCGTCGATGGGTTTTGGACGTTAATGAAGATCAGACACTAACACCTGAAGGTCGTCAGCAGCAACTTGAGGAAATAAAAGAGCGTATCGAAACCGTTATACAAGGGATCAAAACTGAGCCTGCTCATCCATAGCATTTGATGGACGTTTTTTATGCAAATTACTAGGTAGCACTCATACTTTATACAAATAATCTTGCCATCAAAGATGAAACCGGCTTACTCAATCTGACTGATGAAAGTGTCGAAAAGCGCCGGAAGGCGCAGGATGAAAAATATTTAATACGCGTTGCTAATCCGGAATAACACCATCGACAATAAGTTGTAACAAGCCCTGAGAACAATGCTCTATCCGTCCACGAATATGATATACACTAGCCAGATTCTCTGGCGTAATGACCTCTTCTGGATTTCCGCTGGCAATAAGTTTACCTTTTTTTAGCATGACGACATAATCACCGTATCGTAATGCGATATTTATATCATGAACTACCATAACTGTGACTATATTGCGACTCCTTGTCTCGCTTCTGACTAAATCCATAACATGAAACTGGTGGTTTAAGTCCAATGCACTCAGTGGCTCATCCAGTAGTAATATAGATGGATTTCGGGCCAATGATTGTGCCAGCCCAACCAGTTGCCGCTGACCTCCGGATAATTGATCCAGATAACAAAAGGCCAGATGTTCTATTCCTAGTTGTCTGAGAATAGCTATTGATTGTGTTTTTTCATCTATGCTCCCTATCTTTGAAGCACGCAGAGCAACAAAAATAGATTCCAGCACATTCAAATGCACGTCATGCGGTAAGAACTGTGGTAGAAATATTGTACTGTCGGCACGGGCTGAAAATGGCATCTGCATAAGGTTGACCCCATCAAGAAATATATTACCGCTAACCTTATTCAGCCCCGCCAGGGCACGTAGCAACGTCGACTTTCCACAACCATTTGGCCCCAGAATGATGGTTATTTTTCCGCGAGGAAGTTCAGATAAACTAAGATCACATATTACGTTTTTTTTCTGATAACCCGCGTTTAATTTATACAGTGAAAGGCCTTTCATAACAAACTCCTGCGATAACGCAGAATAATACTAATAAATAATGGAACACCAACAAGTGATGTGACAATACCAATCGGGATAATGACACCAGGAATAATACTTTTCGAGGCAATTGAAGCCAGAGAGAGCACCAGACCTCCAGTTAATGTGCTTCCCGTCAGATAAAAACGATGTTCCTCACCAAATAGCATTCGGGAAATATGCGGAGAGACAAGACCAATAAAACCAATCGGACCAACGAAGGCTACCGACAATGCAGCAAGTAAACTTATACGTAACAGGGAAGAAAGACGCAGTTGATAAGCATTGATACCAAACCCCATAGCCCTCTCTTCTCCCATGCGCAATGCTGTAAGTTGCCATGAGCGAGAAAATGACCATAGAAAAACAATGATAAACACGCCTAATAAAACGCCCAGTCTGCTCCAGGATGCACGAGCCAGACTGCCCATTGTCCAGAATACCAGTCCCTGGAGAGTATCCTCATCCGCAATAAACTGCATCATTGCCACAAGTGCATTGAATGTGAATACCAATGCGATACCCAGAAGAATCACTCCCGAAGTTGCTATTCTTAGCCAACGAGACATGCTATCGAGTAATAAAGCTGACAGAAGAGAAAATATAAAAGCGTTTGCTGGAACAAACCATGTTGCCGATATACCAGGAATACCGATCCCCAGGACAATAGCCAGAGCTGCACCAAATGCCGCCGCAGAGGAAACCCCAAGTGTAAAGGGACTGGCTAATGGATTGTTGAGGATCGTCTGCATTTCTGCGCCCGCGAGTCCCAAAGCCATGCCAACCAGCAAAGCCATTAAGGCGTAGGGTAATCGGATTTCCCAAACAATGACCTGGATGCTGGTATCAGAGCTAAATGGATGCACTAATGCGTGCCATAACTCACTGACTGACAAACTGGAAGAACCCAGAATAATATCCAGAAATAGTGAGAAAAGTGTCGCCAGTGTTATTATTGAAATCAATATAATTCGTTTACGGACAAGTTGGTGGTACTGATACTCTATCGCATCAGGTGATTGTGAATAGATGAGGTACGGCAACGTAACGACTCCTTTATCTCTGCTATTCTGGCAATACGTCTTTGGGGTTACAGATAACTGAATTGAAAGTTTCTGCTGAACAAATAAAAATCACATTCTCTTCATATAACCACATCAAAAATATCCCCGAATCACTTTTCCCAGCGCCTGACTGGTGTTACCATTTCGATATATAACCATTTATATACCGATTTTTAGTGTGATGGAATATGAAAATAAATAATAAGTTGTTTTTATTAATGATTTTTTTGCTTTCTTTATCATTTACTACGCAAGCTGAACGAACTTTCACCGATCAGATTGGTCGTGAGGTGAAAGTACCCGACAAAGTTGATCGTATTGTTGTACTTCAACATCAAACTTTGAATCTTTTAGTGCAGATGAATGCCACCGATAAAATCGTGGGTGTTATGTCAAACTGGAAACAGCAACTTGGCAGCAATTATGCACGTCTTGCACCAGAATTAGTCAGCAAGGCATCATTAGGAGATTTAACCCATGTCGATGCTGAAAAATTGGTGGCCTTGCATCCACAGGTCGTTTTTGTCACCAATTATGCGCCGCAAGAAATGATCGACAAAATCAGTAGCCTTGGAATTCCAGCAGTAGCAATTTCTTTGCGGCACGATGACGAGGGAGAGAAGAATAAACTTAATCCAACAATGGCTGATGAAGAACAGGCTTACGTAAAAGGGCTATATGAAGGGATTATGCTGATAGGCAATATCATCAATAAGCCTGAAGAGGCTAAAGCGTTAATCAAGGCCACTGAAAATGGTCGTAATATTGTGAGTGAGCGGCTGCAGAATCTACCCGAAGAAAAGCGTATTCGTGCCTATATGGCTAATCCAGAATTGACAACGTATGGTTCCGGAAAATACACAGGATTAATGATGAAACATGCCGGTGCAGTAAACGTCGCCGCGTCCACCATTAAAGGGTTCAAACAAGTCTCAATGGAACAAGTAATTGCATGGAATCCTCAGGTAATTTTTGTGCAAAATCGCTACCCTGGCGTGGTGAATGAAATACGGTCAAATCCGCAATGGCAGGTAATAGATGCTGTCAAAAATCATCGTGTTTATTTGATGCCAGAGTATGCAAAAGCATGGGGTTATCCGATGCCCGAGGCTATGGGTATTGGAGAGTTGTGGATGGCGAAAAAACTGTATCCTGAAAAATTCAATGATATCGATATGCATAAAATAGCCAATGACTGGTATAGAAAGTTTTACCGTACTAATTATCAAGGTGAATAATAATGCGTGTACTTGCTGCGGGTAGTTTACGCCAGGTATGGAAATCACTTATATTGGGATTTCAGGATGATAATGTTCATTGTGACTTTGGTCCAGCCGGTATATTGAGGGAACGTATTGAAGCGGGTGAGAGATGTGATCTTTTTGCATCAGCGAATATGGCTCATCCGCAAATGTTAATGGCCACAGGACATGCCTTGTGTATTAAACCTTTTGCCTATAATCGTTTGTGCCTGTATGTTCGGGCGAATAAACTTAATGAAAATGACGATTGGTATTCTTTATTAAACAGGGAAACGTTGCGAATCGGGACATCAACCGCGGGATGTGATCCCGCTGGTGATTACACTCACCAGTTTTTTGAAAATATGGGTAGTGTTGGAGTAAAAATAAGACAACGAGCGGTTGCATTGGTGGGGGGAAGAAATTCATTAGCTCTTCCAAAAAATGTGATAGCCGCGCAGTGGCTAATTGAAAATGATTATACCGATTTGTTCATAGGTTATGCCAGTTACGCTCCCGGCTTACAATCAATTGAATCAGTAAAAGTTATAGAAATACCTGAACCTTATAATCCGATTGCTATCTATGGATTTGCCTGTCTGACCGAGAAAGCCAGGCCACTTTGCAACTTTTTAGTTTCGCCAGATGCCAGGTCGATACTTGAGCAACATGGGTTTATGTCATCACGTTGAGCCTACACTCTTCGCATTACAAACTATAAATACCATTATATAAATAAATCAGTTAATTCATCATAACTGCATTTCCACACCCTGTCCCAAAATATGTGAAACTTTATGAATCTCAGTTTTACCCAGTATGCGTATTGATACCTGCATAGTCCAGGAGAAAGTAAATGGCGATGTAGACGTATGAAAAGAAGAATAAAGCCACGGCTTTGATCTATAAAAATGGCGCTATATCTGCGCCATTTTTATCATTCAATTCGTTATCTGTTTGAACCTAAAGGGATCTCAGGATCAGGCTCGTGAGTAATTCTGTTTCGTAAATCTCTACGAATAATTTCAATAGACCAGAACCATACTAAATGTCCAAAAATTTCAGAGACATTCTCATACCACGGAAGATCAAAAAGAGGTGGTGTAAGTCCCATTAGAGGGAATGAAATCATATGAACAAAAAGTTGTGCTAAAGCGCCTGCAAGCAAGCCCTGCCAAAGTTTAATTTTGGGAAATACTTCGGCTACTACGCAATAACCAACAGCAAAAACTATCGAAAAGATTATGTGCGTTACACCAACCCAGTTAAAGACATGCCCGGCGAAGGTATAAACCGCCGAATTTGGATCTGTCAGTCCCAACCAATCCCGAAGAAAAATATACGGAGGATTAAGAAAGTTACGGGAGCAATCAATTTGTCCTGCCGCCCTGATTAATGATTCCGGACCACACGCTGCATTAAACATATCAATCGGACTACGTGGCGGCAATGGGACTTCTGCCCCCCACTTAACAAATGCTGAAACAACGCCAGCAATCAGCCCGATAAATGCAGCAAGACCATAACGTCTACGGTTTGGTGGAGTTTGCTCAAATATATTCATACTTACCCTGTTTATTTCATTACGTTAAAGCACCTCTTTAGGAGTATTCATAAAAATAATGAGAATGTAAAGAACTGTATTGTTTTGTATTTATAACAGGTTATTTAATAACCTGTTAACGTATGTTCCATAATTTCTCCACATTTTCATGTTAAATATAATAAAGAGAGTATGATGTTTCTCTCAGAGATAATTAATCATTCCTTTTGCCCACCTCAACGGTGGGCTTTTTTTATGCAAAGTCTAAAAATTACACAGACAGTAAAAATAATTCAAAATAACAGCAACTTATCACTTATCCGACTGTTACAAACTACAATAGTTAATCTTTTCTGGTTATATTTTATCTGACTGCTAATATTTAAACAGACAGGCAAATTAATAAGAATTGCTAACCATTCAACACACATACCACTGAAAGGTCACCAACCTGCCGCAGGTGGTAAAAATGGTATTGCTGCGGTTTTGTTGTGATTTTTATAAGCAGTATTGGTGAATTATGAACCATCAGCCCCATGCATGACGTGCATTTTTCCGAGTATCCTTGTTACTGAGCCGGGATGCCGGATAGTGCACGAATAATAAAAGTGTCTCAGCCGAAGAATAAACGGCTCCGCTGGATGGAGTCTCATGAAGCACAAAGGCTGATTGTTGAATTTGTATTGATAACAGACTTCGTTGCAGGAAATGGGAGGCTGGGAGTCTATCGAAATGGTTCGTCGATATGCTCACCTTTCAGCCAGGCATCTCACCGGACACGCGAGCAAAATCGACGCAATTATAAGCCGCAATGACACAAATACGGCACAAGAGGAGAACGTGGTTTACTTAAAGCAAGATAATTTATTGATTTAAATGGTGCCGATAATAGGAGTCGAACCTACGACCTTCGCATTACGAATGCGCTGCTCTACCAACTGAGCTATATCGGCCCTGAAAAGGACATGTTCACGAACGTGAATCACGGTGGACAAGGTTAAAACTAACCGGGCGATGCGTCAATGGCCTTGTGAATCAAATGGCTACTTTTGCATCACCCGGTTTTATTTACGCACGAACGGTGTAATCACCAATACCGATCCACTTGTAGGTGGTCAGTGCTTCCAGCCCCATTGGTCCGCGTGCGTGGAGTTTTTGCGTGCTTACCGCCACTTCTGCGCCAAGACCAAACTGGCCGCCGTCGGTGAAACGTGTAGACGCGTTAACGTAAACAGCAGAGGAGTCCACTTCATTGACAAAACGCTGGGCATTGCGCATATCACGCGTCAGGATCGCATCGGAGTGTTGCGTCCCGTGTTCACGAATATGGGCGATGGCGTCGTCAAGATCGCTGACGATTTTGACGTTCAAATCTAACGACAGGAATTCATCGTCATACTCTTCCGCCTTAACAGCCACCACTTTCGCAGATCCTGCCTGCAACTGCGCCAGTGCCGCAGCATCGGCGTGTAACGTCACGCCGCTTTCCGCCATTTGCTTGCTTAACGCAGGCAGGAAGTTATCAGCGATGTTTTTATTCACCAGCAACGTTTCTACCGTATTGCAGGTACTCGGACGCTGGGTTTTCGCGTTGACGATCACTTTCAGGGCTGCAGAAATGTCAGCACTTTCATCAACGTAAATATGGCAGACGCCAATGCCGCCAGTGATCACCGGAATTGTCGACTGCTCGCGGCACAGCTTATGCAAACCAGCACCACCACGCGGGATCAACATGTCGATGTATTTATCCATGCGCAGCATTTCACTCACCAGTGCGCGATCCGGATTATCAATCGCCTGCACTGCGCCTGCCGGTAAACCGCAGGATTTCAGGGCGTCCTGAATCACCGCTACCGTTGCAGCGTTAGTGCGACAGGTTTCTTTGCCGCCGCGCAGGATCACCGCGTTACCGGTTTTCAGACACAGCGAAGCGACATCAACTGTCACGTTCGGACGCGCTTCATAAATTACACCTATAACACCCAGCGGCACGCGGCGACGCTCCAGACGCAGGCCGCTGTCCAGCACACCTCCATCAATCACCTGCCCTACCGGATCGGCAAGATTACACACCTGCCGCACATCGTCGGCAATGCCTTTCAGGCGCGCGGGCGTTAACGCCAGACGGTCAAGCATCGCTTCGCTAAGGCCATTGGCACGCGCGTCAGCAACATCCTGGGCGTTAGCATCGAGGATGCTTTCGCTCTGTGCTTCCAGCTCATCAGCGATCTTTTCCAGCACACGATTTTTTTCGCGGCTGGAGAGTTGCGCTAATTTATACGAGGCTTGCTTCGCAGCAATGCCCATTTGTTCCAGCATCGGCCTGCTCCTTAACGGGTAATCATGTCATCACGGTGAACGGCAACCGGGCCGTATTCATATCCCAGTATTGCATCAATTTCTTGCGAGTGGTGTCCGGCAATACGGCGCAATGCATCGCTGTTATAGCGGCTAACGCCGTGAGCAATATCGCGACCTTCGAGGTTGCAAATGCGGATGACTTCACCGCGGGAGAAGTTGCCACTCACGCTTTTAATGCCTTTCGGCAACAGGGAACTGCCGCGTTCAAGAATAGCGGCGGTCGCCCCTTCATCTACAGTAATTTCACCCGCTGGCGGCGCGCCAAAAATCCAGCGTTTGCGGTTTTCAAGCGGAGTAGCCTGGGCATGGAACAACGTACCAACCGGGATACCTTCCATCACGTCGCCAATGACGCCTGGCTTGCTACCCGCGGCAATAATGGTATCGATACCCGCACGACAGGCTACGTCAGCCGCCTGCAACTTGGTGCCCATGCCGCCGGTTCCAAGGCCTGAAACGCTGTCACCGGCAATCGCGCGCAGCGCATCATCAATACCGTAAACATCTTTAATCAGTTCCGCCTGAGGATTACTGCGCGGGTCTGCGGTATACAAACCTTTTTGATCGGTCAGCAGCAGCAGTTTATCGGCACCGGCCAGAATTGCCGCTAACGCCGAGAGATTATCGTTGTCGCCAACTTTAATCTCTGCCGTAGCGACAGCATCATTCTCATTAATTACCGGAACGATGTTGTTGTCGAGCAACGCACGCAGGGTATCGCGGGCGTTCAGGAAGCGTTCACGATCTTCCATATCTGCACGCGTCAGCAGCATCTGCCCGACGTGAATACCGTAAATTGAAAACAGTTGTTCCCACAATTGAATCAGTCGGCTCTGCCCTACCGCCGCCAGGAGTTGTTTCGAGGCGATAGTCGCTGGCAGTTCCGGGTAGCCCAGGTGCTCACGTCCGGCGGCAATCGCGCCCGACGTCACAATTACAATCCGATGCCCGGCGGCATGTAGCTGCGCGCACTGGCGAACAAGTTCAACAATATGGGCACGGTTCAGGCGGCGCGATCCGCCTGTTAGCACACTGGTGCCGAGTTTTACCACCAGCGTCTGGCTGTCACTCATGATTCTCTGCCATTCAATGTTAGGAAAAATGATATCAAACGAACGTTTTAGCAGGACTGTCGCCGGTTGCCAACCATCTGCGAGCAAAGCATGGCGTTTTGTTGCGCGGGATCAGCAAGCGTAGCAGCCGTTGTTTACGCTTTTATTACAGATTTAATAAATTACCACATTTTAAGAATATTATTAATCTGTAATATATCTTTAACAATCTCAGGTTAAAAACTTTCCTGTTTTCAACGGGACTCTCCCGCTGAATATTTGTGCGTTAATTAAAATCAGGAATGAAAATGAAAAAGAGCACTCTGGCATTAGTGGTGATGGGCATTGTGGCATCTGCATCCGTACAAGCTGCAGAAGTATATAATAAAGACGGTAATAAACTGGATGTCTATGGCAAAGTAAAAGCCATGCATTATATCAGTGATAATGAGAGTAAAGATGGCGATCAGAGTTATATCCGTTTTGGTTTTAAAGGCGAAACACAAATTAACGATCAACTGACCGGTTATGGTCGTTGGGAAGCGGAGTTTGCCGGAAATAAAGCGGAGAGTGATACCGCACAGCAAAAAACGCGTCTCGCCTTTGCCGGATTGAAATATAAAGATTTAGGTTCATTCGATTATGGTCGTAACCTTGGCGCATTGTATGACGTTGAAGCCTGGACAGATATGTTCCCGGAATTCGGTGGCGACTCCTCCGCCCAGACCGACAACTTTATGACTAAACGCGCCAGCGGCCTGGCGACTTATCGTAACACCGACTTCTTCGGCGTTATTGATGGCCTGAACCTGACCTTGCAATATCAAGGAAAAAACGAAAACCGCGATGTTAAAAAGCAGAACGGCGATGGCTTCGGTACGTCACTGACATATGACTTTGGCGGCAGTGATTTCGCTATCAGCGGTGCCTATACCAACTCTGATCGTACCAACGAGCAGAATCAGCAAAGCCGTGGCACGGGTAAACGCGCAGAAGCGTGGGCTACGGGTCTTAAATACGATGCTAATAATATTTACCTGGCAACCTTCTATTCTGAAACGCGTAACATGACGCCAATTTCTGGCGGCTTTGCCAATAAGACGCAAAACTTTGAAGCAGTCGCACAATACCAGTTCGACTTTGGTCTGCGTCCATCCCTGGGTTACGTATTATCAAAAGGGAAAGATATTGAAGGCATCGGTGATGAGGATCTGGTCAATTATATTGATGTTGGTGCCACGTATTATTTTAACAAAAACATGTCAGCATTTGTTGATTATAAAATCAACCAACTGGGTAGCGATAATAAGTTGAATATCAATAATGATGATATTGTCGCGGTTGGGATGACGTATCAGTTTTAATTAATATTGCCGGATGCGAGGCATCCGGCACATTTCACTCACACCGTTAACTTCACCGGTTCATCGCGAAAATCATCCGCCGGTTCCAGCTTAAAATTCAGCGTCGTCAGCAGTTCACGCAGCTTTTCATGAAACTCACGCAAAGTATGCTCCAGTCGCTCAACCACTTCTGCATCGTTTACCGGAACACTCGTCCAGTCACCTGCTTTATCAAACAGACCGAACTGATAACTGTAGGTAAAACGGGACTCCTGCGCTTCCAGTTCCATCCACCAGCCCCAAAACTCACGCACTTCCGGCGCGGGTTTCACGTTGACGCATACAGCCAGACAATCGAAAAAGAATCGATTATCTTCGCACTTACCTTCACGAATATACGGGCCAAGTGCGGTAAATTTTTTGATCAATCTGCTTTTCGGGTGTCCACTCGGTAACGTCATTGCGATCTCCTGTTGTGATGCAACTGTTTTACCAAATTGACAAAATTTAGCAAATTTTTAACACAATCGTTTTTCGATCCAGTCGGTGATTTCCTGAAGCGCTTTGTCAAAATTCCGATACACCGGATTAAATGGAATTTCTAACAATTTACCGTCGGCAGATGACGAAGTGATTAAGCGGGAATCCTCTTCCGGGCTGAACGGATCGTTCTTCCAGTAACCTGATAACATTGGCGTTGGGCAACGACGTCCCAACAATCCTTGCACTTTTAATGAATAGCGATTCAGCTCCACGCGCAACGCTTCGTCGGAAGCATCATGCATCCCCAAACGGCTGGCCAGTACGTCAAGATACATTTCCGGCACCTGTTGCTGGCACTTAAAATCACTCAACAAGGTGTGAACCACCGGCCCAAGACAGGCAACGGCTTTCAGACGCGGCGATTCAAGGTATGCGAGGCGCACGGCAACGTTAGCACCAAAACGGAAACCAAAGGCTGCGACGCGTGTGTGATCCACCCACGGCACGTTTGGCAACGCCTTTAAAACATGTTGGTGCAGCAAGCTGGAATCCTGGGTGAGTTTCCATTTTGAGGAAAAACCGACCGAAGGCATATCAATAGTCAGCATCGCAATGCCGCGCGGTGCAAAATAGCGCTCATAAAGGGAGTAATAGTCTGTTTGCATCGCATCCAAACCACCACACATTAATACTGTCGGGAATGGGCCATCGCCTTTTGGCATATGCAAAAAGCCAATGATGGGCGCGCCGCCCGGCACAGTAAACTCCATCTGCCGCATGGTGCCAGGCAGACGTTGCGCCGCTTCTTCATACGCGCGATTTGACAACGCCTGTACCTGTTCAGCCAGATCATCGCCCTTCAAGTGTGGATAGGCGGCAATATTGTACAACGTAGCAGCGTGCAGCCAGTGACGCCCGCTGACTTGCGGGTCTTCTTCCGCACAGGCTTTCTGTTGCCACAGCATTGCCTGGGTGGCCCACTCATAAATCCAGTTGCCACCGCGGTAGCCAATCACCGTATCGTATAAATCATTGTCGGTGCGTTCGGCATCGCTCATCACAATACGCGCCTGGACATCGAGGATTTCACGCGGATCAACGCCACGCCAGATCCACATCAGGCGGTTAATCATGCGATACCAGTGAGGAATATTTTTGCCATCGAGGGCCGACTGCACCGACGGTTGCGCACCGCGGTTAAAACGGCGGACTAGCGTCGAGGTTTCAGGGTGTTTAAAGCGGGGTTTGAACAGGGTTTCGCTCAGGTTAGCCTGTGTCATGGATGCAGCCTCCAGGAATACTTACTGGAAGCTATTGTAACCTGCCTGACGTCAAAAAGAACAACGCCCGGCAAAGCCAGGCGTTGAAAAGATTAGCGACCAGAGATAGGCGGAACGAACACCACGCCCATATCCCACGGCTGCTCAATCCAGGTATTTTGCGGGATATCAACAACATAATCATCAACCAGCGGACGACCAGCCGGTTTAGCGAAGATGGTGACAAAGTGCGCTTTTGGATACATTTCACGGATTGCCACCGCAGTACCGCCGGTATCTACCAGGTCATCAATGACGATGAAGCCTTCACCATCGCCTTCTGCGCGTTTCAGTACTTTCAGTTCACGCTGGTTGTCGTGATCGTAGCTGGAAATACATACGGTATCGACATGACGAATACCCAGTTCACGCGCCAGTAAGGCTCCGGGCACCAGACCGCCACGGCTAACGGCAATAATGCCTTTCCATTGTTCTGAAGGCATCAGGCGGCTTGCCAGTTTACGTGCATGAATCTGCAACATGTCCCAGGTGACGATGTATTTTTCGCTCATGTGAAGTGTCCCAGCCTGTTTATCTACGGCTTAAAAAGTGTTCGAGGGGAAAATAGGTTGCGCGAGATTATAGAGATCTGACGCACTAAAAACCAGTATTTCACATAAGTCCGCGTCTTTTTGCGCACTGCTACTACCTGTCGCTGGATAAAGTGGTATTCTCAAACATATCTCGCAAGCCTGACTTGTGCTGACAACATTTTCTGCTAACCCTGTGACCTGCAATACTGTTTTGCGGGTGATCGACAAGGAGACTTAACGTGTCTGAACTGTCTCAATTATCTCCACAGCCGCTGTGGGATATTTTTGCCAAAATCTGTTCTATTCCTCACCCGTCCTACCACGAAGAGCAGCTTGCTGAATACATTGTAGGTTGGGCAAAAGAGAAAGGTTTCCATGTCGAACGCGATCAGGTGGGGAATATCCTGATTCGTAAACCTGCCACTGCAGGTATGGAAAACCGTAAACCGGTCGTCCTGCAGGCTCACCTCGATATGGTGCCACAGAAAAACAACGACACCGTGCACGACTTCACTAAAGATCCTATCCAGCCTTATATTGATGGCGAATGGGTTAAAGCACGCGGCACAACGCTGGGCGCGGATAACGGTATTGGTATGGCCTCTGCGCTGGCGGTTCTTGCCGATGACAACGTGGTTCATGGTCCGCTGGAAGTGCTGCTGACCATGACCGAAGAAGCCGGTATGGATGGCGCATTCGGCTTACAGAGCAACTGGTTACAGGCTGACATTCTGATTAACACCGACTCTGAAGAAGAAGGTGAAATCTATATGGGTTGTGCGGGTGGTATCGACTTCACCTCTAACCTGCATTTGGATCGTGAAGCGGTTCCGGCTGGCTTTGAAACCTTTAAGTTAACCTTAAAAGGTCTGAAAGGCGGCCACTCCGGCGGTGAAATCCACGTTGGCCTGGGTAATGCCAACAAACTGTTGGTACGCTTCCTGGCAGGTCATGCAGAAGAGCTGGATCTGCGCCTTATCGATTTCAACGGTGGCACACTGCGTAACGCCATTCCGCGTGAAGCCTTTGCGACCATCGCTGTTGCAGCCGATAAAGTCGATGCACTGAAATCTCTGGTGAATACCTATCAGGATATCCTGAAAAACGAGCTGGCAGAGAAAGAGAAAAACCTGGCATTGTTGCTGGACTCTGTAGCGAACGATAAAGCTGCACTAATTGCTAAATCTCGCGATACCTTTATTCGCCTGTTGAACGCCACCCCGAACGGCGTTATTCGTAACTCCGACGTGGCAAAAGGCGTGGTTGAAACCTCACTGAACGTCGGTGTGGTGACCATGACCGACAACAACGTAGAAATTCACTGTCTGATCCGTTCACTGATCGACAGCGGTAAAGACTACGTGGTGAGCATGCTGGATTCACTGGGTAAACTGGCAGGCGCGAAGACCGAAGCGAAAAGCGCATATCCTGGCTGGCAGCCGGACGCTAACTCTCCGGTGATGCATCTGGTACGGGAAACCTATCAGCGTCTGTTCAACAAGACGCCGAACATCCAGATTATCCACGCGGGCCTGGAATGTGGTCTGTTCAAAAAACCGTATCCGGAAATGGACATGGTTTCTATCGGGCCAACCATCACTGGTCCACACTCTCCGGATGAGCAAGTTCATATCGAAAGCGTTGGTCATTACTGGACACTGCTGACTGAACTGCTGAAAGAAATTCCTGTGAAGTAATAACGATAACGTCCACGCCTGCGGGCGTGGACTGTTCAAGGATGAAGGGCAGAATTGTATGGCGATTTACATTGAAATAACAAAGCATTATGAAACCCATGAAAAAGTCGCATATTTGTATAGCTGCGACCATATTTCATGGGGGGTATTTTTGATCACCAAAGAAAATTTCGCGCTGAAATCCGTGAAAGAGCTTGAAGGTGAAAAGCAGAGTTTTTTTATGCTCAGAGCCTGGGGCAAAGTCAGAAGAACATATTTAACCACGAGAGAATTTCCCAAGGAAATATGTTACGCAGCCTGACGTCAGAACAATTTTTTCACGCGTTTTACAATCATCATTTTGACATTACGCTTGCACCACACAGCAATAGCCGCCGTTACCAATATCAACTCCAGTAAAAACGACCAGTGTAATAAAAAATTTAGCCACCACGGCTGATGTACCGCCGTAATATGAAATAGCGCAAACGGTTTATTAACGAAAGGCATTAGCCACCAGATATCCCCAACCAGCGTATCAAGTAATAAATGCACAATACCATTCAGGCAAAATATCACCCCCAACCACGGCGGAAGTTTATTCTTCGCGACGCCAGCCCAGAGTAGCGTCGCAGCCAAAAGTGTGAACCATAGCAATGGCCAATGAGACGGGTAAAGATGATGATGACGTTGCCCGCTATCAATCAGATAGCACCAGAAGAGATCAAAATCGGGTACAACTGCCCCGACTAAGCCAATAACCATCACTCTCCGCGCATGACGAGCAATCAGCGGCAAGCGTTTTACTAAAGTACAATTTATTAAATATCCAGCCGGAAGATGACCGATAAACATGATGATTCCTTTCGTTTTCACCCGCTGCTTTCACGGAGAAAACGGCGGGACATGTTCCTGAATTACACAGCGATAAAAGCCATCCCTGTAAACGTCCGTCGCGGGTTACCACGTTCAATCTGATGATGGAACATTCGCCGCTGCGATTTCAGCGCCGCGCTATTTTCCTGTTGCTGTTGTTCCAGCTTCCAGGCAATCAGCAATCGCGCCAGCCGTCTGTTAGCATGCTGGCTACGTTCCGATTGTACCTTCACACAAATCCCACTTGCCAGATGCGTGGCGCGCACCGCCGAGTCGGTTTTATTGACATGTTGACCGCCCGGCCCCGACGAGCGCAACGTCTCATAACGGATCGCATCTGATTGTTCCTGCTCATCAGCGGTAAAACGCCCAATGCCCAGAAACCAGTTTTTACGTCCATGATGAGGTCGATACGGGCTTGGGCAAATCCACTGAATCGTACCACACCAGCGTTCACTTAATGCCCATGCATTATCGCCATCCAAAGAGACCAGCGCCGAACGCAGCGTGTCAGAGTAGCGCCCCGTTTCTGTTTCCAGCACCGTTACCGCGACGCGCTGTTGGGTAGCTTCTTTAATCAGCCTGTCCAGCGCCTTTTTGACGGCAAGACAGCATTCTTCTGGCCCCTGGGCAGAGGAGAGTTGCAACAAGATCATCCTTTTTTCCCTCCACTGTTTTTGAGCGTCAGTACCGGACGCAACCGCGCGACTGGATTAACTAAACCGGCCTGTACCAGGCATTGCACCACGCTTTCTGCTGATTTATAGGCCTGCGGCGCTTCTTCGAAGATGAGTTGTTTATCGCGGCAAATTACCCGGCTGCCAAGTTCAGTACGCGAGAGTTGCGTCACGGTGTATTTCGCCGCCAGACGCCCTTTACACTCGGTACGTCCCCATTTGCGTCCTGCCCCATGCGCCAGCGAATGTAATGTTTCTTCACAAATGACAGGCTGAACCAGCCACGAGAAATCACCGCGTGAGCCGGGGATAACCACCAGACCGCTATCATCTGGCGTTGCCCCTTTACGATGTAACCAGCCTTGTTGATCGCCAATTTGACTCGCGGTAATAAAGTTATGTGCCACATCCAGAACCAGACTTCCCGTCGCCTTCACCTGCTGCATCATGCGCAAAGCAATCATCTGGCGATTCATACGCGCAAACGCCAACGCATCGTCATGCTCCGCGATATAACGTAGCGCGTCGTCACAGACTTCTGGCAAGCCATGATGAGAAAACGAGGCAATATGTCGCTGTAAAATAGACTGCCCCAAACCACGCGAGCCGCTATGAACCAGCAGTTGCAAATACCGCGCATCCATACCAGCCAGTGCAAACAACTCAGCGTTGATGATTTGATCAATCTGTTGCAGTTCAGCGAAGTGATTGCCGCCGCCGATGGAACCCAGCGAGCTGCGCCACGGATGCTGTGCAAACGCTGACGGCAGGTTTTCCTCCAGCCAGCTTTCTTCGGCAACATCATCCAGAGCAGACAATCGCTTTTCAAACTTATCGGCATTGTATTTGCGGGCAAGGATATCTGTTTGCCATAGCGCCATGCCGCAACCGATATCATTGCCGACCAGCGCCGGGTAAAAACGCCCAACGGAGAAGAAGGCTGCGCCAATCGGGTAGCCGCGTCCGGGGTGTAAATCTGGCATCCCTACTACGCGTTGCATATCGGGAAGTTTTGCTGTGGTGTGTAATTGTTGGATCGCTGAACTCTCGATCCACAGGTCATCGGATGCGATGGTAAATACCGCATCGGATAAAGGACGAATATATTTGCCCATGTACCATTCCATTTATACTCATCATACTTCAAGTTGCATGAGCTGCGACTCAAATTATTAAGAGTAACAATTAAAAAATCAGAAAATGGCAGACGAATCCAGGGCAAAAAAAAGAATTAATCCTGGAAAGGTCTGCAAAGCGTCATTGATAAAGAATTTGTCATGATTGACCTCCTTGCAGTTTGTGGAATAAGAAAACGCGCACATACTAGGCAGGCAATATTTACATTGCAAGCTGGAATTAATCTGGCTGCTGATAACGCATATAAAAATTAGTCAACCACTCTCCCCGGCATTCAACGTTCTGCTGCTTAACTACCTGAAAACCATAACGTTCAAAAAAGGGTTTTGCCGTTATGCTGGCATTTACTGTAAGTTCGGATTCAGACTTAATCGATGGTTTTAACAAGGCGCTGGCGACACCGCGGCGGGTGTATTTCGGGTCAACAAATAATAAGTCGATATAGCGGTCAATTAGCGTAATAAATCCGACTGGTTGCTCATCAATGACCGCAACCCGCACTTGTGATTGCGCGATTTTTTTCTTCCAGCGTGTTTCATCAATCTGCGCCCAAGCGGCAATTTGCTGCGGAGAATAATGTTGGCTAGCCGTCATCGTAACCGCTCTAAGGAAAATAGCGCATATGTGCTGAAAATCTCCGGGCCGATAGTCTCTTATTGATATGTTATTCATAACCCCAACACCAGTTGTCTTTCCATTTGCGGATCCAGCAACGTCACATGCAAGCCCACCAGCCGCACACCGCGCCCGCTGCGGCGTTCATCCCAGGTTTTACGCGCGGTGGCGATTAGGTCAGCTTTATTCAATCGCGGCCAGACATGTTCCTGAGTGGTTTGCTGAAAATCGTCGAACTTTAACTTCACCCCCTGACGAGCAATCAGCAAATCTGGTTTTACCTTCGCCAGACGGCGTTCCAGCTCCGGGTATAGCCGCTCAATGATCGCTTCACATTCAGACCAGTGATGAATATCTTCCGCCATCGTGCGTTCCACGCCGACGGATTTGCGCAGACGTTCGCTGTTAACATCGCGCTCATCGATGCCCTGACTACGCTCCCATAAAATGTGGCCAAATTTGCCAAAACGTTTGAGCAACATCACCAGATCATACTTTTGCACATCGCCGCAGGTTCGCAGCCCCATCGCTTCCAGTTTTGCCGCCGACACTTTGCCGACACCGGGAATTTTCGCCAGCGGCAGGGTTTGCAGAAATGCCGGAACGTCAGCCGGAGTAATCACAAACTGACCGTTGGGTTTATTCATGTCAGAAGCGATTTTAGCGAGAAACTTTACCGGCGCGACGCCCGCAGACGCCGTCAGTTGCAACTCGTTAAAAATCGTCTGGCGGATTTCCTGGGCAATGAGGGTCGCAGAACCGTGGCAATGTACGCTGTCGGTGACGTCAAGATAGGCTTCATCCAGCGACAGCGGTTCAATGCGCGAAGTGTAGCGCGAGAAGATTTCGCGGATATGATTCGAGGCTTCTTTGTAAGCGTCAAAGCGCCCCGGAAGCAGCGTAAGATGTGGGCATAATTTGAGCGCCATACCGGTCGGCATTGCACTGCGTACACCAAATTTACGCGCGGGATAATTAGCGGTGCTGATCACCCCCCGACGTTCGCGGCTGCCGCCAATAGCAATAGGGATATCGCGCAGGGCGGGATTGTCGCGCATCTCCACCGCTGCGAAAAAACAGTCCATATCCACATGAATGATTTTACGCATTGCTCACCTCTCAACACTGGTAAAGTATACAGTGTTTTCAGGGTTTGAGAAATGCGTAAAGATTCAGCAATCTGCCCCCTTATCGCCGGATGCGACGCTGGCACGTCTTGTCCAGACTACAAGAGGTAGTTTTTGCTACCCGTGCTGTTTATCCAGCTTTTGTACCAACGGCTGCACCACTTTGTCGCCATGCTGGCCAAAATATTGATACAGCGTATCGGACGCGCTTTTGGTCAGCACCATAATCTCAATACGTCGGTTACCCGCGCTTTGCGGATTTTTGGTATCCAGCAACATCTGGTCAGCCATCGCACTCACCTGCATCACTTTATCTTCTGGCATTCCGGCTTCTTCCAGCACGCGACGAGCCGAAAGCGCGCGGTCGCCCGAAAGGTTCCAGTTGTTGTAGATATTGTTTTTATAGGCCATCGCATCGGTATGCCCGGTAATAATAATTTTGTTATCGAGCGAGTCGAACACCGGCGCGAGCTCCACCAGCAGGGTTTTAAAGAACGGCATAATCTTCGCGCTGCCGCGTTCAAACATATTGCGGTTCTGGTCGTCTTTAATCAGCACGCGCAATCCCTGCGGGACAATTTCCATCTCCAGATTCGCTTCCATATGCGCATCGCGGGCGATGATGTTGATATCGGTCGCCAGTTCGCCAAGCTCGGTGGCGGATTTCTTCTTAAGCAGCGCCGTTTTCTCGTTCACATCGCGCACTTTTTTCTCCGTCTCTTCCGGCACCGCCACGGTAGCGGGTTTCGGCGGGTGGGTCGGGCTAATTTTATTTAACGGCGACAATCCACCGCCATTGAAAATCGACTGCCCGTGCAGCGCGGCGATAATGCTTTCCCGCTCAGATTTACTGACGCTGTTGACAATCCACAGCGTCATAAACAGCGCCATCATTGCCAGAGTAAAGTCGGCAAAGGCCACTTTCCACGCCCCGCCGTGATGCCCGGCATGGTTCTTTTTGATCTGCCGCCGGACGATGGTCGTTTTTGCCCCGCGCTCGCGGCGGTTGCCCGTCTTTCTCATGCTTAATCTTGCTCCAGCATCGCATTCACCCACGCGTCGAGGTTAGCGAAGGTCGGCTTGGATGCCAGATGCAGCAACTTACGTCCCGCATCTACCGCCAGCAGGGTCGGTTTACCGCCCGCCTGGGCTACCAGCACGGTACGCACACACTCCAGCAGAGAATGTTCCGCCCGCGCCTGTTGTTCCATGGCGTTGGCGAGCGGGTCCATCAGGCAATAACAGATAAATACGCCTAAAAACGTCCCCACCAGCGCCGCCGCTACTTTCAGGCCAATCAGGGCGATAGATCCATCAATCGACTGCATGGTGATGATGATGCCCAACACCGCCGCACAAATGCCAAACCCTGGCATCGCTTCGGCGGTACGTTGCAGCGAACGCGACGGCGTTAGCAGCGACTCTTCGGCGGTGTCCAGTTCCTGATCGAGGATGCCTTCCAGTTCATGGGCGTCAATTTTGCCCATCGCCATCAGGCGAAAGTTATCGGCAATAAAGGTCACCAGCCGCTTCTGGGTTAACACCAGCGGGTATTTCTGGAAAACAGTGCTCTCTTCCGGCTGCTCAATGTGCTGATCCAGCATGCGCAGGCCGCCGTTTTGCACCATTTCGAGCAATTCATACAGGCACATTAATAGCTGACGCTGAAACTCCGGCCCGAGCTGTTTTTTACTGATCACGCCTTTGATTTGATGGGCGATTTCTTTCAGCACATGTTTTGGGTTGCCAATAATCATCGCCCCAAAACCGGCACCTAAAATAATAACTATCTCTGCAGGTTGCCAGATAGCAATTAATTGCCCGCCCGCTTCAAAGTACCCGCCAAATACGCAGCCGAGCACCACCAATAAACCTACTATTTTTTGCATAATTTTTTCACTTTAATTCGGATAGACAAAATCACGAATTTTCTGCGCGATCTGTTTATTCAATTGACAAATTCTGGCTTCGGTCAGTCCTAATACCAGCGCGATCTCTTTGAGATTCATCTCATGCTGGTAATACATAGAGAGGATCAGTTGCTCTTTTTCACTCAATTGTGAAAGCGCGTGTTGCAGCATTTGCTGGGTAATGATTTGTTCTTCCAGCTCTCTTCCGGCAAGCGGGATACTGTGGCCTTCAACGCCAAGCAATTCATCCAGACTGGCGAGGGTTTCCGCACCTTCCAGTTGAAGATATTCGAGATAATCTTCATGAGAAATACCCTCGCGGACCAGTTCCTGCCACTCTGGTTCGTGCCCCAGTTTTTTACGCGTCTCACGAATCAGGTCTTTCATCTGATGATATTTCTGCCGCAACTGCCGCGGTCGCCAGTCGAGCGCACGCAGCTCATCAAGGATCGCGCCGCGAATTCGATGCACGGCATAACCTGCAAAACCTTCATCAGGCAGCCCGTAGCGACGAATGGCATTAAGCAGCCCCATTAACGCCGTTTGTTCCATATCCTGGCGGTCAATAATGCAGTTGCACTGCGGCGCGAGTTGCCGCACCACTTTGCGCACCAGCGGTAAATAGGCCTGTAAATAGTGGCTCTCCTGCTGCGGGGTTAATAGCGGCGCGGCAGTAAATTCTTCTGACTCGAATACGTCCTGTAGCATGTTTATATCCGTCTGGTGATTACTGGAAGACCACTTTTTTCACCAGCAAATCCTTATACGGTGTGCTCATTTTGCGACGCTGAAGATCTTTCTTTAGCGCATCAGAAATCAGTTTGCGGATGGCCGATATTTTCATGCCACGCAAATCTTCAAATTTCATTTCCGTCAGGCACTCAACCGCAATGCTTTGATACAGCGGCTCCTGATGTTTTATTTTTTCGGCCTCTTTATCACTGGCGACCACCATGACTAATTCCGCCGACAAATAATGATCCGCGCCGTTGTTGTCATGCAGAGTGACAATGGTTTCCGGCAACGTCACAAACACGCTTTTGCTTTCATCCATCGTTTCCACCGATTCCATCCGCGCTACGGCAGTCGGTTTTCCTTTTCCGGCATAATGATGCCAGACTCCCCACCCTGCCCCGGCTCCTACCACCAACGCCAGAACGGCACTGACCACGCCTGCCACCACAATTCTCTTCATCTTGCCTTTACACTTTGATCAAAACGGATTCGTTTTGTTGAAATTGAGGCTCATCATCAAGCTGTAAGGCGGCACTCACCTCCTCCTGCTGATGGCCCGACTGTTGCTGCTGCTGCGACTGCCCTTCGGAGGAGACCTGCACGTTCACCTCCATAAAATTTTGCGCCGTCAGATGCTGGCGAAGATCGTCGCTAAACTGCTGCAACGCGCGACAAACCTCACTTTGGTTAGCGCCGATATGCACCGTCAGTTTGCCGCTATCCAGTTGCACAGCGATCTCGAGCTTGCCAAGCGACGGTGGATCAAGGCGGATTGTCGAGATCTGCTGCTGTTTGTTGAGCTGGAAATGGATCTGATCTTTCAAAAGCGTCGTCAATTTTTCGCCCAGCTCGTCCATCGAGAGGGTGACAGGTTTAGTGGCAATCTCCTGATGATCGCTGACCCGTTCCGGCGTTTTAACTGGCAACACAACGCGCGAAATGACGGGTTCTGTTTCTGCTGCTTTATCGCTTTTACGCTCTACTGGAGGACGCGTGGTCACACGGGTCGGCTCAGGCTTCGCGCGTTCTGGTTTAGCGGGCGTGCGCTGTTGCACCGGCGCAATGGCGCGTAAATCTTCACTGCCGTAAGTTGCCAGTCTGGCCTGCTGTTCAGGCTTTGCCTGCGGCAACTGGCTGACCAGCTCCTGTAATTGCGGTGGTAACGACGTGAGTTCCTGCTGCATCGGGTGTTGCGGTGTGTTTTGCGCCGCCGCTTTCGTCAGTTGCCGGATAACCGGAGATGTCGCCACGTTTCGCGGCTGCGGCGTGTCCTGATGCGGCGCGGCAGGTTGCGGCAGTAACAGCGCCATTAGCGCCTGCATCGCTGCCGGATCGTTCTCCTGCGGGCGCGTCGCCTGTTGCTGGGGGGATTTAGCGCTATGAACGCGCTCCGCCACCGCGGCCACCGCCATTTTCGGCAGGGTAAAAGCAGGTACGTTTTCACCGCTCACCGGCGGCAAAATGTCCGTTTTCAGCGCGGCGGTTTGCGCAAGCGTTCCGAGCGTGGCAAGCAATGCCGGATTCATGGCTTCTCCGAAAGTAAATTAACAATTGAGTAGGCCAGCACGCCTTCCTGATGTTGCTGGTGTCTCTCCATGCGTGCTTTCAGCACTTCAGTTCTCTGCTCGCGTCGGGCAATCAATACGCTAAACGCGGCATGAAGTTGCGCTTTCACCACACGCAATTGTGCAGCGTCAGTTTCAGCCTCTTCATAGACATGAAACTGGCGCATCAACTGCTGATGCAGCACCGGAAGGCGTCGCCAGCGCTGTTTATCCAGTGCTTCGTTCATCGCCGTAACCAGCGCGAAAAGTTGCCTGCGTTCTTTTTCCATTGCGTTAACCCAGCTTGCCCGAAAGCCCTTCCCAGCCTTCGCGCAGGTTGCTTAAAATCAGCATCACTTCATCGATTTTCTCTGCCGACAGTTCGCCGCTGGCCTCATACAAACGATAAACACAGTGGTCATACAGACGCGAAAGATTCACCACCAGCTCGCCGCCGGTTTCAAACTCCAGCGAACTGGTGAGCGCATTGAGAATATCGATGCATTTGTTGATGCTCTGGGCTTTCTTCTCGAAACGTCGCCCTTCAATGTGGCTTTTGGCGCGTTCCAGCTCATCCATCAGGCCAGAAAACAGCACCAGTACCAGTTCGAGAGGTGACGCCGCAGCAGTGCGAGCCGCAAGGTCAATCTCTTTATATTGCGAATAGCCATCCTGTACTTCGTACATCTTTAGGGATATTCCTTGTGAGTTACGCGAATGCCGCCATGCTGGCTTTCATGGTGTACACCTCAACCAGTGTGTTGGTGTACTCCTCAAGATAACGGTCGTAGTTGGCGTTATAGGTATCGGTAAGCTGATCGCTTTCGTCCTGAATTTTGCTCATCTGATCGTCAATGTTCTGCTGGCGCAGAGTGATGATGCCGTTGCTGGAGTCCGTATAGGTGTTAATCAGGTCGTCCATCTGCGCCACCATGCTGTTGTCACCGACGAAAATTGACGTCAGACCGTCCGGGTTTTTCGCCATTTCGTCGTTGAACTGGTCGGAGTCGATCTGCAAGTGACCGTGAGAATCGAGGGTGATGCCATAATCCACAATCGACACGCCGTTGTAACTGGCATGGGCGATGTCATCGAGCTGGTTCGCCAGTGAACTGAGTCCTGCATCACCCGCAAAGACCCCGGCGCTGCTGCTGTCATCACCGTGGGTGGTCAGCGAATCAACCGTATCGATCAAAGTGTTATAGGCATCAACAAAGGTCTGTACTTTCTCCTGGCTGGCGCTGGAATCTTCGCTGATGTTAAAGGTGGAGAGATCGCTGTCAGAATCGCTGACTTCGGTGAACGTCATGGTGACGCCGGGGATCACATCATCAAATGTATTGCTGCTGTTGGTGATCGCCGGCCCCGTGGCGCTGCCGAGATGAATAATCGCGTCCTGGGCGGAGGAAACATCCGTAGCAACGGGCGCGCTGGCGCTATCGTTGCTGGCGTCATGCCCGGTCACGCTCACCGAGAACGCGCTCTGTGCTCCGGTGCTTTCGGAGGTGAGCATAATGGTGGTGGTGCCGTCGGTTTTTACCAGTGCCGCCGAAACGCCGGGATTGTCATCGGAGTCGTTAATCGCATTCACCAGCTCACTGGCATCGATAAAACCATCGCCATCACCGTTCTGATCCGCCGCCGACAGATCAATATCCATGCTGCTGTCGCCCATCGTCAGTTCAAAAGTGCCGGTGGCGGAAAAGGCGTCGTCGCCCATACTGAACGTGGTCTGCTGCCCCTGTGCCAGTTGCTCGACATAAAACGAGTAGCTTCCGCCCTGCGCCTGGGAATTGGCGGAAACGGTGGCGGAGTCATTACTGCTGGAAGCAGCAAAAGTCACCGGGCCGTCGGTATCGCTGTTCAGCGCATCGACAGCACTCTGAAAATCGCTCAACGCCGAGCTGAGCGAGTCCAGGCCGCTGCTTTCAGCATCCAGCTCGCTCTGCTTCTCCTGCAAATTTGCTGCCTGAGTGGCAACATCGGCATACGCGATTTCTTGCGCAATGGTTCTTGGGTTAATCATTGATGACTCCGGATTACGATGTCAGATTATTGGCAAAAGGCGTGCCAATAATTTTTATGTGAATAATCAATTAATTGAAAAACAGGCGGAAAGACCATTTCCGGTCTGGCGGAAGAGTGCCTGCCGCAGAAAGGACAACACCGCCCGCAGGCGGTGTTGAGACTGATGACAAACGCAACATTGCCTGATGCGCTGCGCTTATCAGGCCTACAAGGTTTCTGCAATATATTGAATTTGCAATACTTTGTAGGCCGGATAAGGCGTTTACGCCGCATCCGGCAATCCGCCATTACTGCAGCAGGCTGGAAACCATGCTGGACATGCTGTTGGACTGTTTCAGCATGGTGATGCCGGTTTGCATCAGCACCTGCTGTTTGGTCATGTTGGACGCTTCCGTCGCGTAGTCGGTATCCATAATGTTACCGATCGCCACTTCGGTGTTGTCCTGCATGCTGGTCAGGTTGTTGGCGGTGTCGTTAAGACGGTTGATAGACGCGCCCAGCTTGGACTGGATCTGCGAAACGTCATCCATCGCGGTAGAAATGCTGGTGATCATCTGGTTGGCCGAGCCAGACGCAGTCAGCTCAGTACCGCCAGAAACGCCCGCAGTACCCGTGGTGTCTGCCTGATCTGCGCTAAAGGAGTTGCTGATAGCAGAAAGATCCGTCACCAGCGTGTTCAGTTGGCTTGAAATGTTCACGGTCATGGTGTCGGAAGACTCCGCGCCTACCTGGAAAGTCACCGCACTCTGGAACAGGCCGTCAGTGCCGGTGTTGCTGGTGCCGGAAACACCGAACAGGTTGGTGCCGCCATAAGTAGTATTTTGCAGCATGTCAGACATCTGCTGACCCAGTTCGTCGTATTCATCCTGCATCGCCTGCAGGTCGTCGTCGCTGTAAGTGCCGTTCGCCGCCTGGGTGGAGAGATCTTTCATACGACCCAGCACATCAGACATTTCATCAAACATGCTATCTGCGGTTTGCAGCATCGCCGTCGCATCGTTAATGTTGCTCAGCGCAACGCCCATACCGCTGGACTGTGCCGTCAAACGGTTAGCAATCTGTTTGCCCGCGGCATCATCTGCTGAAGAGTTAATACGGTTACCGGTCGCCAGGCGTTCCATAGAAGTAGAAAGAGAAGAACTACTTTTGCTAATTGCGTTAACGGCGGCCATTGAGGCGTTATTGGTATTCATAGATAACATGATACTGCTCCTTGGGATTAATCGTGTTCGTTTCGATACCCTGTAAAAACGACATCCCATGAGCAAACTTAAAATGACCATAAAAAATTTTTCAGTCCATTTTATCGAATGCCACTTTTAGCTAAAAAAAGCAGAATCTAAATTCAGATTAAAAGATTATTAGCAATATATGCCACATGGCCAGGTGACAAAACATGTCATCGTCAACTGATTGTTATCACTCAGATTATCAGCAGAAAAATTGATTATTACCCAACGAACTGATGCTAATATTTACATTGCGTTGCAAATAACACACATTTTACTATTGTGACTCGCCAGTCATTTCGTTACATTCTCACGCCATATAGAGATTAAGAATAATCCTATTACCATTAAATATTAATTATCACGCAGTAAAATCATCTTCTCAAGGATGTATAAGACCCTGCTTAATGCAGCGTACTATCAGGAAACATTTATCCCTTGCTAAGGTAAACTCAACTATGAGTATTATTATCAACAACTGGCGGATGGACCCGTCGCTTAATGCCTTAATTCATTGTGAAACGGGTGAAATGCGTCGTCTTGGCGAATACCATTTTATTTTGCTGGAAACATTAGCAAAAAATGCCGAGACGGTTTTATCGCGATCTTATTTATGTGCCGAAGTGTGGAAAAACCGCATTGTTGGCGGCAACAGCCTGCCTACGGCGATCCACGCCTTACGTGTTGCTATTGACGATGATGGTAAACAACAGAACATTATTAAAACCATTCCGAAGAAAGGTTATCTGTGTAATAAAGAATATATTTCCTTACCTGCATCAGCATCGGCTGAAACATTGAATATTGCAGTTGAACCGCAGGAAGTTGTTTCACCTGTTCGTGACGAAAAAACATTACCCGCCACACCATTACTCCCCGCCCGTAAAAAACGTAATTATGTGCTGGGGCTGACAATGTTAACTGTTGCCATCGCCGTTGGCTCAACCGTAGGTTATAGCTACGATAAAAATATGCCTGATACGCCGCAACTGATTAAAGAAACGGTCAATAGTCCGCGAATAAAGATATTTCATCTTAGCACTGATGGGGGGACTAATACTGCGCCATTACTTTCACAAACTCTCACTCCAGGAAAAGAAAAATTAGATAATTTATTGTCAGCGCACAATATGACCATGACAACTTATTATAAATATGTTCGTGACCGACTGGAGAGTGATATCGTTCTGCGTAACCAGTGCAACGGAAGCTGGCAATTAACCTTTAATGTGGAAAGCTGGCAGAATAGCGATATTAGTAGCGCGATGTATCAGAATTTAGAGAAGTTATTAAATACTGTGCAGAAGTGCTGATGAGTACCAATATATGCCGGATGCGACGCTAAAGGCGTCTTATCCGGCCTACCGATAATTACCCCAATAAATTCCTCACCGTCTGGCTGGAAATTCGCGCCTGGCCGTTCACCGCCTGCAATAAAACCTGATAGTTATGATTGGCGCTGTCGAGCACGCCGCCGAGATTCTCCGACGCCTGCACCGCATTTTCTGTTTGCGGGAAGCGCGACATGCCGTCGATCAACTGCCGCGCTTTTTCTTGCTGCACCGCCATCTGGGCGCGCTGCTGGTTAATGTTTTCTAATATGTGAGAAATCCCCGCCCCGCCCTGTTGCAAACTTTGCGTTAAACGCTCGGCCTCAGAGGGTTCGGCAAAGGTTTTCAGCAGAATAAACGCCGACTTATCGCCATCGGCGCGCACGCTTAAGGTGCGTTCAATATGAGGCCACTGTTTTTCGGTGGCGGAAAAACTGATGCCGTCTGCCTGCTGATGCATCTGCACGCCCACGCGGCGCAAAGCGTTGGTCAGCCGCGTCTGATACTGCCCGGTGTTGTCATCCTCAGACAGCATCACCGCCGCAAGCTGGGTCTGCCGCCCGTCAGAGACGCTGAACATCCGCGTTCCCGGCGTGGGATTGTGCACGAGATTCGCCAGATCCGGCGAGTGAAAGGCCACCCGCGCAGCCCCCTGTAACACCGGCTGCAACTGGCGGTCCACCGCACCGCCAGAAAGAGTAGTGCGTTTGTCCAGCATCTGCATCAGCGCTGAACTCGGCGCCTGCCCACCCTTACGCTGGCTATGACGATAATCGAGCAACTGCTGCTCCAGTTGCCCGAGATAATGATCCGCCTGCTGCAACGTGGTGAGCTGGTCATTAAGCTGTACGCTGTAACGCTGCGGGCGAGTGGTAATCAGCGGCGAAGCCGGATATTCACTCGCCGTCGCCGGGAGCTTTTGTCGCACCGCCTGAGTGGGCGCAACGGTTGACGACGATACCGCAGCGCTATGCGCGCCGCCGGTGGCGAGTGATGAAGATGTAAGTCCGACCTGCATACTGTTCCTGAAAGAGTTAGAGAACGCTGAACAAATTCAACTCACTCACTTTCGAGTAAGTCTTGAGGGTAGCTTCCATTGCCACTTCCAGTCCGGTAAAGGTGATCGACGCCGGGCCGTAATCGAGATCCTGTAAAGAGCCAATCAACTGATCGTTGGAGGTGGAGATATCGGTCTGCGCATCGCTCAACATCGACATGGTGTTCTGCGTCTCACCAAGTGAAGCAATCGAGGCGTTGAGGTCGTCCGAGGCGGTGTCCACTACATCAACGGCGTTCTGAATATCGCTCTGCACCTGCGGATCTGCCGGGTCAACGTCCGGGTTTTGCAGCTCCTGCGACAGGGAATTAAGCGTGTTAAGCACGTCTAAGTTGCTGCCGAAGAAATCGCTCGCCGCCACGTTGGTATCCACGTCCACGCCGTTTGACACGGTAGTCTGGCGGTGATCGCTGTTGCCCTGATAACTGTAGCTGTCGGTGACGCCATCGCTATCATCATCTACCGCCACGATCGGCGGCTGATCGTTGATAGTGCCGCCAAACACGTAGTGCCCGTCTTCGTCCTGGTAGTTCAGCGCCGCGACCATTGATTCGGTGAGTGACTTAATATCCTGCCCGAGACTTGCGAGCGAATCGGCGGTATTGGTGCCATTCGCCGCTTCCAGCAGGTCGTCGCGCACCGCCAGCAGGCTGTTGTTGACGCCATCGAGAATCGACTCCTGCTGGCTTAACCCCGCCGACGCGGAGTCGATATTGCTCTGATACTGCTCAATAGCCGACTGCTGGCGGTTCAACTGGGTGATGCGCGTGGCGGCGATGGGGTCGTCCGACGGCTGCAAAATCTGCTTGCCGGTTGCCATCTGCTCGACCACATGCGCCAGGTCGCCGGAGAGATTATTAAAGCTTTGCGTCATCGAGACGTAGGTTTGTTGGGTGGTTACTCGCATTCTCACGCTCCCGCTTAGCTGCACATTTCCAGCACCGAATCGAAAATCTCGGCGCCGGCGGAAATGACTTTCAGATTGGCTTCATAAATTTGTTGATAAGTGATCAGATTCACCGCTTCTTCGTCCATGCTGACGCCGCTGACGCTGCTCTGCTGATTTTGCGCTGCGGAATAGACATTAGACGCGGCATCGACTTCCGTCTGGTTTTGCTGACTGTAGATGCCGATATTGCTGATGATTGACGAGCACGCCTGCCCGACCGTCACGCTGCCAAGATTGTCGATTTCCAGCGGTTCAGTAGAGATATTGATCAGCGCCTGCAGGTTGTCGCTGTTACCGCTTTCGTCCGGCGAACTGGAGAACGCCAGCTCATCAGCGGTGATATCCGGGTTAACGGTCAGAGGGCCATCAGCGTTGCTGGCGTCATAAATAAACAGCGGCTCACCGGGGTTACCGTTGAGATCGTAGCCCTGCGCCAGTTGGTTGTTGACCGCATCGGCAAACTGCGACGCCATGCTGTTGATGGTGTCGGTCAGCGGCGTCAGCACATCGTTTTGATAATCAAACAGTGCGCCTAATGAACCGCCAGTGTCGGTGGTCATCGTCGAGGTAGTTCCGGCAAAAGTCAGCGACATGGTCGGAGTGCCATCGGCGTTGGTTTCCAGCGCGATGGTTGAGCTTTGCTGCCCGCTCACCAGCGGCTGACCGTTTTGCAGGGTGACGTTGTAGTTGCCCTGGTCGTCGATATTGACCTGCACATCCATCATTCCGCTGAGTTCTTCCACCATCTGATCGCGAGCGTCGTACAGCGCGGAGGCGTTATCACCGTTGGCTTCGGCCTGGGCGATTTGCTGGTTATAGCTGGCGATGCCGCTGGTGAGCGTATTGATTTGCGACACCATCGCCTGCTGCTGGCTGATGATTTCCGTGCTTTGCGAGTCGATGTAATCCAGCGTGTTATCGATACGTAACGACAGCGCCCCGGCTTCGCTGATCACCTGCTCGCGCAGGGCGGAATCATCAGGGCTGGTGGTCGCTTCATTAAGGGCGGCGAAGAGGTTGTCGAAACCGCCGCTCAGGCTGCTGTTATCGTCGCTCAGTACCGCTTCCAGTTGACTAAGATACCCTTGCTGGGTGCTGTAATAGCCGTAATCGCTGGCGGCATACCACACCTGATTCACCTGATACTGGTTAGAGACGCGGCGAATGCTGTCGACCTGCACGCCGTTACCGGCGCTGTTCGACGAACCACCGCTGGCGCCGATGGTGCTGATCTCCGCCACCTGGCGGGTATAGCCCGTGGTCATGGCGTTAGCGGTGTTTTGCGCCGTGACGTTCAGCTCCACCTGCGCCGTTGATGCGCCGCTGTAGCCGATGTTGATCATGTCCATGTTGGGTCCTTACCGGTAAATCGTGCCGGTTAAAAGCGGCGTGAAGATGGGGATTCTTAAGTTCCGTAAACCAGGTGCCAAACGCCGGATGCGGCCTACATACGGGCGCAAACATAAAAATATGTGCGGACTCGTAGGCCTGATAAGACGCGACAGCGGCGCATCAGGCACCAAACGCCGGAGCCTCATTTATGCTTTGGTGACAACTGCTTCACAATCATCGCCGCAATGCCAATCCCGTGCTGCTGCGCCAGCATGTTACACAACTCATCATCATAAAACCCCTGCATCATGCGCACCGAATCGCTGTTAAACGGGTTATCTTTCGAATCGAAAAGCTCATTGGTTTTTCGCATCTCTTTCAGCATGTTGCGTAAAAAGATCGCCTCAAACTGTTCCGCGGCCTGCTTGATGTCATTGGCCTGAACCTTCGGCCCCATTAATGCGTCGCTGCCGTCAATCCCGCCGCTGGCGTTCACTTTCATCAGATCACCTCCAGGTCGGCATCCAGCGCGCCCGCTTCATGCAGCGCCTGCAAAATCGACATAATATCGTCCGGCGTTGCGCCTAAGCTGTTCAACGCATTGACCAGCGTTTTCAGGCTGCTGGACTCCGGCAAACTGACTACGCCCGGACGCGCATGATTCACCGCGATATTGCTTTGCGGCGTGACCGCCGTGCGCCCGCCAGCAAGGGCGTTCGGCTGGCTGACGTTGCTGGTTTCGTTAATCGAGACGGTCAAACTACCGTGCGACACCGCCGCCGCATGCAGCGCGATGCCATCGCCCATCACCACCGTGCCGGTACGTGAGTTAAACACCACGCGGGCGCGGACTTTCTCCGCCTGTACTTGCACATCGTCCAGTTGCGACATAAACGCCACCCGCGCGCCGGGGCTGGTGGGCGCGCGCACGGTAACGTTGGTGGAACTCTGCGCGGTGGCGATGCCGCCAAACGAGGCGTTGATCGCCGCCGCAATATTATTGGCGTCTTTAAACGACGGACGTTTCAGGTTGAGGGTGATGGTGTCGCCCATCTGAAAATCGCTGGGGATCTCGCGTTCTACCGTCGCGCCGTTGGGAATTAACCCGGCGGTTGGTGTGTTAACCGTCACGCTCGAGCCGCTGGCTCCGGTGGCGTTCATCCCGCCCACCACCACGCTGCCCTGCGCCAGGGCATAAACTTCGCCATCCGCGCCGTGCAATTGGGTCAGCAGCAAGGTGCCGCCACGAATACTTTTCGCATCACCAATCGACGAAACGGTGACATCAATGGTCTGCCCGCGCGAGTACATCGGCGGCAGCGTGGCGCTCACCGCCACCGCCGCGACGTTTTTCACCTTCGGGTCGATTTTATTCGGCAGTTGCACGCCAAACTGGCGCAGCATATTGGTGATGGTCTGGTTGGTGAATTTGACCTGGTTTTTATCACCGGTGCCGTCGAGGCCGACCACCAGGCTGTAGCCGACCAGTTGGTTTTCACGCACGCCCTGTACGTTGACCAGCGACTCCAGCGATTGCGCCAGCGCCACGCCGGGCAGCGCCAGGCTTATGGCGAGAACCACGGTCTTGATCCAGTTTTGCATTGCACTCTCCGGCATTAAATCGGGAACAGAGGATGGTTAAACAGCCGCGTCAGCCAGCCTGCGGCGTTGGCGTCGCTTAACGCGCCGCGTCCGGCATAGGAGATGCGAGCGTCGGCAATCCGCTGGGAGGAAACCGAGTTGTCGTTCTGGATGTCGTCGGCGCGCACCAGGCCGCTTAAACGGATGTACTCATCACCCTGGTTGAGGGTGAGCCATTTCTCGCCGCGAATTTCCAGAATACCGTTGGGCTGCACCGCATGGACAGAAACGGTGATCTCTCCGCGCAGGCTGTTCTGCTGCTGGGAAGTGGCGCTGCCGTCAAAGTCGCGATTGGCGTCGATGGAGCCGGAAAGCTTATCTTTGGTGTGACCAAAAATCGTCGGCGCACCAATATCAACGGTGTTGTTTTTGCCGAAGTTGGTTTTCGCCTGTTTGCTCGACTGGGTAGATTCTTCGAGGATCACCGTCAGAATATCGCCCACGCGATAAGCCCGCCGATCGGCGGTGAGCGACCAGTTGTAGCCCGTTTCAAACACGCCTCCGGCACGCCCGTCAGCCGGGAGCGGCGCTTCGGTTTTCGGTGGTGCAAAGTATGCGTCGTCTTTTTTGACCAGAATGGCCTGCGATTCACACCCGCTAAGCAGGGGAAGCAGCGCCACCAGCCAGAGATAATTTTTCACGTTCTGCCTGTTTAAAATACAAAGAGTTATGAGCCCTGGTAGGTCGGATAAGACGCGTCAGCGTCGCATCCGACATTTCGCCTTACAACGTCTGGCTGATGTACTGCAGCATATCGTCCGCCGCCGAGACCATTTTGGCGTTCATCTCGTAAGCGCGTTGCACCGTAATCATCGCCACCATTTCGTTGACGATATCCACGTTCGAGCCTTCCAGCGCGTTGTCCTGCAAGGTGCCAAGCCCATCTTCGCCCGGCACGCCCTCGGTCGGCTGACCGCTGGCGGCGGTTTCCAGATACAGGTTGTCACCTTCGGCGGAAAGCCCTGCGGGGTTGGCGAAGTTCACCAGTGTCAGTTGCCCTAACTCAGTCACATCGCTGTCGCCGGGTAAGATCGCCGTCACCGTACCGTCCTCACCAAAAGCGACGTTGGTCGCCCCCGCCGGGACGTCGATTTCTGGCTGCAACGGCAAGCCCTGCGAATTGGTCAGCACGCCGTCGGCGTTCACCTGCAAGTTGCCATCGCGGGTATAGGCGATATCGCCGTTGGCCTTTTGCACTTGCAAAAATCCCTGCCCCATAATGGCGACATTCATCGCGTTGTCGGTGGTTTCGACGTTGCCTTCGGTGAAGGTTTTCTGGGTGCCGACAATGCGCACGCCGCTACCGAATTGCAGCCCGGTCGGCATGATGTTGTTCTGGTCGAGCATCGCGCCCGGCGCTTCCTGGGTCTGGTAGAACAGATCCTGAAACATCACCCGGTCACGCTTGAAGCCGGTGGTGTTAACGTTGGCGATGTTGTTGGCAATCGCGCTCATTTCAGCATCCTGCGCCGAGAGGCCGGTTTTGCTGATCCATAATGCTGCGTTCATGGTGGTAAATTCCGTGTTGTTTTTCTGCCGCCGATTGCCGGATGCGGCGTGAACGCCTTATCCGGCCTACGGTTTGGGCACAGGCTTGTAGGCCTGATAAGACGCAAAGCGTCGCATCAGGCACCGCCGCATAATTGCCGGATGCGGCGTGACGCCTTATCCGGCCTACGGTTTGGGCACAGGCTTTTAGGCCTGATAAGACGCAAAGCGTCGCATCAGGCACCGCGCATAATTGCCGGATGCGGCGTAACGCCTTATCCGGCCTACGGTTTGGGCACAGGCTTTTAGGCCTGATAAGACGCAAAGCGTCGCATCAGGCACCGCGCATAATTGCCGGATGCGGCGTGAACGCCTTATCCGGCCTACGATGTGCGGTTACGAGCCGCGCAATAAGCGGTTGCCCGCGTCGCTGATATCTTCTGCGGTTTTCATCATCTTGATCTGCGCTTCAAACTGACGGTTCATGGCGATAGACGACATCATCTCGCTCACCGCCGAGACGTTGCTGCCCTCCAGAAAACCGCCGCTGACTTTGATGTTTTCATCGCGCTGAGCCAGAACGCCATCGGCAGTCACCAGCATCCCTTCGCCGTTTTTCGCCAGGTCAGCGACCGGAATATCCACCAGCTTCAGGCGGTCGATATCCATCGTCGCGGTCACATCGCCGTCATCGGGCGTCACCGAGAGCGTACCGTCGCTGCCAAACGAGGCGATGGCGTTCGGCGGCAGAATGATCGGCCCGTTATCTCCCAGCACCAGATTGCCGTCGATGGTCAGTTGCCCCTGGTCGTCCTGCTGGATGTTGCCGTTGCGGGTATAGACTTCGTTGCCGTTTTTATCCTGCACCGCAATGTAACCCGCGCCCTGAATCGCCACGTCCAGCGGGCGTTCGGTCTTCTCCGCCACACCCGTACTGTCGTTCACGCCGCTGGCCCCTTCCTGCGCCATATAGCGCGTGTCGAAGCCGCCGCCTTTCACCTTGTCGTTGGTCGCCATCGCCATGTCGGCACGAAAACCGTTGGTGTTGACGTTCGCCAGGTTGTTGGCGCTAATTTGTTGCTCGTACAAAGTCTGGGAAGCCCCGCTCAGGGCGGTATAAATCAAGCGATCCATTACATTGCCTGGAACAGCGCGTCATCGAGCTGCGTGCTGGTGGCGATAACTTTGGTGTTGGCCTGGTAGTTACGCTGGGCGGTCATCAGGTTGACCAGTTCGCTGGTGATATCGACGTTGGAGCTTTCGAGCACGCCCGACGACAGCGTGCCGCAGGTGCCGGAACCAGGAACGCCAATCAGCGGCGTACCCGATTCCCCGGTTTGTACCCACGCGGTGCCGCTCACCGCCTCCAGACCGTTTTCATTCGGGAAGGTTGCCAGCACCACCTGACCCTGCAACATGCGCTCGCCGTTGCTGTAGGTGGCGTAAACTTTGCCATCATCATCGACCTGCACACCGTTTTGCGTTGCGGAGGCGTAGCCGTTGGCGGAATTGGTGGTGACCGAGAAGTCAGAGCCGTATTGCGTACAGGTGGAGTAATTGACGGTTAAATCGATGGGGGCGGCGGCATCGGTCTGAAACTCAATCGTCTGCGGCGTGGTGGGCGAGGTTAGTTTCCCGGTATTCGGGTCGAAGGTTAATGTCGTCGCCGGAACGCCAGTCTGCTGCTGACCATCGAAGGTATACTGCACTTCCCAGGTGTTATCGCTGGTTTTGGTGAAGTACTGGCATACCGAGTGTTCGTTACCCAATGAGTCATACACCGTGGTGGTGTAGCTGTCGGTATACGAGCTGCTGTTGGCCGGGTCGAACGGTACGGTGGTGCGATCGATAGCCGCGTCGCTGGCGTTGAAGTTGGCGGTAAAAGTCAGGCTGCTGCTGGCCTGCGCCGGAATATTGCCGGTTTTTATCTGGATATCGGTGACCGTGCCGGTTTGCAGGGTGCCGCTGTCATCGACCGGATAGCCCTGCAAGTAATCACCCGAGGCGTTAACGATATAGCCGTTTTTGTCGGTTTCAAACGAGCCGCCACGGGTATAAGAGATATTGCCCGCGCTGTCGCAGGTAACAAAAAAGCCGTCGTCGTTAATCGCCAGATCCAGCGCGTTACCGGTGGAGACCAGCGAACCACCGCGCGAAATACTCTGCGCCGTACCCGCCACGCTGACGCCCATTGCCTGGCTTCCGGCATACATGGCTGAAAACTGGGTGGTCATCGACTTATAGCCCACCGTTCCGGCATTGGCGATGTTGTTACTGATCCCGTCGAGCTGTTCGTTAACGGCATTCAGCCCCGTTGCGGCAATTTCATAACTCATTGTTTCTTCCTGTTAATTCAAATTTTTGACAGCGTGCCCGTTGTTTTGCCGGATGCGGCGTGAACGCCTTATCCGGCCTACATATGGGTGCAAACATAAAAATATGCGTGGACTCGTAGGCCTGATAAGACGCGCACGCGTCGCATCAGGCATCTTGCACCTAACGCCGGATGCGGCGTGGACGCCTTATCCGGCCTACAAAACCATGCAGATTCAATACATTGCAGTTTCATGTAGGCCTGATAAGCGAAGCGCATCAGGCAATTTGGCACCGGTCATCACGCTACATCACTGTCGGTATCGGGTACGCCAAACTGGCTAATCATGGTGAATGGCACTTCGCCCACGCCTGCAACGTTGAGCACCGGAGAGCTACCGTCGAGCGGGATGCGCACATCTTCCACTTCGCCGGAGACTTCAATCGGCACCTCTTCTTCCCCGGTGTTGGTCACCACTGAGACGTCGTAATCACCCGGCGGAATGCCGTAATCGGCGGGATTTACCGAGAAATCGACCTGCCCTGGCCCCACGGAAGAACAGCCCTCCGGGATCAGCGAGACGGTGTAGTCATCGCCTGCGGCATCGGTAAAGTGGAGATCGGCGGTAGTACAGGCGTCGTCCAGCGTCGCGCGGCCGTTAATGGTCTGGTCGCTCACCTGCAAGGCGGTGGTCTGCACCATAATGTCGTCGCCCACCAGGTTGCCGAGCGCCATCACCTGAATGTTGCTCATCAGCACCGCGTTGGTGTTGGCCTGCACGCTCATCTCTTCCATCATCGCCACCTGCGCCATCGACGAAAGCTGGTCGATATATTCGGTAGCGTCGGTCGGGTCAGTCGGGTCCTAGTTTTGGATCTCCGCGACAAACAGCGTCAGGAAAGTATCGACGGGCGAGCTATCGCTGCTGCTTTGCGTATCGCTGGCCGCCACGGTGTTGTTTTCCGCCGTGGCGGTCGGCTGCGGCGATTGCGCATTCAGCGCCAGGGTATTCATCAGGCTTCTCCCAGTTTCAGCAGGCTTTGCTGCATACTTTTCACGTTGTTGAGCACATCGACGTTGGTTTCAAAATCGCGCGAGGCCGACATCATGTCCGCCATCTGTTCCACCACGTTGACGTCGGGATACCAGACATCACCGTTGGCGTCGGCCAGCGGCGAATGCGGCTCATAGTGTTTCACCGCCCCGCCGGTTTGCAGCACGTCCTGCACCTGTACGCTCGCACCGTCGATCGCGTGGCGATGCGTTCCCGCCAACAAACTGTGGTGATACACCGCGGCAAACACCGGGCTACGCGCTTTATACGCCTGCGCCTCGCTGCTGGCGGGTGCATTGGCATTCGCCAGGTTACTGGCAACGGTATTCAGACGCAGCGTTTGCGCCGTCATCGCTGAGCCAGAAATCTGATAGATATCAGTAAAAGACATGCTTATTTCCCTTCAATGGCCTCTCTGATGCCGCTGATTTGCAGATTCAGAAAGGTCAGACTGCTTTGATAATCCATACTATTTTGTGAAAACCGCGCCTGTTCGCTGTTCAGTTCCACGGTGTTGCCATCTTCCGACGGCTGCATCGGTACGCGGTACTGGACATCCACCGCCGCGTTATTTGCCCGTTGCATCTCCCTGGCAAAATCAATATCTTTAGCCTTGAAATTTGGCGTATCGACATTCGCCAGATTCGCAGTCAGTAGCTCGGTCCTCTCAAGACGTAACTTCACTGCCTGCGGATGCACTCCCAATGCTTGTTGAAAATTGATCCCCATTTCTTGCGTCACTCCTGCTTCAATCCGCATACGCTAAGCAATCGCCGTGCCATTTTTTAAGTGACTGAAGAGAAAGGGTTTATGAGTTTTCAATTTTGCGGGCGAAAGATGTTCTTCCTCCTGGCGCTGGCCTTACCGGGCTACGCCGCCGTCCATCCCGTGCAACATAGCGCGCGGGAACAAGTCAACGCTCAGGTACTGAACGCCGCCAGCCAGCAGATTGAATCACTGGCGCAACAGCGGCAGTGGCATGACTATCGCTACACCTTTAACGTCTACATTCCCTCGCAGATTGCGACCGCCACGTCCTGTGCTACGACACCTGGCGTCACACTGACTTCGCCTGCAGACATCGCCCTCAACCGGATGAACTTCACCGTCAGTTGCCCACAAAACTGGCAGATGAACGTGGCGGTACGCCCGGATGTGCGGGTGCCGGTGGTGATGGCAAAGTCAGTGATTGCCCGCGACACGCCGCTTACGGCAAATGATGTGGAGTTGAAGCCCTACAACGTCAGCGCCCAGCGGCGGGATGTGTTGATGGAGCTCAATGACGCAATTGGTTTAAGCAGTAAGCACGCGCTGCAACCGGGTAAACCGCTCACCAAAGAAGAGCTGGTTTCTCCAGTGCTGGTCGGGCGCGATCAGCCGGTGATGATTGTTTACCAGAGCGCGGGGATCACCGCCTCAATGCCCGGCGTGGCGCTGAAAAATGGCCGTAAGGGCGAGATGGTGAAAGTGCGCAATGCCAACAGCCAGCGGGTCATCAGCGCGAGGGTGGCGGAAAGCGGTGTGGTGACGACGGTAAGTGCGGAGTAATTTGCGCAGGCGATTAAAGTTTTGCCGCCTGTTAACCGCTCTACCAGAGTAACCCACCCAAATACCAAGACGAGGTTACGATGAAAATCTCCCCGACGATGCCAGGCAATCGCCCGACAGCAACGTCTGCTGGCTCCAGCCAGTCGCGCAAAAGCACGGCAACCACCACCACGACGCTAAACGCCGACGACATTACCCAGGCGGGATTGCAGTCTGCCCAGCAAACGCTGAACGACCAGAACGAAAGCGATATCGACAGCGACAAAGTGGCGCAAATGCAGGCGATGCTGGCCTCCGGCAGCCTGCAAGTGGACACCGAACAGTTAGCCAGCGACATGCTGAGTTTTTTCCAGAACTAAGAGGCCGATGAAGTGAGTATCCGGTTACAACAGGTAAAAGCGCTGCTGCAGGGCATTCGCGACGACGACGCGCGGTATGATTGCCTGCGCGAACTGCTTCAGCGTCAGCGGATCTGCATGATTCGCCGCGCCAGCGAAGAGTTGCTGGCGGTAAACGATGAGATAACCCATCACTATGAGCAGTTACACAGCCATAGCCATCAGCGGCACTGCCTGCTGCAACTGCTGGGTGTCAGCGTCAATAGTGACGGTCTGGCGCAGGTTTTTGCCTGGCTTCCGGCGGTTCAAAAAGCGGCTGCACAGCAGTTGTGGCAACGCCTTGAGCAAAAGGCGGAACGCTGTAAAAGCTATAACGATAAAAACGGCGAGCTGTTAATTCGCCAGTATGAATTTATTCAGGCTTTTTTAGGTAGCGAAGCGGATTTTCTCTATCAGGGATAACGGCAATACCTTCCCCCATTGCGGAAACGGATTTTCCGCCAGATCCCCAATCCTCTGTTTTTGAATAAAAAAATTCCCGGCACGCTTATTGCATATCCTGCAAAGTAATAAAGACTGGAAGCCACCTATGAGTTTTATTGAATGTTATGAACCGGAGTATGTACGCAATTTTTTGGCGTGCCATCCCGCTTCGCCTTTATACGTCCGTAAGGTCTGGAAGAATGAGATTCGCCAGAGTCTGGCATTAACCGATATTGCCAGTTGTGAAGCGGTGCTCAACGACTCCAGCGCCTTTGAATTACAGCTCACCTACCGCTCTGTGGAAGAAAGTGCCGCGGAGCTATCCGCGCGTGATGCGATAGTAAACCAGGTAATTTTAAGCACCCTTGCGCTGGCCGATTTAACACCAGAGCTTTCACTGTATGCCGTCGGACTCCTGCTCTCCCGCGCCAGTAAAATGCCAGGCAGAGACGGCGACACGCTTGCCCGTTTGACGACGCTGCCGCAGGCGCTGGCCGACCATGCGCAAAAAGGCACGTTGCAGGCACAATTTGCCCGGCTACCATCAGTGCCACACATCGCGCGCCAACTGGTGACGCTGCTCGGTAATTTTGCTTTTGACTGGTCGATTCTACCGGAAAGCCCGCGCAAAGCCTCGCTGCCGTTGCAGGTGACTTTGCTGACGTTGCATGACGCCAACAGCGAAGCTCTGTTGCAACAGCAGTTACAGGCGCAGTGGCAAACCACCTGTCAGCAATATTTCACAGCTTCGCCCTGGATTTTGCGTAATTACCTGATCTACCGGGTTTACCACGATGCGATTGGCCAGGCTGACGGGGCGGATTATTTCCCGCTGGTGTGCGATTTTTATCTCATCCGCACGTTAATCAGTTTGTGGACGCTGGATGGTTCACCGTTGCGGCAGGAGGATATCTTCGCCCTCTTCGCGGTATTTGAACGCTGGCGAGCCAGCGAAAATGCGCTGCTGATTCGCCAACAAATTCAGGCTGAATGTTGTGCAGATCCGCTGCTTTATGCGTTTTCACTGCTACCTTGCTAACGCTTTCAGGCCGGTTTTTCCCGGCCTTATCTACTTTGTAAACATATCATGCAAACCATCATCAAAACGCTCGCCACTCACCGCGAAAAACCGTTTGTCAGCGTCGTTACGCCAACCTGGAACCGTGGCGCATTTCTGCCGTACCTGATTTACATGTACCGCTATCAGGATTACCCGGCAGACCGCCGCGAACTGGTCATCCTCGACGACTCCCCGCAAAGCCATCAACACATCATTGACCGCCTGACCAATAGTAAGCCGGACGCCTTCAACATTCGCTACATCCATCACCCGGAAAAACTGCCGCTGGGCAAAAAACGTAACATGCTCAACGCACTGGCGAACGGCGAATACATCCTCTGCATGGACGATGACGACTACTACCCGACAGATAAAATCTCCTGGACTATCGCCATGATGCAAAAACATCGGGCGCTCATCTCCGGCTCCGACCAAATCCCTATCTGGTACAGCCATATCAACCGCATTTTCAAAAGCCGCAGCTTTGGCCCACATAACATCCTCAACGGCACCTTTTGCTATCACCGTAACTACCTGAAAAAGCACCGTTACAACGATGATTGCAATTTAGGCGAAGAGAAAAGTTTCACCAACAACTTCAGCGTAAACCCGCTACAACTGCCCGGCGAGCGCACCATTCTGTGTATCTCGCACAGCCACAACACCTTTGATAAAGACTTTATTCTCGCAGCCAGCACGCCGGTAAACGCGTTGCTTACGGATATCATCAGCGATCCGCTGTTACGCAATGCTTATATGAGTCTGCATAACGCCACTCATCATCAGGCGATCAACCATAAGGCTGTCGATCAGATCGTTCTGCTGAATCTGGATAAACGCCCGGATCGCATACAGCAGATCCATGAAGAACTGGCACTGCTGCATATTCCGCCCTCGAAGATCACCCGTCTTGCCGCCTGTGAAGATGAAAACGGTCAACGGGGCCGCTTTCAGTCACACTTGCAGGCGCTGCGCCTGGCGCAACAGCATGGCTGGCAAAACTACCTGCTGCTGGAAGATGACGCGGTTATTCTCAAGCAGGAGAAACATATTCAGGTGCTGAACACCCTGCTCGGGAGCCTTGGGAAAATCCCCTGGCAGGTGATGATCCTTGGCGGTGAGATTTCGCAAGGAACGATGCTAAAAAGTTTGCCTGGGCTGGTACACGCGCGGGACTGCCGCAAAGTGTGTGCTTATCTGGTGAACAGCCGTTACTACCCGCAACTGGCGCAGCAGATGAGCAACGATGAGCACTCGCTGGAAGCCTGCTGGCAGCCGCTGCTACGCGCCGACAAATGGCTGGCCTGTTATCCGAGTATTTGTTATCAGCGACCGGGCTTTAGTGATATCGAGCAAAAAGTGACTGATAACATTAGTCACTATTTCAATAAATTGCCCGTAGCCACAAAGCCATCCGCGTTACCCATTGCCGACACCATTGGCTTTTTTATGGAAACCTCCTTCCACTACGCGCTCTACCGCCCAATCATCACTGCCCTGCAGGCGCTGGGGCAGAGTTGCACGCTGGTGATCAACGACCGCGTGTTTAAACCGTTTTTTGATGAAATGCTGAAGACGCTAAAAAACATCGACGATCCGCAGCTTAAAGGTATGCGCTTGTCTGAAATGCAGGCACACGGTCAGCGAGTGAAATGCCTGGTCAGCCCCTACCACACGCCCGCGCTCAATGGCCTGGCAGCGGTGAACGTCCGCGCTATGTACGGCTTAGCCAAAGAAACCTGGAATCACGCCGACTGGAACGGTTTTTATCAGCGCATTTTGTGTTACAGCCACTACAGCCAGCGGGCGCTGGAACATTTCGGCAATGCAAAAGTGGTTGGCAACCCGCGCTTCGACGCCTGGCATAACGGCACGTTCGACCGCACGTTGCCGGAAAATATCCAACCCGATTTTCGTAAACCTACGCTGCTCTACGCCCCAACGTTTGGCGCATTAAGCTCCCTGCCCCACTGGGCTGAAAAATTGGGGCGCTTAAGTGGCGATGTGAATTTGATTTGCAAACTGCACCACGGCACCTGCTCGCGCCCGGAAGAAGCGGCGTCGCTGGCACTGGCGTGCAGGCATTTAAAACAGCGCACCAACTCTGCCCGCCACACGCTGGCACTGTTGGCAAAGGCCGATTACGTGCTCACCGATAACAGCGGCTTTATTTTCGATGCTATCCACGTTGATAAGCGGGTGATCCTGCTCGACTTTCCGGGCATGAATGATTTGCTCGATGGCGAGAAAAGCCATTCCACGCCGGAAAGCGCCGACCAGCAAATCCGTAAAATATTGCCGGTGGCTCATGATATGACAGAACTGCGTTACTTGTTGTCAGAGGCGTTTGACTGGGGCGCGGTGCAGGCGCGGCTTACGGAGATTCGCCATCACTATTGCGACGCGTTTATGGATGGCAAAGCGGGAGAACGGGCGGCGATGGTGATTGTGGAGGCGCCAGAGGCCAGGAAACCGTCAGGGATATGTCGATAAAATACGATTTTTTAAACATGTCGTTTGAATACGTTTATGCCATCGACATGTTTTGGCATTATGTCGAAAAAACGCATTTTTTTAAACATATTGCAGTGACATGTTTATGGTATCGGCATATGATGACGATATGTCGATAAAACGCGATTTTTTAAACATATGAAATGGAACCCAGAAATCCCCTACAACGATCTGCCCGGTTTGCCTCCAGATTTAGAATGCATAGAAACACGTAGCGTTCTGAAAGCCTGTATCAGTGCGCGGGCTGCCATTGCAGAGCTGAAAACGGCGGGTGAGTTGCTTCCTGATCAGGGGCTGCTTATCAACCTTCTCCCGATGCTGGAAGCAAAGGACTCTTCGCGTATTGAAAACATCGTAACCACCAGCGATCAACTGTTTCAGTATGCCGATCGTGCAGAAGGTGCCGATCCGGCGACCAAGGAGGCGTTGCGCTATCGCTCTGCCCTGAATGATGGTTTTACTCATCTTGAGGCCTGGCCGCTTTGCACTAACACTGCTATCGCGATTTGCACAAAGTTGCGCGCGGTGCAAACTGATATCCGTAAAACACCGGGGACCGTCTTACGCGATCAGGACAATAACGTCGTCTACACGCCACCTGTTGGTGAAGATACTATCCGCAACTTACTGGCGAACTGGGAACGGTTTATTCATGGCGATGATGATTTAGATCCGCTGGTAAAAATGGCCATTGCGCACTATCAGTTTGAATGCATCCATCCCTTCCCGGACGGTAACGGACGAACGGGCCGTATTCTGAATATCTTGTATCTGATCCAGTCTGAATTACTCTCACTGCCGATTCTGTATCTGTCGCGTTACATTCTCGAAAATCGCACGGCTTATTACACCCATCTGCGCAGAGTGACAGAAGAAGGAGATTGGGAGTCGTGGATTTTATTTATACTGGCGGCGGTTGAAAACACGGCCCGATGGACGACCACAAAGATATCAGTTGTTCGACAATTGATTGCTGAAACAACGGAATATGTCCGCGAGAAGCTGCCAAAAATCTACAGCCATGAGCTAGTGCAGACGCTTTTTGCCCAGCCCTACTGCCGGATCGAAAACCTTGTCGAACGTAACATAGCCAAACGACAAACTGCATCATCTTATCTTAAGCAATTGACGGAAGCGGGCGTACTGGAGGAGATGAGCGTGGGCCGGGAAAAACTGTTTCTCAATACCAGACTGCTGCGGGAATTAAATCAGTAGGTGGCTGATTTACCCCTAATCACCTCAATGATCCCCGTCGTCGACACCGACGGCGTGCGGGGGAAATACACCACCTCACAAATATACGCAAAGCTATCAAACTTCCCGGCCCAGTCGTCGCCCATCACCAAAATATCCGCACTGTACCCCCGCAAATACTCTGCTTTTTGCTCCAGCGATTCCTCCAGAAATACGCCATCCACGCACGCCAGCCCGGCGATGATCGCCATGCGGTCATCCTGATGGTAAACCGGCGCCCTGCCCTTTTTGGCGATATTCAAGGCGTCGGACGATACGCCGACCAGCAGCCTTTCGCCCAGCGTGCGGGCGCGTTGTAAAAGGCGCAGATGACCGACATGAAACACATCGAAGGTGCCGAAGGTGATGACCGTTTTCATGGCTACTCCGCTAATTTGTGCCGTAGCCAGCACTGCACCGCAATATCGTCCACCGCTTTTTGCGCTTTCGCGGTGGCGCTTTCTTGTTGCTCGCGGCGTTTGTCGTCCAGCGTCAGGGCTACCACTTTCTCTTCGCAGGCCGCCGCCGTCAGGTTTTTCTGCATTCGCGTGGCTTTGATGTTAGCCAGCGTTTTTTCCTGTTCCTGCTAGGCGATTACCTTACGCAAAGTACCTTTGTAGCCGCTGACGTTTTTCAGCGATTCCACCGACGCCGCCGCGCCCGCAGAGGTTTTCTCGACCAGGTAGTCTAACGCCTTGATATTATTGTCATAGCCCGCGCAAATCTGTTTTTGCTTTGCCAGCTCGACGGTTTTGTCTTTGACCGATTTATCCCGCAGGCGCTGCAACTGCGCGAGGGTGTCGATAATTTGTCGCATAGTTACTGTTCTGCCTTTTTGACACCAGGAAAGAGAATTTGCAGGCGGCTTTGCACCAGTTCAAGAGAGGCAGGTTCGCGCATCTCCTGACGCAAAAATCGCTCGATAGCCGGGAACATTTTCACCGCTTTATCGACGCTGGCGTCCGCGCCTTGCACGTAGCCGCCGAGCGGGATCAGCGGTTTGATCTCCATATACGCAGCGTAGTTTTGCTTTAACGCACGGGCGGATTGCTGATGTTCCGGGCGGGTGACCTGGTTCATGCAGCGGCTGATCGACTGGCCGATATCAATGGCCGGATAATGCCCCGCTTCCGCCAGCTTGCGGGTTAATACGATATGCCCGTCCAGCACCGCGCGGGCGCAGTCGACAATCGGATCTTGCTGATCGTCGCCTTCCGCCAGCACGGTGTAGATGGCGGTCATCGATCCTGCACTTTCGCTGTTGCCTGCGCTTTCGACCAGTTTTGGGATCATGCCGAATGCCGACGGCGGATAGCCTTTGGTGGCAGGCGGTTCACCGAGGGAGAGCGCAATTTCCCGCTGTGCCATCGCGTAGCGGGTCAGGGAATCCACCAGCAGTAAAACGTGATGCCCACGGTCGCGAAACCAGGCGGCGATGGAATGGCACAGTTCGGTGGCTTTCAGGCGCATCAACGGCGATTCATCGGCGGGCGCGACAACAACGATCGACTTTGCCAGCCCGTCCGCGCCCAGTGAGTGGTCGATAAACTCTTTCACTTCGCGCCCACGCTCGCCAATCAACCCCACCACCACAATGTCGGCTTTGGTCTGGCGGGTGATCATTCCCAGCAGTACGCTTTTCCCGACGCCGCTGCCCGCCATCAGCCCGACGCGCTGGCCTTTGCCAATGGTCAGCAGGCCGTTGATCGCTTTCACGCCCACGTCTAACGGTTCGTCCACCGAACGGCGGGTTAAGGGATTGACCGACGGCGGCAGCGGTGGCAGAAGATCGTTGCCGTTCAGGCGGCCTTTGCCATCCAGCGGCTCACCGAGGCCATTCACCACGCGGCCTAACCAGCTTTCGCCAATCAAAATATCGTGAGCTTTTTCTTCCGGGAAGACGCGCGCGCCCGCCATCAGGCCGACCGGCTGTTTAAACGGCATTAAGTAGGTGATGTCGCGATTAAAGCCCACGGCCTGCGCGTCGATAAGCGTGTGATTGGCGCTTTCGATGCGGCACAATTGCCCGGTCATTAGCGGGCAGCCGACGCTCTCCAGCAGGATGCCGTTAAGGCGCACCAGCCTCCCGGCGACGCGGGCTAATGGAATCGATTCCAGCGAGCGCAGGGCGTTATCGAAAGCGGAAAAATCACTCACTTTGCGACTCCGGCGTGAGTGTTTCTTGCAGCGCCGTCATGCACTGTTCCAGGCGGTGTTCGCAGCCGATATCCAGTTCGGATTTATCGGTGATCACCCGGCATTCCCCCGGCGGCAGATCCGGCGAAGGCATCAGCCCCCATTCGCTGACCTTTTCCGGCACCGCGTCGCGCAGGCGGTTAAACTCTTCCGTGCTCAGCATCACCTGTAATGTTTCCGGCATTGCCGGGAAGGCCGCCAGCGCCTCTTCCACCAGCGCCAGCAACTGCGTGGGTTGCAGCGCCAGTTCACAGCGGATCACCTGGCGGGTGACTTTTTCCACCAGTTGCAGCAAATCTTCCCGCTGTTTACGTTCGATATGGGCGAGGAAGTCGTTCACTTTACCGCTGATGGCTTCCAGCGGCTGCGCCGCCTCCACAAACTGTTTGCGCCCTTCCTGCTGCCCCGCAAGGCTGCCTTCGGTGTAGCCCTGGCGTCGCCCCTCGGCAAAACCTTGCTGATGACCTTCGCTAAAGCCCTGCTCCTGGCCTTCGGTCATTCCCTGCGCAAACCCTTTTTGCAGCCCTTCCTGAAAACCGTCCATCAACTGGCGCTGGTAATCGGCGGCGCTAATGCTGGCGCGGCGGGAAACGGTGCAGACGATAGCGCCCGCGCAGTGTTTCAATGGTCATGGGTTACTCCGCCGTCTGTTCCGCAAAGAGCTGTAGCTGAAACTCTCCAGCCTCTTCCAGTTCACGGGCAATGCCCATGATTTCGCGACGGATCTGTTCGATACGGCTGACCGGCACCGGCCCCAGACGTGCGGTGATCGCTTCCAGTTGCTGCACCTGACGTTTTGGCATTACCGCGTAAATTGAGCGACGCAGCAGGGCTTCGGTGCCTTTCAGCGCCACCGCCCAGTCCTCCATCGGCACTTCATCGAGCAGACGTCGGCGCACCTCTTCGTTCTGGCGGCTGAGGATAAAGAAGTCGTACATCTCATCCTGGAGCTGCTCCAGCACGTTTTCGTCACGCTCGCGCATCTGGTCGAGGATCACCTGCTGGTTGCCCTGGAAGCGGTTGACGATATCCGCCGCCTGTTTAATACCTTTCACCTTCGAGCCGTGCTCCGAAAGTACCGACAGACCGCGTTCGATCAGGCGGTCCAGTTCATCCACCACGTCGCGGTTGACGTCGTTGAGTTTCGCCACCCGGTAGAGAATTTCGTTTTGCACCGATTCGTTGAGATATGAAAGCACCGCTGCCGAGATTTCCGGCGTCAGAAATGCGAGGAACACCGCCTGCAATTGCAGATGTTCTTCGGAGATCAGCATCGCCAACTGGCGCGGTTCCACCCATTGCAGGCGCGCCATCCGCGAGCGGATCTCATCGCCATAGATACCGTTGATCACGCTGCTGGCAATCTCGGTGCCAAGCGCTTTGTTAAGAATGCCCTGCAACATGGCTCGTGATGCACCGTTGATCCCGCTCTGTTCGCGGAACTCATCAAAGAAGTTATTGATCACTTTGCGCGCCATGCTGGTTTTAACGCCAGAAAGCCGCGCCATGTTTTCGCTCAGGCGCACCACTTCTTCGCGGCTAAGCTTTTGCATCACCGTCGCCGCCGCCTCTTCGCCCAGACACAGCAGCAGGATCGCCGCCTGCTCCAGGTAGCTGTTGCTCTTATTTATTGTCAATTCGCTCATTGCTGGTAATCCATTGTCTGAGAACTTCGGCAACGCGATCGGTGTCGCTCATGGCCAGTTTTTGCAGGAACTCGAGTTTCACTTCGAGGCCGGAACTCTGCGGAGGCAGGCTGTCATCACCGGGCAGCGACGGCAGGTCGACGTTTTTGCGTTCTTCTTCCGGCGTGGCGATCCACGGTTCGCTGACGGCTTCCGGTTCTGGTGTGATAACCGGTGCTCGCACCGCCGTCAGGCGTTTCATCAACGGGCGCACCACGAAGAACAGCAACAACAGCGCCAGCAGACCGCAGCCAATCAGACGCCCCCAGGCCAGCACGCTGTCATCTTTCCACAGCGGGATCACTGGTTCGACCGGCACCGCCTGCGGGACAAAGTTGAGCAGTGAAAGCGTCAGGTTATCCCCACGTTGCGCGTCAATACCGGCGGCATTGTTCAGCAACGCGGTAAGCTGCGTGGTCTGCTCCAGCTTCCAGTTTTTCAGCGCCGGGGCGTTTTGATTGAGCACCACCGCCACCTTAAGGCGTTTCACCGCAAAGCCGGGATGCTGGATATGCTGGACGCTGCGGTCGTAAGAGTAATCGCGCTTGCTTTCGCTGTGTTTGGATAACGCTTCCGGCGAGCGATTTTCTTCCGCGCCGTTGGTCATCTGATTCGCCGCAATCGGCGGACGGTTGCTGAGCGAACCGGGCACGCCCATCGCTACCTGATTGGCGTCGCTGTCCAGCACGCTCTCTTCGCGGTTGATTTTCGGCGCGTCGCCGTAGTGTTCCTGGGTTTCGTCGATGGTGCTGAGATCGAGAGCCGGCATCACGCTGACGCGGTAATTCCCGCTACCGACCAGCGAATCCAGCACATTCGCCACGCTGGCGCGGGTTTTGTCCTGAATGTCTTTGAGGATCTGATCGCGTTTACGGGTGGCAGCAGAGACCGCCTCGCCTGCACCAATGCCGTCGGTCAGCAGATTTCCCGCCTGATCGACGACGCTAACTTTGCTGGCGTGCAGCCCCGGAATGCTGCCGGACACCAGATGCACGATGGCGTTCACCTGGTCCATATTCAGCTTCGCGCCGTAGTGCAGGCGCACCACCACCGAGGCGCTGTTTTGCGGCTCATCGCTGACCACAAACGAGCTTTCTTCGTTGAGCGCCAGATGCACCCGCGCGCTCTCCACCGCATCCAGCGACATAATGCTCTGTGCCAGTTCCCCTTCGAGACTGCGTTTGTAGCGCACGTTCTGCACGAACTGGCTGCTGCCGAGCACTTCGTCTTTGTCCATCAGCTCGTAGCCGCTGGGCAATATCGCCTGCACGCCTTTGGCGGCAAGGGTCATGCGCGTTTTCGACAGTTCATCTTCCGGCACCAGAATCTGCCCGCTCTGCGGGTCGATGCGGTAGCTGAGCTTTTCGCCGTCCAGCACGGTGACAATCTGCGACACGGGCAGATTTTCCTGACGTCCGTAGAGCGAGACGTAGCCGCGATTACCGGTCCACAGCACGCTGACAATAATCGCCGTCACCGCAACGGCAAGCCCCACGCCCGCCATCAACGCCCAGCGTTTGTTATCTGCAAGACGCAGTCGAAACGCCGGAAACGCCTGGGTCAACTTTTTGATCAGTTCATTCATAGTGTTAGATCGACATACTCATCAGATCGTTAAATCCGGTGGCGATTTTGTTGCGCACCTGCACCAGCGCGGAAAAAGAGAGCGACGCCTGCTGGCTGGCGATCATCGCCCCTGCGAGGTCATCACTTTTGCCCGTGTCGACAGCCGTTTGCTGCTGCTCCGCCACCTGCTGGAACTGGTCAACATGACCGAGCGCACCGGACATAATGCGGTTAAACGATACGTCCGGGTCGGTGGAACTGAAGGTCATGGCGGGCAGCACCGGTGCCTGGGCGTTGGCCTGCATCCGCTGCACGTCCTGCATGATTTGCGCCTGCATGGTGCTGTTGATATTAGTAATGCTCATTTTTAACTTCCGGGTCAGGAGAAAACTTCGATACCGTGCTTACGCATAGAGGCCAGTCGATAGCGCAGTGCGCGCGGGGTAATACCTAACAGGTCGGCAATCTTGCTGCGGTTGCCCTGATATTTACGCATCAGGTCAGCGATATATTGATATTGCGCGCTACGTCCGTGCTGGCCTAAATCGCGGGTTTCGGCAATGTGGACGGTGGGCTGAACAGGCCATTGCAGTTCTGTATTTTCGGTTACGTCTGTTTCTGGCAGACCTAGTGCGTCCGGGAAAATCACGCCGTCGCGATTTAAAATCATTCCCCGCTGAATGGCGTTTTCCAGTTGACGAACGTTACCGGGCCAGCGGTAATTCAGCAGCGCGCGGCGGGTGGACTCCGACAGGGTGATATTTTTCACCAGTACCGTGGCGTATTTTTTAATAAATGACTCTGCCAGCGGAATAATATCGTTCAGACGTTCACGTAGCGGCGGCATGGTAATAGGAATGACCGCCAGACGGTAATAGAGATCTTCACGAAAACGTCCGGCAGCCACTTCCTGTTCAAGGTTTTTATTGGTGCAGGCAATCAGGCGAAAATTGAGTTTAATTTGTCGGTTGCTGCCTAATCGCTCAACCTGTTGTTCCTGTAATACGCGTAATATTTTGGCCTGTAGCGCCAGCGGCATTTCACCAATTTCATCGAGTAATAAGGTGCCGTTATTCGCCAGTTCCATTTTTCCTGGCATGCTGGCAATTGCGCCGGTAAATGCGCCTTTGTCGTAGCCAAATAAGGTGGATTCCAGCATATTTTCCGGGATCGCCGCGCAATTCACGCCGATATAGGGCGCGTTTTCATTTTCACCAAAGGCTACGGTGTGAATATATTTCGCCACGCATTCTTTGCCCGCGCCGGTTTCGCCCTGAATGAGCACCGGCACGTTAAAGGCGGCGACACGCTTTGCCAGTGTAAAAGCGTTAATGTTGGAAGCGGCAGTTGCAATAAGTTCAGACATAGGGTGAACGATATAAGTAGCGACAGAAAACAGGATGTTCTGAAGCGTATCACCGGCGGGATTAACAAGTTCGAATTAAACGATAATAAAAATATTATTTGTTGATCAACAATGAGTTACATGTAACACCATGCCTGCACCCGAACGGTAGGCCGGATAAGGCGGTTACGTCGCATCCGGCAGTTGTGCGCCGACGCCTGATGCGACGCTGACGCGTCTTATCAGGCCTACAAGCCCGCGCCCGAACGGTAGACCGGATAAGGCGGTTACGCCGCATCCGGCAATTGTGCGCCGACGCCTGATGCGACGCTACGCGTCTTATCAGGCCTACAAGCCCGCGCCCGAACGGTAGACCGGATAAGGCGTTTACGCCGCATCCGGCAGTTGTGCACCGACGCCTGATACGACGCTGACGCGTCTTATCAGGCCTACAAGCCCGCGCCCGAACGGTAGGCCGGATAAGGCGGTTACGCCGCATCCGGCAATTGTGCACCGATGCCTGATGCGACGCTACGCGTCTTATCAGGCCTACAAGCCCGCGCCCGAACGGTAGGCCGGATAAGGCGGTTACGCCGCATCCGGCAATTGTGCACCGACGCCTGATGCGACGCTGCGCGTCTTATCAGGCCTACAGCCTGCACCTGAACGGTAGGCCGGATAAGGCGGTTACGCCGCATCCGGCAGTTGTGCGCCGACGCCTGATACGACGCTGACGCGTCTTATCAGGCCTACAGTTCGTGCAATGTTTTATGACGATGCCTGATATCTCACCTATTAATAATTTAATTATTTTTTCATCCTATTAATAATTTGCCCCTTTCACGCCCCCTCTATTTAATACCTCACCCTGTGTCACTGCCGGAATTGCGTGCACAAAAACGCCCTTACCATTACAGCAGAGAAAGTAAGCCATGCTGAAGTACAGTAAAACGCCAGGCATCTTTAAATTAGAAGGTAATCGGCTCGGACGCCCCTACCATCGCCTGCCGACCCTGTTTACAGGGAATTTTGACGTGATTGATTCACATCTTGGCAGCTACTTTCTTAAAAAGCATCGCAGCAATATCACCTTAAAAAAGATTGGCTGCGAAATGGATATTATAAATAAAAACGCTGAGCTGATGGTTTCCCAGGTCGGGCATCTGGCGTTTGATATTGATCGCTCCTTATTGTTAATGCTGTTGGGCAATTTTTATGGTCTGGAGTCATCTCTCAAAGAGACGAAACCCCATCACGGGCTACCGACTAAAACCGAAACGCGATTAAAAAACCGACTCGCGCTGGATATCTGCACACTGATATTTAATCTGCAAACCTCCGGTATTGCGCTGAAATTAAAACTGGACAGCAGCACGGTAATTACCCACTGGACGTACCAATTAACCTTCACCCTGGCGGGCGATGAAGAGAGCAGTTTTCGTATTTTGCTCGACGACGCCCACACCGATTTTATTTTAAATCTGATTCGCCACAGCGAGCACAGTAAACCGCAGCAGGTGGCGAAATCCGTTAATAAACCGGCATTGATTAAAGAAATCATCCGCTCCCTGCCGCTGACCCTGAACGTCAAAATTGCCGAGCTGTCGATGAATGTTGCGGCTCTCTCGCAGATAAAAGCCGGGGATATTTTACCCATTTCTCTGGGAGAAACATTCCCGGTGGCGATTGGGCAATCTGAATTATTTAGTGCCCTGATTGTGGAAGACAAAGACAAACTGTTTTTGTCGGAGCTGGCAGGCAAAAATGAGAATAGCCATGAGTAAGCAAGAAGATATTTTAGCTGAGGATTTTGGCCTGACGGATGACGTTGCGCCTGTCGTGAAATCCGCCGACGCCGCAACGCGGGTCACCCGCCAGGAAGATCGCTTTTCCGACTCGATGACGCTGCTGAAACGCATTCCGGTGACCTTAACGCTGGAAGTATCGTCGGTGGAAATCATGTTAGCCGACCTGCTTAACATCGACGACGACACGGTGATTGAGCTGGATAAACTCGCCGGGGAGCCGCTGGATATCAAAGTAAACAATATCCTGCTGGGCAAAGCGGAAGTGGTGGTGGTCAACGAGAAGTATGGCCTGCGCGTGCTGGAGTTCAACACCCGCGACATCAACGAACTGGCGCCATGAAACGCCGCACTCAACTGACACTGGGCCTGGCGCTGCTGGCGCTCGCGCCGCTGGCAATCGCCCAGGGCGGCGATATTGCGCTGCTTAACGTGGTCACTCACGGCAACACTCAGGAGTACAGCGTCAAAATTCAGGTGCTGATTCTGATGACCCTCGTCGGTTTGCTGCCGACGAGGGTGCTGATGATGACCTGCTTTACGCGCTTTATTATCGTGCTGTCGCTGCTGCGCCAGGCGCTGGGGCTGCAACAAACGCCGCCAAACCGCATTCTGATTGGCATTGCGCTCTCCCTCACCCTGCTGGTGATGCGCCCTATCTGGCTCAATATTTACGACCACGCGGTGGTGCCGTTCGAAAACGATCAGATTACCCTGACCGATGCCTTAAGCACCGCCGCGACGCCGCTGAAACGCTTTATGCTGGCGCAAACCGACAAAAAAGCGATGGCGCAAATCATGACCATCGGCGGCGCGAAGGGCAATGCCGCCGACCAGGATCTCACGATCGTGGTGCCCGCCTATGTGTTGAGCGAGCTGAAAACCGCTTTCCAGATTGGCTTTATGATTTACATCCCGTTTCTGGTTATCGACCTGATTGTCGCCAGCGTATTGATGGCGATGGGGATGATGATGCTGTCGCCGCTGATTGTTTCACTGCCGTTTAAACTGATGCTGTTTGTGCTGATCGACGGCTGGTCGCTGACCATCGGCACGCTCACCACCAGCATTCGCGGGCTGGGGCTGGGCTGATTATGTTGACCGTAGACGTAGCCGCCGACATTGTCGCCAGCGGCATAAAAGTGGTGATTTTACTGGTTTCGGTACTGGTGGTGCCAAGTCTGCTGGTCGGCCTGCTGGTGAGCGTGTTCCAGGCGGTGACGCAGATTAATGAACAGACCCTGAGCTTTTTGCCGAGGCTTATTGTCACGCTGGTGGTGCTGGGGGTGTGCGGCAAATGGATGATTATCCAGTTGCATGATCTGTGCATTCACCTGTTTAGCCAGGCCGCGTTGCTGGTTCATTGAGATGCGCACAAGCGACGTTACACAACTGACGGATCTGGCGCTGGGGCTATGGTTTCCCTTCGTGCGCATTATGGCGTTTCTGCGCTATGTGCCGGTGCTCGATAACAGCGCCCTGACCATGCGCGTGCGGATTATTTTGTCGCTGGCGCTGGCAATCATCATCACGCCGCTGATCCCGCATCCCATTCCCCATGATTTGCTATCGCTCAACAGTCTGATCCTGACGGTGGAGCAAATTTTATGGGGGATGTTGTTCGGGCTGATGTTTCAGTTTCTGTTTCTCGCGCTGCAACTCGCCGGGCAAATTCTCTCGTTCAATATGGGGATGAGCATGGCGGTGATGAACGACCCGAGCAGCGGCGCATCAACCACTGTGCTGGCGGAGCTTATCAACGTCTACGCGATCCTGCTGTTTTTTGCCATGGATGGGCATCTGCTGCTGGTGAGCGTGTTGTACAAGGGCTTCACCTACTGGCCGATTGGCAACGCACTGCATCCGCAAACCCTGCGCACCATCGCGCTGGCCTTTAGCTGGGTGCTGGCGTCGGCATCGCTGCTGGCGCTGCCGACCACTTTCATCATGCTGATTGTGCAGGGCTGCTTTGGCCTGCTCAACCGCATTGCGCCGCCGCTGAACCTTTTTTCGCTCGGCTTTCCCATCAACATGCTGGCGGGGCTGGTCTGCTTTGCCACCCTGCTCTACAACCTGCCGGATCACTATCTGCATCTGGCGAATTTTGTGTTGCAGCAACTCGACGCGCTGAAAGGTCACTATGGCGGATAGCAGCAGCGAAGAAAAAACAGAGAAACCCTCGGCGCAAAAGCTGCGTAAAGCGCGCGAAGAGGGGCAACTGCCGCGCTCGAAGGATATGGGGCTGGCGGCGAGCCTGTTTGCGGCGTTTGTGGTGATCTCCAGCAGTTTCCGTGGTATGCCGATTTTGTGCGCGAGAGTTTTATCAGCGTGCATCAGTATGCGCAGGAGATTAATAACCCACAGGTGATCGGCCAGTTTCTGCGCCATCACCTGCTGATCCTCGGCAAGTTTATCCTCACCTTGCTGCCGATGCCCGCCGCCGCGCTACTCTCTTCGCTGGTGCCTGGCGGCTGGCTGTTCTTGCCGAAAAAAATCCTCCCGGACTTCAACAAAATCAGCCCGTTAAAAGGCATTGGGCGGCTGTTTTCCAGTGAACATCTGGCGGAAACAGGGAAGATGACGGTGAAATCGGTGGTGGTGCTGGTAATGCTGTGGATTAGCCTGCGCAATAACTTTGCCGCCTTTCTCGGCCTGCAGTCGCTGCCGTTCAAACTGGCGATGAATGAGGGTTTATCGCTCTACGCCAGCGTGATGCGCAACTTTGTCATCCTGTTTATTTTCTTTGCGCTGATCGACGTGCCGCTGGCGAAAGCTCTGTTCACCAAAGGGCTGAAGATGACCAAACAGGAGCTAAAAGAAGAGTACAAAAATCAGGAAGGCAAGCCTGAAGTAAAAGCGCGCGTGCGGCGGCTGCAACGGCAACTGGCGATGGGGCAAATCCGCAAAGTGGTGCCGAAAGCCAACGTGGTGATCACCAACCCGACCCACTACGCCGTTGCGTTGCAGTATGACCAGTCACGCGCCGCCGCGCCGTTTGTGGTGGCGAAAGGCACTGATGAAATTGCGCTCTATATTCGCCAGGTCGCTGCTGAAAATCAGGTGGAAGTGGTGGAGTTTCCGCGACTGGCGCGCTCGGTTTACTACACCACCCAGGTTAACCAGCAAATTCCGTTTCAGCTTTACCGGGCCATCGCCCACGTTCTGACCTACGTCCTGCAAATGAAACACTGGCGCGACGGCGCACAGCCGCGCCCGGCGCTGAACAGACATATTTCCATTCCCAAAGAGGTGCTTAAACTGGATGGCGAAAACAACTAAATCGTTCCTCGCGCTGCTGCGCGGCGGCAATCTCGGCGTGCCGCTGGTGATCCTGTGTATTCTGGCGATGATTATTTTGCCGCTACCGCCTGCGCTGCTGGATATTCTGTTCACCTTCAACATTGTGCTGGCGGTGATGGTGCTACTGGTGGCGGTGTCGGCAAAAAGACCGCTGGAATTCAGCCTGTTCCCGACCATTTTGCTAATCACCACTTTAGCGCCTGACGCTCAACGTCGCCTCTACGCGCGTGGTGCTGCTGCACGGGCATCTCGGCGCAGGTGCGGCGGGTAAGGTGATTGAGTCGTTTGGTCAGGTGGTGATTGGCGGCAACTTTGTCGTCGGCTTTGTGGTGTTTATCATCCTGATGATCATCAACTTTATCGTCGTCACCAAAGGAGCCGAGCGTATTTCCGAGGTTTCTGCCCGCTTTACCCTGGACGCGATGCCCGGCAAGCAGATGGCGATTGACGCCGATCTTAACGCCGGATTGATCAACCAGGCACAGGCGCAAACCCGGCGTAAAGACGTTGCCAGCGAGGCCGATTTCTACGGCGCGATGGACGGGGCGTCGAAGTTTGTGCGTGGCGATGCCATCGCCGGGATGATGATTCTGGCGATCAACCTGATCGGCAGTGTCTGTATCGGGATTTTCAAATATAACCTGAGCGCCGATGCCGCTTTCCAGCAGTATGTGCTGATGACCATCGGTGACGGGCTGGTGGCGCAGATCCCTTCCCTGCTGCTCTCCACGGCGGCGGCGATTATCGTCACCCGCGTCAGCGATAACGGCGATATCGCCCATGACGTGCGTAACCAGCTCCTGGCAAGCCCGTCGGTGCTCTACACCGCCACCGGAATTATGTTTGTGCTGGCGGTGGTGCCGGGAATGCCGCACCTGCCGTTCCTGATGTTCAGCGCCCTGCTTGGCTATACCGGCTGGCGAATGAGCAAACGCCCGCAGGCAGCAGAGGCGGAAGAGAAAAGCCTCGAAACGCTGACCCGCACCATCACTGAAACCAGCGAGCAATAGGTCAGTTGGGAAACCATTCCGCTGATTGAGCCCATCAGTTTAAGCCTCGGCTACAAGCTGGTGGCGCTGGTGGACAAAGCGCAGGGCAACCCGCTCACCCAGCGGATTCGCGGCGTCCGGCAGGTGATTTCCGACGGCAACGGCGTGCTATTGCCGGAGATCCGCATTCGGGAAAACTTCCGCCTCAAGCCCAGTCAGTACGCCATTTTCATCAACGGCATTAAGGCTGATGAAGCGGATATTCCGGCGGATAAACTGATGGCCCTGCCCTCCAGCGAAACCTACGGCGAGATTGATGGCGTTCTGGGTAACGACCCGGCGTATGGGATGCCGGTGACCTGGATACAGCCTGCGCAGAAAGCGAAGGCGCTGAATATGGGGTATCAGGTGATCGACAGCGCCAGCGTGATTGCCACCCATGTGAACAAGATTGTGCGCAGCTATATTCCTGATTTGTTTAACTATGATGACATCACGCAGTTGCATAACCGCCTGTCGTCGATGGCTCCGCGACTGGCGGAAGATTTGAGCGCGGCGCTGAACTACAGCCAGTTGCTGAAGGTGTACCGGGCTCTGTTGACCGAAGGCGTTTCCCTGCGCGATATCGTCACCATCGCCACCGTGCTGGTCGCCAGTAGCACGGTGACCAAGGATCATATTCTGCTGGCGGCCGATGTGCGCCTGGCGCTGCGGCGCAGTATTACCCATCCGTTCGTTCGCAAGCAGGAGCTGACGGTGTATACGCTGAATAATGAGCTGGAAAATCTGCTGACCAACGTGGTGAATCAGGCGCAACAGGGCGGCAAAGTGATGCTCGACAGCGTGCCGGTTGACCCGAATATGCTCAACCAGTTCCAGAGTACGATGCCGCAGGTGAAGGAACAGATGAAAGCGGCGGGGAAAGACCCGGTGCTGCTGGTGCCGCCGCAGTTACGCCCTTTGCTGGCGCGCTACGCAAGGTTGTTTGCGCCGGGGCTGCATGTGCTGTCGTATAACGAAGTGCCGGATGAGCTGGAGTTGAAGATTATGGGGGCGTTGATGTAAGCATCCGGCACCAGTGCACAATTGCCGGATGCGGCGTAAACGCCTTATCCGTCCTACAAAATCGTCTCTTCCGTCAAAATCCGCCGAGCACCTAAAAAATGGTCCTGCCAGAAAGGTTCGGCTAACCGGCTTATCCGAATGGTTTCGCCGGTACGTGGCGACTCGATAAATTGCCCATCGCCCAGATACACGCCCATATGATCGGCTATCTCGCGGCTGTGGATATGGAAAAACAGCAAATCTCCCCGGCGCAGGTCGTTATTCGCCACAATCGTTGCCCGATGGTAGTGATACATCTCATTGGCCGTGCGCGGGAGCTTCGCCTCGAGAATCTTGTTGTAGGCATAAAAAACCAACCCGCTGCAGTCGAAGCCTTTATCAGGCCGCGTGCCGCCCCAGACGTAAGGCTTACCAAGCTGTTGCTCCAGGCGGTGAATCGCCACTTCGGTGATATTGTGCAGGTGGTCGCTGCTTAAGAAATGGGGGTTTTCTGCCAACGCCTGCCAGCGTCTGTCACTCGACTTGAGCGGCGCAGGAAACCATTCTGGATGCTGTTTTATCTGCTCGCGGTTGTGCTGGCGCAGCGCCCTTCTGCTTTGTGCGTTCCCTTCTACAATGTAGCTGGCCTGTTTTTTCAGATGCGCGTGGTATCGCTTTAGCAATCGCGCACGGTTTTGCATCCGCTGGCGGGCGGCGTAACTGAAGGAGGTGTGTGATGTGGGAGTGGCGTTGGCAAATATAGGAAGCCAAAGGGACAAAGAAAACACGCCCAGGCGCAGAAATCTGCCGTGAGAGAACGAATACATGAAGGATATAAACTGGCTGAATGAAGGTGATAATTTTAAAGGAGCGGGTGGGTAAATAGGATTATTAATCGCTTATTTGCATATTACTATTGCAGTTTCATAACCTTAGGAAATAATTAATAAATCCGCTATACAGCCGCTTTTCGGACTTTTGAAAATCGCCCCTTATGCTAAATTTGTAAACCCAGCACCGACAGGCTTGCGTAAAACTCTTTTGGTGCTAATGTGAGCCTTCCAAATCCAGACTATTCCGATTTGGGATCTATTTTGCCGCCCTGGCGTGTGTAACCGTTTTATCAAGGAATAAGCAGTATGCGTAAAATCGCATTAATTCTTGCGATGTTGTTGATCCCGTGCGTTTCGTTTGCCAGTTTGCTGGGCAGCGGTAGTTCCACCACGCCAGTGAGCAAAGAGTATAAGCAGCAGTTGATGGGATCCCCTGTCTACATCCAAATCTTCAAGGAAGAGCGCACGCTCGATCTCTACGTCAAAATGGGCGAGCAATATCAATTACTCGACAGCTACAAAATTTGTAAATATTCCGGCGGGTTAGGCCCCAAACAGCGTCAGGGCGATTTCAAAAGTCCGGAAGGGTTTTATAGCGTTCAGCGTAATCAATTAAAACCAGACAGCCGTTACTACAAAGCAATTAATATTGGTTTCCCCAACGCCTATGACCGCGCGCATGGTTACGAAGGGAAATACCTGATGATTCACGGCGATTGTGTTTCTATCGGTTGCTACGCGATGACCAATCAGGGTATTGATGAGATTTTCCAGTTCGTTACTGGCGCACTGGTGTTTGGTCAGCCGAGTGTGCAGGTGAGCATTTATCCTTTCCGCATGACCGACGCCAATATGAAGCGCCATAAGTATTCCAACTTTAAGGACTTCTGGGAACAACTGAAGCCGGGCTACGACTACTTTGAACAGACTCGTAAGCCACCGACGGTTTCTGTCGTCAATGGCCGTTACGTGGTCAGCAAGCCGTTGAGCCACGAAGTGGTGCAACCACAACTGGCATCAAACTACACGCTCCCCGAGGCAAAATAAGCGCCATTCGCCTGGCATAATCTTTTGCCAGGTTTCATTGCCCGTCAGCGGCTGAGTTGCAATCACCGTGACCACATCATTCGGTGTGGTCTGCGAGCTGAAGTCGATTTCCACATCCTGATCCAGCAACGTTGCCACGCCAAACGGCGCGCGGCGGGTGATCCAGTGCAGATTGGTTGAACAATACGCCATCACGTAACGTCCGTCCGAAAGCAGCATGTTGAAGACGCCCTTCTGCCGCAGTTCATCCGCCAGTGAGGCGATATATTTAAATACCGCCACCATGTTGCCCGGTGTGCGCGGATAACGCTGCGTCAATTTATACAACAACCAGCAGAAGGCTTTTTCGCTGTCGGTTTCGCCCACCGGGCGAAAGTTGCCGGTTTCCAGTGATTTATAGCCCGTCAGTTGCCCATTATGCGCATACGTCCAGTTGCGTCCCCACAGTTCACGGGTAAACGGGTGAGTATTTTCCAGCGCCACCTCGCCCCGATTCGCCTGGCGAATATGAGCGATTACCGAGCAGGATTTTATCGGATAGTCCTGAACCAGTTTGGCGATGGGGGAATTAAAGCTGGGTTGTGGATCTTTAAATGTGCGACAACCTTTTCCTTCGTAAAAAGTGATCCCCCAGCCATCTTTATGCGGCCCGGTTCCACCACCTCGCTGCACAAGCCCAGTGAAACTAAAGCAGATATCGGTTGGGACGTTGGCGCTCATCCCGAGCAGTTCGCACATTGGTAACCTCCACAACAGCAGGGAAATGCCCCCGGCGAAGATTGGTTTAAGGATTTTCTGGCCGGACGCGGCGTAAACGTTTTATCCGGCCTACAGTTCGGGTACAGATTTGTAGGCATGATAAGACGCGTCAGCGTCGCATCAGGCATCAGCGCACAAATGCCGGATGCGGCGTAAACGCCTTATCCGGCCTACGCCAGACTTACTTAGCCATCTCTTTTTCGATTAACTGGATTAGAATATGGATCACTTTAATGTGAATTTCCTGAATACGGTCGGCATAGCCAAAGTGCGGAACGCGAATTTCAATATCCGCTGTGCCAGCCATTTTGCCGCCGTCTTTACCGGTCAGGGTGATCACTTTCATCCCCTTCTCACGCGCCGCCGCGATCGCTTTGATCACGTTTGCAGAGTTACCGGAAGTGGAGATCCCCAGCAGCACGTCACCTTCGCGACCTACCGCTTCAACGTAGCGGGAGAAAATATCGTTAAATCCAAAATCGTTACCGACGCAGGTGATGTGGCTGACATCAGAAATGGCAATCGCCGGATAGCCCGGACGGTTTTCACGGTAACGACCGGTCAACTCTTCTGCAAAGTGCATAGCATCGCAATGGGAGCCGCCGTTGCCGCAGGAAAGCACCTTACCACCGGCTTTAAAGCTGTCTGCTAACAGGACCGCCGCGCGCTGAATGGCGTGAATATTGGCGTCATCTTTTAAAAAGTTAGCCAGCGTTTCCGCCGCTTCGTTCAGTTCGTTACGAATAAGATCCTGGTACATGAGGATATCCTTCAGCATAAATTAAATAGACAAAATGCAGTGTACCGGATACCGCCAGAAGCGAGAAGTCCAGGGCAGCGCAATGGCCAGGACTTTTTGACCTGAAGTGGGGATAAAAACAGCAACAATGCGAGCTTTGTTGTAATTATATTGTAAATACATTGCTAAATATTTTTACATCTACTACAACCATATCATCACAAGTGGTCAGACCTCCTACAAGTAAGGGGCTTTTCGTTATGATGATTTTGAGTATTCTCTCTACGGTTGTCCTGCTCGGCGCGTTGTTTTATCACCGCGTGAGCTTATTTTTCAGCAGTCTGCTTTTGCTCGCCTGGACAGCCGCCCTCGGCGTCGCAGGTCTGTGGTCGGCGTGGGTACTGGTGCCTCTGGCCATTATCCTCGTGCCGTTTAACTTTGCACCTATGCGTAAATCGATGATTTCTGCGCCTGTGTTTCGTGGTTTCCGTAAGGTGATGCCGCCGATGTCGCGCACCGAGAAAGAAGCGATTGATGCAGGCACCACCTGGTGGGAAGGTGACTTGTTCCAGGGTAAACCGGACTGGAAAAAGCTGCATAACTATCCACAACCACGCCTGACTGCTGAAGAGCAAGCGTTTATCGACGGTCCGGTAGAAGAAGCCTGCCGGATGGCAAATGATTTCCAGATTACGCATGAGCTGGCGGATCTGCCGCCAGAGCTGTGGGCATATCTGAAAGAGCATCGTTTCTTTGCGATGATCATCAAAAAAGAGTACGGCGGGCTGGAGTTCTCGGCTTATGCCCAGTCTCGCGTGCTGCAAAAGCTCTCTGGCGTGAGCGGGATCCTGGCGATTACCGTCGGCGTGCCGAACTCATTAGGTCCGGGCGAACTGCTGCAACATTACGGTACTGACGAGCAGAAAAATCACTATCTGCCACGTCTGGCGCGTGGTCAGGAGATCCCTTGCTTTGCACTGACCAGCCCGGAAGCGGGTTCCGATGCGGGTGCGATTCCAGATACCGGGATTGTCTGCATGGGGGAATGGCAGGGTCAGCAGGTGCTGGGAATGCGTCTGACCTGGAACAAACGCTACATTACGCTGGCACCGATTGCGACCGTGCTCGGACTGGCGTTTAAGCTCTCTGATCCAGAAAAACTGCTCGGCGGTGATGAAGATTTAGGTATTACCTGTGCACTAATCCCAACCACCACGCCGGGCGTGGAAATTGGTCGTCGCCACTTCCCGCTGAACGTGCCATTTCAGAACGGACCGACACGCGGCAAAGATGTTTTCGTACCGATCGATTACATTATCGGCGGCCCGAAAATGGCCGGGCAAGGCTGGCGGATGCTGGTGGAGTGTCTCTCGGTGGGCCGTGGCATCACCCTGCCTTCCAACTCAACCGGCGGCGTGAAGTCGGTGGCTCTGGCAACCGGTGCGTATGCTCACATTCGTCGTCAGTTCAAAATCTCTATCGGTAAGATGGAAGGGATTGAAGAGCCGCTGGCGCGTATTGCCGGGAACGCCTACGTAATGGATGCTGCGGCGTCGCTGATTACCTACGGCATTATGCTCGGTGAAAAACCCGCCGTGCTGTCGGCTATCGTTAAGTATCACTGTACCCATCGCGGGCAGCAGTCGATTATTGATGCGATGGATATCACCGGCGGTAAAGGCATTATGCTCGGGCAAAGCAACTTCCTGGCACGAGCTTACCAGGGCGCGCCGATCGCCATCACCGTTGAAGGTGCCAACATTCTGACCCGCAGCATGATGATCTTCGGTCAGGGAGCGATTCGTTGCCATCCGTATGTGCTGGAAGAGATGGAAGCGGCGAAAAATAATGACGTTAACGCATTTGATAAGTTGCTGTTCAAACATATCGGTCACGTCGGTAGCAACAAAGTTCGCAGCTTCTGGCTTGGTTTGACGCGCGGTTTAACCAGCAGCACGCCAACCGGCGATGCGACTAAACGTTATTATCAGCACCTGAACCGCCTGAGCGCCAACCTCGCCCTGCTTTCTGATGTCTCGATGGCGGTACTGGGCGGCAGCCTGAAACGTCGTGAACGTATCTCGGCACGTCTGGGGGATATTTTAAGTCAGCTTTACCTCGCCTCCGCCGTTCTGAAGCGTTATGACGATGAAGGCCGCAATGAAGCTGACCTGCCGCTGGTGCACTGGGGCGTACAGGATGCACTGTATCAGGCTGAACAGGCGATGGACGATTTACTGCAAAACTTCCCGAACCGCGTGGTTGCCGGGTTGCTGAATGTGGTGATCTTCCCGACCGGACGTCATTATCTGGCACCGTCTGACAAGCTGGATCATAAAGTGGCGAAGATTTTACAAGTGCCAAACGCCACCCGTTCACGCATTGGCCGCGGTCAGTATCTGACGCCGAGCGAGCATAATCCGGTTGGTTTGCTGGAAGAGGCACTGGTGGATGTGATTGCCGCCGACCCCATTCATCAGCGCATCTGTAAAGAGCTGGGTAAAAACCTGCCATTTACCCGTCTGGATGAACTGGCGCGCAACGCGCTGGCGAAGGGGCTGATTGATAAAGATGAAGCCGCCATTCTGGTAAAAGCAGAAGAGAGCCGTCTGCGCAGTATTAACGTTGATGACTTTGACCCGGAAGAGCTGGCGACGAAGCCGGTAAAGTTGCCGGAGAAAGTACGGAAAGTTGAAGCCGCGTAATTGAATAACGGAGCCGAAAGGCTCCGTTTCTTTATCCGCTGATTATTTAAAATTAAAACCATCCGGATGGTTTTCCAGGCTGCCGGTCAACGCTGCAAACAGCACCGTTTTACCATCAATCGAGAGCGCATCGTTCACATTTAGCCAGGTGAGCTTCTCTTGCGACGTTTTCTCATCAATGGTCGAGAACAACCCCGTCATCTGATTAGATTTCTCGGACCACATCACCGCAATACGTTGCGAGCCGCAGTCATGCGGTTTGCACGCACTCATCACCTGATACGTCTCATCTCCCAACGTCACTGTTTGCGCGGGGGTATAAGTACCGCCTTTTATCACCCAGGCGGGCAACTTATGCCCTTCCACCATCTGATTAAACGCTGCTTTGGTGGCTTCACCCTTTGCCAGGCTGCTAATGGTTAAATCATCCTGCGCCATTGCACTGGTGGCGATGACCAAAGCGGCGACTGTCGTTATTGCCTTAAACATCATTCCTCCCGAGCTTATCCTGCCCATGTTATTAACGCCCTAAAGATTGGCTATAACACAGTAATTTGCAAATAAGATATTTCCAATATCAGCATTTGTTATCAATCTCTACCGCAGTAAGGTAATAACCCGATAAAGTGTTAAAGTTATAAAACCCCTCAAATAAAGGAGTTGTACACCGTGCCTGGTTTGAAGATTACGCTTTTGCAGCAACCGTTGGTGTGGATGGATGGTCCTGCCAACCTGCGCCATTTTGATCGTCAACTGGAAGGTATTACCGGGCGCGATGTGATCGTTCTACCGGAGATGTTTACCAGCGGCTTTGCCATGGAAGCTGCGGTTTCATCGCTAGCGCAAGATGATGTTGTGAACTGGATGACCGCTAAAGCGCAACAGTGCAATGCGCTGATTGCAGGCAGTGTTGCATTGCAAACGGACGCTGGTTCGGTTAATCGATTTTTGCTGGTAGAGCCAGGCGGCACGGTGCATTTTTATGATAAACGTCATCTGTTCCGGATGGCGGATGAACATCTGCATTATAAAGCAGGCAATGAGCGAGTGATTGTGCAATGGCGCGGCTGGCGTATTTTGCCGCTGGTGTGCTACGACCTGCGCTTTCCGGTGTGGTCGCGCAATCTCAATGATTATGACCTCGCAATCTACGTTGCCAACTGGCCTGCCCCGCGCTCTTTGCACTGGCAAGCATTGCTGACGGCCCGCGCGATTGAGAATCAGGCGTATGTCGCGGGATGTAATCGCGTCGGCAGCGATGGCAACGGCTGCCACTATCGCGGCGACAGCCGGGTGATTAATCCGCAAGGCGAGATTATCGCCACCGCCGAACCACATCAGGCTACGCGTATAGACGCTGAACTTTCGATGGTGGCGTTACGGGAGTATCGCGAAAAATTCCCGGCATGGCAGGATGCGGATGAGTTCAGGTTGTGGTGAAATCAGCGCCAGATAGGTGAGAGAAGCGGGAGTTGAGATCGGCACGAACCTTACCGTGAAGATCTCGGAGGGATGCCTAAGCCTGATCGCTGAAAGCGACGAAGTACAGGAACTGAGGAAGGAAATTTATCAGGTTAAACAGTCTGTTAAGGGGATGCGGGACGGGATGTTTAGTGTGATGAACGAGAGTTAAATAATAAAAAAGCCGGGAAGATGATCCCGGCTCATTATAAATTAAACTCGCTCACTTCTAAGTAAAATAAATTTTGCAGATTTCAATATGATGTATTTTAATTCAGAAGGTCTGGATGTATCATTAATATAAAGAAGATAATTATGTTCTGGATAATCCATCTCATCAGGTTCGTCATCTAATAAATCAATATTTTCCTTTAAGATAAAATGTTCATGCTTCTTATCACCTGAAATATAATAGACACCATGATAAGAACTATCCCTTTCGATAAAAAATATATTCAGCGACGACTCCAGTAATTCACGAGCCTCATTTAAATCTCTTCCAGAAAATCCATACAAATCATAGTAACTCATTGTTAACTCACAAATTATGGCAATATTATACTTGGTACTCTACCAGTTGCTGCTGGAATAGAGCCTGTTTAAGATTCTGTGTAAATGCCTTTTCTCAGAAGTGACCGTCCAGGCGGTCACCGAACTCGATAATAAAGCGGCTCATTGCCATTCGCCAGTCCTTCAACGGCATCGTCCATTTCTGGGACGCAGACTGGATTGCCAGCCACACCACTTTTTTCACCGAGTCGTCTGTCGGGAACACTTTACGCTTTTTGAGCGCATGGCGGATCACGCTGTTTAGCGACTCGATGGCATTCGTCGTATAGATCACTTTGCGGATGTCCGTTGGATAAGCGAAGAACGTGGCAAGATTCGGCCAGTTAGCCTGCCAGCTTCGGCTTATCTGAGGATAGCGACAGTCCCAGGCCGCAGCGAACGCTTCCAGTGCCTGCTGGCCTGCCTCTTCCGTGGGAGCCTGATAAATCGCTTTCAGGTCGCGAGTGACGGCTTTGTAGTCCTTCCATGACACGAAGCGCAGGCTGTTGCGCACCATATGCACGATGCATAACTGGATGCGGGCCTTCGGATATACTGTGTTGATGGCATCCGGGAAGCCTTTCAGGCCATCCACACAGGCGATGAGGATATCGTTCAGACCGCGGTTTTTCAGTTCAGTCAGCACATTGAGCCAGAACTTCGCCCCTTCATTTTCGGCCAGCCACATACCCAGCAGTTCTTTCTGACCTTCGATATTGATGCCCAGTGCCAGGAACACCGATTTGTTGATGACGCGACTGTCCTGCCGAACTTTCAGGACGATACAGTCAAGATAAACAATGGGGTAAACAGCATCCAGTGGTCGGTTTTGCCATTCTACAACCTGCTCCATCACGGCATCGGTAACCTTTGATATCAGTGCCGGTGAAACATCTGCGTCATACAGTTCTTTGAACGCAGCAGCTATCTCACGGGTGGTCATCCCTTTGGCATACAACGAGAGGATCTGGTTATCCATCCCGGTAATACGGGTCTGATTTTTCTTTACCAGTTGTGGTTCGAAGGTACCGTCACGATCGCGCGGAGTACGCAGTTCCAGTGGACCGTCGCCTGTGATAACGGTCTTTGTGGAAAAACCGTTGCGGGAGTTAGCTCCTGGTCTGGACTGATTTTTCTCATACCCAGGATGGTGTGTCATCTCTGCATTGAGAGCGGCTTCAACGCTGAGCTTTTTCAGCAGCCGATCAAACTGACTGAGGTCTTCAGGGGTTTTGAGGTTTTTGGCCAGTTCGTTAGCCAGAGCCTGTAACTGTTTTTCGTCCATAAATTAACCTTCATTTGATGCTGGATTGAACATATCAAAATCAGGCAATTACACAAATCTATGTACAGGCTCGGGAGATTAAATATCTCCCCGGTTTTTTAAACGCTTTAATTTAATCCTTTTGGTTTTATTTCAGGATGCTTTTCATATAACGGATTCATTATTTTAATAAGCATTCCACCCATTATAAAGCCAACCGCATCCCGGTATGCCTTAAATTCATCTTCATCACAGTGATGATTGAACAACAGCAACGGACTCATCAAGTTCCTTACCGAATTTCAACATTAATTCACTAATTAATATAGCTGTATTTTTATCGCTAACCATACACTCTCCTGTAATAAAAAATATCAACAACCTTGATTTTCTTTACATTCGTTAACACAATTCCAGAAAGCAAATCCGTTACTTTTTGTAGGTAAGGAAGAAAATGAACATTTACTGATACAATTATTTTCAACCATTTTGCACCTTAATAACTCACCAGGCTCACCTATATCGACACCACAAGTAATAAGACCAAGAGGATCAATATCTGTAATAGGATTCAATGGGTACGTGTAAGGGTTTAAACCACCTTTCAGCCCTATCGGATCCTGGCTGATAAACCGCCCGCACTCCGGCGCATAATATCTGAACAGATTGTAATGCAGCCCCGTTTCTTCGTCAAAGTACTGCCCCGGCAGTCGCAGCGGCTGTTCAAAGTACGCCCCGCTGTTGCTGATGTCGCCCCGGTTTTCACCAAATCCCGCCTGGTAGCCCGCCCACACCAGCGTTCCGTCCGCTACGCTCACCTCCTGCACCGTGCCCGTCACGTCCGTGTGGTAATACCAGATTTTCCGGCTTTCCCCGCGCCCCGTGACAGCCGCCACCGGCGTGTACGGCTGTTCCGCATCGTACAGGTACGTCCGCTTTCCCTGCCACGTTGTCTCCTGCAACAGCTGGAATCCTTCCCACACAAACGTCGTCCGCCGCTGTTCCCGCTGGTTCGTATGGCGGCCATACGTCGCCTTGCTGATACGCCTGCCCAGCGCATCGTACTGATACCGCGTCTCGCTGTTGCTGCTGATGACCCGCGTTAACTGACCTGTGCGTTCCACTCCAGTTGCTGTTCTCGCCGCTCTGTCAGTTCACCCCATTCGTTATAGCGGTAACGGTCACGCCCGTAGCCCGGCAGGCGGTTGTCCATCACCGCTCCCTGATATTCATCCGTCAGCAGGTTGCCTGCTTTGTCGTAATAATAATGGTCATGGTCGTACATCTGCCCCGTACGACCAGTCAGCCAGCCGCTCCGGTCATAGCTGAACACCAGGCAGCCACGCAGTTTGTCGTTAATGCCGCTGACTTCACCGTCTGCGTTCCAGATGTAATCCCGCCCCGTCACGCTGTCGCTCTGTGTCGGGGGATTTCCGGCCTGTTGCGGACTCCGGCTGCCGCCTGGCAGGCTGCGCTGCCAGCTTAACCGGTTGTCGGCGTTGTAGCCGCTGAACGTCGTCAGCGCCCCCTGGGTGCGCATCACCTGGCGGTGCAGACTGTCACGCTCATATTCACTGACCGTGATACCATCCAGCGCCGTCTGGAGCAGATGCCCGCTGCCGTAGTAAAGATGGCTGAGGTGCTGCCCGTCCGGTAACGTGATATCGGTGGGGTTGCCCAGCGCGTCACGCCGGTACTTTATGCTGCCGTGTACGCTGTGCTCTGCCGTCAGCCACCCGCTGCGGTCATACGCGAAGCGCACCCTGTCCGCCTGCATGTGGTGCAGACGCTCACCTTCTTCCGTGGGGGTGAGCGTCACCTCCGTTATCTGGTCAAGACGGTTGTAGCTGAAGGTCCGTGTACTGTGCTGCGTGTCACTGCGCAGCAGGCGACCCAGCACATCACGCTGCTGTTTCTCATTGCGCACCCCGCCTTCTGTACCCTGCGTCTGGATGATGACCGGATACCCGCCCGCATTCAGCGCAAACATCCGTATCAGGCCGTCCGGGCGCTGTTCTCCCGTCAGTCGTCCATCCGCATCGTGACTGAACCGGTAAAGCGCCCCGTTGCCGTTGCTCAGGCTGGCAATCCACCCCTCCGCAGTGTAATGCCAGCGCGTCTCCCGTTTCTCTTCATCCGTGTGGAGCGTCAACAGCCCCCGCGGCGTATACTGCCAGCTCTGTATACTGCCCGTAAGACGACGGTGGCTGCTCAGTAATCCCAGCGCGTTCCAGGTGTAACGGTCCTGCTGTTTGCCCGGATGGCTGACTGTCTCCGGCTGTCCCAGACGGTTATAGCTGATGTGTACCGTTTTCCCTTCCGCGTCCGTCACCGCCGTCAGGTTGCCGTCTTCATCGTATTCATAACCCGTGGCGCGCCCTGAACAGTCGGTGTAACGCACCAGTTGACCGCGCGCATCGTACACCAGCGCAACCAGGCCGCCCCTCGCATCCGTGCGGCTGACTGCCAGCCCCTGTTCATCATACCCGTAGCGCGTGACGCGTCCTTCCGGGTCTGTTTCCTGTATTACCTGACCGTGTTCGTTGTAACCCGCTTTCCACACATGGTCGTCATCCAGCGCACGACGAGTGATTTCATCAAAACTGCCGTTCCACTGCGTCTGTGTCACCCGGCCTGCCGGATCCGTCTCTTTCACCACCCGGCTCAGGGTGTCGTATTCCAGCGTTACCCTGCGTTCGCCGGGGAGTTCAACTGCTACGGGAAAATGGTTTTCGTTGTACGTGAAGCGGTACATCCTCCCGCCCGCCGTCCGGTGCGCAGTCACATACGTCTGTTCATCAAACCACCACTGCCACTTATGCCCCGGCCTGCCGGTAACCACCGTCTGCCCGCCAGCAAAATCATAGCGGAACCGGTAATCCTCGCCATCGCTGGTCGAGTGCTCCACCACCCTGGGAACCCCCTCAATCTCTTCCCAGCGGTAGGTACAGGTGAAGCCTGTCGCGTTGCGGTGCTCTGCCATCAGGCCATTTTCATAGGCGAACTGTCGCACTGCCACACCGGCCCGGTTCACCACATCGGTCAGTTGCCCGTTATTGTCGTAACGATATTCCACCAGGTTACCGGGACGTCCTCCCTTCACCAGTTCAATATGCGAAAGTCTTTCCCCCGCCGGGATCATTGTGCGGTGCAATAACAGATGGTGCCCGCTGCTGGAAGCCACCCGCACCAGCCTGCCGTTCTCTCGCCCGAAAGCTATACGCTGTCGGTAGGGCGTCTCTATAAAAAGTAACGGTGCGACGCCGTGGTCATCAAATTCATCAAATATGTAATAGCTGCGGTCGGTGTAATGCAGTACATAGCGTCCGTCATGCAGGCGGCTCAGGTAAAACTGCTCTTCCGGATCGAATATCTGGTGCCCCGGCGTCAGCATGTCTTTCGGATAACTTAACTCACGCCCCTGGCCGCCAATCAGAGTGATATATTTCTCATCGGTGCGCAGGGTTATTTCCCAGTTCAGCCGCCATCCTTTGCCCAGTAGCCCCTCAGTTTCCAGATGGCTGGCATAAAAGCGCGAACAGGTAACAGGCATGCGGCCCGGCAGGGTGAAATCCGTTTCCGGCAGCAGAATTTTTTGCCCGGTAGTTACATCAACCGGGTTGCTGAACAATCCCATAGCGGCCTCGGAAATGCCCATCCCGGCAATTTCGCCACCAATAAATTTTGCCGCGCATTTTGTGCCAAATTTCGAGCCCATCTTTGTCGCCTGACGCGAGGCTCCAGCCAGCCCCCCCAGCATTCCGGCGACCACATACAGCACATCCACAACCTGACGCAGCCAGTCCGGGATTTCCGGGCTGATTTCCAGTACCGTCTACGTACCGCCGCCGAAAAAGACATTGGGGGAGCCATCCTCAATCACCGCATCACATTCAGTATGATCATCTTTTCGGGCGGCAGGCTGACTGTTGATGTAGATGTTGCCGGAACCCTGGGCAATGCGGATTTCCGGAGAATGGTCTTCGCATATCACCGTACTCAGTACGGCGCGCGCGGCCGCCGTCAGCCTCCCTGCCGCATCATGCTCGTAGCGCGTGTGACGCTCACCGCCCAGGCTTCACCGCTGCGTGATGCGCGTCGTCTGTCCCAGCGCATACGTGATGTGAACCAGCCATCCGTCCCATCTGGTTGACAGCCTGACGCTTGATGATTTGCCGACGTCGTTTCCGCGCTTTGAGTCAGACCCCGAACAGTTGTGTGAGCATTGCTTGATACTGTTCCAGATTCTGACGGAACAGGTGCAGGGATCTGAAATGGAAGTAAGCGGCTCGTCAGAACCGTATTGATATTTACTGAGAGCTCAGATCAACTTTCCAGGGCAACAGATCGCGTACCCGGTTTGCCGGCCAGTCCTGGATATGTTCAATGACGTAACGCAGCCACTTTTCTGGCTCCACATTGTTCAGACGGCATGTGCCGATCAGCGAGTACAACACCGCCGCATGTTCACCACCGCTGTCGGAACCCGCGAACATCCAGTTTTTCCGGCCTACGGCCACTCCCCGTAAGGCGTTCTCTGCGATGTTGTTGTCGATTTCCACCCAGCCATTACTGCAGTACACGTTCAGGGCATCCCACTGTTTCAGCAGGTATGCGAACGCTTTTGCCGTATCTGAGTGACGCGACAGTGTTTTCATCTGTTGCTGTATCCAGTCATACAGTGACTGCATCAGTGGCGCGGCTCTGGCTTTTCTTGCCGCCAGACGCTGTTCTGCTGAACAGCCCCGGACCTCTGCCTCGATAGCATACAGTTCACCGATACGCTGCAGGGCTTCCGTGGTGATGTCGGTGGGCGCTCTTGCATGCACATCGTGGATTTTTCTCCGGGCATGAGCCATACACGCGGCTTCCGTTATTCTGCCGGATTCGTATAACACCCGGTAACCACCGTAAGCATCGGCCTGAAGCACACCGCTGTAACCGGCCAGGTGATTTTGTGGATGGATACCTTTCCGGTCCGGACTGTACGCGAACCAGACCGCCGGGGGCATCTGTGAACCGGCGTTGCGGTCATCACGGACGTAGACCCACAGCCGGGCTGTCCGGGTTTTACCGCTGCCCGGCTCCTGGACCGGGACGGGGATATCATCGGCATGGACTTTACCGGGCATCAGCACATACTGGCGCAGGACGTCATACAGCGGCTCCAGCAGTTCAGCAACGGCACCGGTCCAGCGCCCCAGTGTGGCACGGCTCAGCTCCACTCCCTGACGACGGTATATTTCTGACTGGCGGTATAACGGCAGATGGTCTGCATATTTCCCGGTGACAACATGGGCCAGAAGCCCCGCTCCGGCATAACTGCGTGCAATGGGTTTTGAAGGTACTGGTGCCTGCACGATATGGTCGCACCGGCAACAGGCCAGTTTCGGACGTTGTGTTTCGATAACCTTAAAGGCGCTGCTGATAAGCTCCAGTTGCTCTGACACATCACATCCCAGAGAACTGAGTTCACCACCACAGGCAGGACAGCATTCCTCTTCCGGCCGGATAACCCGGGTTTCACGGGGAAGTGAGGCCGGTAACGGTTTACGGGCTGAAGACTGGCGCAGGGCGGATGGCAGTACCGGGTCATATTGCTCACCCAGCGTTTCCGCCATTTCTTCCTGAAGTGCGCTGATTCGCTCCTGAGCTTCCTGTATCTGCCGTTCGGTTTTTGCACGAAGTTTTTCTGAGCTTTTACCGAACTGCATACGTTGCAGTTTCGCAACCAGCGCCTTCAGCCGGTTGATTTCGGAAGCATAAGCCGCCACCCGCTGTGAGAGCAGGCGGTTGTATTCAGCCATCTGGCGGATGGTGTCCTGTTGCGTCTGCAACAGTGCCCGCAGGCGGGCGTTCTCATGAGCAAGTGAGGTGTCCATATCCTCACTTTACAACGGGTTATATGCGGATTCCAGCGCGTTCCGTTCGTTTCGGGTGCTTCCAGTTGATACCTTCAGGAAGCATGGATAACTGAGCCGGAGTAAGGTGCACCTTGCCGTCACGGGTGACTGGCCAGACGAAGCGGCCCCGCTCCAGGCGTTTGGTGAAGAGGCACAGTCCGTCACTGTCAGCCCACAACACTTTTATCTGGTCACCCCGGCGTCCGCGGAAGATGAACAGGTGTCCGGAGAACGGGTCATCCTTCAGGACGTTCTGAACTTTTGATGCCAGGCCGTTAAAGCCATTTCGCATGTCGGTGATACCTGCAACCAGCCAGATACGCGAACCGGCAGGGAGAGATATCATCAGTGGCTGCTCCCTTTTATTTCGCGGATAAGTGTCTGTAATAACGCCGGCGTCAGTTTACCTTTAAGCCTGAGAGTTCCGGCCGGCAGAACCAGCTCACAACACAGACTGTCGGACGGTGTATTTATCTGCTCTGGTTCCTGTGCGGGGGCCGGGATTTTATTATCCGGCTCCGGCGTTAACGTCACGGGAAGCAGTGCCGGCATATTTTTTCCGGAAGGCAGCAGGCCACCTTTCCGGTATTGATGGCGCCAGTTGAAGAGCAGGTTATCGTTGATTCCGTTTTCCCGGGCGATCTGCGCCACACAGGCTCCGGGCTGCAGTGACTGCTCCACTAAGGCGATTTTAAACTCATAAGGGAAGTTGGGCCGCCGGGGACGTTTTTTTACCACGGGGGCTTCGGATATAACGGTGCTTTCAGGACGTACGACTGGTACCGTGGAAAATTGTCCGTAAAGGCAGGCATCAAGTTCCTGCTCCGACATGCCTGCGGGCAAAGGCCACGAAAGGCCAGCTCTCCGAAAGCGCACGAACATACTACAAACTGTTGATTTTGGTACACCCAGGCGACGCCCGGCCACAACCCGGGGTAAATGTTCTTCAAAGTGAAGACGTAAAGCTTCAGTGATCCAGGTCCGGTGTTTCATACGATAGTGTCCATTAAAAATGATGGACATTATTTTTGTAGAGCCGGAGGAAACAGACCAGACGGTTTAAATGAGCCGGTTACAAATGGAACAACCTCTGACGGGACTATTGTGTGAACTGGTCTGGTTCTTTGCAGCAAAACTGAAAGCACCGCGCTGGCTACGTACAACTGATGGTGTGGTGTTTATCAAAGATCTGATCGAGTCATAATATTGATCCCCCGGATTTCTGCTCGCATACGCTGGCTGAAATCTGGGGAAGTGTGGGAGGGGAAGATAATTTAATATCTACAACTTAAAGTCGAGAATCTGAACGAGGCTCTATGGCGATGAAACCAATCCGCTGCAACATCACTATCCCATGGCCCAGCCCCCCAATAACCCATTATACATTCCTCAACAAATTAATTTAACAACCACCAAATCGTGATGGCTCTGTTTAGTATCAGGCTATACTCCGTTGTGATTAATAATATAATCAGACGAGAACGTGAATTAGTTTTTAATACACTCATTTACCCATACATAAATCAGCTCGCAACATCAAAGAACTGTTAATTAATTAAAAATCACTGTACGAATATTTATTTAATATCCAAATTGCGCCATGACTTTTATCAGCCCCGGCAGGACAATTACATCATGAAATTTTTTATATAGTCTTCCATATACTCCACATCTCCCACATACTTACAACACCACTTGCATGGAGTAGTGGCATCATAGTTTGGATGAGGTAAGATATAGCCTTCGGCGAATACATATTCCATTGCTCCTGATTCACCGACACCTACCTCCATATATAAATAGATATAATCTCCCTCACGTAAAACTATTTTCTCTCCTGAAAAATCATTAATTGCGTCTGATTTTGATAACCCGACACCACTTCCACATATAAAAGAGGATATCAAATCAAACTCTATATGTTCGTTATCCATATCGGCATAAACTCTATGTCGCAAGTTTCTATAAACTCGATTAGCAATTTGTGTTGACACTTTTTTCGAACCCTCTTCCACTTTTAGGTACTGGATTTTCTTCGGTTTTAAATAAAACTTCTGCCTGCTCAGCGGTAATACCGCTAACTGTTGCGTGATTAGATCCATTTGTTCCATTTGTCGAATTGAATACACCGTCTAAAATAATTTTTCCACCGGCTTTTTCTATGTCTGCGACCGTTGTTACACCAACAGTACCATTTTTGTACGGTTGAGCTAGAACCTCAATTGGGGCACCTGGCTTCGCTTGTGTAGACACCCCATTTAATGTTCCATCAGCATTTGTAGAAACTCCACTACCATGTGTAAATTGATCGGCAAGGCATGTGCCACCTCTACACACTAAATCAGTATCAGCCAAAATATCATGCAACCCCCACGGATCAATCCACCCCAGCGCATTCGGCGCATACCGGTAAAGATTTATCCCCCCCCGCCAACCCAATCGGGTCACTGCTCAAAAACCGTCCAGGCACATCCGGGTCGTAATACCTGAACAGATTATAATGCAGCCCGCTTTCCCTGTCATAATACTGCCCCGCCAGCCGCAGGTTTTGCTCAAATCCTCCCGGACCGCTGAGGTCCGCCTGCATCCGGCCCCACGCCTGCCAGCAGCCGTCCCACACCACCTTTCCCGTTTCATCCGTCACCGTCCTTATCCGCAATGACGGGTCTGTCTGGTAGTGGTAAATATCCTCCCGGCCTGCACGTCGCTCTGCGCATGCCACCGGCACCGGGCTACGGGCGTCGCCGTAAATATAGGTCTTCCGGCTTTCGCCCGTCCGCTCCTCCAGCAGCCGCGTTCCCTGCCACAGAAAATGGGTTTCGTTTTCCGCCCTGTCCTGCATGTCGGTGCGCGTCACCTTGTGGGTCCGGCGGCCCAGCGCGTCGTAGCGGTAGTGCGTCGTCCGGTCGCCCGATATCACCCGCAGCAGATGACCGTCGGCGTCCCAAGCCAGCGTTTTCTCGCTGCGGCCCTCCCCGCGCAGGATGACCTGACCCCATTCATCGTATTCGTAACGGTATTTGCCCCACGCCCTGACGCGGTTGTCCGCCACCGTTTCGTACTCATTCACCGGGTTGCCCGCTTTATCCCAGTGAAAACGTTCCTGCACGCCCTGTGCCGGAGAGTGGCTGCGCAGCCAGCCTGCACGGTCGTAGTCATACAGCTCCGCACCGTGCGGCCCCGTCTCCATTATCAGCTCGCCGTCCGCGCTGTAGCGCCAGTCCTTCCGGTTCTCGCTTTCTTCCGCTGATGGAATGCCGCTCCCGGCGTACTCTCCCCGGATTATCCGCTGCCACGCCATCTGCCCGCTTCGCGTGTAACCGCTGTACTGCGTCAGTGCCCCCTGGCTGCGTATTATCTCCCGGTGCAGGCCGTCACGCGTGATGTCACTCACCAGCCTGCCGTTATACCGGATACCCTGCACGTGCCCGCTACCGTACATCAGCCATTCCGTCTTTCTGCCGTCCGGCAGCGTCAGGCTCTCCGGGTTGCCCAGCGCATCGCGCCGGTAACGAATCGCCCCCTGTGCGCCCTGTTCTGCCGTCAGCATCCCGGCCCGGTCGTAGTCAAACGCCACCCGGTCTGCCGCCACCCCTTCCGCTGCCCCGGCCTCCGTCGGCGTCAGCACCACCTCCATCACCTGGTCCAGACGGTTATAGCCGTAGCGCCGTTCACTGTGGCCGCTGATGGCCGCCGTCAGCCTCCCTGCCGCGTCATGCTCGTAGCGCGTGTGCCGCTCACCGCCCAGGCTCCCCCGCTGCGTGATGCCCGTAAGCTGGTTATGCTGCCAGTGGTACACCCGCGCCGTGCCGTCCGGCCTGCGCTCTTCTTGCACCCGGCCCGCCGCATCGTGCGCAAAGCGGTACGCCGCCCCGTTGCCGTTTATCAGCCCCAGCAGTTCACCGTATTCACCGTACTCCTGCCGCTCCTGCCGCCCTTCCGCATCGGTGTACGAGGCGGTGAAGCCCTCCGGCGTGTACGTCCACCCCTCCGTCGCCCCCGACGGCTGAACATGCCGCGTCAGCCGGTTCAGCGCGTTCCACTCGTAATGTTCACTTTTCAGGTCCGGGCGCGTCACCGTCTGCGGCAGGCCCGTCACCGTATGCGTGACACGCGTCGTCTGTCCCAGCGCATCCGTGATGTGAACCAGCCAGCCATCCTCACTGTAGCCATAGCGTGTGGTTTTACCTGAACAGTCGGTGTACGCCAGCAGTTCGCCCCGCGTGCTGTATTCCGGGTGCGAGACGCCGCCGCGCGCATCCGTCACTTTTACCGGCTGGCCGTCTGCGCCGTATTCCACCTCTGTGATGTGGTTTTCCGGGTCAGCTCGTTTCACCATCCGGTAATGGGCATCGTACTCCGTGCGCCACTCTCGGCCATCGTCCAACCGCACCCGGCTTAACAGCGAGGCGTTGCCGTACCACTCCAACACCGTTTCGCGTCCCAGCGTATCCGTCACCTTCACCGGGCGGCTTAATACGTCATATTCCATGTGGGTTTCAGCGCCGTCCGGGCCTTTGACGGCTACCGGCCAGTTATTACCGTTGTACTCGTAGTGATATTCGCCACCGTCGGTATCCACATAGCGCGTTACGCTGCCCTGCGGCGTGTAGTACCAGTGGCGCTCACGTCCCCGCGTGTCCGTCACCACCGTATGCCCGCCTTCCGGGGCATACACAAAACGCCAGGCCGCGCCGCGACTGTTGCTGTGTTCCACCACCCGCTGCGTACCGTTCACTTCGGCATAACGGTAACGGCAGACAAAACCCGTGGCGTTGGCATGTTCCGTCATCCGTCCATCGGTATAGGCAAAACGGCGCACCATCGCGCCGCCACGGTTCGTGACAGAGGCCAGATAACCGTTGTCATCGTAGCCATAATGCACCAGCCAGCCACCGCTGCCACCCTGTAGCTCTTCAATACCTGACAGGCGAGTATGGCCATTCACCTCTGTGTAATGCATAAGCAACAGATGACCGGCATCGTCCCCCATCCGCTGTAACTTGCCGTGCTGCCACTCAAAGCGGATCGCTTGTTGCTGGCTGTCTTCCATGCGCGATAGTCGCATCACACCGTTACCATCCGGGCGGCCAAAGAGGTAAAAGTCCATCTCTGGGGTGTGTGCTACATAAAATCCATCATCAAGACGAGACAGGTACAACTTTTCTGCTGGGTCGTACCACTGCTGGCCCAGGTTCAGCGGCTGCGAGTGATGCTCTCGTCCCTGACGATCGGTGTAAATCAGCCCATTTTCCGTTTCCTGTAACGTCAGTTCCCACGGCATTCTCCAGCCACCGCCCAACATTCCCTGTCTTTCCAGCGCACTGGAATAGAACCGCTGGCACACGATCGGTAAGCGACCCGGTAGAACAAAATCTGTTTCATCGTCCGGCAGCAATACCTTGCGACCATCGGTGACGTCTACCGGAAAACCGAATAGCCCTGCCGCATAGCTGATGGCCGCATTCGTGGCAACAAAACCGGCAAAATAGCCCGCCGAAAACTTCAGGACGCAACGCCAGGTTGAGATACTCATCTTGCTTAAAGCCGCACCTAGTCCCCCCAAAAAACCGGCCGCCATAAACAGCCAGCCTGTCGATATCCGCCAGCTATCTGGTACCTCCGGGGTTATTGGCAGGTAAGCCTTTGCACCTCCACCTAAGAAAACGTTGTCAGAACCATCACTGATTTTCGCGTCACACTGCGTCCTGTCCCCTTTGCGCGCTGCCGCCTTACTGTTTATGAAAATGTTCGTGGAGCCCTCTGCTACCCGCGTCACTGGAGGGTGTTTTTCGCACGTTGCGGTACTGCGTTCGACTATTGCTGCCTTCCGACTGTTGGTGAAGACGTTATGCGAGCCTTCCGTTATTTTTCCGGTAACAACTGTGTGCTTTCTCCCTTCTGCCTCTCCCACCTCCAGTATGCCGAGGCCTATTTTGCCAATCAGGAACCCCATAAAAAGGCCAAGAAAAAAACCACACCCAAAAATTACCAGGGCAGCAGATGCCACTGCAATAAACACCGCTCCAACAATGGCCCCTAAAATAAAACCCATTGCTGCCTGAGTATGTTCTATTGGATCGTACAGCCGAGCCGCTTCATACATGAACTAATCCTTAAGGCGCTCCGCGCCTGATTTCCTTTTTAACGGCATAGCAAATTTTGAATAACATCCCTCTCGCGAAATAATGCCCCACAAAAATGTAAGTAAGCATATATATTTCATGGGGATTTTGTTAAACGGGATGACATTGTCTGACATCATTAAAACAACAAAAAGAAAGGCCATTCATTTACAGTCAACAACACCCTGTATATTATAAATGGAATATTTTATATTCTGTTTATATATCTCGCGTCACAAAGCTACTTAACCAATCACTCCATGATTGTATTTGCCCGGCATCCGGTTTTTGTTTGCTGGTCAGCGTAAAAATCAGTACCAGGCCATCCACGTTCACCTGAAACGCCGCCTGATACTGCCAGACAATACCTCCCTGTTTATGCGTTGCAGCAATCTGTTCGCCCTCTATAGCCTGTTCACCACTGCCCAGCCTGGCAGTTTCTCGTTTAAGTACACGATGTTCTTTCAGCCGCTGTTTAAGTATTTTTAATTGTTGATCCACATATCCGGACAGTGTTTCACCGGGTTTTAACTGTGCGCGAGTTATGCTCAGATTGATGAGTGAATTTTCTGGCCCACCTAAAACCAGCATATTCACGGTGTGATCACTGAATCCTTCCGGCATGGCAATACTGCCTTCGCTAAAATTAAGACGGGTATTTTTTGTCATATATTATCCTTTGGTTCAAAAATAATAGCAGCAAGGCAATCTCTATTTTTTTCTTTAAACCCAAACGATATTCCCCCCCAAGCAGATACGGAGGTAAATACCGTCTCATCATCCAGAGAGCCACCTCTTGGTGCTTGTGTGATTTTTAATTGCGGATATTGAGCCTTTACTTCAGACAATGATACACAGGATCCACTGATATCCAGAACGAGTATCCCACTACGAGTAGCGATGCTACTGCGCCTTAAATTAACCTTGTCAATTCTGATATTATCTAAAGCAGGTCAGGAACTTGAAAAAGATATCTGTATATCTGTTTTACTTTCTTCCTTAAAATGAACACCCATTATTTTTTCAATACCCGGCCTGGTAAAGGAACGTTCATTCATAACTTCCGCAACCATTCCCCATAACTTTTTCATTTCAACCTCTGCATAGGCAATATTATATGGAATAAGAATTAACAAACACAAAAATCTATTACTGATTATCATAATTTAGATCGTACCCATCACCATAGTAGCCGTAATAAGACTGCCCCCTTGCTGAAGTAACCTCTCCATTACCATAAATTTTCCCTATTACATTTCTGGCCTTTTCTGAATCTCCATCTTTAATCAAAACCAGAAATACATTAAGAATTTTTAGGTTTAGGTTAAACTGGTGGCTCATTTTCCTTTATTGGCGATGGTGCAACTTCATCTGCTGTTAATACCTTTCCACCATCCGGGTTGATGTTCACCGGTGCGCCAATAATTGTCGTTCCGGCACTGGTGGTCTGCTGTAACGTTTTGCCGCAAATAACAATATTACCGTCTTTATCCATTACTATTGCTGACTCACCGCAGCGCAACGTTAGTTTCTCCCCAGCTTCCAGGCGATATTCCTTACCCACCAGAATAAACTGCATCAACTCCACAGTCAGATCGTCATTTTTTACAACAGTCGTGGTGCGGTTTTTGTTAATCGTATTCGTTTCATTTTTAATAATGGTTTTCGTCCGATCTGCCTTTACCGTGTGTGTTTCGTTATTTTTCACTACGGTATTCAGATCTTTTTCCGCAAGAAACTTCACTTCTTCCGCACCCGTTTTGTCATCAAAGCGCAGCATGTTTCCGTTCGTCGGCCCGCCCTTTAACGAGTGACTGAATATCCCGCTCTGCGACGCCATGCCCGGTAGCCCCCACGGTGGCATGGTGTCCTGGTTGTAGGTGCGCCCGATGATTATCGGTAAATCCGGGTCACCATTTTTAAAGTCCACCAGTACTTCCTGGCCGATGCGCGGGATCTGGATCATGCCGAATCCTTTCCCCGCCCACGGATAGCTGACACGGATCCAGCAGGAGCTGTTTTCGTCATTGTTACCGTAACGATCCCAGCCAAACTGCACCTTCACCCGCCCATATTTATCCGTCCAGATTTCCTGCCCCGCCGGGCCGGTGACGATAGCGCTCTGCGGGCCTTTGGTGTGGGGTTTGCTCAGGGTTCGCTGTGGACGGTAAACTTCGCAGGTGGGGTGCAGTTCAAACGTGGTGACATAGGTAAAATGCTGGTTCTGACCGCTGTGCTGCGCATTATCCCGTAAAAACAGCGTGGTCTGTACCAACAGGTAATCCTGGTTAACTTCTGCCGTCGGATGATTCATCAGCGTGAAGGTGTAGCCCGTCATGAGGGTGCGGATATTTCCCGCCCCGCCAACACGGCTGCCGGGGCTGCGCTGTGCTTCCATACGAATGCGCGTCAGCATCTCACCTTCTCCCGTAGTGAAGTAATCACCAGGCCATTCGTAATGCTCATATTCAGCATGACCGGTATCGCGCGGACTAGCTACGGTACTTTTCAGCAGCGAACGTGGCTTCATAAAATCAAAATCGTCCAGCACCCACTTTCCAGTACGCAGCTTCTCACTGGCCGTAATGGTGTGGATAAACTCCTTATCCAGCTTCAGTCCTTCCTGGTGCCACTCCACCAGCGGCGAGTCCGGGCATGCTTTATGACCATTGATGGCATCAGCCAGCACCAGCGTGTGGCTGTTCTCACTGTGTTCAAACCACCAGTAAATCCCCCATTCCTGCATCAGGCGCTGAATGAAATCAAAGTCAGTTTCACCGTACTGTACCTGCCAGGCGCGGGGCGGATAATTTTCCACCAGCCGCTTTTCCACCGGAAAGGAATATTCATCCAGTACTTCACTGAGAATATCCACCACGGTTTTGTTCTGGAAAGCTTTGTAGTCACTGGTGTGGGTCAGCAGTTTCAGCCACGGTTCAATGCGTAATTCATACGTGACCGAACGTCCCTCATGGCCGACTACCCGCGCAGCGGTCACCAGCCCGCTGATATACCGTTTTCCGCCACCGTCCAGTTCGATACTGACGCACAGATCTCTGCCCACCATCGGCTTGAGCGGCAGATTGGCGGCGGGCGAAACGTAGCCCAGGTTCAGGGTGTCTGGAGTTTTAAGCTGCACAGTGTAGGAAAACAGATTTCCAAGCCCTTCCGAACCATTCATCCCCGCGAACAACAGCATCTGCGGTGGCACCGCACTACCGCTTACAGTGATGTTATGCGCCCCCGGTCCACCGGCTGCAAGCGACGCCACCGCATCCTGAACTGCGCCAGCCATATCCGAGATCCCTGCCGCCGCAGCGGCGGCCTGCGCTGCGGCTACCGCCGCTTTCACCAGTCCCGATGGTTCCGGCAGCGCACCAAACAGATCCGCTGCTGCCTGTTCTGCCATCTGTTCGGCTGCATCAGCTACATCTGTTGCGGCTGAACCTGCGCTTACAGCACTACTTTCTCCGGCTATTGGCGGCGTGGTGATGGCTGGCCCACCATTACTGCCAGATTTATTACCCGTAGATACAAAACTCATGATATTTATTCCTTTAATATCGGATTAGAATTTAGCGCCCGGCGGCCAGAAAAAATAAGAAATAACCCGCCACTGTCCATCTTTATAATGAAAAAAACATGTCAGATTTAAATCCCCCGGCAAATGCCAAAACATTTCTTTGATGGGGATATTTCTGAATTCAGGATTTGTTGAGCGATAGGTATTTTCAATTTCTATATAATATTCACCGACAAATTTATAACGAGGTTTTATAAATTCATACGCTGGCTGACCATAGTTATTTAATAGAACATTCTCTTCAACTCCATTATACACACCACTCGCATTCAGATAAGCATGCCCAGGAATATCAGACATGTTATTTTTCGCCCCACCCACTATCAAAAAAATAATCACAGCGTATATTAGTTTCATTTTTTTACGCTTTTCACAAAAAAATTAGAACCCAGAACCATTCTATTTAACCGCTCAATGACATTTCCCATATAACGAGAGCGCAGCTCCATACCAATATTCATTAACGCACTGGCATCCCCGGAAAATGGGGTAGTTGCTTTATCTGCATCATCACTATAGTATTCATCAGTAAGATATCCAATAATATGCCCAAGCTCGTGAGATAACCCTATTTGCTCATGGCAAACTTTTGATGAACCAAGACATTTAGCTGCAGCAACTATATCTTTAGAGTCAAGTTCCACGTATCGACTATTCCAGACAATGGAACTCTGACGAAAACTATTTGGATCATCATTATCAATTTTAAACACCACTACATCCCAATACCCATGACGATCAGTCTGAATTATTTCTATTGTGAAAGGTAAATCCTTACCATTAAACTTACTGACAAACTCAGACTTCCCAGAAACGGATAAAAAAATCTTATTATTCCATGTTTGATTAATGACAAAAATAACTTTCCCATGAAAGGTATTTTTCTCCATATCTGTCCAATCAGTTTTTGCATCCCATCTTTTTATCCAATTATATTTCCATCTCAGCAATAATGAGATTGCACCATTTTCACGGTCAATTCTTAAATCTCCCCAGGCATCATTGTCCCTGTTATATCGTTTATCCAGCATTAAGTCGTCATAAGCATCGTATGCCTGCTGAATAGCCTCATCATGAGAGTTACCCATGTTCACCTCCTTATATTGCTATATATCCAATAAACCTGAAGATGATTGCTTACCCACCAATGCAGACGGGACTAGGGGTAGCCTGAAGTCAACAAATAGCAATCAACTTGAAGTTCAGGGGTATATTTGTTTCCCATCTACACGTTTATCGTCATATTTTTGTATAGCTATTCTCAGCATTCGTGGGCACATTATTTTTTCTCCAACCGCAGCGCATCCACATACCGCCCCTCGCTGTTCTGCTGCCAGAACCAGCCTTGCCCCTGCTGCGCCTGCGCCAGCATTTTGTCCGGCCAGCCTGGCCACGGCAGGTGGCGCACACCAGGCAATTCCACTATCGGCGCGTCCGGTAGCCCGGTGAGTTCCCGGCTACGCTGCGGTACACGTCGCAAGCCGCGCAGCCACTGCGCCCAGCGCGGCCCCGGCCGCCACATCGCCCACAGTTGATCTGTCTGCTCTGCCAGCCGCCCGCAGCATTCTGTCTGTGGTGAGACATATACTGCCGCCAACTGCGCCAGCCAGTACAACCAGCCCTGCGTGTCATCCAGGCTCTCTTCCAGCCATTCCCGTCCGGCACGCTGATAAATCACCAGCGGCCACGGTCTGCCCGTACTGTCTCGCGATGCGGTCAATACTCCGGTCAGCCATTCATCACGCCCGCCAATGGGGAGAAACCCCGGCGATAGCACAAAACTCCACGGCAATGGGTGGTGCTCCGGCAGCGTCTTTTTCTCACGCGGTGACAGGTGCATCCAGCCGTTGTTTGCTCCAGCCTTCGCAGCATCCGTTCCTTCCGGCAGAACAATATGCCGCCCCTGTCCCAGCCACGTCTGCTGGTTCAGCCATGCCTGCCACACCTGCGCTTCGTTCGCACTCACCCGCCAGCGCACGTAGTCCCGCTGGTCCGGCAGTCTGCCGAACATCGCCGGAGCCGATACTGCCGTAGCCCGGCGCATCAAAGCGTCCTCTCCGGGCAGGCGAAGCGTTGCAGTAGCCCCCGGTTCACCGGGTCAAAATCCCGCCCAGCGGTAATCTCCAGCACCACCCGCCGCCCATCAAAACTGTACTCCACCTGCTGCGTTCCCCGTACCGCTGTCTCCTGCGCGTTACCCGCATCCAGCAGATGAAACAGCGCCCACGGCCCGTTAGTCAGTAGCGTCGAGGTGTCCTGGCGGATGCGCGGGCTGGCGGTGATTTCCGCCATTGAGCCATTACGCGGCCCGGGCCAGCTCACTTTCAGCGGCCTGACCGGGCCGTGAGCGTAACGCAGCACCTGCCCGTCAATGTCAATCACCAGTTCGGTGATGGCAGGGTCCATATCCACGACGCGGACCTGCATCGCCCAGGAGAACTTTTTCCCGCCTTCCCCGTTAAAAAAAACGCTACGGATCTGCTTTGCTTCCTGAAACGGTGTCAGATCCGGCCCGAGCAATGTCATGTTGCCTTCGGTCGGCTTGTAGCGCCACGGGTTACTGGCAGTGTCCGCCAGCGGGGCAAGTTGCTTCGTCCAGAAAGCATCCAGCACGCCGCCGCTGGCAAAGATACGGTTAAAATCATCCGCACTGACTTCCTGTGGGCTGTCGGCAAAGGGGTAGCGTCCGTCAATGGCATCACGGCACTCATCACCGATCACCGCCTCCATTTGCGCATTCAGCACTTCACCCGTTCCGGCGTTGATTTTGCGCGTCCCCTGCTGTGTTAAATCCAGCAGAATATTTTTCAGCGGTGCAGGCAGTTTTGCTGCCTCCAGTTGAAGTTTATCCGCCGCCGAAATGCGGCCCGGTAATGTGCTGGCCGCCAGCGCACTGTCGGCAATGGTGAGCTGGGTGTAATACTCATTGAGCATCGTCAGCAACGAATTAAGCTGTGGTGCGCTGCCCCCTTGTGCGCTGTCCGTACGCCCGGAAACCACTTCCCGCAATGCGGCAAAACGATCATCCACCAGTGTTTTCTCCAGACGTTCTTCCGGATGGATGTCCTGCAACAGCTTCGCCGTCTGTACCGCTTTCCCCGCATTACCGGAAAGCCGATCCTGCGCTCGCTGAGCCATCTGCTTTTGTCTGGCCTGCGCATCCAGCGGCGGCACCAGGGTGGTCTGATCTACCACGACTTTACTCAGCCGCATCAGCGGGGAATCAGGTGAGGCCAGAGTACGCAGCACCTGAAGGTCATACGCCAGTCCGGAGCTGCCGTCTTCCCCAGCGCTGTTGATGCTGTGAATGCTTGCCAGAAAATCCTGCCAGCGGCGGGCATATTCAGCGAGGTACAGGCGACGGACTTCACGGGTAATCGGGAGTTCCTGTCCCGGTAACTGGCTCATTACAATCTCAGTCGTTTTTTTTTGCGCACTTTCGCGCCCCATCACCCAGGCGTCATCCGCTGATGCGGCGGCGACAAACTCCGACAGCCGTTTGTCGAACAGTTCCCGGTAGCCTTCGCGGGTGAAGATGCCAGGCACGCCACGATCTAATGGCGCACCATCCGTGCGGACAAAAACCGTTCCCGCATCCGCGCCCACAGCACGAACCAGCGAAAACTCCTGCGGCGCTTCGCTCTCCATAGAAGCCAGTGCACGAGTATAGATACGCTCGGTGCTGGTATGACCGTCAAGAAAGGCTCGCGCCAGGCGGATCAGCCCCTCATCTTTTTCGTATGGCGAATGCACCACGCGACTGCCGTCAAACAGAGCATCGATATGTTCCAGCACGGCTGCGCGACCGCCGAAATCCGCCACGCTGTCGCGGTTGTTCAGATCGTTCAACACCCAGGCGTGGATCTCCGCGGCGTTGTATTTGTCCTCGTGGTCTTTATCGAGGTTCAGCAGCAGATAAACATGCAGAGCGTCATAGGCAGCTTTACTGTCCTGACGGGCAATCGCATCCGAAAGTACGTATTCCATGCGCTTCACCAACGGCGGTAGCAGTAACTGGTCAAGCAGGCGGTCATACAGGGATGCCACGCTCTCCATCACCGGAGGGACGCTGTAAAGACCATAACGCCAGGCCAGCGGCGGTGAGTCCGGATCCAACCCCGGCCAGGCAGAGAGCGCCCGCGCCTGGTTCAGTAATGCGGGAACCGGCTGCATGGCGGGTTTTCCGGTATAGGCTTTGACGTCATCATCCAGTTGGGTCGTCCGGTTGGTGATTTCATGCAGATAATCGCTGTTACCCTGCTGGCTGCCCTGCATTCCCTGCCACAACCAGAAAGCCAGCGCCAGTACCAGCAGATGCCCACCGGTACGCAGCAGGCGGTAACGCCAGGCCCACTGAAGGTTCGGCTCCACCATGTGCGCTTCACGGAAGATAAATTTAGTCAGCAGGTCATGGAGAAAATAGCTTCGGTTGCCATCCGGCAGAGTATGGGACGGAGACTCCTCGTTCCCTTTTATTGCCCGGACAAAACGCTGCCAGATGCCCGTCTGGTTTGCTACGGCGTCTGCCTGCGCCTGTGCGGCACTGGTGAAAAATACCCCGCGCAGGGTGTTGTTAAGCTGGGTGGCATCGAATTTTGAATCGAGGAAAATCTGTTCAATGGCTTCCAGCAATGGCGTGCCCAGCGCGGCAAATTCACGCGGGAAGCGGTAGAGCCGTTGGCGGCTTTTAAGGTCGTACTCTTCCTGCAACCGACTATCCATCCCCTGATCCAGCCGCAGCGTCAGATTTGCCAGTTCCTGACCACAGAGCGCATGCAGTGACTGCGAATCACTGGCGTGACGCCTGCAGCTGTATGGCAGAGTAAAGCCCCAGACCTGAGCACGCAGGTGACTGGTCAATCCACGGAAATACTCCGTAAAGCCGGGTAGCAGATCCATTTTGGTGACAACCAGATAAACCGGGAAACGAATGCCCAGTGTCTCCCGCAGTTCCGCCAGCCGCGCACGCAGGGCTGCACAGGCAGCCAGCCGTTCAGCCGGGGATTGTGCGGTCAAATCTGCCACATTCAGCGTCAAAATTACGCCGTTCAGCGGCGCGCCGGGACGGTGTTTACGCAGTAGCCCCAGAAATCCCTGCCATTCCCCGGCGTTGCGCTGGGTTGCACTGATTTCACCGCCATCATCGTGGCGGGCATAGCGCCCGGCGGTGTCAATGAGCACAGCCTCATTAGTAAACCACCAGTCGCAGTGCAGCGTGCCGCCGCCCGGCACGGTGAGGATATGCGCGGTCTGCTCCATCTGTTCCGCCAGCGGAAACTGTAGCCCGGTGTTAAGCAGCGCGGTGGTTTTACCATCACCGGGGCTGCCGATAACCATGAACCACGGCAGTTCGTACAGAAAGCGTTTCCCTTCCAGGACCTTACGCCAACCAGGTAGATCCACACGCAGTTGTTTCAGTTGTCGGATGGCGCGGTTGAAAATATGGCTGACGGTGCGCAGATCGGCCTTAATTTCCCCTGCCACCGGTACGTCTTCCCCGCGCGGATGCAAGAAACGGCGCAGCAGTTGTTCATCCAGACGCAACGCCCGCCAAAGCCGGTACAGGCCATACAGCGCATAGCTCAGCAGGATCATGCCGATTAGCGTCAGACGCAGCCACAGCGGCGCAAACGGGCGAACGTCACCGAAGGCCAGCAACGGTGAGACAAAGCCGATAACCAGGCACAGAACCGTCACGCCAATGATGCTCATCGACCAATTCACCAGCCACAGCGCGAGGAACATTAGTAACAGAACGATAGTGACTACCCTACTCCCCACGGATGCAAGCGGATGCAGGGTATCAAACGCCACCAGCGGCCCGAGAAACCAGACCAGTAGCGCCAACGCCACCACGCAGACAACGACCAGCGCACGGCGGGAAAACAGCAGACTGAGAAATTTTTGCATTATTGTTCAGAACTCCATGCGATAATCAGTAATAGCAAAATGCCGCAAGCTGAAAAAATCCGTCCAATACGGGCTACTGAAAAAAAATAAAGAGCAATCTGAACAATTATCAAAATAAAATAAATCAACATTTTGATTATTTCTCTGTTCCCATTTCCCTGAGGCAACGCTGTTATTGAAGGATCTATATCCTGCATCTATTGATACTCATTCCCGGAAAAAAGCATAATGATGATCAGACCCATAATGAATAATAACCATCCTGATATTTGAATTATTCTTCTCACGAAGACTCCTAATGGGCGATGAGTAAACGAGAGAAATGCAACCAGTTGTTGACAATAAAATTGCCATAGCTGGTATCTTCCTTTATTTTCTCCAGGGTAAGCGACATACCCCGGTTATAACGGGCACCAATAATTCTTATCTGCTCTTCCGTCAGGTGTGGTAAGGAGGACTGAAATCCATCTCTTTCAGCTAATTGATAAAGATGTCTGGCCACAAGTTGAATATTAAAAATATCATGCTGGAGGCAATTTGCCAGTTCACGCAATTGAGAGGTATTCATTTTTGACTCATCAAGCCCAGGTGTTCTGGCTGTGGTTCGCAATTGCATACTCACTGCACCAAAAGATGTTTTTTCTGGTCTCGAAGTCATGGTGATATGTTCATCAATCCACTCAGGCCCACTCCAGTTAATAGTCCAAGCATCAAATGCCAGCATATCTACAATACTGGGCTCTCCCCCGACTTCTATCCAACACACACCAGCCAGTAAAGGCGCTGGCAAATTATATGTATTGGCAGCCGACGTTATCAGAAGGTGGTTATGTTTCACCCAGCGATCTTTGAAATAACGCCCATAAGGTACACCTTCGCCCCATTTTTTTGGGGCTAATTTCCAGAAAAGAAATTCGGTCACGCCCCATACCGGTGAATGATTCGATGCATTGCAGTCCAGATTCTTCATTTTTCTCACTCCACCACCAGAATTTCCACCCGGCGATTCTGCGCCCGTCCGGTTTTAGTGCTGTTATCGGCCACTGGTGCGGTATCCCCTTTCCCGACAACCCGGATCCGGCTGGCCGAAACGCCACCGGACGTCAGCAACGAAGCCACTTCTGCCACACGTTTTTCTGATAACACCTGATTCGACGGGAATTCAGCGGAGTGGATAGGCTGGCTGTCGGTGTGACCGGTCACCGTCACCGCACCGCCCACACGCGCAATCTCGCGCGCGGCCTTATCAATCACCGGGCGGAGCGCATCATTTACGGTTTTCTGCCCCGGTATAAACATCGTATCGCCTCGGAAGATCACACGGCTGTGATGGTCATCTTCCTCCACCGTCAGCAGGCCACGGGCAATTTCGTTCGCCAGCAGGATCTTCAGTCGCAGTTTGTGCACCGGAATCGGTGGCGGCGACAGGTGTTTACCGATGGCGTCGATATGCTGCTGTACGGTTAAGGTGGCGAGATTCATCCGGTGGCTGTAAAGGCCAAACAACGTCAGCATCACCAGCAGAGCTATTCCGGCACTCAGCCAGACCGGCACCCGGCGCATCCGGCGCATCCGTCCGCTGACAGCTCCGGTAAATCCCGGCGAGAGCGTCGGCGTGACCGGATCGCGGCGCTGGACCAGTTGGGTCAGCAGTTGCTGGCGAATATCGTCCAGTTGCTTACGTCCGTCGGGCCGTACGCTGTAGCGACCTTCAAAACCCAGCCCCAGAATGTGGTAAATAATTTCCAGCACATCGCTGTGCTCCTGGAAGCTGGAGGCCAAACGACCAATTATCTGAAATAGTTTGATGCCACCTTCACTTTCGCCATGAAAAGTGACCAGCAGACTCTTCCCAGCCCAGACACCGCGTCGTCCCCAGGTGGTGTTGTTGGCGGCTTCATCAAGCGACGTACACAGGCAGTAGCGCACCGCCAACACATGTTCGCGGCGCAGGTTTGCCTGGTCGCACAGCGTCTGATACCGACGAACTTCACGCTCCAGCAGGGCGCGGTAATGTTCGACAAAAGCAGGGGCAAGTTCACGGGGCATCTGCGCCAGTGCGCACAGCAGCGGACTTGCCGCCGCCAGCAGGGGATTAGCGGCAGCGGTGATTTCGGCCAGCCGGAGTTTCATATCCGGGCCGTCTTCAACCACCACCTTTATATCTTCCCTGCGAAGGCTGTCCTGTATTGCGATATCATAACCTTCATTATCAGGTGGTTTTGTCCCCCCCACTGATGGCTGGAATGGCTGGGTATTCATCGCAGGATGCGTCAGAATATCGTCGGTCATTTATCGCGAACTCCCCACAGCTCCAGCCCTGGAAATTCTCCGGCGGTATGCATTGCCATGCCGCCATAGCGGGCGATATGTTCCCACAGCACGCCGTCGCGACGGATGTCGTAATAGATATAACCGGACTGGAACGGAATCTGACGCGGCGGCACCGGCAGCACCTGTAAAGCAAGGCCCGGCAGGTGCGAACGAATCAGCTCCGGCAGGCGTTCGGACGGCCCTATTTTGGTCTGAGCCGAAAAATGTTGCAGCAAGGTTTCGGCGGACATCTGCGCCTTCACCGCCAATACTAACGAGCTGAAATCTGACAGTTCGGTAGGTTCAATCACCGCATTGAGAATACCGTAAGTTCCCTCCTCCAGAGTGATTCGCTGCGCCCCGCGGATCAGCACAGCATTTAGCAGATACTGCACCTCATCTACCACCGATTTCAGCCCGGCATAGGGCGTCAGGTGCTTATATTCTTTATATTTTTCCGGACGGCGTGTTTGCGGACGCACGTAGGTAGAGAGTTCTCCGGCCAGTGCGCAAAGATTACGATAGAGCACTTCAGGCGACAGCGGCGTTTTCGACATATGGATCAGTAAGGGGCCAAAACGATTGAGAATTTGCAATAGCAGGTAATCCGACACTTCCGCCGCCTCATGGCCGTGTTTATCACTGCCCGTCAATCGCTCAGCCAGAGAATTTGCCCGCATTTTGATCAGATCGTTGATCCACGACAACCATGTACATATCAGTGAACTTGCCTGATAGTTCACCACCGGCGGGATCAAATCTTCGTCAATATCAACCCGCCCCTCTGGATGCAATGCTGTGATACGTGTCAGCGGCAGGCCGATCCACGCATCCGTCACCGCCTTTTCCGGCAACAGACGGAGGCGCAGGTGGCTGAGTTGCAACAGTTGTGCGCCGCGCCCCAATGAGTTTGCATCACGGATTTCATTTTCATGAACCGAAAAGCGTGCCAGCGATTCTGGATTATTGCCAAAACTGGTTTCTTCGCTGTTCGGTGTGCGTATTGGCACCGCCAAATAAATCAATTGGTTAAGGTGCTCTGGCAGGATGGTAAGAGGCGGCGGTAGTGGTGTGTGTCCCGGCGCATTAAACGGTGTTCCGTCGGCAAACACCCCAAAAGCCTTCGTGAGTACCAGCTTTCCGATGTTCAGTGCTTCACTGTCAATGCCGTATTCACTGAAGCCCCAGAAAAAGGGGGAAAGAGGCAAACTGCGGTAATGAATGACATGTTCCAGATAGCGTTCCTGCTGCTGAAACATCTGTGGCAGCAAAAATTGCCCTTCACTCCAGACTACCCGGTTATTCCAACTCATAATTTACTCATCCCGTTCTTTAATCACTATGGCGCTTTGCTCTATACCGGCATCCAGTTCGACTTTTTTCTTTGGCATAAAGCGGCTGTACCAGCTTTTTTCCGGGGGATCAGGAATTTTATACGTGACTCGCCATACCGATTTTCCCAGATTGCGATAGCCAGCAAGGATCCCCAGTGCCGTGGTTTCTTTATTGAGAGAGCGACGCAGCTTTTTCTCCTCGCCCGGACGTAGGATAAAGCTGTCGCGGTGCAGTAAATCATCGGTAAGAACAGTTTTGTCATTGTCCTGAAGAGACCACCAGTCCGCCGCCGTGAAAGCTGCATCATTTTTCAGTTCATAAACGCGTATCTCTATGGGCGCGGCTTTCTTCTGATTGTCTGGGTTCACCTTATCGGAAGCCTTCATCACCAGATCAAGTCGCTGTGACATCAGGTCCGGCACGGTGTCGCTGTCAATGCTGCACCCGGGCAAAAGGCAGATAAAAAACAACGCTACCGCCCATAACCGCCAACCGGGGTCACGCCATTTATTCACTGTAATTTCCTTTAAAATCAAATAATAAATAACGGCCAGGCTATATACCTGGCCGGAAAAAAATTGCTTAAATTTCTTTGTTAGCTTTGAAATCGTAACCTGCCGTGATAGTGCCGCCGCTGCCGCCCTGCTGGTTCTGCACCACGTATTCCTGTTTCACGGTGCTGAAAGAGAGTTCGACTCTTTCGCGGGAGGCGATCTCGCCCTCCTTGCTACCACTGGGGGAAACCACAGCCACAATCAGGTCAGTAAAAGTGTACTTGAGGTATTCCAGCGGATTGCCGCCTGCTTTACGCATGACAAGGATGGACTTCGGAATGTGCTTGCCGGAGGAGCAGTATTTGAACAGGTTCGGGCTGGCGCGATCGATATAATGTTCAAACTCCAGGTTAGTCACGGAGACTTTACCGGATCCCAAGCCGCTGCCCGCGTGCATGGTGGATTCCTGGTGGATATTCCAGCGCCAGCTCAGCACCTCAATTTCATTTTTATGTTTGTCATCCATTGACTCGCCGTCAATGCCGTCAATTTTCAAAAAAATGTCATAAGCCATTTTTATTTCCTTATTAAGAATTACTTAAAAATAATCTCTGATTTATCTGCATAGCTGAATGCAGATAAACCATTGCCGTACAGAACCCCCTCTCCTTTATTTCAGAAGAACAGAAGGCTGTATAATTTCCGGTAATGAGATACCAGTATTTAATTAATTTACATGTTGAATGTATTACGTCTATTTACATATCACAGATATCAATGACTCTCCTTGTTCCCGCTGACGCTGTAAAGAAGATGCCTGGCACTGTGTTGCAGATGCTGGTACTGGTTGTGATAACCAAACCTGTCCGTGGTTATAAATACAAGAAACCCAGTAACGCTCACTATCCTGATTAGTGGTCATTGTGGTATCCCATATTTGCCTGGTTTCACCCTTTATTTTCTCTGTCTCTGGTTTTAGATCTATCCGATTTTCAGGTTTTCCCTGCGACATTCCTACGCCGTCCAGCCACAGACGGGGTTCATAGCGGGAAGATCCCTGCCAGAATGCAGGTACATCCGACTCCAGTACTGTCGTTGAGGATTTTATATTGATAAACTCGGGGCAACTGACTTCCCACGCTGCAACAAATTGTGAATAAAACAACATATAACCCAATAACAGAGAAAAAATAAAACGGGTCCCCATTGAATCTATCCTCTACTCAATAACATAAAAAGCTTCAGCGTTATTACTGGCATCATGATATGTCCCATCACTGCGCATCCCACCTTTTCTGGAGATTTTGCGCGCAGATACATTCGAGGCTTTGCCTGTCCACTGATCCATAACATAAATATACGAATCATCCTGTTCGAGATAGAAAGCAGCATGTTTATGAGCATTGTCCCCCGATGGATATTTCCCATTCACAAAAGTCGCAATTGCTGTTCCTCTGGGAATCGATTTGTCTCCGAAAACCTTCCGACCCTGCTTCCACGTTCCGGTATGCCCCACATGTGCATATACCTGAACCAAGAACACACATTCCTTTCTGTCTCCTGCCCCCGCCATTCCCACCATTTCAGTGCCCTGCAATGAATCTACCAGTCCATAAACATATGCCATATATCCCCCCTGAGTATTACCCGACATCATTCATTCAAATATTCATAAAAATCAGGCGGTTCCCTGTTTTACTGACGGCAGTTTTGTCACCAGACGCAGCGATCCTGTTAATCCTTCAAGCTGAAAATGCGGGCGCAGGAAGAATTTGGCATCGTAATAACCCGGATTCCCCTCCACTTCTTCCACCACTACCTCAGCAGCAGCCAACGGACGGCGGGCTTTGATTTCCTGCGAGGAGTTCACCGGATCGGCATCAACGTAGTTCATGATCCATTCATTGAGCCAGCGCTGCATATCTTCACGCTCTTTGAACGAGCCAATCTTGTCGCGCACGATACATTTGAGGAAGTGCGCAAACCGCGAGCAGGCGAATAGATACGGCAGGCGTGCGGAGAGATTGGCGTTGGCCGTGGCGTCCGGATCGTAATATTCCTGTGGTTTTTGCAACGACTGTGCGCCAATGAAGGCGGCGTAATCAGAGTTTTTGCGGTGGATCAGCGGGATAAAACCATTTTTCGCCAGTTCAGCTTCCCGACGGTCAGAGATGGCAATTTCCGTCGGACATTTCATGTCCACACCACCATCGTCGGTAGGGAATGTATGACAGGGTAGGTTTTCCACCGCACCACCAGACTCCACACCACGGTTCAACGTACACCAACCGTAATGTTTGAAAGAACGGTTGATATTTACGCCCATTGCATAGGCAGCATTGCTCCAGACATATTTGCTGTGGTCTGCACCATCTGCATCTTCTTCAAAATCAAACTCATCGACAGGGTTTGTTTTCGCACCATAAGGCAAACGGGAGAGAAAACGTGGCATCGTCAGGCCAATGTAACGAGAATCCTCACTTTTTCGCAGCGAATTCCACGGAGCATATTCGAGGTTTTGGGTCACAATTTTGGTCAGATCACGCGGGTTAGCCAGTTCCTGCCAGGAGTCCATCTGCAACACTGACGGAGAGGCCCCGGCAATAAACGGCGCATGGGCTGAGGCAGCCACTTTGGCAATGGAGCCGAGCAGATCCACATCCGGCGGGGTGTGATCAAAATAATAATCCGCAATGATACAACCGTAGGGTTCTCCGCCTAACTGCCCATATTCAGCTTCATACAGCTTTTTGAACATGGGGCTTTGATCCCAGGCGATCCCTTTGTAACGCTTCATATTTTTCCGCAATTCATCCTTTGAAAGGTTCATAAAGCGGATTTTTAATTTTTCATCGGTTTCGGTGTTGTAAACCAAATGTTCCATCCCACGCCAGGAAGACTCCAGTTTCTGAAAATCCGGATGACTCAGGATTAGCTTGATCTGTTCCGTTAATTTGAAATCGATCTGCTCAATAATCGTAGCAATACTTTTGTAAGCATCGTCACTGACGGTGACTGTATTTGTCAGAGCCTGTTGGGCCAGCGTCTGAACTGCAGCCTCAACAGCCTTTGCAGCCTGAGGTGTCTTGGGACGGAAGGCTTTATCCAGCAGTGAATCAAATTCAGTGTCCTGATAGGCTGTGCTTTGCTCAGCAGTGAGATCGCCTGTCGCCAGAAGAGTATCGTTTACCATGAAAGTTCCTTAATAAAATCGCAGTTAGTCTGTTGTTCCCGTTTCACCTGATAAGACACTTTCCTGTTGAGTGACAGGTTTTGGTGCACTGGCCAGAGCGTTCAGTAACGTCGGGTCTTGTAAGAGTTTATTGATCAGATTTTCTGCTCCTGCTTTACCATCCATATAGGTTTGTAGGTTGGCAAGCTGAGTACGTGCTTCCAGCAGTTGGTTCAGGGCGTCCACCTTGCGGGCAATCTGCGCAGGTGAAAAATCATCCATATTCTCCAGCGTAATATCGACCATTAACTGCCCTTCGCCCGTCAGCGTATTGGGGACAGCAAACGCCACGCGCGGCGCAATAGCCTTCATTCGCTCGTTGAAATTGTCGATGTCAATATCAAGGAATTTACGATCGGTTACTGTGGGCAACTCTTCACGTGGCTTACCGGCCAGATCGGCCAGCACCGCCATGACAAACGGCAGTTCGATTTTTTTTTCGGAGCCATAAATCTCAACGTCATACTCAATCTGCACGCGGGGCGCACGGTTGCGGGCAATAAACTTCTGCGCGCTGTTGTTGATAGCCATAATCCTTCATTTCCTTATCAGTCAGCCGCCGACCGCCAGGAGAGCGGTTCAACGGTACAGTTTAAAAATGCACAGCAAACAGTTGGTTCATACGGATAAATCATGCTTCATGAACCGTTTCAAAAATAATCTGTTCATCCTCATCAACACGAATGCGGATTTGCGTGATGGCTGTTTTCTCTGTCATCGCCTGCAACCAATAACGGGACAGTTGTGGGAGGAGATGTTGTTCGATATAGCCGATAAGCAAACGAGCGCCGGTTTCGTGCATCGGGCAATGTGCCACTATGTGCGTAATTAATTCATCGCCATAGACGAGTGAAACGCCATGCTGCTCTGCCATCCGATCCATCAGCCTGTCAAGATGCAGGCGGGCAATAACGCCACGCGCCGTCTCATCCAGCGGCAGATAGGGGATAACCGTCACCCGTCCTAGGAAAGCAGCCGGGAAGTGTTTGCGTAACTCCGGCATTAAGGCTTCTTTTAATCCTGACAAATCAGGCAGTAGCGCCGGATCCTCACACATCTGGCTGATAAGGTCCGCTCCTGCGTTAGTGGTCAACAACAGCGTGGTATTTTTGAAATCGATGTGGACACCTTCGCCATCCTCCATCGCGCCTTTATCAAATACCTGGTAGAACAACTCATGGACGTCATGATGGGCTTTTTCAATTTCGTCGAGCAGCACCACGCTCCAGGGATGACGACGTACAGCTTCCGTCAACACGCCGCCTTCGCCATAGCCCACGTAGCCGGGCGGCGCACCTTTCAGCGTGGAGACGGTATGGGACTCCTGAAACTCACTCATATTGATGGTGATCAGGTTCTGTTCGCCGCCGTAAATAGCTTCCGCCAGCGCCAGCGCGGTTTCGGTCTTACCCACACCGGACGGCCCAGCCAGCAGAAAGACACCCACTGGTTTACGCGGGTCACCTAAACCCGCCCGCGCGGTCTGGATACGCTCACCAATCTGCACCAGCGCATCCATCTGCCCGGTAACACGCTGCGCCAGACGGATGGGGAGTTCGAGGATCTGGCTGGCTTCATCTTTCACCATGCGCCCGGCGGGAATGCCTGTCCAGTCGGAGACAATCGCTGCCACCACCGCCGCGTTAACTTCCGGGAACACAATGGGGTTTTCACCCTGCCAGACTCGTAATGCAGTTTCCGACTGTTGTAACGTGGTTTCATCACGCTCATCGGGCTCTGCGGCACGCTGTTCCTGTAAGGTATGAACCAACTCCAGTTCCTGCTGCCAGCGCGCTTCGGTGTCAGAAAGATCTACATTCAGTGAGGCGATCCGTATCGTCAGTATGTCGCCCCGCTCTGCGCGGATACCCATTTTTTCCTGCTTTAATAACAACTCCTGCTCCAGTTCGGCGGCATTGAGCTGCTGACGCAGATACTGGACTTTCGCTGGTGGGGTATGCAGCGACAGCGCTACACGGGCCGCCGCCGTATCCAGCAAGCTGATAGCCTTGTCCGGTAGCTGCCGGGCCGGAATGTAACGGTGAGAAAGCTGTACGGCGGCGCGCACAGCCTCATCAAGGATCAGGACGTCATGGTGTTTTTCCAGCGTGGTGACTAACCCGCGTACCATCTCAACAGCAGCAACCTCTTCCGGCTCTGCCACCTGCAACACCTGAAAACGCCGGGTCAGCGCCGGATCTTTTTCGATATGGCGTTTGTACTCACTCCAGGTGGTTGCGCCGATGGTGCGCAGGGTGCCACGCGCCAGCGCCGGTTTCAGCAGATTGGCAGCGTCGCCCGTACCGGATGTACCACCAGCGCCCACCAGGGTGTGAACTTCATCGACAAACAGAATAACCGGCTGCGGCGAACGCGCAGCCTCTTCCAACAGCGCCTTCAGGCGGGATTCAAATTCGCCCTTCATGGACGCCCCGGCCAGCAGCGCCCCGACATCCAGCGACAGCAGACGCACGTTTCGCAGTGAAGGCGGCACTTCGCCCCGGGCAATCGCCAGCGCAAATCCTTCCACCACAGCCGTTTTCCCGACGCCCGCCTCGCCGGTCAGCAGCGGATTGTTCTGCCGACGACGCAGCAGAATATCCGTCATGGTACGAATTTCGTGTTCGCGGCCGGTGACCGGATCAATATTGCCTTCACGCGCCAGTGTAGTCATGTCCTGACAGTATTTCGCCAGCGCAGATTTACTTCCGCTTGATTCGCTGGCAAATACCTGGCTAGCTTCCCCCGGTACTGCAGAATTCAAACCCGAGCCGTCATATGGCATTTCTGTTATTTCAGAAGATGATGTGATTAAAGACGGAAGGATATCTAATAGTTCATCTACCGGTAGCCCAGCTAAAGGCGCACAGATATTTTTTAACACCCGATGCAATTCTGGCGTGGTTAACCAGGCAAGTAATAACCAACCACTACGAATTTTTTGATCACCAAAACGGATACTTGCCAACATCCAGGCTTTTTCGACAGATAGATCGATATGATGGGAAAAATCGTTAATTACACTCGCCCCGGCAGGCAATATCTCCAGTTGTCGAATTAACGCATTCTCTACATCAGCAGATGTTATTTGATAGTGTCGAAGCACATTGTGAATGTCATTCTCTGGTTGTTGTATGAGTTGATGCAACCAATGTGTCAGTTCGACATAAGGATTAGCACGTAATTTACAGAACGTTGTCGCGGATTCCAAAGATCTAAATAAAGATTTGGTCAGCTTTCCATATAGTGCACTGCGTGAAACAGGAGTGTCCATCTGTTACACCTGATGATGTAAAATCATATAAATGATACATAAGCATAACTGTATCGATTAAAATTCCTAATTAATAGAATCATCAAAAACCCAGAATGAAACAATGATGCATATCACAGAACACAATGTAATATAGCAGTTAGTATCTTTTTTATGGTGATATTCAATATGGCAATTTAATTTCATATATATTATGAATATATTACACTAAAAATCACCACTATATATTTCCGCGAAGACTAATATTGATAAAGCAAATTGGTCAGTATTGCTTATCTAAAAATTTTAATTAATTATTCTGTTGAAAAAAACACTCTACACAGTGATATGCAATGAAACAAAATATTACCTGGGGACTACAAAAAATACAGGCGCATGGGATCTCCGATAACACAATTTATGCGACTGCAGGAACCCAAATTATCTTCACCGTTACCACTCCCTGGATCCCTGTTTTTGAGGCAAATGATGATGTAAAGATTGCCCTCAGTCTGACCCGCCACGAAGAGGCATGGTGGATAATTAATCAGTCTGATGAATATTGTTGCACGGTAAATGATCAGATTGTCGAGCCGCATCACCGTATGCGCCTGAACGAAGGAGACTTGATTGAATGGGGATTATCTTCATGGTGTCTTGTGCGCGGTAACCTACCATCCACGGCTTTACACGTGGAAAAGACGACAGCGCAGATTACCGCTTCGCCAAAAACAATGATTGAGTATCTCGATCTCGACTGGTTTCGACAACAGCAAACACAACCGCAAAACCCGTTCGATATCATTCCGATCCACGGCGCAGTCACCACAGAAGTTGCCCCAGAAACAGATAACCCACTCCCCCTTCTTTATCAAGAATACCGCCAAGCGTTGTCGTCCCCCGAACAGGATATTCATCACCATGTTGATCCTTTTCCCCTGTACGAAGAGGCAGTCACACAGGATCTGACCTCCTTATGCAGCCTGACCTCTGAAACTGATACATTGCAGGATATAGTCACTGGTGGGCTAAGTATTGACGCGATTCTCGATGTGCTGGATACCACCGGCGAAGAAGAAACCACCTGGCCTGTCGAAACGATTCTCCCCGATATCCTGCATCTGCTTTCCCCGGAATATGCACAGGAAACGATACATAACGCCATTCTACCCGACCTGACACAACGTGAGCACCGCATCATCGGCATTGACAGTCATTACCGGGTCACCCCGGTACAACACGGAGATATTTATCATGACAAATAATAACGTGCTACCGGCGATGTTGTCGGCGCTGTTGCGGGATTATTCTGTAGCGGAAGGAATTCAGATAGCGGAGCAACAGGTAAAGAAGCAGCCGACGTTGGCTTCACATCGGCACAATCTGTTTCAGTTATTGTGCGTGACAGGCTGTTGGTCGCGGGCGCTACAACAAATTCAGCTTTGCGCCCGAATAGACGCTAATTATACCCGAGAGGCTCAGATATTTGGGGAGCTGATCCGCTGTGAGATATACCGCCACACCTGCTTTCAGGGGGAACAGCGTCCCGGTTTTATTCTCTCCCCGCCCGCGTGGATGGAGAATTTGCTGGCCGCCCTCACCGGTAACACCCGTGGTGAAGCGCAGGAAGCTGATGTCCACCGCAACCGCGCACTTGAGGCCATCACAGACACTACCGGGCAGTGGAATGGCGATAAATTTGACTGGATTAGTGACAGTGATTCCCGTACCGGCCCGGTACTCGAACTGATCGCGGGCGGTGTATATATCTGGCTGCCATTTTCACAAATTCGTTCGCTGAAATCGCCACGGCCCGTGCATCTGACCGATTTGCTCTGGAAACCCGTCAACATCACCCTGCATAACGGTGACACGCACAGCGCCTGGCTGTTTTCCCGCTACAGCGGTTCTGAAAGAGCTTCTGACACCTTACGCCTTTGCCGGGAAACCGTCTGGCAGGACGGGCCAGGAGATACCCTGGTTACGGCACTGGGACAAAAAATGTGGCTCACCAGTCACGGCGATATCAGCCTGCTGGATATGACCGCCTGTACCTTTAATGCGCCCGAAGGTAGTGACGCATGAGCGACTTTCGCCTGCGCCATAGCAACCACCTGATGCCTACATTGTTTGATCGACTGTGTGACGATGCTCCACAGCAGAAGCGCGACCACGATATCAGCGTCAGTCCGGTACAGCTCAGGGAGATCATCCGTAGGGATTTGTCATTTTTGCTCAACACGGTCAGTCATGAAGATAATATTGATGCCGCGCGTTACCCGCAGGCTGCGGCTTCCGTACTGAACTACGGTCTGCCGCCGCTGGCTGGCAGCTTTCTGTATGAACACAAATGGGACGATATCCGCAGGGCCATTTTACGTACCATCATTCGGTTTGAACCCCGCCTGAAAGCATCCACTCTGCAAATCATCCCGCTCCAGGATGAGCGCCGCCAGAGCGGTCATAACACATTACAGTTTGAAATTCGCGGCGAAATCCTCACGCAGCCGTACCCTACAGCATTTCGGGTACGCAGCGTGCTGGATATGGAACAGAGCCACATTACATTTTTTTAATACAGAAGGTGACCGATGGATCCACGGCTACTGGAATACTACAACCGCGAACTGAGCTATCTGCGGGAAACGGGAGCCGAATTTGCCGCCCGTCATCCTAAAGTCGCCGCCCGGCTGGGTATGCATGGAACGGATATTGCCGATCCGTATGTAGAAAGGATGGTCGAGGCCTTCAGCTTCCTGACCGCCCGCACGCAGCTTAAAATTGATGCTGAATTCCCCCGATTCACCCAGCGTCTGTTGGAGGTCGTCAGCCCTAATTACGTTACCCCCACGCCCTCAATGAGTGTGGCGCAACTCCATCCCGACCCGGAAGAAGGTGATCTGGCAAAGGGGTTCACCGTACCGCGCAGCACTGCCTTTTTTTCCGCCATCCCGGAAGGTGAAAGCACCGCCTGTCAGTTTCGCAGCAGCCAGGATGTGACACTGTGGCCACTTGCCATCGAAGAAGCACGTCTGACCGCCGCACCGCCAGATATGCCCGCCCTGCACCGCTACCTGCCTGCTAACATTCACGTTGCTGGCGCGCTGCGTATTACCTTGCGCACCTTCGGTGAACTGACTTTCAGCCAGCTTGCCGGGCTGGACAGGCTGCCGCTTTATCTCTGCGGCGAGGAACGCACGGCCTCACACCTGTTCGAACTGCTGCATACCAGCGCTATCGCCACACTGGTTGGCGTTCCGGGCCATTTTGACGGCATGTTGGATGTGAACCTGAAACAGCCCGTCATGTATGAGGGTCTGGAGCCGGATCAGGGACTACTGCCGCTGGCGTGGAACGTATTCCACGGCCATAACCTGTTGCATGAATATTTCGCCTGCCCGGAGCGATTTTATTTTTTCACACCAACGGGACTGTCTGCCGGGCTACAGAAAATTCACGGCGGCGTGGCGGAAATCGTCATTTTGCTGAACCGCCTGCCGCCGGACTGGCTTAGCCACCAGACGGATGCCCCACAGCTCAGTCTATTCTGTACCCCGGTTGTCAACCTGTTCCCCCGAGTCACCGCCCGGATCGACGTCACGCACAGCACGACGGAGCAGCATCTGGTAGTAGACAGAACCCATCCACTGGATTATGAGGTGTTCTCGGTTCAGGAAGTGGAAGGGCTGGAAACTGACACCACACGGAAGATAGCCTTTCGCCCGCTCTACCACACGCGCAATAACGATGAAGGCAACCACGGGCGTTATTTTTCCCTGCGCCGGGAACCGCGCCGCTTATCAGAAAACGCCCGCCGTTACGGCACCCGAACCCCCTATACGGGTTCGGAAGTGTTCCTGTCACTGGTTGATCAGTATGAAGCGCCGTACCCGGAAAATCTGCGCCATATCACCATCACGGCCATGATAACCAACCGCGATCTCCCCTGTCTTATTACACGCAATGGCCGGAACGACCTGACCGTGGATGCGGCAATCCCGGTGGCGGGCGTCGGGCTTATCCGTCCACCGCGACCGCCGCAGCCCCCGCTGGCTGAACGTGAAATGGCCTGGCGGTTGATCCGCCAGTTATCTTTTAATTATCTGCCACTGGCCGATCTGGATCACCGCACCGGCGGCCAGGCGTTGCGCGATCTGCTGAGCCTGTTTATTCCGGCGCATGACAGTCCGCTGTCGCGTCAGGTGCGTAGTCTGGTTGGCTGCAAAACGACACCGGTCACACGTCGTCTGCCAGGTTCCGGTTTGCTGGTCTATGGTCGAGGCGTCAGTTGTGAACTGACCGTGGATGAAGAAGGCTTCTCGGGTATCAGTCCATATCTGTTCGGTCTGGTGCTGGAGCATTATATCGCCCGTCATGTTTCCATTAACACCTTCTCGCAAATGACGCTACACAGCATGCAGCGCGGCAGAATTATGACCTGGCCGGTCAGGGCTGGACAGCGGGGAAGCATATGAGCGGCAATTTCACGCAGGCGCAGGAAACTCCCTGGCGTTACGGTTTTCTGAACCTGATGCGTCGCGTTGATGTGCAGTTGTGCACCATCCCGGCTGGCGGCACATGGCAACCGAGGATGGAAAAATTTCGCCTGGGACAAACACCTGCGCTGACCTTTGCACCAAGGGAAATCGCCAGTGTGAGCTGGCAGGAAGGACGACTGAACATCAGCCTTTACAGCCTCGGGCTGTGGGGGCCGAACGGCCCGCTACCGCTGCACTACACAGAACTGGCACATAACCGGACCGAAAGCCGCCGCGATCCGACACTAACTCGTTTTTCCGATCTTTTTCATCACCGCTGGCTGACGCAATTTTACCAGGCATGGCGCAGCGCTCAGTCCGCCGGGGGCGGTCTGGATAATCCGCAACATGACCGCTTTGCCTTTTATATCGCCAGTCTCAGCGGACAGGATTTGCGGGAATGCGCCGACAGCCCGTTGCCGGATCACGTTCGCCTTGCGGCATCGGCTCATCTGGTGCGTGAATCCCGCAATCCGGACGGACTGGCAGCCACGCTGGCGCACTATTTCGGCGTGCCATTCCGGGTACAGGAGTACGTTTTGCACTGGATAGCCGTAGCAAATGACGAGATCACCCGACTGGGCATTCCTGCCCCCTCTTCCGTTATTGGCAACGGCGCACTCATAGGACAGGCCGTACCGGACATGCAGTATAAGTTTCGGCTGGTCATTGGTTCGCTGACACTAGAGGATTACCAACGTTTTCTGCCTGGCGGCAATAATTTGCCGGTGCTGACGGAACTGGTTCGCGCCTTCACCGGTTTTGAATACTGCTGGGAAATTGAGCTACAGCTTAAACCACACACTGCACCTCCGGTTGTTACAGGCGGCCCATACCAGCTTGGCTGGACTGCCTGGGCTGGAAAGGCCATGCATGATAACCCGGTGACGGGCATGATTTTCGAACCTGAACACTATCTGGCGTACTGAGGATAATTTAATGGAAACATCTCTGGCTGACCCTGTTTCGGCTGAATGCCCATGTGGCCCGGATCTGGAGTACGATCCTGAATACCTACTGCTGTTCACCCGCGCAACGCCGCGTGAAGAAGCGCAATACGGCGATTTTGTCAGTACGCCGGAAACCATTAACTGGGCGGAGCTTGAGCGGGATGCCCGCCGCCTGCTGACGCGCAGTAAAGATATCCGTATTCTGGTTGTCCTGCTGCGCTGCCGTATCCAGCAGGCCGGTGCCAGAGGGCTGGCGGAGGCATTTACCTTACTGGAAATGCTGTGCGCCACGTACCCGGACACCATCCATCCACAACTGCTCGCGACTGAAGATATCACCGCCGAAGATGCTACAGTAGCACGCAGTAACGCGCTGTCGGCGCTGCTGGACCACGAAGGAGTAATGGCGGATATTCGTGGCATTATGCTGTCAAACAATGCTGCTATGCGCCTTCAGGTACGGGATGTGGAGCGTTCGCTGTCTGCATCACGCCCGACGGATGCGCTGGCACCAGAATCAGTACGCCAGCAACTGGCCGACCTGGAAGCTCAAGGCGCACTGCCGCTGGATGCCTTTCGCCAGGCCTCGGAAACCACAGAGCGCCTGCAATGTCATGCGCGTGCAACGCTGAATGATCATGCCCCGGACTTTTCGCGTCTTACACAATTGCTGGCCCTATTGCCAGGAGCGGTGCAGAGCACCACGCCGGAGATCCCGCCGCAACCGCAGGCTGAACAGCCGGAGAACGCCGCCATCGATCATACTGAACAGATACAGGCAGAGCACGTTGTGCCACCGGTACATACTGCGGTGGGAATATCTCCGCTGCCCGGCGCAGAACCCCGGCAGATCCGTGACCGGAACGACGCGCTGGAACGTTTACGAGTTATACGTCGATGGTTTGAGCACAGCGAACCGAGCAGCCCGACTATTCCCTTGCTGCGCCAGGCGGAACGGCTGATTGGAAAACGCTTCTCGGAGGTAATAAATGAAATTCCAGCAGAACTGCTGGAGAAATGGGATGCGCTGGAATAACAGAAATGGACGGAATGTATAACGGCTGGCCATTATATTATGTGGCCATTTTTTAAATCATATCCGTTTTAATTCTGGGGCAACAAATTCCCTCAGCGTCCAAAACGACGAAAGCCCGAATCATTACTGATTCGGGCTTTCTGAATACTGGCGGAACGGACGGGACTCGAACCCGCGCCCCCCTGCGTGACAGGCAGGTATTCTAACCGACTGAACTACCGCTCCGCGTTGTGTTCCGTTGGGAACGAGGCGAATATTACGGACTGCCTCGTTCTTCGTCAACGGTTTTTCTCATCTTTTGAATCGTTTGCTGCAAAAATCGCCCAACGTGCTATTTTTAGCGCCTTCAACGGATAATTATGCCCGCCAGAGGCAGCTTCCGCCCTTCTTCTGCACCAGATCAAGACGGGCTTCATGCGCTGCAAGCTCTTCATCTGTCGCAAAAACAACGCGTAACTTACTTGCCTGGCGCACAATACGCTGAATTGTCGCTTCGCCTTGTTGCTGCTGTGTCTCTCCTTCCATCGCAAAAGCCATCGACGTTTGACCACCGGTCATCGCCAGATAAACTTCCGCCAGGATCTGAGCATCGAGTAATGCCCCGTGCAGCGTACGCTTACTGTTATCTATTTCATAGCGAGCGCATAACGCATCGAGGCTGTTGCGCTTGCCAGGAAACATTTTCCTCGCTACCGCAAGGCTATCGGTTACCTTACAGAAGGTATTGGTCTTTGGAATATCGCGCTTGAGCAGCGAAAACTCGTAGTCCATAAAGCCGATATCGAACGCTGCGTTATGGATCACCAGCTCCGCGCCGCGGATATAGTCCATAAACTCATCAGCTACGTCGGCAAACGTGGGCTTATCAAGCAAAAATTCATCGGCAATACCGTGTACGCCAAAGGCTTCCGGGTCTACCAGCCGATCGGGCTTCAGATAAACGTGGAAGTTATTGCCCGTCAGACGACGGTTCACCACTTCAACGGCACCAATCTCAATAATCTTGTGGCCTTCATAGTGCGCGCCAATCTGGTTCATACCGGTGGTTTCGGTATCGAGAACGATCTGGCGTGTAATTGCAGTGCTCATAGCGGTCATTTATGTCAGACTTGTCTTTTTACAGTTCGATTCAATTACAGGAAGTCTACCAGAGATGCTTAAACAGGTAGAAATTTTCACCGATGGTTCATGTCTGGGTAATCCCGGGCCGGGTGGTTATGGCGCTATTTTACGCTATCGCGGACGCGAAAAAACCTTTAGCGCAGGCTACACCCGCACCACCAACAACCGTATGGAGTTGATGGCTGCTATTGTCGCGCTGGAAGCGTTAAAAGAACATTGCGAAGTCATTTTGAGTACCGACAGCCAGTATGTCCGCCAGGGGATCACCCAGTGGATCCATAACTGGAAAAAACGGGGCTGGAAAACCGCAGACAAAAAACCGGTAAAAAATGTCGATCTCTGGCAACGTCTCGATGCCGCGTTGGGTCAGCATCAAATCAAATGGGAATGGGTTAAAGGCCATGCCGGGCATCCGGAAAACGAACGTTGCGATGAACTGGCTCGCACAGCAGCGATGAATCCCACGCTGGAAGATACGGGCTATCAAGCCGAAGTTTAAGCCTGCGGCTTACGAAATTGCCGGGTGGCACCAACCGCCTGGCGAATTCGCGGTTTGTTTTTGCTCTGTTTCATCGGGTTGAGCGTTAGAGGAATAGTCCGTTTCCGGGCAACAATAAGTTGTAAGCAACCAAGCGCAGGAATATGCGTGCTCAATAGTTTTCCACCATATTTGTTCCACGGGAGAACATGGAAACGGCTGGCATGCACTACTTCAAAATTCAACAAAGAAAGCCAGTCCAGTTGCCGCATCAGGGTAAACATCCGTCTATTATAGGGCGATGTTTTTCGCAATACCGGCACAAGTTTACGTAATCCCATTAAACTGATGGGATTGAAGCCAGTAATAACCAGCCAACCATCATCAATCAATACCCTATCGGCTTCGCGTAATAAACGATGCGGGTCAGTGCACCACGGCAACGTATGCGCCAGTAGACAAACATCGACGGATTTATCGGCAAAAGGAAGATGAAGCGGATCCACCTGCACTTGTACGGGCGTTCCTTGTGCAGAAACATTCACTTGATGAGAAACCGCGCACGCTTCGCAATTGATTTCTGCGCTTAAATTGCCAATCTTAAGCAGATGAAAACCATACATTTTAGCGAACCATGGGTTGAGCTGACGCTCCAGCGCCTTGCGATAAAGCTCTCCCCAGGGCAAATCGCCCCAGCAATCAGGAGCCACGACAGTTTGAGGGTTCCTTGCCGGTTTCATCACAACCTTCCGTTTCGCACTGAGAGGTAATCTATGAATCTTAACAGTATTTCCGCCTTTGATGACAATTACATCTGGGTTTTGTCTGATGAAGCAGGTCGTTGCCTGATTGTCGATCCGGGAGAGGCAGAACCTGTATTAAAGGCGATTTCAGATAACAACTGGCAACCAGTAGCGATTTTCCTCACTCACCATCACCACGATCACGTTGGCGGTGTAAAAGAACTGGTAGAAAAGTATCCGCAAATTGTGGTGTATGGACCCGAAGAGACACAAGATAAGGGAACAACGCAGGTAGTCAAAGATGGCGATACTGCCTTCGTTTTAGGGCATGAATTTAGTGTAATTGCTACACCAGGTCACACTTTAGGACATATCTGTTACTTCAGTAATCCTTATCTATTTTGCGGCGATACTTTGTTTTCTGGAGGATGCGGGAGGATATTTGAAGGTACTCCACCACAGATGTATCAATCACTTAAAAAACTAAGTGAACTTCCTGATGATACATTGGTGTGTTGTGCTCATGAATATACTTTATCAAATATGAAGTTTGCCTTGAGTATTCTTCCGCACGATTTGTCCATAAATGATTATTATCGTAAAGTTAAGGAGTTACGGGCAAAAAATCAAATAACACTCCCCGTAATTCTGAAAAATGAGCGACAAATTAATGTTTTTTTGAGAACAGAAGATATTGATTTAATTAATGTAATTAATAAAGAAACATTATTGCAACAACCTGAAGAGCGTTTTGCATGGTTAAGGTCAAAGAAAGATAGGTTCTGATAAAACTTTCTTGTCATTGGCTTCGCTCGCCGTTATGATCGGTCGTCTTTTAAGCAACTATTGACACACACATGAAGGCAAAAGCGATATTACTCGCCTCTGTCCTGCTCGTAGGTTGCCAGAGTACCGGTAACGTTCAACAGCACGCACAGAGCCTTTCTGCAGCTGGTCAAGGGGAAGCAGCAAAGTTTACAAGTCAGGCACGATGGATGGACGATGGGACGTCTATCGCGCCAGATGGTGACTTGTGGGCTTTCATAGGCGACGAGCTAAAGATGGGAATTCCGGAAAATGACCGGATTCGCGAACAGAAACAGAAATATTTACGCAATAAGAGCTATCTCCACGATGTAACTTTACGGGCAGAGCCGTATATGTACTGGATTGCCGGGCAAGTTAAAAAACGTAACATGCCTATGGAACTGGTACTACTACCCATAGTGGAGAGCGCTTTTGATCCTCACGCAACGTCTGGCGCCAATGCCGCAGGCATCTGGCAGATCATTCCGAGCACGGGGCGCAATTATGGTTTGAAACAGACCCGCAATTATGATGCGCGTCGCGATGTTGTTGCTTCAACAACGGCTGCGCTGAACATGATGCAGCGTCTGAACAAAATGTTTGACGGCGACTGGCTTCTGACCGTAGCGGCTTATAACAGCGGCGAAGGTCGAGTCATGAAGGCAATTAAAACGAACAAAGCGCGTGGTAAATCCACAGACTTCTGGTCGTTACCGTTGCCACAGGAAACGAAGCAGTACGTGCCTAAAATGCTGGCATTGAGTGATATTCTCAAGAATAGCAAGCGTTATGGCGTACGTCTGCCGACGACCGATGAAAGCCGTGCTCTGGCGCGTGTACACCTGAGTAGCCCAGTTGAAATGGCGAAGGTTGCAGATATGGCGGGAATTTCTGTCAGCAAGCTGAAGACATTCAACGCTGGCGTAAAAGGTTCCACGCTGGGCGCAAGTGGTCCGCAATACGTGATGGTGCCAAAGAAACATGCAGATCAACTGCGTGAATCTCTGGCTTCAGGCGAAATTGCTGCCGTACAATCAACACTGGTTGCCGACAATACGCCACTTAACAGCCGTGTTTACACCGTACGCTCTGGCGACACGCTTTCAAGCATCGCTTCACGTCTCGGCGTAAGCACAAAGAATTTGCAGCAGTGGAACAATCTGCGCGGTTCTAAGCTGAAACCCGGCCAAAGTCTGACGATTGGCGCGGGTAATAGCGCACAGCGGCTGGCAAACAACAGCGATAGCATTACGTATCGTGTGCGCAAAGGCGATTCGCTTTCAAGCATTGCTAAGCGTCACGGCGTGAACATCAAAGATGTGATGCGCTGGAACAGCGACACTGCGAATCTGCAACCAGGCGATAAGCTGACGTTGTTTGTAAAAAACAACAACATGCCAGATTCCTGACAAACCAGATAACAGAAAGGCACCGATTCCCCGAGCCTGTACATAGATTTGTGTAATTGCCTGATTTTGATATGTTCAATCCAGCATCAAATGAAGGTTAATTTATGGACGAAAAACAGTTACAGGCTCTGGCTAACGAACTGGCCAAAAACCTCAAAACCCCTGAAGACCTCAGTCAGTTTGATCGGCTGCTGAAAAAGCTCAGCGTTGAAGCCGCTCTCAATGCAGAGATGACACACCATCCTGGGTATGAGAAAAATCAGTCCAGACCAGGAGCTAACTCCCGCAACGGTTTTTCCACAAAGACCGTTATCACAGGCGACGGTCCACTGGAACTGCGTACTCCGCGCGATCGTGACGGTACCTTCGAACCACAACTGGTAAAGAAAAATCAGACCCGTATTACCGGGATGGATAACCAGATCCTCTCGTTGTATGCCAAAGGGATGACCACCCGTGAGATAGCTGCTGCGTTCAAAGAACTGTATGACGCAGATGTTTCACCGGCACTGATATCAAAGGTTACCGATGCCGTGATGGAGCAGGTTGTAGAATGGCAAAACCGACCACTGGATGCTGTTTACCCCATTGTTTATCTTGACTGTATCGTCCTGAAAGTTCGGCAGGACAGTCGCGTCATCAACAAATCGGTGTTCCTGGCACTGGGCATCAATATCGAAGGTCAGAAAGAACTGCTGGGTATGTGGCTGGCCGAAAATGAAGGGGCGAAGTTCTGGCTCAATGTGCTGACTGAACTGAAAAACCGCGGTCTGAACGATATCCTCATCGCCTGTGTGGATGGCCTGAAAGGCTTCCCGGATGCCATCAACACAGTATATCCGAAGGCCCGCATCCAGTTATGCATCGTGCATATGGTGCGCAACAGCCTGCGCTTCGTGTCATGGAAGGACTACAAAGCCGTCACTCGCGACCTGAAAGCGATTTATCAGGCTCCCACGGAAGAGGCAGGCCAGCAGGCACTGGAAGCGTTCGCTGCGGCCTGGGACTGTCGCTATCCTCAGATAAGCCGAAGCTGGCAGGCTAACTGGCCGAATCTTGCCACGTTCTTCGCTTATCCAACGGACATCCGCAAAGTGATCTATACGACGAATGCCATCGAGTCGCTAAACAGCGTGATCCGCCATGCGCTCAAAAAGCGTAAAGTGTTCCCGACAGACGACTCGGTGAAAAAAGTGGTGTGGCTGGCAATCCAGTCTGCGTCCCAGAAATGGACGATGCCGTTGAAGGACTGGCGAATGGCAATGAGCCGCTTTATTATCGAGTTCGGTGACCGCCTGGACGGTCACTTCTGAGAAAAGGCATTTACACAGAATCTTAAACAGGCTCGATTCCCCCGGTGCCTTTTTTATTTATGCCGCTTTATGAGCTTCAATCATAATAGTATCACTGGTGAAAGAGCCATCATTCTGCAAGGCAAAATACGTTTTCACCTCTGTAGATGCGCTCTGTTGGTAAACACGAATAGCGTCTGCTAATACTTCTGGCGTGCGCATTCTCGCGACCCACGAAGAAAATTCCAGCGGCAATTTATCGGTGATCAAGTTATCAACAACCAGACTGGCTTCATTGACTAACGCCAACCATTCGCCGCTGGAGTAGTTGCGCACGTGAGAAGTATCACGTAACGCTTCTACCGTCTGTAACCAAATATCGCGCACCGAATGACCCGGTGACATCACATCCATCACAATCAACAGACCACCGGGCTTCAGTACCCGATTCACTTCACGCAGTGCCGCACCGACATCATGCCAGTGATGGGCAGAATAACGACTGATAACAATATCAAAAGAGCGATCGGCAAATGGCAGGCATTCAGCATATCCCTTGCGAGTAGTGATATTTGTCAGTTGCCGTGCATTGGCCGCTTGTGTAACAACATCCAGCATTTGTGAAGATAAATCATACGCCACCACCGCCTGCACATTTTGCGCCGCGACAAAGCTGGCATGTCCTGCTCCACAGCCCATATCAAGCACGCAAGCTTCAGGATATCCGGCCAGACGCGCAGCCAGACGCTGCAAGTCTCGCCCGGATGCATGCACGGTACTGGTTAAATACTCACTGGCCTGCGAGCTAAACTGCTTTTCTACATGGTCATGGTGGGATTGTGTGTAACCGGCTCATTTAAACCGTCTGGTCTGTTTCCTCCGGCTCTACAAAAATAATGTCCATCATTTTTAATGGACACTATCGTATGAAACACCGGACCTGAATCACTGAAGCTTTACGTCTTCACTTTGAAGAACATTTACCCCGGGTTGTGGCCGGGCGTCGCCTGGGTGTACCAAAATCAACAGTTTGTAGTATGTTCGTGCGCTTTCGGAGAGCTGGCCTTTCGTGGCCTTTGCCCGCAGGCATGTCGGAGCAGGAACTTGATGCCTGCCTTTACGGACAATTTTCCACGGTACCAGTCGTACGTCCTGAAAGCACCGTTATATCCGAAGCCCCCGTGGTAAAAAAACGTCCCCGGCGGCCCAACTTCCCTTATGAGTTTAAAATCGCCTTAGTGGAGCAGTCACTGCAGCCCGGAGCCTGTGTGGCGCAGATCGCCCGGGAAAACGGAATCAACGATAACCTGCTCTTCAACTGGCGCCATCAATACCGGAAAGGTGGCCTGCTGCCTTCCGGAAAAAATATGCCGGCACTGCTTCCCGTGACGTTAACGCCGGAGCCGGATAATAAAATCCCGGCCCCCGCACAGGAACCAGAGCAGATAAATACACCGTCCGACAGTCTGTGTTGTGAGCTGGTTCTGCCGGCCGGAACTCTCAGGCTTAAAGGTAAACTGACGCCGGCGTTATTACAGACACTTATCCGCGAAATAAAAGGGAGCAGCCACTGATGATATCTCTCCCTGCAGGTTCGCGTATCTGGCTGGTTGCAGGTATCACCGATATGCGAAATGGCTTTAACGGCCTGGCATCAAAAGTTCAGAACGTCCTGAAGGATGACCCGTTCTCCGGACACCTGTTCATCTTCCGCGGACGCCGGGGTGACCAGATAAAAGTGTTGTGGGCTGACAGTGACGGACTGTGCCTCTTCACCAAACGCCTGGAGCGGGGCCGCTTCGTCTGGCCAGTCACCCGTGACGGCAAGGTGCACCTTACTCCGGCTCAGTTATCCATGCTTCTTGAAGGTATCAACTGGAAGCACCCGAAACGAACGGAACGCGCTGGAATCCGCATATAACCCGTTGTAAAGTGAGGATATGGACACCTCACTTGCTCATGAGAACGCCCGCCTGCGGGCACTGTTGCAGACGCAACAGGACACCATCCGCCAGATGGCTGAATACAACCGCCTGCTCTCACAGCGGGTGGCGGCTTATGCTTCCGAAATCAACCGGCTGAAGGCGCTGGTTGCGAAACTGCAACGTATGCAGTTCGGTAAAAGCTCAGAAAAACTTCGTGCAAAAACCGAACGGCAGATACAGGAAGCACAGGAGCGAATCAGCGCACTTCAGGAAGAAATGGCGGAAACGCTGGGTGAGCAATATGACCCGGTACTGCCATCCGCCCTGCGCCAGTCTTCAGCCCGTAAACCGTTACCGGCCTCACTTCCCCGTGAAACCCGGGTTATCCGGCCGGAAGAGGAATGCTGTCCTGCCTGTGGTGGTGAACTCAGTTCTCTGGGATGTGATGTGTCAGAGCAACTGGAGCTTATCAGCAGCGCCTTTAAGGTTATCGAAACACAACGTCCGAAACAGGCCTGTTGCCGGTGCGACCATATCGTGCAGGCACCAGTACCTTCAAAACCCATTGCACGCAGTTATGCCGGAGCGGGGCTTCTGGCCCATGTTGTCACCGGGAAATATGCAGACCATCTGCCGTTATACCGCCAGTCAGAAATATACCGTCGTCAGGGAGTGGAGCTGAGCCGTGCCACACTGGGGCGCTGGACAGGTGCTGTTGCTGAACTGCTGGAGCCGCTGTATGACGTCCTGCGCCAGTATGTGCTGATGCCCGGTAAAGTCCATGCTGATGATATCCCCGTCCCGGTCCAGGAGCCGGGCAGCGGTAAAACCCGGACAGCCCGGCTGTGGGTCTACGTCCGTGATGACCGTAACGCCGGTTCACAGATGCCCCCGGCGGTCTGGTTCGCGTACAGTCCGGACCGGAAAGGTATCCATCCACAAAATCACCTGGCCGGTTACAGCGGTGTGCTTCAGGCCGATGCTTACGGTGGTTACCGGGCGTTATACGAATCCGGCAGAATAACGGAAGCCGCGTGTATGGCTCATGCCCGGAGAAAAATCCACGATGTGCATGCAAGAGCGCCCACCTACATCACCACGGAAGCCCTGCAGCGTATCGGTGAACTGTATGCCATCGAGGCAGAGGTCCGGGGCTGTTCAGCAGAACAGCGTCTGGCGGCAAGAAAAGCCAGAGCCGCGCCACTGATGCAGTCACTGTATGACTGGATACAGCAACAGATGAAAACACTGTCGCGTCACTCAGATACGGCAAAAGCGTTCGCATACCTGCTGAAACAGTGGGATGCACTGAACGTGTACTGCAGTAATGGCTGGGTGGAAATCGACAACAACATCGCAGAGAACGCCTTACGGGGAGTGGCCGTAGGCCGGAAAAACTGGATGTTCGCGGGTTCCGACAGCGGTGGTGAACATGCGGCGGTGTTGTACTCGCTGATCGGCACATGCCGTCTGAACAATGTGGAGCCAGAAAAGTGGCTGCGTTACGTCATTGAACATATCCAGGACTGGCCGGCAAACCGGGTACGCGATCTGTTGCCCTGGAAAGTTGATCTGAGCTCTCAGTAAATATCAATACGGTTCTGACGAGCCGCTTACGATTGTGTTGTCATTGCGCTGTCCTTTAGTTGTTTGAGTATTAAAGGGCAGCGCCAAACATTGGTCTGCCCTGTGGCAGACCTGACATACCTTATTTATCAGGCTTGCCGGGACCGAATTCAACGAGTAGCGGATTGTGATCGGAAGCGCGCGTAACCAGTACGGAAGCTTCACTAACATTCAGCCCACGGTAGAAAACAAAGTCGAGCGGACGACCAAACGCCCGACGGCGTTGATCATCAGTAAAACGCACCTGACGCAGCGACATTTCCCGCGCAAAGCGGTATAAGGCATTCATCCTTCTACGGCTCCAGGCATTGAAATCTCCCGCCATAATGACCGGGCCGCTGTGGTGGGCTATCTGATCGCCAATAGGAAGTAACTGCTTACTATAGACATCCACGCCCAGGCTGAAGTTAACGGCATGAATATTCACCACCATCAATAAACGCGTATCTGGCAATGGGTAGACCGTCACCAGCGCCGACTTTGCCAGACGCAAAATAGGTTCTCGTTCACGTAACGGGCAGCAATAAACAGGATGCGCCGCCGAAAGCGTCATAACACCGGAAGGATGTTGTGGCAGTACGAAAGCAGGCACCTGATCAGCGGCGAGATAGTTAGCGGTCGCAAACTGCACTAACTCTGGTGTTGTTTGCGCTTCCTGCAATAACACCAGATGCGCATCTTTGCCGTAATTTTTCAGTACCGACAACCATTCAGCACGTTGCTGTTTGTAAATGTTCCACACCAGGATCCGAATACGCTCTTCGGTACTTAACGGCTCTCCGGGGGGTAATGCCTGGCCGATGCTCGCAAAAGACCCTGGCGGTAAGATCCTTTCCGCAGGTTGTCCGGCAACATAGCGCATGGCATAGGTGTTTTTTCGCACTTTTGACTTTGAAACCTCTATTACGTCAACCCTTCCGCACTCGGGAGGGTTCTACTGTTATAGGGATTTTAGCTCACTCTTTCAACGAGCAATTGTATATTGTTATGTAAGCAAGTGCTTACATCGGACAGAATTTGGCTCATCATTGATGATCATTAAATCGGATGACTTATCACCTGTCCGAATGGTTTAATAACAAATAAATTCAAAATCTCTTTTATATTTTGCAACAGGAGCAAAAATGAAAGCCACGTCGGAAGAACTCGCCATTTTTGTTTCGGTAGTCGAAAGCGGAAGTTTTAGCCGGGCGGCAGAACAATTAGGACAAGCGAACTCTGCGGTAAGCCGGGCGGTGAAAAATCTGGAGATGAAACTTGGCGTTAGCCTGCTTAATCGCACCACGCGGCAACTTAGCCTGACGGAGGAAGGGGAACGTTATTTTCGGCGTGTGCAGTCGATTTTGCAGGAAATGGCCGCAGCAGAATCAGAAATCATGGAGACACGTAATACGCCACGCGGACTGTTACGAATCGATGCCGCGACCCCCGTGATATTGCACTTTCTGATGCCGTTGATTAAACCATTTCGTGAACGCTATCCGGAAGTTACTTTATCGCTAGTCTCCTCCGAAACCATTATTAATTTGATTGAAAGAAAAGTGGATGTTGCGATTCGCGCCGGCGCATTAACGGATTCCAGCCTCCGAGCCAGACCGTTGTTTAACAGCTATCGAAAAATTATCGCCTCCCCCGATTATATTGCCCGCCACGGGAAGCCAGAAACTATCGACGATTTAAAGCAGCATGTTTGCCTGGGATTCACTGAACCAGCCTCCCTCAATACCTGGCCGATAGCCTGTAGCGATGGGCAATTACATGAGGTGAAGTACGGTTTGTCATCCAATAGCGGGGAAACGCTGAAACAGCTTTGCCTGAGTGGCAACGGGATCGCGTGTTTGTCTGACTATATGATCGACAAAGAAATTGCACGTGGTGAACTGGTAGAGTTAATGGCAGATAGAGTACTGCCAGTGGAAATGCCTTTCAGCGCCGTTTATTACAGCGACCGTGCAGTGAGCACCCGTATACGAGCCTTTATCGATTTCCTTAGTGAGCATATAAAAACAGCTCCCGGAGGAGCTGTCAGAGAAGTTTAATCCCATTCAGGAGCCAGACCTTCCGGACTTACGAGGCGGTCGTTGCAATCCAGCGTGGCGATCGCTTTTTTGTCTTCGGCATCAAGCTGTAAATTTACTGCCTGCAGGTTACTCTCCAGATTTTCGCGTTTAGTAGAAGAAGGAATAACCGAGTAACCTTCCCCCATCGCCCATGCCAGAATCACTTGTGCCGGAGTCGCATTGTGTTTCGCGGCGATACGAGCAATAACCTCATCTTTCAATGCCTTCCCATAAGCCAGCGTCATGTAGGAGGTAATATGAATGTCGTGCTGTTTAGCCCAATCGACCACTTTATGGTTTTGCAGATAAGGAGAGAGCTCAATCTGGTTGGTGGCGATGTTTTCAGCGCCAACAGCAGTAATCGCTTTTTCCATCAACGGGATGGTGAAGTTGGAAATACCGATCTCACGCGTCAGCCCTTGTTTTTTCGCTTCCAGCAGCGCCTGCATAAACTCTTCTACTGATACCGCATCATTTGGTGATGGCCAATGGATCAGTGTCAGATCGACATAATCGGTACGTAATTTTTGCAGACTATCCTTCAAACTCGGGATCAGTTTGTCTTTGCTGAGATTTTCAATCCAGATTTTAGTGGTGATATAGAGTTCATTACGTGGTATGCCGCTTTCTGCAATCGCCTGACCTACAGCAGCTTCGTTATCATAGATTTGTGCGGTATCAATTGCGCGATAGCCAAGTTCCAGCGCGGTTTTTACTGATGCAATAACAACGTCATCCTTCAGACGGAAAGTACCTAAACCAAATGCAGGGATAGCCATAATATGCCTCTTTTAATGATATGTTCGTTAACTGAGATGATTATGGACTTCAGATTGTTGCGGAAAAAGAGCGTAAAATGCAGAGGATTTTTGCGATTCTGGCAATAATGAAATTGCAGACGAAAAAAAACCTCGAGCGTTAACTCGAGGCTTCTTAATAAGTGGCGGAACGGACGGGACTCGAACCCGCGACCCCCTGCGTGACAGGCAGGTATTCTAACCGACTGAACTACCGCTCCACCGAATTCTTTTACAACCACCAGTTTTATGACCGGCTTACTGCTAAATTTGATGCCTGGCAGTTCCCTACTCTCGCATGGGGAGACCCCACACTACCATCGGCGCTACGGCGTTTCACTTCTGAGTTCGGCATGGGGTCAGGTGGGACCACCGCGCTATCTCCGCCAGGCAAATTCTGTTTATTAACCCGCTTTCGCCGGCTAATCTAATCTGTATCAGGCTGAAAATCTTCTCTCATCCGCCAAAACATCTTCGGCGTTGTAAGGTTAAGCCTCACGGTTCATTAGTACCGGTTAGCTCAACGCATCGCTGCGCTTACACACCCGGCCTATCAACGTCGTCGTCTTCAACGTTCCTTCAGGAGACTTAAAGTCTCAGGGAGAACTCATCTCGGGGCAAGTTTCGTGCTTAGATGCTTTCAGCACTTATCTCTTCCGCATTTAGCTACCGGGCAGTGCCATTGGCATGACAACCCGAACACCAGTGATGCGTCCACTCCGGTCCTCTCGTACTAGGAGCAGCCCCCCTCAGTTCTCCAGCGCCCACGGCAGATAGGGACCGAACTGTCTCACGACGTTCTAAACCCAGCTCGCGTACCACTTTAAATGGCGAACAGCCATACCCTTGGGACCTACTTCAGCCCCAGGATGTGATGAGCCGACATCGAGGTGCCAAACACCGCCGTCGATATGAACTCTTGGGCGGTATCAGCCTGTTATCCCCGGAGTACCTTTTATCCGTTGAGCGATGGCCCTTCCATTCAGAACCACCGGATCACTATGACCTGCTTTCGCACCTGCTCGCGCCGTCACGCTCGCAGTCAAGCTGGCTTATGCCATTGCACTAACCTCCTGATGTCCGACCAGGATTAGCCAACCTTCGTGCTCCTCCGTTACTCTTTAGGAGGAGACCGCCCCAGTCAAACTACCCACCAGACACTGTCCGCAACCCGGATCACGGGTCAACGTTAGAACATCAAACATTAAAGGGTGGTATTTCAAGGTCGGCTCCATGCAGACTGGCGTCCACACTTCAAAGCCTCCCACCTATCCTACACATCAAGGCTCAATGTTCAGTGTCAAGCTATAGTAAAGGTTCACGGGGTCTTTCCGTCTTGCCGCGGGTACACTGCATCTTCACAGCGAGTTCAATTTCACTGAGTCTCGGGTGGAGACAGCCTGGCCATCATTACGCCATTCGTGCAGGTCGGAACTTACCCGACAAGGAATTTCGCTACCTTAGGACCGTTATAGTTACGGCCGCCGTTTACCGGGGCTTCGATCAAGAGCTTCGCCTTGCGGCTGACCCCATCAATTAACCTTCCGGCACCGGGCAGGCGTCACACCGTATACGTCCACTTTCGTGTTTGCACAGTGCTGTGTTTTTAATAAACAGTTGCAGCCAGCTGGTATCTTCGACTGATTTCAGCTCCACGAGCAAGTCGCTTCACCTACATATCAGCGTGCCTTCTCCCGAAGTTACGGCACCATTTTGCCTAGTTCCTTCACCCGAGTTCTCTCAAGCGCCTTGGTATTCTCTACCTGACCACCTGTGTCGGTTTGGGGTACGATTTGATGTTACCTGATGCTTAGAGGCTTTTCCTGGAAGCAGGGCATTTGTTGCTTCAGCACCGTAGTGCCTCGTCATCACGCCTCAGCCTTGATTCTCCGGATTTGCCTGGAAAATCAGCCTACACGCTTAAACCGGGACAACCGTCGCCCGGCCAACATAGCCTTCTCCGTCCCCCCTTCGCAGTAACACCAAGTACAGGAATATTAACCTGTTTCCCATCGACTACGCCTTTCGGCCTCGCCTTAGGGGTCGACTCACCCTGCCCCGATTAACGTTGGACAGGAACCCTTGGTCTTCCGGCGAGCGGGCTTTTCACCCGCTTTATCGTTACTTATGTCAGCATTCGCACTTCTGATACCTCCAGCATGCCTCACAGCACACCTTCAACGGCTTACAGAACGCTCCCCTACCCAACAACACATAGTGTCGCTGCCGCAGCTTCGGTGCATGGTTTAGCCCCGTTACATCTTCCGCGCAGGCCGACTCGACCAGTGAGCTATTACGCTTTCTTTAAATGATGGCTGCTTCTAAGCCAACATCCTGGCTGTCTGGGCCTTCCCACATCGTTTCCCACTTAACCATGACTTTGGGACCTTAGCTGGCGGTCTGGGTTGTTTCCCTCTTCACGACGGACGTTAGCACCCGCCGTGTGTCTCCCGTGATAACATTCTCCGGTATTCGCAGTTTGCATCGGGTTGGTAAGTCGGGATGACCCCCTTGCCGAAACAGTGCTCTACCCCCGGAGATGAATTCACGAGGCGCTACCTAAATAGCTTTCGGGGAGAACCAGCTATCTCCCGGTTTGATTGGCCTTTCACCCCCAGCCACAAGTCATCCGCTAATTTTTCAACATTAGTCGGTTCGGTCCTCCAGTTAGTGTTACCCAACCTTCAACCTGCCCATGGCTAGATCACCGGGTTTCGGGTCTATACCCTGCAACTTAACGCCCAGTTAAGACTCGGTTTCCCTTCGGCTCCCCTATTCGGTTAACCTTGCTACAGAATATAAGTCGCTGACCCATTATACAAAAGGTACGCAGTCACCCCATTAAAGAGGCTCCCACTGCTTGTACGTACACGGTTTCAGGTTCTTTTTCACTCCCCTCGCCGGGGTTCTTTTCGCCTTTCCCTCACGGTACTGGTTCACTATCGGTCAGTCAGGAGTATTTAGCCTTGGAGGATGGTCCCCCCATATTCAGACAGGATACCACGTGTCCCGCCCTACTCATCGAGCTCACAGCATGTGCATTTTTGTGTACGGGGCTGTCACCCTGTATCGCACGCCTTTCCAGACGCTTCCACTAACACACACACTGATTCAGGCTCTGGGCTCCTCCCCGTTCGCTCGCCGCTACTGGGGGAATCTCGGTTGATTTCTTTTCCTCGGGGTACTTAGATGTTTCAGTTCCCCCGGTTCGCCTCATTAACCTATGGATTCAGTTAATGATAGTGTGACGAATCACACTGGGTTTCCCCATTCGGAAATCGCCGGTTATAACGGTTCATATCACCTTACCGACGCTTATCGCAGATTAGCACGTCCTTCATCGCCTCTGACTGCCAGGGCATCCACCGTGTACGCTTAGTCGCTTAACCTCACAACCCGAAGATGTTTCTTTCGAACCATCATCGTGTTGCGAAAATTTGAGAGACTCACGAATAATCTTTCGACTATTCAGTGTTTCAATTTTCAGCTTGATCCAGATTTTTAAAGAGCAAAACTTCGCAGTGAACCTTTGCAGGTACACTCTGAAGTATTTTTTATTTAATCACTACAGAGATGGTGGAGCTATGCGGGATCGAACCGCAGACCTCCTGCGTGCAAAGCAGGCGCTCTCCCAGCTGAGCTATAGCCCCATAACATGTAGTCAAAACCTCTTCAAATTTGCGGTGCAAATTTGGTAGGCCTGAGTGGACTTGAACCACCGACCTCACCCTTATCAGGGGTGCGCTCTAACCACCTGAGCTACAAGCCTGTAGAGGTTTTACTGCTCATTTTCATCAGACAATCTGTGTGAGCACTTCAAAGAACGCTTCTTTAAGGTAAGGAGGTGATCCAACCGCAGGTTCCCCTACGGTTACCTTGTTACGACTTCACCCCAGTCATGAATCACAAAGTGGTAAGCGCCCTCCCGAAGGTTAAGCTACCTACTTCTTTTGCAACCCACTCCCATGGTGTGACGGGCGGTGTGTACAAGGCCCGGGAACGTATTCACCGTGGCATTCTGATCCACGATTACTAGCGATTCCGACTTCATGGAGTCGAGTTGCAGACTCCAATCCGGACTACGACGCACTTTATGAGGTCCGCTTGCTCTCGCGAGGTCGCTTCTCTTTGTATGCGCCATTGTAGCACGTGTGTAGCCCTGGTCGTAAGGGCCATGATGACTTGACGTCATCCCCACCTTCCTCCAGTTTATCACTGGCAGTCTCCTTTGAGTTCCCGGCCGGACCGCTGGCAACAAAGGATAAGGGTTGCGCTCGTTGCGGGACTTAACCCAACATTTCACAACACGAGCTGACGACAGCCATGCAGCACCTGTCTCACAGTTCCCGAAGGCACCATCCCATCTCTGGAATGTTCTGTGGATGTCAAGACCAGGTAAGGTTCTTCGCGTTGCATCGAATTAAACCACATGCTCCACCGCTTGTGCGGGCCCCCGTCAATTCATTTGAGTTTTAACCTTGCGGCCGTACTCCCCAGGCGGTCGACTTAACGCGTTAGCTCCGGAAGCCACGCCTCAAGGGCACAACCTCCAAGTCGACATCGTTTACGGCGTGGACTACCAGGGTATCTAATCCTGTTTGCTCCCCACGCTTTCGCACCTGAGCGTCAGTCTTCGTCCAGGGGGCCGCCTTCGCCACCGGTATTCCTCCAGATCTCTACGCATTTCACCGCTACACCTGGAATTCTACCCCCCTCTACGAGACTCAAGCTTGCCAGTATCAGATGCAGTTCCCAGGTTGAGCCCGGGGATTTCACATCTGACTTAACAAACCGCCTGCGTGCGCTTTACGCCCAGTAATTCCGATTAACGCTTGCACCCTCCGTATTACCGCGGCTGCTGGCACGGAGTTAGCCGGTGCTTCTTCTGCGGGTAACGTCAATGAGCAAAGGTATTAACTTTACTCCCTTCCTCCCAGCTGAAAGTACTTTACAACCCGAAGGCCTTCTTCATACACGCGGCATGGCTGCATCAGGCTTGCGCCCATTGTGCAATATTCCCCACTGCTGCCTCCCGTAGGAGTCTGGACCGTGTCTCAGTTCCAGTGTGGCTGGTCATCCTCTCAGACCAGCTAGAGATCGTCGCCTAGGTGGGCCGTTACCCCGCCTACTAGCTAATCCCATCTGGGCACATCCGATGGCAAGAGGCCCGAAGGTCCCCCTCTTTGGTCTTGCGACGTTATGCGGTATTAGCTACCGTTTCCAGTAGTTATCCCCCTCCATCGGGCAGTTTCCCAGACATTACTCACCCGTCCGCCACTCGTCAGCAAAGAAGCAAGCTTCTTTCTGTTACCGTTCGACTTGCATGTGTTAGGCCTGCCGCCAGCGTTCAATCTGAGCCATGATCAAACTCTTCAATTTAAAAGTTTGATGCTCAAAGAATTAAACTTCGTAATGAATTACGTGTTCACTCTTGAGACTTGGTATTCATTTAGCGTCTTGCGACGTTAAGAATCCGTATCTTCGAGTGCCCACACAGATTGTCTGATAAATTGTTAAAGAGCAGTTGCGACGCAGCTTTCAGCTCACTGTCGCGAGGTGGCGTATATTACGCTTTCCTCTTTCAGAGTCAACCCTGAATTTCAGGATTTTTTCTCTTCAACCGAACCGGCTGTTTGTGTGAAATGATTCACATCCGCCGTGTCGATGGAGGCGCATTATAGGGAGTCGTTTCAGGAAGACAAGCGGAAAAATGCATTTTTATTTCAACCGCTCATCTTTTAATCGTTACGCCGATTTTTGCTGCTTTTTTATCGCTTGCGGCAGGTCTGCCAGGCTATTTAACACCCAATCCGCTGCATTTTCAGCTTCAGGGGTAACAGGTTTCCCCGTACGCACCAGCACTTTTGTTCCCACGTTCGCCGCAGCCGCTGCCTGCATATCTTCTAATTTATCGCCCACCATATAAGAAGCGGCCATATCAATATGCAAATAATCGCGTGCTGACAAAAGCATTCCTGGATGTGGTTTACGGCAATCGCAGACCTGGCGAAACTCTTCAACACTGCCCTGCGGATGATGCGGGCAATAATAGATGCCATCCAGATCGACATCACGGTCCGCCAGCGACCAGTCCATCCACTCGGTCAGCGTTTCAAACTGCGCTTCAGTAAATTTGCCGCGCGCAATACCAGACTGGTTCGTTACCACCACCAGCGCAAAGCCCATTTTTTTAAGCTCACGCATGGCGTCAATGACACCGTCGATAAATTCAAAGTTATCGATCTCATGGACATAGCCGTGATCGACATTAATGGTGCCGTCACGGTCAAGAAAAATTGCGGGTACGCTCTTCGCCACCTTTTATAGCTCCTTAATAAGGCATGTGCCGCTAGTATCGCATGTTTCGACCTGCAAGAAAGTGCTCTTCGTATAAACCTGATTGATTTAGACGTCTGGATGCCTTAACATCCATTTCATTGACGGCTTTGACCGTATCAGGCAGTCGAAATGCCACGACTAACTTAATGACGATAATAAATAATCAATGATAAAACTTTCGAATATCACCAAAGTGTTCCACCAGGGCACCCGCACTATCCAGGCGTTAAACAACGTCAGTCTGCATGTGCCAGCCGGACAAATTTATGGCGTTATCGGTGCCTCTGGCGCGGGTAAGAGTACGCTTATCCGTTGTGTAAACCTGCTGGAGCGCCCAACCGAGGGTAGCGTTCTGGTCGATGGCCAGGAACTGACCACGCTGTCAGAATCCGAGTTGACCAAAGCGCGCCGTCATATTGGCATGATTTTCCAGCACTTTAACCTGCTCTCTTCGCGTACTGTTTTTGGTAACGTGGCACTGCCGCTGGAGCTGGACAACACGCCAAAAGAGGAGATCAAACGTCGCGTGACGGAATTACTGGCGCTGGTTGGTCTTGGCGACAAACATGATAGCTACCCGTCGAATCTTTCCGGTGGGCAGAAACAGCGTGTGGCGATTGCTCGCGCATTAGCCAGCAATCCCAAAGTGTTGCTGTGCGATGAGGCCACCAGCGCACTGGACCCGGCAACCACGCGTTCTATTCTCGAACTGCTGAAAGACATCAACCGCCGTCTGGGTTTGACGATTCTGTTAATCACCCACGAAATGGACGTTGTGAAGCGTATTTGTGATTGCGTGGCGGTTATCAGCAATGGTGAGTTGATCGAGCAAGACACAGTAAGTGAAGTGTTCTCGCATCCGAAAACGCCGCTGGCACAGAAATTTATTCAGTCGACCCTGCATCTGGATATCCCGGAAGATTATCAGGAACGTCTGCAAGCGGAGCCGTTCACTGATTGTGTCCCCATGCTGCGCCTGGAGTTTACCGGTCAGTCAGTAGATGCCCCGTTGCTTTCTGAAACTGCACGTCGTTTCAACGTTAATAACAACATTATTAGCGCGCAGATGGATTACGCCGGAGGCGTTAAGTTCGGCATCATGCTGACCGAAATGCACGGTACACAACAAGATACGCAAGCCGCCATTGCCTGGCTGCAAGAACACCATGTAAAAGTAGAGGTACTGGGTTATGTCTGAGCCGATGATGTGGTTGCTGGTTCGTGGCGTATGGGAAACGCTGGCAATGACCTTCGTATCCGGTTTTTTCGGTTTTGTGATTGGTCTGCCGGTTGGCGTCCTGCTTTATGTCACACGTCCGGGGCAAATTATTGCTAACGCGAAGTTGTATCGTACCGTATCTGCGATTGTGAACATTTTCCGTTCCATTCCGTTCATTATTTTACTGGTATGGATGATTCCGTTTACTCGCATTATTGTCGGCACATCGATTGGTTTGCAGGCGGCGATTGTTCCGCTGACAGTTGGCGCAGCACCGTTTATTGCCCGTATGGTCGAAAACGCCCTGCTGGAGATCCCAACCGGGTTGATTGAAGCCTCCCGCGCAATGGGTGCCACACCGATGCAGATCGTGCGCAAAGTGCTGTTACCAGAGGCGTTGCCGGGTCTGGTAAATGCCGCAACTATCACCCTGATTACTCTGGTCGGTTATTCCGCGATGGGTGGTGCAGTCGGAGCCGGTGGTTTGGGTCAGATTGGCTATCAATATGGTTACATCGGCTATAACGCAACGGTGATGAATACGGTGCTGGTATTGCTGGTCATTCTGGTTTATTTAATTCAGTTCGCAGGCGATCGCATCGTCCGGGCTGTCACTCGCAAGTAACGTTCAACACAACATAAATAATTGAAGAAGGAATAAGGTATGGCGTTCAAACTCAAAACCTTTGCGGCAGTGGGAGCCCTGATTGGATCACTGGCACTGGTAGGCTGCGGTCAGGATGAAAAAGATCCAAACCACATTAAAGTCGGCGTGATTGTCGGTGCCGAACAGCAAGTTGCAGAAGTCGCGCAGAAAGTTGCGAAAGACAAATATGGCCTGGACGTTGAGCTGGTCACCTTCAACGACTACGTGCTACCGAACGAAGCATTAAGCAAAGGCGATATCGACGCCAACGCCTTCCAGCACAAACCGTACCTCGATCAGCAACTGAAGGATCGTGGCTACAAACTGGTTGCAGTAGGCAATACTTTTGTTTATCCGATTGCCGGTTATTCCAAGAAAATCAAATCACTGGATGAACTACCCAATGAAGCACAGGTTGCCGTACCGAATGATCCGACTAACCTCGGCCGTTCACTGCTGCTGCTGCAAAAAGTGGGGTTGATCAAGCTGAAAGATGGCGTAGGTCTGCTGCCGACCGTGCTTGATGTGGTTGAGAATCCTAAAAATCTGAAAATTGTTGAGCTGGAAGCACCGCAATTGCCACGTTCCCTGGACGATGCACAGATTGCTCTGGCGGTTATCAACACCACCTATGCCAGCCAGATTGGCCTGACTCCGGCGAAAGACGGTATCTTCGTGGAAGACAAAGAATCTCCTTACGTAAACCTGATCGTGACCCGTGAAGATAACAAAGACGCGGAAAACGTGAAGAAATTCGTCCAGGCTTATCAGTCTGATGAAGTTTATGAAGCGGCAAATAAAGTGTTTAACGGCGGTGCGGTTAAAGGCTGGTAATTTTTAGGCTGTTTCCACAATTTGTAATATCATTCAGGACGGGCGCTTGCCCGTCTTGTCATTTTTACAAGCGCCTGATTCAATATTGACGTTTTGATCATACATTGAGGAAATACTATGCGTGCTTTACCGATCTGTTTATTAGCACTCATGCTAAGCGGCTGTTCTATGTTAAGCAGATCCCCTGTCGAATCCGTTCAAAGCACTGCACCCCAGCCGAAAGCGGAGCCTGCAAAACCGAAAGCGCCGCGCGCCACGCCGGTCCGAATTTATACCAATGCTGAAGAATTAGTCGGCAAACCGTTCCGCGATCTCGGTGAAGTCAGTGGCGACTCTTGCCAGGCCTCTAATCAGGATTCTCCACCGAGCATCCCAACCGCACGTAAGCGGATGCAAATCAATGCCTCCAAAATGAAAGCCAATGCGGTATTACTGCATAGCTGTGAAGTCACCAGCGGTACGCCAGGCTGCTATCGTCAGGCTGTGTGCATCGGTTCAGCGCTTAACATTACGGCGAAATGAGCAGTTTCCAGTTTGATCAAATAGGTGTTATTCGCTCACCCTATAAAGAAAAATTCGCCGTTCCGCGCCAGCCTGGGCTGGTAAAAAGCGCCAACGGAGAACTGCACCTTATTGCTCCTTACAACCAGGCCGATGCCGTACGCGGCCTGGAAGCGTTCAGCCATTTATGGATCCTTTTCGTCTTTCATCAAACGATGGAAGGTGGCTGGCGCCCGACTGTGCGTCCGCCTCGTCTCGGCGGTAACGCCAGAATGGGCGTTTTCGCCACGCGTTCTACTTTTCGCCCTAACCCGATTGGGATGTCACTGGTAGAGCTGAAAGAGGTTGTTTGCCATAAAGATAACGTGATTCTGAAGCTCGGCGGTCTGGATCTGGTCGATGGTACGCCGGTGGTGGATATAAAACCTTACCTCCCCTTTGCCGAATCGCTTCCCGATGCCAGCGCCAGCTATGCGCAAAGCGCGCCAGCAGCAGAGATGGCGGTGAGATTTACCGCAGACGTCGAAAAGCAACTTTTGACGCTGGAGAAGCGTTATCCGCAGTTAACGCTGTTTATCCGCGAAGTACTGGCGCAGGACCCGCGCCCGGCCTATCGTAAAGGTGAAGACACGGGTAAAACCTATGCCGTCTGGCTGCATGATTTTAACGTCCGCTGGCGAGTCACCGAGACTGGTTTTGAAGTCTTTGCGCTGGAAGCGCGTTAAATTCACGCCCTTCTCTTTTGACATTTCTTCTGCACTGGTAAACTAAATCACTTTTTTGTCCCAGGCTCGCCTTGAGCCTGTTCTACCTTCCAACTGGAACCGTAACAACATGCGTACTAGCCAATACCTGCTCTCCACTCTCAAGGAGACACCTGCCGACGCCGAGGTGATCAGCCATCAACTGATGCTACGCGCCGGGATGATCCGCAAGCTGGCCTCCGGGTTATATACCTGGCTGCCGACCGGCGTGCGCGTTCTGAAAAAAGTCGAAAACATCGTGCGTGAAGAGATGAACAACGCCGGTGCGATCGAGGTGTCGATGCCAGTGGTTCAGCCAGCCGATCTGTGGCAAGAGAGTGGTCGTTGGGAACAGTACGGTCCGGAACTGCTGCGTTTTGTTGACCGTGGCGAGCGTCCGTTCGTACTCGGCCCAACTCATGAAGAAGTTATTACCGACCTGATTCGTAATGAGCTGAGTTCTTACAAACAGTTACCGCTGAACTTCTATCAGATCCAGACCAAGTTCCGTGATGAAGTTCGTCCACGTTTCGGCGTCATGCGTTCCCGCGAATTCCTGATGAAAGATGCTTACTCTTTCCACACTTCTCAGGAATCCTTGCAGGAAACCTACGATGCAATGTATGCGGCCTACAGCAAAATCTTCAGTCGTATGGGGCTGGATTTCCGCGCCGTACAGGCCGACACCGGTTCTATCGGCGGCAGCGCCTCTCACGAATTCCAGGTGCTGGCACAGAGCGGTGAAGATGATGTGGTCTTCTCCGACACCTCTGACTACGCAGCTAACATTGAACTGGCAGAAGCTATCGCGCCGAAAGAACCGCGCGCTGCTGCAACTCAGGAAATGACGCTGGTTGATACACCGAACGCGAAAACCATCGCTGAACTGGTTGAACAGTTCAATCTGCCGATTGAAAAAACCGTTAAAACACTGCTGGTTAAAGCCGTTGAAGGCAGCAGCTTCCCGCTGGTTGCGCTGCTGGTGCGCGGTGACCACGAACTGAACGAAGTAAAAGCGGAGAAACTGCCGCAGGTTGCCAGCCCGCTGACTTTCGCAACCGAAGAAGAAATTCGTGCCGTCGTTAAAGCAGGCCCGGGTTCACTGGGTCCGGTAAACATGCCGATTCCGGTTGTAATTGACCGTACCGTTGCGGCGATGAGTGATTTTGCTGCCGGTGCTAACATCGACGGTAAACACTACTTTGGTATCAACTGGGATCGCGATGTCGCAACCCCGGAAGTTGCTGACATCCGTAACGTAGTGGCTGGCGATCCAAGCCCGGATGGTCAGGGTACGCTGCTGATCAAACGCGGTATCGAAGTCGGTCACATCTTCCAGTTGGGTACTAAGTATTCTGAAGCTCTGAAAGCCTCCGTACAGGGCGAAGATGGCCGCAACCAGATCCTGACTATGGGTTGCTACGGTATTGGGGTTACGCGTGTAGTGGCTGCGGCGATTGAGCAAAACTACGACGAGCGCGGCATCGTATGGCCTGACGCGATCGCACCGTTCCAGGTAGCTATTCTGCCGATGAACATGCACAAATCCTTCCGCGTACAAGAACTGGCCGAGAAACTTTACAGCGAACTGCGTGCGCAGGGAATCGAAGTCCTGCTGGATGACCGTAAAGAACGTCCGGGCGTGATGTTTGCCGATATGGAACTGATCGGTATTCCACACACTATCGTGCTGGGCGACCGTAACCTCGACAACGACGATATCGAATACAAATACCGTCGTAACGGCGAGAAGCAATTAATTAAGACCGGTGACATCGTCGATTATCTGGTGAAACAGATTAAAGGCTGATGCCAGAAAGGGTCCTGAATTTCAGGACCCTTTTTTACATGGATTGTATAAAATGAATAAACCAAAGGCGTACTGTCGTCTGCTTCTCCCTTGCTTTCTTTTACTTTCGGCCTGTACCGTTGATATTAGTCAGCCAGACTCATCAGCCACAGCGGTAGATGCCGAGGCGAAAACATGGGCAGTCAAATTCCAGCATCAAAGCTCTTTTACCGAACAATCAATAACTGAAATAACTGAATCTGACCTCAAGCCCGGCGATTTGCTGTTCTCCTCAAGCCTTGGGGTAACCTCATTCGGTATCCGCGTCTTCAGCACTTCCTCGGTGAGTCACGTTGCCATCTATTTAGGTGATAATAACGTCGCAGAAGCGACAGGCGCTGGCGTCCAGATTGTTTCCCTGAAAAAAGCCATGAAGCATAGTGATAAGCTTTTCGTCTTACGAGCCCCGGATCTTACCCCGCAACAAGCCACAGATATCACCGCGTTCGCCAACAAAATCAAAGATAGCGGGTATAACTATCGCGGCATTGTCGAATTTATTCCGTTTATGGTGACCCGCCAGATGTGCTCACTGAATCCTTTTTCCGCAGATTTCCGCCAACAGTGCGTCAGCGGCCTGGCGAAAGCGCAGTTAAGCAGTGTTGGCGAGGGGGACAAAAAATCGTGGTTTTGTTCGGAATTTGTCACGGATGCATTTGCCAAAGCCGGGCATCCGCTTACGCTGGCGCAGTCAGGTTGGATTAGTCCTGCCGATCTGATGCATATGCGTGCTGGCGATGTCTCTGCGTTTAGGCCAGAAGCACAGTTACAGTATGTTGGGCATCTGAAACCAGGGATTTATATCAAAACGGGTCGCTTCGTTGGACTGACCCGGTGATAAAAGCCAGTCTCAGAGTGTTTATGCCGGATGTGGATTAAACGTTTGATCACTCCTAAGGAATGGGGGTGTTTTGTAGGCATGATAAGACGCGCCAGCGTCGCATCAGGCGTTGTGCACAGAATGCCGGATGCGGTGTGAACATCTTATTCGACCTACAAAATCGTGCTAATTCAAAACATTGCAATCTACTCTGTAGGCCTGATAAGCGTAGCGCATCAGGCAATTTTGCGTTTGTTTCTGCCACAAGCAGGTTTACTGCCCCAAACTACTGCAATCCTGGTTCGGGAAAAATTTACCAGCCGTATCGGGCGCTAATACCTTAGTCGGTGCCCCGATATCCGGATTAGCCTCAAGCGTAAAGTGACCTTCTACTGACAGCAGCACCGTTTTTTCACTGCTGCCGCGAGCAGCCAGATAGCCTCGTTCCAGCTCTGCGTTATTTGCCACCGCGAATCGTTTTCCGGTCGCACAATCAGTAAAAGTTGCTGCGTCAGCCATATAAAAATACATGCCACGCATGGTCATCGGCGTCATGGGCAAGCTGGATTTTGCCGGTTCCAGTGTGTAGTTGAACTGCGATTCAATCGGATTACCTTCACGATCGAGCATCTCCAGCGCATCACCTTTTGCCCGATAATATGACTTTTCGCCTTTAGTATCGGTTAATACAAGTTTGTCTGCGGTTCTCGCCCATGTACCGTAGGAAGCAAAAGATGAAGGCTCTTCACGAGCGCCCAGATAGCGCTCATTCATTACCCAGGTTCCATCTTTTTCGAGAAACAAAGAGGTTTCGATCCCTTCACAATCAGCACACGGCAGCACACCACGCCAGCTTTGCGGCATCGGTTTCAGCTCGGCGGCCTGCGCTGGGGAAAGCATATCTACTTCGGCCCGATTATTACATCCCATTAGAGTAAAGAGACTGATTACAGTCATCGCTGCTACTATCGCTTTTCTCACCATCAATTCCTTCTTTTTATTCCCGACCGCTGCGCACTTTGCCACGCAACGCCTTCACGGTTGATTTTTGTGCTTTCGATACCAGCCTGCGCTCTTTCGATGCACGGGTAGGTCGCGTCGGTCGTCGGGATTTTTGTACCGTTGTTAATTCTTTAATCACTGCCACCAGTCGGGCCAGCGCCGCTTCGCGGTTCAGTTCCTGGCTGCGGTATTCCTGAGCCTTAATGACAATCACACCATCACTACTAATCAGGTGATGGCTGGCGGCGAGCAGGCGCTCTTTGTAATACTCTGGCAGGCTGGAGGCCCGAATGTCAAAACGCAGATGAATAGCCGTTGAGGTCTTATTGACATGCTGCCCGCCCGCCCCCTGAGCACGAATGGCGGTGATCTCAAGCTCGCCATCGGGGATAGCAACATGTCGGGAAATCACAATCATGACGGTTGTTGCCAGACAGTTAAGTTTACTTCCAGATTATTCTTATCATCCGATAACCAGATAATGCCGTCCTGAATCGTTGCCTGTAGTGTCATGGTGCGATCGGCAAAGGCACTCACTTTTGCCAGTTGCTCGTCGTCCAGATACCAGACGAAAAGATTGGCAAACTGCGCGCATTTGTTCTGATTTTGCTGCCACCAGATCTGCGCCGCCCGACTATTATAGGCAAACAGCGCCACTTCCGCGGCCTGGGTGCAGGTTTTCTTAATTCGCCGCTCGTCCGGCAGCCCCAGTTCAATCCACAAATCAATACCTAAATGATCATTACGCAGCCACGCTTCCGGCTCGTCATCGGCACACAAACCACGGGTAAATTGCAGACGTTCATCGGCATATTTCAGCCATGCCAGAAGGCGCAGCATCATGCGCTCCTGAGTTTCTGAAGGGTGGCGCGCCAGCGTCAGAGAGGCATCGAGAAACTGGTTGCGGTCAAGATCGGCCACATTAACCGTCGCTTTATAAATTGTCGCTTTAAGCGCCATAAGAAAACTCCTTTCGAATCAGGAGGCCATTGTAACGGAATACGTGCAGTTGCGGCGCTGATATTGCAGAAATGAGTGTGGTATAGTCACCTTGCGAAACAGGGTTTATCTTCGTAGGCTTAGACTTGCATCCACGGTTAAGTCAGAGTGCTGACAGGAGGGCATGTGGAAAAATATTGTGAGTTAATACGCAAGCGGTACGCGGAAATCGCCAGCGGAGACTTAGGATACGTTCCGGACGCGCTGGGCTGCGTTTTGAAAGTGCTGAATGAAATGGCTGCCGACGATGCCCTTTCAGAGGCTGTCAGGGAAAAAGCAGCATACGCTGCGGCAAACTTACTGGTGAGCGATTATGTCAATGAATGATACGTATCAACCTATCAATTGTGATGATTACGATAATCTTGAGCTCGCCTGCCAGCATCACCTGTTGCTGACGCTGGAGCTGAAAGATGGCGAAAAATTGCAGGGTAAAGCCAATGATTTAGTGTCCCGCAAAAATGTGGAATATCTGGTCGTCGATGTCGCTGGCGAAACCCGCGAATTGCGACTGGATAAAATTACCAGCTTTAGCCATCCGGAAATCGGTACGGTAGTGGTGAGTGAGTCCTGATTCACTTTTGCCGGATGCGACGCATAGCGCGTCTTATCCGGCTACGCTGAACTAACTATTTCTCTGCCAGAAAAAACTTACACCAGCCTCATCTTCAGAAAAGCCTTCACGTGTAACAAAAATTCCCGCTGCCGCAATCAACGTTTCGCCATAAAACAGCAGTGGCGTAGTATCACGCAGCCACGGCGGCACACCCAGTTCCTGCCAGATTTTCTTTAACTTACGTCCACCGTTGCGCCCGACAATGTGCAGCAATCCCGACGCCTTAAAACGAACGCTAACCGCTTCGTCAGCACGCGGAGGACGAATATCTCCTCCCGCAGTAAACTGCACACTTCCCAGATCAGCCGGTAATTCCAGCGGCTGTTGCCACGCCAGCCACGGCACAATGGTTTCGCTTTGTCCGGCAACGGATTTAATCCACCACAGTTGCGACAGATAGCGACGGATTTCAAACGCGCCAAAGCGCAAACAGGGGGAAGCATCTTCCCGCGCCAGTGCAACTTCTTGCCAAATCCGTACCAGCGCATCGCGGGAAGGCATCGGCGCATTCAGCCCAGCCAGCCAGCGGCGGATAATCGCCGCGCGGCGGACATCGCTCATCGCCATCATTGGCGCAATCTGTAGCGTTCCCTGCGACGTTTGGCAGTGCGCTAAATCATCCGCCAGCAGTTCATCCAACAGGCTCTCTTGTTCAGCGCAAAGCGTGGCGCTGCGTGCCGTTGCTTCGGCAAAATGCGGCCAACGCTGCTGTAATAACGGCACCACGTGCAGGCGCAGGAAGTTACGATCGTAGCTATCGTCCTGATTACTTTCGTCTTCAATCCAGCGTAAGCCATGTTTATGTGCCCACTGCTCCAGCTCTCCACGTGTGCGAGTGAGCAACGGGCGGATAAGCCGGGTTCCGGCAAAATCAGATACTTCTCCCATAGCGGAAAGCCCGGCAGGGCCACTGCCACGTTTTAACGCCAGCAAAAAGGTTTCACATTGATCGTTAAGATGTTGTGCAGTGACCAGAACTTCTCCGGGTAACAGCGTTCGGGCAAATGCCTGATAACGCGCCTGCCGTGCCTGGGCCTCAATGCCTAACCCCTCTTGCGCAAGCTGCACGCGCTCAACCACCAGCTGCACCTGCCACTGCTGGCAGATATTTTCACAATGCACGACCCAGGCATCAGCATTAGCACTTAAACCGTGATGCACATGGATAGCGCGTAACGTGACGTCCGGATTTTCAGCCCGCCACTGCACCAGTTGATGCAGTAAAACGGTGGAGTCCAGTCCGCCACTAAAGGCCACCAGAATCTGGCGTGAGGCGAGAAGTTGAGTATTCAGCGTGAGTGTCATGATAGTGCGAATCTACAATAGAGATGCCCGGCACGTTACCGGGCAAATGCGGCGATGACAAGCCTTACAGCTCATACAGTTCCAGTGGCAGCCCGTCAGGATCGTTAAAGAACGTAAAGCGTTTTTGCGTATACGGGTCGACACGTATCGCTTCACATTTCACATTATGGCTTTCAAGGTGCGCCACTGCCGTATCAATATCATCAACGCTAAATGCCAGATGGCGCAGGCCGCAGGCTTCCGGTCGGCTGGGGCGCTCCGGTGGGAATGGAAATGAGAAAAGCTCAATCACGTACTGCCCGTTAAGCGCCAAATCCCCTTTCCACGAATCACGCGCTTCGCGATAAACTTCGCTTTGCAGCGTGAAGCCGAGAATATCGCAGTAGAAGGCTTTGCTCACCGCATAATCCGTCGCAATAATCGCAATATGGTGAACCTGTTTTAAACCCAACATAGAATCTCCTGCATTGATATGATACGCACGTGCATCACTATATATTGATAATACGCACAAATTACAGGAAAGATGAATCAGACATTTATACTCGTCATACTTTAAGTTGCATGTGCTGCGTCTGCGTTCGCTCACACCAGTCACTTACTTATGTAAGCTCCTGGTGATTCACTCGCTTGTCGCCTTCCTGCAACTCGAATTATTTAGAGTATACTCTGATTTTAAAACAACATCTCAAACGCCTGTAATAGCGGTTGAGATGCGGTTTGGTGAAGCGCTTTGCGGGAGATTACTCTGCGCTATTCTTGCTAACACTCTCGGCAATGCGGCGCAAATATTCGTTATTCTTAAACGCTATCATAATTAATTCGAAAGTCATACGACAGCTTATAAGGCCAATGACGGTATAAGCTACCCCTAAGATAATGTTTCCGCTAAATATGGAGAAGACACCGCCTATCAGTGTCAGCACCATAGCCAGCCAGTAAAAAAACACCAGAACACGCGGCATAAGAAGATGATCAAATCCTAAAATTGCTTTCATATTTTATCCTTAAAAATTCTATGAGATTGATAAAGTTATATTATTTTTGACCACTGTGTATATTTGTATATGCCTCCGAAATCGGAGTTATCAACATGAGTTCAAGAATTTTATGGCAGGGGAAAACGAAAGAAAGATTATCTAAATGTATTTATAATATGACTAAATAAACTACATAGAAAAAAAGGCCACCGAAGTGACCCTTTTCAGAAAATTTGCTGATTACGCGTAACCGTAGCTCATCAGTCGCTGATAACGACGATTTTTTAAATCTTCAGTGCTTAACACGTCGAGATCGGCCAGATCCGCCAGCAGTTGCGCTTTCAGAGACGCAGCCATCGCTTCCGGGTTACGGTGAGCGCCGCCCAGCGGTTCCGGGATGATGGAGTCAATCAGTTTCAGTTCTTTCAGACGCGGAGCGATGATGCCCATCGCTTCAGCCGCCAGCGGGGCCTTGTCTGCGCTCTTCCAGAGGATAGAGGCACAACCTTCCGGCGAGATAACGGAATAGGTGCTGTATTGCAGCATATTCACTTTATCGCCCACGCCAATGGCCAGCGCACCGCCAGAACCACCTTCACCGATAACCGTACAAACGACCGGTACGCCGAGGCGAGACATTTCACGCAGGTTACGCGCGATGGCTTCAGACTGACCACGTTCTTCTGCGCCCACACCCGGATAAGCCCCAGGGGTGTCGATAAAGGTGATGATTGGCATCTTAAAGCGTTCAGCCATTTGCATCAGACGCAGTGCTTTGCGGTAACCTTCTGGCGCTGGCATACCAAAGTTACGACGAATTTTCTCTTTGGTTTCACGGCCTTTCTGATGACCAATGATCATCACCGGACGACCGTCAAGACGGGCGATACCACCGACGATAGCTTTGTCATCTGCATACGCGCGGTCGCCTGCCAGTTCGTCAAATTCATCAAATGCCAGGCGAACGTAATCCAGGGTATAAGGGCGCTGTGGATGGCGTGCCAGTTGGGCAATCTGCCATGCACCGAGATCGGCGAAGATTTTACGCGTCAGTTCTACGCTTTTTTCACGCAGACGATGCACTTCTTCATCGATGTTAATATCCAGTTTCTCATCCTGGCGGCTAACCGCAGTCAGAGAATCGATTTTCGCTTCCAGTTCTGCAATCGGCTGTTCAAAATCAAGGAAATTCAGACTCATAGTATTCCTGTATTAGTCAAACTCCAGTTCCACCTGCTCCGAACCAATGAGGCCACGGAGATCGTTTAACAAACGATCGCTCGGAGAGACACGCCACGTCGCGCCAAAACGCAACCGTGCACGTGCATCCGCCCTCTGATAGTAGAGATGTACTGGAATTGTCCCAGAGCGGTGGGGTTCCAGAGACTGACGGAGTCGGTTTAAAAGCTGGTCATCAATTTGCCTGTCCGTCAGCGAGATAGCAAGCCCGCGAGCATATTTTTCCCGGGCTTCGTCAATATCCATCACTTCGCGAGCGGTCATTTTAAGCCCACCGCTGAAGTCATCAAAGCTGACCTGTCCGCTGACGATAAGTATGCGGTCTTTTTCCAGCAATTGCTGGTATTTATCCAGGGCGTCAGTAAATAACATCACTTCCAGCCGCCCGGAACGGTCATCCAGCGTGCAGATACCGATACGATTGCCGCGCTTGGTGACCATAACCCGCGCGGCAACAACGAGCCCCGCAGCCGTGGTGACTTTACCACGTTCTGTCGGGTGCATGTCTTTCAGCCTTACGCCTCCGACATAACGCTCAATCTCTTTTAAATACTGGTTGATCGGGTGGCCCGTCAGGTACAGACCCAACGTTTCGCGCTCCCCATCTAACACCACCTGCTCCGGCCACGGCTGGCAGCTAGCGTAGGATTGTTCAATTTGTTCCGGCTCTTCTGCCAGCACGCCGAACATATCGGCCTGGCCGATGGCTTCCGCTTTCGCGTGTTGATCTGCCGCTTTTAACGCATCGCCCAGCGAGTTCATTAACGCCGCGCGATGTGGCCCCAGGCGGTCAAATGCCCCTGACATGATCAGTTTTTCCAGCACCCGCCGGTTCAGTTTTTTGGTGTCGGTACGGGCACAAAGATCAAACAGTTCGCGGAAGTAGCCACCTTTATTACGGGCTTCGATGATGGCCTCAATTGGCCCTTCACCCACCCCTTTGATAGCGCCAATACCATACACGATTTCCCCGTCATCGTTGACGTGGAAATGGTAAAGACCGGAGTTTATATCTGGCGGCAGGATTTTAAGGCCCATCCGCCAGCACTCATCCACCAGGCCAACCACTTTCTCGGTATTGTCCATATCGGCAGTCATTACCGCCGCCATAAACTCTGCCGGATAGTGCGCTTTCAGCCATAACGTTTGATAAGACACCAAAGCATAGGCCGCAGAGTGCGATTTGTTAAATCCGTAACCCGCGAATTTCTCTACCAGGTCGAAGATTTTCATCGCCAGTTCGGCATTGATGCCGTTCTTTTCTGCACCTTCGGCAAAAACAGAACGCTGCTTGGCCATCTCTTCCGGCTTTTTCTTACCCATCGCACGACGCAGCATATCCGCGCCGCCGAGGGTATAGCCAGAAAGTACCTGGGCAATCTGCATTACCTGTTCCTGATACAGGATAATACCGTAAGTTGGCTCCAGAACCGGTTTCAGGCTTTCATGCTGCCACTGCACGTCTGGGTAGGAGATCTCCTCGCGACCATGTTTACGGTCGATAAAGTTATCCACCATCCCTGATTGCAACGGACCTGGGCGGAACAGCGCCACCAGTGCGATCATATCTTCGAAGCAGTCAGGTTGTAGACGCTTGATCAAATCTTTCATGCCGCGCGATTCAAGCTGGAATACCGCTGTGGTTTCCGAGCGTTGCAGCATGTCGAAACTTTTCTTGTCATCCAGCGGGATCGCGGCGATATCCAGCGGCGGCTCGCCATTTTTCGCCCGCCGCTTGTTGATCATCTCCAGCGCCCAGTTGATGATGGTGAGAGTACGCAGGCCGAGGAAGTCGAACTTCACCAGTCCGGCGTATTCAACGTCGCTTTTATCAAACTGAGTGACCGGATGTTTGCCTTCTTCATCGCAATAAAGCGGCGCAAAATCGGTAATTTTGGTCGGCGCGATAACCACCCCACCGGCGTGTTTACCCGCGTTACGGGTAACCCCTTCCAGTTTACGCGCCATGTCGATCAGCGCCTTAACTTCTTCATCCGCTTCGTAAATTTCTGGCAACTGCGGCTCGGCTTCAAACGCTTTCGCCAGCGTCATCCCCGGATCTGGCGGGATCAGTTTCGAGATACGATCGACAAAGCCATACGGATGCCCCAGCACGCGACCTACGTCGCGGATCACCGCTTTTGCCGCCATAGTACCGAAGGTGATGATCTGCGATACCGCATCGCGACCGTACATGTCCGCCACATGTTCGATAACCTGGTCGCGTTTCTCCATACAGAAGTCAACGTCGAAGTCAGGCATGGAGACACGTTCCGGGTTAAGGAAACGTTCGAACAGCAGGTCGAATTCTAGCGGATCGAGGTCAGTGATTTTCAGCGCGTAGGCCACCAGTGACCCCGCACCGGAACCACGGCCAGGCCCTACCGGTACACCGTTATCCTTCGACCACTGGATAAATTCCATAACGATGAGGAAGTAGCCAGGGAAGCCCATCTGGTTGATAACCTGGAGTTCAGTATCCAGACGCTCGTCATATTCCGGGCGGCGCTTAAGACGTTCTTCTTCGTCAGGGAATAAAAATGCCAGACGCTCTTCCAGACCTTCTTTTGCTCGCTTAACCAGATAATCTTCGGTGCTCATGTCCCCGGTCGGGAACTGCGGCAGGAAGTATTCACCAAGACGCACGGTCACGTTACAACGTTTGGCAATCTCCACGGTGTTAGCAAGAGCTTCCGGGATGTCGGCAAACAGCTCGCACATCTCCTCTTCGCTACGCATATATTGCTGCGGCGAATAGTTACGCGGACGTTTGGGATCGTCGAGGGTAAAGCCGTCGTGGATCGCGACGCGGATTTCGTGCGCGTCGAAATCACTGCTGTCAATAAAGCGCACGTCGTTGGTTGCCACAACAGGCAAACCGCGCCTTTCCGCCAGTTCCACCGCCGCGTGCAAATAGCTTTCTTCATCCGGCCTGCCGGTGCGAATCAATTCGAGAAAATAGCGATCCGGGAAGTGCTCTTCATAAAACGCGACACACTCATCTACCAGTGCGCTGTTACCACGCAAAAGGCTGCGCCCGACGTCGCCCATGCGTCCGCCGGAGAGGAGGATCAACCCTTCGTTTAATTCGATAAGCCAGTCGCGATCGATGATCGGCCCGGCGGCACCATACCCGCGCTGATACGCTTTTGAGATCAGCAACGTCAGATTCTGATAGCCGGTATTGTTCGCCGCCAGCACCGTCAGGTGGGTTAACTCATCACCCAGCAGGTCGCACTGGACATTAAAATCCGCCCCGACGATAGGCTTAATCCCTGCGCCATGTCCCGCTCCGTAGAACTTCACCAGACCGCAAAGGTTGGTGAAATCAGTGATCGCCAGTGCCGGCATCCCCAACGCCGCCGCCTTTTTTACCAGCGGCGCGGTTTTTGCCAGACCATCGATCATCGAGTAGTCGCTGTGCACCCGTAGGTGAACGAAACGTGGTTCAGACATCTTCAGATTCCGGTTTACTTAATCTCGACACAAGAATCAGGACGCAAGTCCCAGTGCGCGTTTGACAGGGCCAAAGCTGCGCCGATGGTGTTCGGTCGCACCGTGTTCAGCCAGTTTTTCCAGATGAAAAGCCGTTGGATACCCTTTGTGTTGGGCAAATCCATATTGTGGGTAAATGATGTCCAGCTCCGCCATTTCAGCATCGCGTGTCACTTTCGCCAGGATAGACGCCGCACTGATTTCCGGCACGCGACTGTCGCCTTTAACAACCGCCATCGATGGCATCGGTAATTTCGGGCAGCGGTTACCATCAATCAACACATATTCCGGCGCAATATGCAGCCCCGCTACGGCACGCTGCATCGCCAGCATGGTTGCGTGTAAAATATTCAGTTCGTCGATTTCATGAGGTTCCGCGCGACCCAGACTCCAGCTTAACGCCTTCTCTTTGATCTCTTCACAGAGCGCCAGACGGCGTTTTTCACTCAGCTTTTTGGAATCATTCAACCCGACAATCGGGCGCGCCGGATCGAGGATCACGGCAGCGGTAACGACCGCACCGACCAACGGCCCGCGCCCAACTTCATCCACACCTGCAACAAGCTGCGTATGCGGATAAACAAATTCGATCATTGTGCTAACTCCAGAACGGCCTGTGCCGCCTGCTCATCGGCATTGCAGCGGATCTGCTGATGCAGCTCGCGGAAAGTGTCGTGCATCGCATGGCTGGTTTTACCATTCGCCAACAGCGGTAACAGCGCCGCAGCCAGTTTTTGCGGCTCACACTCTTCCTGCAATAACTCTTTGACTAACTCTCTGCCCGCCAGCAAATTTGGCAGTGAGACATAATCAGTTTTCACCAGCCGTTTCGCCAGCCAGAAGGTGAAAGGCTTCATACGATAGCCCACCACCATCGGGCATTTCGCCAGCATACACTCCAGTGCTGCCGTGCCCGACGCCAGTAGCGCCGCATCGCTGGCGACCATCGCCTCACGGCCCATCCCATCCAGCAAATGAACCGACAGGTCTGGCGCGACTTCAGCTTTGATGCGTTCAAACTGCTCGCGGCGTTTGGCATTCACCAGCGGCACCACAATCTCAAGATCCGGATATGTCTGGCGCAAAAGCTGGGCCGTTTTCAGGAAATCGGCACTAAGCATTTCGACTTCCGCGCCACGGCTCCCCGGCAGCAACGCCAGGCAGTGGGCATCGTGAGGGATCCCCAACACATCTCGTGCGGCATTTTTATCTGGATCTAACGGCATGGCATCAGCCATTGTGTGGCCGATAAAACGGCACGACACGTTGTATTTGTCGTAAAACGCTTTTTCGAAAGGCAGAAATGCGAGGACTAAATCAGTGGCTCTGCCTATTTTGAAAACGCGTTTCTGTCGCCACGCCCACACGGACGGACTGACATAATGAATGGTTTTGATACCCTGCTTTTTGAGGTTACCTTCGAGGGTAATATTGAAGTCAGGCGCATCAATGCCAACAAAAACATCTGGCTTCAGTTCGCCAAAACGCTTTGTCAGATCGGCACGAATATGCAGTAAGCGACGCAGACGACCAAGCACTTCAACAATGCCCATCACCGCCAGTTCTTCCATTTCGTACCAGGCTTCGCAGCCTTCAGCCTGCATCCGTGGCCCGGCAACACCGACAAAGCGGGCGTTGGGCACACGTTCTTTCAGAGCGCGGATTAAACCGGCTCCCAGGATATCGCCGGAGGTTTCTCCGGCGACCAGGGCAATCGTTAATGGACTCTGTTCAGCCATTAACGAATCAGACCGCGCGTTGAGCGAGCAAAGAAATCGGCAAAGGCTTTCACTTCCGGATGCGTTTCCGCCAGTTCAGCAATTTCCGGTTTCACTTCATCAAGCGTTTTACCGCTGCGATAAATCAGCTTGTACGCATTGCGGATAGCGGTAATCGCCTCACGGCTGAATCCGCGGCGCTTCAGCCCTTCGATATTGACACCGAACGGCGTTGCGTGGTTACCCTGCGCAATGACATAAGGAGGGACGTCCTGTGCCACACCGGAGCAACCGCCAACCATCACATGCGCACCAATGATGCAGAACTGATGGACTGCGGTCATGCCGCCGATGATCGCAAAGTCGTCTACCGATACGTGCCCCGCCAGCGTTGCGTTGTTGGCGAGAATGCAGCGGTTACCTACCGTACAATCGTGCGCAATGTGCGCATTGATCATCAGTAAGTTGTCGCTGCCCACCTTCGTCAATCCACCGCCCTGGACTGTGCCACGATGAATGGTGACGCTTTCGCGAATGCGGTTACGATCGCCAATCTCCACACGGGTCGGTTCGCCAGCATATTTCAGATCCTGGTTAACTTCACCGATGGAGGCGAACTGATAAATCTCATTGTCGCGGCCAATTTTAGTATGACCATTCACGACAACGTGAGATTTCAGTACGGTATTCTCACCAATTTCGACATGGGGTCCAACGATACAAAAAGGACCAATGTGAGCGTTGGCACCAATCGACGCGCCCTCTTCCACAATGGCGGTTGGATGCACAAAGGCGGATTTATCAATCACGTATCAGGCCTCCCGGCTACGAGCACACATCATCGTTGCTTCGCAAACTACCTTACCGTCGACCAGAGCAACCCCTTTAAAACGGGTCAGGCCACGGCGCGTTTTTTCGAAAGTGACTTCCATGATCATTTGATCGCCTGGTACAACCGGGCGCTTGAAGCGCGCTTCATCAATACCGGCGAAGTAGTAAAGTTCACCCGGTTCCAGTTTTCCTACGCTTTTAAACGCCAGAATACCTGTTGCCTGTGCCATAGCTTCCAGAATCAGCACTCCCGGGAAAATCGGTTTTCCAGGGAAATGGCCCTGGAAGAATGGCTCATTGACAGAGACATTTTTAACTGCGCGCAGAAAACGACCTTCTTCAAAATCCAGCACGCGATCCACCAGTAAGAATGGGAAACGGTGCGGTAGAAGTTCTAAAATCTCTTCAATCTGCAGAGTATGAGTGTTAGTAGTCAAGATACTCTTCCTGTCAAAATATAAGAAACGATAATAATAACACGGCCTGCCGCAATCGTAAGAATGAGACAGGCCGTAAAGTTTGGCGAACAATAGATGGAACGTTAGTCTTGCTGATTAACCTTGCGCTCAAGCGATTTCAGACGCTTGCTCATATCATCAATGTTCATCACCAGTGCAGCGGTTTTGCGCCAGACTTTGTTGGGTTGCAGCGGAATGCCTGAGGAATAGACGCCAGGTTCAGTAATAGGACGCATCACCATACCCATGCCCGTAACCGTCACTTTATCGCATATTTCCATATGCCCGTTGATTACGCTGGCACCGCCGATCATGCAGTAACGACCAATTTTCAGGCTGCCCGCCATAATGACGCCACCGGCAACCGCCGTATTGTCGCCAATCACGACGTTATGTGCAATCTGACACTGATTATCAATGATCACGCCATTGCCGATCACCGTGTCATCCAGCGCGCCGCGATCGATGGTAGTACAGGCACCAATCTCCACGCGATCGCCAATAATCACGCGACCAATCTGTGGGATCTTCACCCAGTTACCACGATCGTTGGCATAGCCAAAGCCGTCTGCACCGATCACAGTTCCGGATTGGATCAGGCAATTCTGACCGATCTGGATCTCATGGTAAATGGTTACGTTCGCCCAAAGGCGCGAACCTGCGCCGATTTTGCTGTTTTTACCAACGAAGCAACCGGCACCGATAATCACGTTATCACCCAGCTCAACGCCGGACTCAATGACCGCGTTAGCGCCAATTGAGACGTTGTTACCCAGCTTCGCCGTTGCATCAATCACCGCACTTGGTGCAATGTTCTGCGCGGGCTGCGGCGTGGTATCTAAAATTTGCGCCATGCGCGCGTAAGTCAGGTAGGGATTCTTCACTACCAGTGCGGCACTTTTCGCGAAAGGAAGATCGTCCTGGGTCATCACAACCGCGGACGCCTGGCACAAGCCTAAATGTTCACGGTATTTAGGATTAACCATGAACGTAATATGACCTGTTTGTGCAGATTGCATGGACGCAACGCCGGTGATGACGATATCGCCATCACCGTGTAGTTCTGCATCCAACTGCTGCGCTAAATCAGCCAGTCGAATTGAAGGCATTACTTATTTAACCTGTTTCAGTACGTCGGCAGTGATGTCTTTTACATCGCTGCTGTTGTAAGCAACGGCGTTTGCATCAACAACCAGATCGATGCTCTGGCTGCTGGCAACGGATTTCACAGCAGTCTGGATACGAGTAACCAGTTTGCCGCGTTCTTCGTTGGAACGACGTGCGCGATCTTGTTCAAAAGCCTGCGCTTTCTGAGCAAAAGTCTGGCGCTGAGCCATCACGTCTTTTTCCAGCTTAGTACGATCGCTACCGGCTTTCATGGACTGCAGCTTTTTCATTTTAGCCTGCAGATCGGTTTCCATACGCTGCAGTTCGCTGGCACGGCCTTTGAACTCATTTTCCAGCGTGTTAGAAACACCGGTTTTCTGTGCTACCTGCTGGAACAGGCTACCCATATTGACGATTGCAATTTTGTCAGCCGCCTGAGCAGAAGTTGCCAGTGCTAAACCGAGACCTGCAGCTAATAACCACTTTTTCACAATAAACTCCTTACCATCCCATTTGCACCGGAAGGTGCAGTTCTTTGCGTGGCCCGGCGATCTTATAAAGATCGCCAAAAGTCATCGCTACACTACCACTACATTCCTTTGTGGAGAACACTTACCAGGTTTTACCAATGTTAAACTGGAACTGTTCTGCTTTGTCTCCATCGTACTTTTTGAACGGCTGGGCGTAGGAGAACACCAACGGCCCCAATGGGGACATCCATTGTAATGCGATACCCGCAGACATACGGATATTGCTTGGATCACTATAGTCCGGATATCCAGAATATTGGCTGGAATCCCAGTTTGTATCCCAAACAGTACCCATATCCCAGAAGAAGGAAGTGCGGACTGAGTTAGCATACTTGTCGCTAATGAACGGTGTCGGGGTGATGAGTTCGAGGCTGGCAACCGCCATGGCGTTACCGCCTACAGCATCATCCGATTTACACAGATCTTTTGCGCCGTCCTGAGTCGCACATTCGTAGTCGTAGTCCGGATCATAATTACTGGCCTGATGAGGGAAGTAAACCGCTTTCGGACCAATGGTGTTGGACTGGAAGCCACGCACGGTGCTGGAACCACCGGCATAGAAGTTTTCATAGAACGGCATCTCTTTGCCGCCTAAGCCATCACCGTAACCCCAACGAGTACGGCCCAGCACAACCCATTTGTGATCGTCGTCGATCGGCACATAGGTCGCCGTGTCTAACGTCACTTTGTAGTATTCGTTATCCGATCCCGGAATGGTCACTTTACCCGTCAGGTTGACACGCGAACCATCCGTCGGGAAGTAACCACGGTCGAGCTTGTTATAGGTCCAGCCATAGTTGAACGTGAAGTCGTCCGTTTTGAAGCTGTTATCTTGATCAGAGGTGCTCGGATGTTCACCCATAGAGTAGAGATAACGCCACATCGCGACCTGCGGCTGCATGTTAGACAAGGAGTTATGTACATAACCCAGACCTGCACGCAGCGAGTTGTATTCGTTAACCGGGAAGCCTAACGTCACGTCTGTACCATAACTCTTGTTGGTATAGTCGGACAGGTCGGCGTCATCTGCCTGGAAGTCATTATAGAAGACACGACCACCAAGGCTTACGCCATCTACAGTGAAGTATGGGTTGGTAACGGACAGTTCAGCATAGGTCTGGTAATCGTTTTTAGTACCGTTAATACCAACAGCATAACCCGTACCTAACCAGTTATCCTGCTGTACGCCCGCCTGGAAGCTCACGCCACTTTCTGTACCGTAACCAATACCGAAGTTGAAGCTACCGGTGTTACGTTCTTTGACCTTGTAAACCACATCAACCTGGTCCGGACTACCCGGAACACGTTGGGTATCGGTATCAACCGTTTCAAAGAAGCCCAGACGATTCAGACGTTCTTTGCCCTGATCAACCAAATCGCTGCCTAACCAGGCACCTTCCATCTGGCGCATTTCACGGCGCAGGACGGCATCTTTCGATGTGTCGTTACCTTCAAAACGGATCTTACGCACGTAGAAACGGTTACCCGCATCGACATTCACACGTAATTTAACGGTTTTGTCGGCATCGTTAATTTCAGGCATCGACTGTACGCGCGGATAGGCATAACCATAGCGACCGAGAAGCTTTTTAATATCATCTTCCATTTTGGTCACTTTGGTGCCGTTATACAGCTCACCCGGCTCGATTTTCGTCAGTTGCTCAATTTCAGCGGAGTGGCCGGCAAGATTGCCGCTCACTTCAACACCAGAGAGCTTATACTGATCGCCTTCGGTGATGTTCACCGTGACGTAGATACCTTTCTTATCAGGCGTCAGACTGACCTGAGTCGAGTCAATGTTGAAACGGGCATAACCGCGATCCAGATAGTAACTGCGCAGGGTTTCAAGATCGCCCGCCAGTTTCTGTTTCTGGTATTTACGATCACCTACCACGTTCCACCACGGCACTTCGTCACGCAGTTGGAAATGAGAGATCAGTTCGTCGGTGGTGAAAGCATGGTTACCAACAATGTTGATTTGCTGGATTTCTGCTGACACACCTTCCTGGAACACCACTTTAAGGTCAACACGGTTACGCGGCAGTGGTGTCACGACAGCTTTTACGCTGGCGCTGTATTTACCGACGCTGTAGTAGAAGTCTTCCAGACCTTTTTCGATATCAGCAATGGTGGTGCGATCAAGAGATTCGCCCACACGCACGCCAGAAGCCTCGAGGTTTTGCTTCAGCATGTCATCTTTCACCGATTTGTTACCGGAGAAAGTGATGCTGGCAATGGTCGGACGTTCTTTTACCTGAACCAGAAGGGTATCACCATCACGAAGGACGCGAACATCCTCAAAGTTGCCGGTAGCAAACAGAGCGCGAATGGTATTACTGATATCTTCATCATTAACCGTGTCGCCTGTGCGCACCGGCATACTGAGGAGGGCCGCACCAACGGCGACACGCTGAAGGCCTTCGAAATGAATGTCTTTCACTACGAACCCTTCAGCACCGTATACGGTGGCGCTGCTAAACAGCAGCGACGCTATGAGCAACTTTTTCATCGCCATCGTTATTATGCGTTCTTCCTAACTAACTCTCATAACCGAGAGAAATCATTGAAAAGTGCAAGCCCCATTAACAACACCAGCAGAATCGAGCCAATGCGATAACAAAAGTCTTGAACCCGCTCGGATACCGGTCCGCCCTTGATCTTTTCGATCGCAAGGAACAGCAGATGCCCCCCGTCAAGTACGGGCAACGGAAACAGGTTAATTATCCCTAAGTTCACGCTAATAAGCGCAAGAAACGGCAGATAATAAACAACCCCGAGTTCCGCTGTCATCCCAGCCCCCTTGGCGATAGAGATCGGCCCACTGAGGTTGTTCAGTTTCACATCACCGGTGATCAATTTTCCCAGCATACTGACCGTCAGCTTCATCAACTGCCACGTTTTGTCCGTGGCTTCGACGATGGCGTTGAACGGCCCATACTGGCGTACAACTTTATACTCATCTGGCAAAGGAATGACTTTCGGCTCAATACCGACAAAGCCAATCGCCTTGCCATTACCCGGTTTGCTCTCCGGGACTAATGTTAAAGACAAGGGACTCCCCTGCCTTTCAATTTCCAACGCTAAGGCTTTACCCGGGTTATCCCGGACAAGCATCACAAACGCCACCCATTGCGTTAATGGCTGACCATCGACTTTAACGATCCTGTCGCCTGCTTGCAAACCCGCCTTGCTTGCCGCTGAGTTTGGCTGCACATTTTCCAGTACAGGTTCAATTTGCGGCCCACGGGGACGAATCCCCAAAGAAGATACAGGATCTTCTTTATCAGGCTCAAACGCCCAGTGACGTAAATCGAGCCTTACATCGCGTCGCAGGTCGCTGCCGAATGGTGCTACGGTAACGGTGGTACTTTCATCGCCAATTTTATCGACCAACTGCAAACGCACAGCATCCCAATCAGGCGTTTCGATACCATCAACAGCTTTTAGTTCCGTACCTGGTGCAATTTGTGCTTGCGCAGCTATCGAGTTGGGTAATATTTCGCCAACCACCGGACGAACACCAGGCACGCCAATGATAAAAACCAGCCAGTAGGCAAAGATAGCAAAAATGAAGTTTGCAACCGGACCTGCGGCTATAATCGCCGCACGTTGGCCGACAGATTTATTATTGAAGGCCTGGTGGCGGAGTTCCGGAACAACCGGTTCTGCGCGCTCATCCAGCATTTTGACATAACCGCCCAACGGGATCAGGGCGATGACATATTCAGTGCCTGACTTATCAGTCCGGCGCCAGAGCGCCTTACCAAAGCCTATCGAGAATCGCTCAACGCGGACACCACAACGCCGGGCAACCCAGAAATGACCAAATTCATGCACGGTGATAAGCACACCCAGTGCAACGATGAACGAAGCCAAATCCCAGAGAAAACTCAGCATAATACCTTCCGTCAAAGCGTCCTGAATACCAGCAACAACAGACAAGCAAAGACCGGCACCGCAGCCGTCAGGCTATCAATACGATCCAAAATACCGCCGTGTCCTGGAATTAAATGACCGCTGTCCTTAATTCCTGCTTCACGCTTAAACATGCTCTCGGTCAAGTCGCCTAACACTGAGGCTAACGCCGCGACAATAGAGCAAATGAGTAAGGTGATAGGTGCAACGTTCAAATTCGCCCACATGCCGTAACCCCATGAGATTACCGCTGCGGTCGCGAGTCCGCCAATAAAGCCCTGCCAGGTCTTGCCTGGAGAAACCTTCGGTGCCAACTTATGTTTGCCAAACAATTTGCCAAACATATATGCGCCAGAGTCGGCTCCCCAGACCAGGATCATGACATAGAGCAGCCATATCGCGCCACTGTAATGATTCTCGTCATAGTGCCATGTCCGTAACGCCAGCATGCCCCAAAAGAAGGGAACAATGGTTAATACACCAAAGATAATGCGCAATGTTTTGGAGTTTCGCCAGATTGCCGCAGAACCGGGGTAGAATAACACCAATAACAACGCAGCAACCCACCAGCCAAGCGAAGCCCAAAGCGAGACTTCAACCAGCGGTTGATGGATATTTCGGTGATATTCTGGCAACAGAAAAAGCATCAGCGCCAGCAATAACCCGCACAGCACCGCCAGCCATACCCGCTGCGAGCGAGTGGTAAAACCGCTAAGCTGTCCCCATTCCCACGCTGCCAGCATACAGACCACCAGCGTAACAATAGCGAACCCCACCGGCGGCAACAGAAACAGTGCCGCGATGACTACGGGTATTAAAACAAAAGCAGATATCAGGCGATACTTCAGCAAAAGCGACCCCCATCAGGCTGTTTCATCACCAGGCTCGGTGCCGCCGAAACGACGCTCTCGATTAGCAAAGGCATTTAACGCCCCTTCAAAGTCTTGTTCATCGAAATCGGGCCAGAGAACATCTGTAAAGTAAAGTTCGGCATAGGCAATTTGCCAAAGCAAAAAGTTACTAATGCGATGCTCTCCCCCAGTCCTAATTACTAAATCTACAGGGGCCAGTTCATGCATACAGACATGCTGGTTTAGCATCTCTTCATCTATCTGATCCGGTTGCAGATTTCCTTGCTGCACCTTTTCAGCCAGTTGCCTGACGCCCTGGACTATATCCCAACGTCCACCGTAGTTCGCCGCAATATTCAACGTCAGACCGGTATTCCCGGCAGTTAACGCTTCAGATTTACGAATACGTTCTTGCAAACGCGAGTTAAAGCGACTGGTATCGCCAATAATACGCAGACGCACGTTATGCCGATGCAGGCTTTTTACTTCGCTATCAAGCGCCCACACAAACAGTTCCATTAACGCACTGACTTCCTGCGCTGGTCGGTTCCAGTTTTCACTACTAAAGGCATACAGCGTTAACGCCTCAATACCGTTGTTGGCCGCAAAAGAGACCGCCCGACGGACCGATTTAGCCCCGGCTTTATGCCCGAAGGCACGAATTTTCCCTTGCTTTTTTGCCCAGCGCCCGTTGCCATCCATAATGATCGCGACATGGCGACAGCCATGAACTGGCAATTTTTCGCTAAGTGGTTGAGTAGCAGACAACATCACGCGTTTCTTATTCCCTGAAAGGGTTTACGGTACTCAGGAATACTGAAGCCTATACAAAAAAAAGCCGTGTCAAACCACGGCATACCTGACCTTAGAAAGCCAACTACTTACGATCAGATGGCGCAGACTATATCACTGAAGCCCTACGCTAACAAATAGCACGACTCTCTGTAGCCGGATTATCCTCAGCTTGCGAGACGCATCACCTCTTTTCTGGCGACCTCGCGCGCATTGACATCAACAGACAACACATCGTCCACGCATTGTGGTTCGCGCATATCCATTTTTTCCAGCACGGATAAATTCAACGCGGCGATATCCGTAAAACGAATCCGTTGCGCAAGGAAGGCTGCAACACTAATTTCGTTTGCGGCGTTCAATGCCGTCGTCGCAGCCTGGCCTTGTTCAAACGCATCCATCGCCAGTTTCAGACATGGATAACGTTCATAATCCGGTGCGGAAAATGTCAACGCACTCAGTTTGCAAAAATCGAGCGGCTTCACGCCAGAGTTCACGCGATTCGGCCATGCCATGGTGTGGGCAATTGGCGTTCGCATGTCGGGTTCACCCAACTGCGCCAGAACACTGCCGTCCTGATAACGCACCATTGAGTGAATCACTGACTGCGGATGAATCAGCACTTCCATCTGGCTGGCGCAGGCGTTAAACAACCAGCGCGCTTCAATGTATTCCAGACCTTTGTTCATCATGGTGGCCGAATCGACGGAAATTTTACGTCCCATCGACCAGTTCGGATGTCGACAAGCTTGATCTGGCATCATTGTTGCCAAATCACGCAATGGCGTCTCACGGAAAGGGCCACCAGACCCGGTAAGTAAAATGGACACCACGCCATTTTGCTCAAGGTCAGCGTATCCCAGATTGTGCTGAATAGGTTGCGGTAAACTCTGAAAAATGGCGTTGTGTTCGCTATCGACGGGTAATAACTGCGCTTTGCTCTGCTTTACGGCGTCCATGAACAGACGTCCACAGGTGACCAGTGATTCTTTGTTTGCCAGCAGTATGGTTTTACCCGCGCGGATCGCGGCAAGCGTAGGTAGCAGGCCTGCGGCACCGACAATCGCAGCCATCACCTGATCAACATCGTCAAGCGCCGCCATATCGCAAGCAGCCTGCTGGCCACTTAAGACTTCGGTGCGGCTACCTTGTTGTTGTAGCGTCGTTTTAAGAAGTTTCGCACTCGCTTCATCGTCCATAACAGCATAGCGGGGAGAGAATTCCAGGCACTGTTCTACCATGCGAGTGACATTTTTTCCTGCCACCAGGGCAACTACGCGGAAGTGTTCGGGATTATGGCGCACCACGTCCAGCGTGCTGCAACCAATCGAGCCGGTCGAGCCCAGAATGGTGAGTTGCTTCATGAAACATCCAGAGTTGAGACAGAATAAAAAGCAAAACGCCGCCAGCCGATCCGCAAGGATCTACTGAGCGGCGTTTTTGTCGTTCAAGAAATCAGAACTGCATCAGTTCTGCTTCTTTGTCTGCCAGCGCCGCTTCAATTTTCTTGATTGCAGCGTCAGTCAGTTTCTGTACATCGTCTTGAGAACGGCGATCATCATCTTCGCTGATCTCTTTTTCTTTCAACAGTGCTTTCACTTTGTCGTTCGCGTCACGGCGCACGTTACGCACCGCAACACGTGCTTGTTCTGCTTCACCACGAACGATTTTGGTCAGATCTTTACGACGTTCTTCCGTCAGCGGAGGCAGTGGAACACGAATGTCGCTACCCGCAGAGTTCGGGTTCAGGCCGAGGTCGGACGCCATAATCGCTTTTTCAACGGCCGGAGACATTGAACGGTCAAACACGTTGATTTTCAGTGTACGGGAATCTTCTACCGTTACGCTTGCCAGTTGACGCAGCGGCGTCGGCGTGCCGTAATATTCCACGACAATGCCATCCAGCAGGCTGGGAGAAGCACGACCCGTGCGTATTTTGCTGATTTGGGTTTTGAACGCTTCTACGCATTTGTCCATGCGTACTTCAGCATCTTTTCTGATATCGCTAATCACGTTACGAATCCTTGAAAACTTGTCTCAGTCAGACCAGACAGTCACACACAGTGGAAGTGTGCTAAGTATAGCCCTGATTAAACATATTACGGGTAATCGTCTGGATTATTAGACTATTTTATTTGCCATTTTGACCCTGGGCAGTGCTCGCAATCCTCACGTACTTTTGTACGCTCCGGTTGTTGCGCGCTGGCCGTGACCAAACTGCCTGAAACAATAACGCCTTATAATCAGACTTACGTCCCCGCGATACTTATGCGGAATCTTACCCTTATTTATCCATTACGGGAATTATTCCGTAATCAAAGTCCCTTCTTTTTCACCCATTACCACACGGCGCAGCGCACCCGGTTTGTTCATGTTGAAAACACGAATCGGTAATTTGTGGTCACGAGCCAGCGTAAAGGCAGCCAGGTCCATCACTTTCAGTTCTTTCTCCAGCACTTCACTGTAGGTCAACTGCTCGTACATAGTTGCAGTTGGATCTTGCGCCGGGTCAGCGGTAAACACACCGTCAACTTTGGTTGCTTTCAGCACCACATCGGCTTCAATTTCGATACCACGCAGGCAAGCTGCAGAGTCAGTGGTGAAGAATGGGTTACCAGTACCGGCAGAGAGGATCACCACACGGTTATTACGCAACAGGCTGATAGCTTCGGCCCAACTGTAGCTGTCACACACGCCATTCAATGGAATAGCGGACATCAGACGAGCGTTCACATAGGCGCGGTGCAGTGCATCACGCATTGCCAGGCCGTTCATCACGGTCGCCAGCATGCCCATGTGGTCGCCCACAACGCGGTTCATACCCGCTTTCGCCAGACCAGCACCACGGAACAGGTTACCCCCACCAATCACCACACCAACCTGAATACCCAGTTCAACCAGTTCTTTGATTTCCTGAGCCATGCGATCCAGTATGCTTGCATCAATACCGAAGCCTTCAGTGCCCTGCAGAGCTTCGCCACTTAACTTAAGCAGAATGCGTTTATAGACGGGTTTTGCATTGGTAGCCATGTTTCTTTCCTGAGACTGTCAACGATTGAAATGAATTAATACTGGCGACATTGTACGTCGCTTTTCAGCGCAGCCCCATAAGGGTTAGCTGAATTTACAAGATGGGCGCAAAAAGAAGCCGCCCTCAGGCGGCTCCTTTTCGATAATTAAGACTGCTTGGACATCGCAGCAACTTCTGCTGCAAAGTCAGTCTCAACTTTCTCGATGCCTTCACCCACTTCGAAGCGGATGAAGCCAGTCACTTCAGCGTTATGCTCTTTCAGCAGCTGACCAACAGTTTTTGCCGGTTCCATAACGAACGGCTGACCGGTCAGAGAAACTTCGCCGGTGAATTTCTTCATGCGGCCTTCAACCATTTTCTCTGCGATTTCTTTCGGCTTACCAGACTGCATCGCGATGTCCAACTGTACCTGGTATTCTTTCTCTACCACTTCAGCGGATACGTCTTCCGGTTTGATGAATTCTGGTTTGCTTGCAGCAACATGCATAGCGATGTGTTTAACCAGCTCTTCGTCAGCGCCTTTAGCAGCAACCAGAACGCCGATACGCGCGCCGTGCTGATAAGAACCCAGAACGTCGCCTTCCAGCGCAGCAACACGGCGAATGTTGATGTTTTCACCGATTTTCGCTACCAGCGCAACACGTTCTTCTTCGAACTGTGCTTTCAGAACTTCAACGTCAGTGATTTTGCCAGCAACCGCTGCGTCCAGCACTTTGTCTGCGAACGCCTGGAAACCAGCATCTTTTGCCACGAAGTCAGTCTGGCAGTTAACTTCCAGAATGATGCCGTAGTTGCCGTCGATTTTGGTTTTGATCACGCCGTCAGCAGCAACGTTGCCTGCTTTTTTCGCTGCTTTGATCGCACCAGACTTACGCATGTTTTCGATTGCCAGCTCGATGTCGCCGTTAGCTTCAGTCAGTGCTTTTTTGCAATCCATCATGCCTGCGCCAGTACGCTCACGCAGCTCTTTTACCAGGGATGCGGTAATTTCAGCCATTCTAAAATCCTCGGAGATGTGATCTGCCCGGAATTAAACCGCACAGATATAAAAGTGAAAAAGGGGGCCATATGCAGGCCCCCTAACCAAACGTGTACTACCTGGTCTATAAGGGCTCTCCCCTTCATATTTCAAGCTGCAGGCGCGTTGTCTTCGCTCACTCAGGTCACTTACTTAAGTAAGCTCTCTGGGATTCTCGAGCTTGCCGCCTTCCTGCAACTCGAACTATTTCGGGGGAGTTATCAAGCCTTATTACTCAGCTTCTACGAAGCTTTCTTCCGCCTGGGAAGCCAGATCCTGAGAACGGCCTTCACGAACGGTTGCAGCAACAGCGCCCAGGTACAGGGTTACAGCACGGATTGCGTCGTCGTTACCCGGGATAACGAAGTCAACACCGTCCGGATCAGAGTTGGTATCAACGATAGCAAATACCGGAATACCCAGGTTGTTTGCTTCTTTGATAGCAATGTGTTCGTGGTCAGCATCGATTACAAACAGAGCGTCCGGCAGACCGCCCATGTCTTTGATACCGCCCAGGCTGTTTTCCAGTTTCTCCAGCTCACGAGTGCGCATCAGCGCTTCTTTCTTGGTCAGCTTGTCGAAAGTACCGTCCTGAGACTGAGTTTCCAGATCTTTCAGACGTTTGATGGACTGACGAACGGTTTTCCAGTTAGTCAGCATACCGCCCAGCCAGCGATGGTTCACGAAGAACTGGTCGCAGCTCAGAGCAGCGTCTTTCACCGCTTCGCTTGCAGCGCGTTTAGTACCAACGAAAAGGATTTTACCTTTGCGAGAAGCAATCTTGTTCAGTTCAGCCAGAGCTTCGTTGAACATCGGTACAGTTTTCTCAAGGTTGATGATGTGAACTTTGTTACGCGCACCGAAAATGAACGGCTTCATTTTCGGGTTCCAGTAACGGGTCTGGTGACCGAAGTGAACACCAGCCTTGAGCATGTCGCGCATGGAAACAGTTGCCATGATTAAAACCTCTATATAAAAGTTGGGGTTATGCCTCCACGTATCCCATATTACCGACCCCAAAGGGCACCCCGGAATATGTGCCGATACGTGTGTGTTGTTACACAAAGTGAGATTGTCGCTTCCGTCCAGTCTGTGTATACGAAATGGATCGGAAGTCCGGCGCGCTTTATACCACAAATACGCCGTGGACTCCAATAATTGTTGGTGCGGTGTACAACATCACACGATGAATTTTCTATTACAGGAAACCCCCGGTGGCACGTTTCGCGAAGTTCAGAATGATTCTCAATTTGGCAGGGTGTGATACCATTGACAGCACTTAAATATATTGTCGGTATCACCGACGCTGATGGACAGAATTAATGGCTATCTCAATCAAGACCCCTGAAGATATCGAAAAAATGCGCGTCGCTGGCCGCCTGGCTGCCGAAGTGCTGGAAATGATCGAACCGTATGTTAAACCGGGCGTCAGCACCGGCGAACTGGATCGCATCTGTAATGATTATATTGTTAATCAGCAACACGCAGTTTCTGCCTGCCTCGGCTATCACGGTTATCCGAAATCCGTTTGCATTTCTATTAATGAAGTGGTGTGCCACGGTATCCCGGACGACGCCAAACTGCTGAAAGACGGCGACATCGTTAACATTGACGTCACCGTAATCAAAGATGGTTTCCACGGCGACACCTCAAAAATGTTTATCGTCGGTAAACCGACCATCATGGGCGAACGCCTGTGTCGCATTACGCAAGAGAGCCTGTATCTGGCGCTGCGTATGGTAAAACCGGGCATTAATCTGCGTGAAATCGGCGCGGCAATTCAGAAATTTGTCGAAGCAGAAGGCTTCTCCGTCGTTCGTGAATATTGCGGGCACGGCATTGGTCGCGGCTTCCATGAAGAGCCGCAAGTGCTGCACTATGACTCCCCAGAAACCAACGTCGTGCTGAAACCGGGGATGACCTTCACCATCGAGCCAATGGTCAACGCGGGTAAAAAAGAGATCCGCACCATGAAAGATGGCTGGACGGTAAAAACCAAAGATCGCAGCTTGTCTGCACAATACGAGCATACTATTGTAGTGACCGATAACGGCTGCGAAATTCTGACGCTACGCAAGGATGACACCATCCCGGCGATAATCTCGCACGACGAATAAGAGGAAGACAAACGCAAAATTGCCTGATGCGTCCTACCTTCTCCATTTGCAAGAAGTTGTAGGCAGGATAAGGCGTTCACGCCGCATCCGGCATGAACAAAGCGTACTTTGTCAACAATCTGAAGCCGGCGAATGCCGGCTTTTTTAATGCGATAATTTAATCTTATGGGTGGCGCACAATGAATACCCTTCCAGAACAGTACGCAAACACCGCTCTCCCCACCCTTCCCGGTCAACCGCAAAACCCTGGCGTCTGGCCCCGTGATGAATTAACCGTCTGTGGAATAAAAGCCCATATCGACACTTTCCAGCGTTGGCTGGGCGATGCCTTTGACAGCGGGATTTCTGCGGAACAATTGATTGAGGCGCGCACTGAGTTTATCGACCAGCTCCTGCAACGTTTATGGATAGAAGCGGGTTTCAGCCAGATTGCCGATCTGGCGCTGGTTGCCGTCGGTGGCTATGGTCGCGGCGAGTTACATCCGCTTTCAGATATCGATTTACTGATCTTAAGTCGTAAAAAACTCCCGGACGATCAGGCGCAAAAAGTGGGCGAACTGTTAACGCTGCTCTGGGATGTGAAGCTGGAAGTCGGTCATAGCGTGCGCACCCTTGAAGAGTGTATGTTGGAAGGGTTATCGGATTTAACCGTCGCCACCAATTTAATTGAATCACGTCTGTTGATTGGCGATGTGGCGCTATTTCTCGAACTGCAAAAGCATATTTTCAGCGAAGGATTCTGGCCTTCTGACAAGTTCTACGCGGCGAAAGTTGAGGAGCAAAACCAGCGCCACCAGCGTTATCACGGCACCAGTTACAACCTCGAACCAGATATCAAAAGCAGCCCCGGCGGCTTGCGTGATATCCACACCCTGCAATGGGTCGCCCGCCGACATTTCGGTGCTACATCGCTGGATGAAATGGTGGGGTTTGGCTTCTTAACGTCTGCGGAGCGGGCGGAATTAAACGAGTGTCTGCATATATTGTGGCGCATTCGCTTTGCCCTGCATCTGGTCGTTAGCCGTTACGATAACCGACTGCTGTTTGATCGCCAGTTAAGCGTCGCCCAGCGTCTGAATTACAGTGGCGAAGGTAACGAACCGGTCGAACGAATGATGAAGGATTATTTCCGCGTCACGCGTCGCGTCAGCGAACTCAACCAGATGCTGCTGCAACTGTTCGATGAAGCCATCCTCGCCCTCCCCGCAGATGAAAAACCACGTCCGATTGACGATGAATTTCAGCTACGTGGTACGCTGATCGACCTACGCGATGAAACGCTGTTTATGCGCCAGCCGGAAGCCATCTTGCGCATGTTTTATACCATGGTGCGCAATAGCGCGATCACTGGTATTTACTCCACCACGCTGCGTCAGTTGCGCCATGCCCGTCGCCATCTGCAACAACCGCTGTGTAATATTCCGGAAGCGCGAAAACTGTTTTTAAGCATTCTTCGACACCCTGGCGCAGTGCGTCGCGGACTTTTGCCAATGCATCGTCATAGCGTGCTCGGTGCCTATATGCCGCAGTGGTCGCATATCGTCGGGCAGATGCAGTTTGACTTGTTCCACGCTTACACAGTAGATGAACACACCATTCGCGTGATGCTGAAACTGGAAAGTTTTGCCAGTGAAGAGACGCGCCCTCGCCACCCGTTGTGTGTGGATGTCTGGCCACGCCTGCCATCGCCGGAGCTGATTTTCATCGCCGCATTGTTTCATGATATCGCCAAAGGACGCGGCGGCGATCACTCCATACTCGGCGCACAAGACGTGGTGAATTTTGCTGAACTCCACGGGCTGAACTCGCGCGAAACGCAACTGGTGGCCTGGCTGGTTCGCCAGCACTTGCTAATGTCGGTAACCGCTCAGCGCCGTGATATTCAGGACCCGGAAGTCATCAAACAGTTTGCCGAAGAAGTACAAACGGAAAATCGTCTGCGCTATCTGGTATGCCTGACGGTGGCTGATATTTGTGCCACTAACGAAACGCTGTGGAATAGCTGGAAGCAAAGTCTGTTGCGTGAGCTCTATTTTGCTACCGAAAAGCAGCTACGACGCGGAATGCAAAATACGCCGGATATGCGCGAACGGGTTCGCCATCACCAGCTTCAGGCGCTGGCTCTGTTGCGCATGGATAACATCGACGAAGAGGCGCTGCACCAAATTTGGTCGCGCTGTCGCGCTAACTATTTTGTCCGCCATAGCCCAAATCAACTGGCCTGGCACGCGCGCCATTTATTACAGCACGATTTAAGTAAGCCGCTGGTATTACTTAGCCCGCAAGCCACGCGCGGTGGCACCGAGATTTTTATCTGGAGCCCGGACCGCCCATACCTGTTTGCCGCCGTTTGTGCCGAGTTAGACCGTCGCAATTTAAGCGTTCATGACGCGCAAATTTTCACCACCCGCGACGGTATGGCGATGGATACCTTCATCGTGCTGGAGCCAGATGGCAGCCCTCTGTCCACTGTTCGCCATGAAGTTATTCGTTTTGGTCTGGAGCAGGTACTGACACAAAGTAGCTGGCAGCCACCTCAGCCGCGTCGTCAACCCGCCAAACTGCGTCATTTTACCGTTGAAACCGAAGTGACGTTTTTGCCAACCCATACCGACCGAAAATCATTCCTCGAGCTGATTGCTCTCGACCAGCCTGGACTGCTGGCACGGGTAGGGAAAATTTTTGCCGATCTGGGAATTTCGCTTCATGGTGCCAGAATTACAACCATTGGTGAGCGAGTAGAAGATTTATTCATAATCGCCACCGCTGACCGACGTGCACTTAATAACGAGTTGCAGCAGGAAGTACATCAGCGGTTGACAGAGGCCCTCAATCCAAACGATAAAGTGTGATGTGTTTACTGATATGAAAAGAGTTTAACAATGCAGCAGTTACAGAACATTATTGAGACCGCTTTTGAACGCCGTGCCGAGATCACGCCAGCCAATGCAGACACCGTTACCCGCGAAGCGGTAAATCAGGTGATCGCCCTGCTGGATTCCGGCGCACTGCGTGTTGCGGAAAAAATTGACGGTCAGTGGGTGACGCATCAGTGGTTAAAAAAAGCGGTGCTGCTCTCTTTCCGTATTAATGATAATCAGGTGGTAGAAGGAGCAGAAAGCCGCTACTTCGATAAAGTGCCGATGAAATTCGCCAACTACGACGAAGCACGTTTCCAGAAAGAAGGCTTCCGCGTGGTGCCACCCGCGGCAGTGCGTCAGGGTGCGTTTATCGCCCGTAACACTGTGCTGATGCCGTCTTATGTCAACATCGGTGCATACGTTGATGAAGGTACGATGGTTGATACCTGGGCCACAGTCGGTTCCTGTGCGCAGATTGGTAAAAACGTGCACCTGTCTGGCGGTGTAGGTATCGGTGGTGTGCTGGAGCCGCTGCAGGCTAACCCGACCATCATTGAAGATAACTGCTTCATCGGCGCGCGTTCTGAAGTCGTTGAAGGCGTAATTGTCGAAGAAGGTTCCGTTATTTCCATGGGCGTATACATCGGTCAGAGCACCCGTATTTACGACCGTGAAACGGGTGAAATCCACTATGGTCGCGTTCCGGCAGGTTCTGTAGTTGTTTCTGGCAACCTGCCGTCGAAAGATGGTAAATACAGCCTTTACTGTGCTGTTATTGTTAAGAAAGTTGACGCGAAAACCCGCGGTAAAGTCGGCATCAACGAACTGCTGCGTACCATCGATTAAGAGTATGTACACGGGCAGCATGATGCTGCCCGTTTTCTTTGCAGGGAAAGATGATGATTTCACGCCGACGTTTTTTACAGGCTGCCACCGCAACGTTAGCCGCAGGCTCAGGTTTCGGCTATATACATTACCTGGAACCCGGCTGGCTTGAATTAACCCATCAGCACATCGCCTTTTTTAAAGATAAAGCCGCACCGTTCAAAATTCTTTTTCTTGCCGATCTCCATTACTCCCGCTTTGTTCCACTCACCCTGATATCAGAAGCCATTGCCCTTGGAGTGGCGCAAAATCCCGATTTGATATTGCTGGGCGGCGACTACGTACTATTTGATATGCCGCTGAATTTTTCGGCGTTTGGTGGCGTACTATCTCCCCTTGCCGAATGTGCGCCGACATTTGCCTGTTACGGCAACCACGATCGCCCCGTCGGTACGCAAAAGAATCGCTTAATTAGCGAAGCGCTGAAATCAGCGAGTATCAAGATGTTGTTTAACGAGGCAACGGTTCTCTCCACACAGAATCGACAATTTGAACTGGTTGGCACTGGGGATTTATGGGCTGGGCAATGTAACCCTCCCGGCGTAAACGACGCTAATCTGCCACGGCTGGTGCTGGCACATAATCCCGACAGCAAAGAAATCATGCGTGATGCCCCCTGGGATCTGATGCTGTGCGGTCATACTCATGGCGGGCAGCTACGCGTGCCATTGGTTGGCGAATCTTTTGCACCAGTCGAAGATAAACGCTACGTCACCGGGTTAAATGCGTTTGGTGAACGAAAAATCTATACGACACGCGGCGTGGGAAGTTTGTATGGGCTGCGGCTTAACTGCCGTCCGGAAGTGACGATACTGGAACTGGTGTAGAACGTAAAATCTATCGCCAAAATAAAGCAGGTAATTTTTTAATTTTTACGCCATGATAGAAGTCTGGAAAAAGGCTTTCTGCGATCACAGTCGAGCCGGGCGGGCCAAGCCAAATGCTAAGATAAGCACAATTTACTGACTCATTTTGAGGTAACGCTATGTACGACAATCTGAAAAGTCTGGGTATTACCAATCCTGAAGAAATCGATCGTTACAGCCTCCGGCAGGAAGCCAACAACGATATTCTGAAAATCTATTTCCAGAAAGATAAAGGTGAGTTTTTTGCCAAGAGCGTGAAGTTTAAATATCCACGTCAGCGCAAAACGGTGGTTGCAGATGGTGTGGGTCAGGGCTATAAAGAAGTTCAGGAGATCAGCCCGAATCTGCGTTATATCATTGATGAGCTTGATCAAATCTGCCAACGCGATCGTAGCGAAGTGGATCTTAAACGTAAAATTCTCGATGACTTGCGTCACCTGGAGTCAGTGGTGACCAATAAGATCAGCGAAATTGAGGCGGATCTGGAAAAGCTGACACGCAAATAATAGTAACTGATGTCATTCTGCGAGCCGGGTAAAGTATCACCCGGCTTTAATTTTGTTATGAACCTACCGCTCTTCATCCAGTTGCAACGCCACATACAGCAACAGCCTGTCATCAAAATTACCCAAATCCAGCCCGGTCAATTCAGAGATACGGTTGAGACGATACTCCAGCGTATTACGATGGATAAACAACGCCTTTGACGTTGCCAGCGGCTGCACATTATGGCGAAACCACGCCGCCAGCGTACGCCGTAGCAAACCGTTATTATCCATCGCTTTGAGCCGTGCCAGAGGACGAGCCAGTTCGTTGGCTTGCCAGTCACCGCGCAAACTATCAAGTAAAACAGGCAACATCAGATCCTGATAAAAATAGCAGCGATTTTCTGGCATTCGCTGCTTACCGACGACCATCGTCGTTTTCGCCGTGCGATAAGAACGGGCAATACTGCCATGACCGGTAAAATAGTTACCCAGCGAAACGCGGAAACGTAACTGACCATACTCTTTCATGCGGGTAATGAGTTGTTCAACTCGCTTACGATGATCTTCCGCATCCCAGCGCCCAAACTGATTCAACGCCGGTTTTAGCACCACCATTTCAGTCAGCGAAACAATCGCAACCAGATTATTACGTTCCGGCATAGTCAGCGCGTTTTGCAGTTGCTGTAATTCCGCCATCGCGCTATCGACGCCAAGCTGACCGCTGTCGACCTCGACAATGGCTACTACGCGGGGTTGATTGAGATCGATGCCCAACCTCTGCGCCCATTCGGTTAATGCTGGCGTACTCTCCTCAGCCTGAATCAGATGCATCACCAGCTCTTCACGCAGTCGGCTATCCTGCGCCAGCAGGTGCATCAACCGTGACTGTTCCAGCATCATTTCTGCCGTCATACAGACCAGCTCGCCATATTTACGCAAATGCTCCGGTTCACCGGTCAGTCCGATCACGCCGACAATTTCGCCCTCAAGCCGTAACGGTAGATTGATCCCCTGTCGCACACCATGCAGATGGCGCGCCACGGCATCATCAATATCGACTACTCGCCCCTGCGAAAGTACCAGCAATGCACCTTCGTGCAATTCACCAATACGCTCACGATCGCCGCTGCCGATAATTCGCCCGCGAGCATCCATTACGTTGATATTGGTATCGATAATGCGCATAGTGCGCGCCACGATATCCTGCGCCATTTTGGTATCAAGATGCCAGCCAGCCATAAGCCCTCCGTTGAGCACGGTTTAGCATAAGGAAGTACGCAACGCACAGCATTGTGCAAATGCACAAAGGACAATGCAGAAATATGGAGTTGTGGAGGGAGTCACAAATTGAATCGGGATAGGAGCTGATCTCACGATCAGCTTCCTCCCACACCACCGTACGTACGGGGCCGTATACGGCGGTTCGGTTATGTTGATCGTCGCCTGCCTATACTTCTGGCAGGCCCAGTCTGGAGAACAGCTTATTGGGGAGTGCTATATTCAGTGCCGGACTACAGCTTATCCGCCACTCTTTATGGCAGCTTCCTGCTGTTTGCGCCGCAAGGTCCTTGCTTACACCTCGACTGCGCAACTCCCTGAAGCGGTTGCGGCCCGTTTTCCACTGTTTCCAGAGTATGCTTCGCAGCCTGCGCCTTATCCATCCGTTCAGCTCTCGCATCAGCGATGGCCTCTGGTTCAGCCCGTAGTAACTTTTCCAGCCCGTCAGATATCGTCTTAGCGGCTGAGTTAGCTGTTCAAGGCTTCTCCCTGTGTTGCGTCCGGTCAGTGCTCTTATCCGCATTTTGAACCGTTTTATCGACTCCGGCGATACCACGCACCATACCTTCCGCCCCCTTATGAAGCTGTATCCAAGGAACTTGCGCGTTTCAGGGCGTGCTACAGCACTCTTCTTCGCGTTGACCTTCAGCTTCAGTTTATGGCTCAGCCAGTGCGTCAACCCCGCCATGATCCGGTTGCCTGCCCGTTCGCTTTTCACGTAGACATTACAGTCGTCTGCGTACCGCACGAACTTCAGACCACGTTTCTCCAGTTCCTTGTCGAGGTCGTCAAGCAGCAGGTTCGATAGCAGCGGCGACAGTGGGCCGCCCTGCGGCGTTCCTTCTGTCACCGGCCTTACCAGACCTGCGTCCATCACCCCTGCATTCAGGAACCTGCGGATAAGTGACAACACCCGTTTATCCGATACTCGTTTCTCTATCCGGCTCATCAGCACATCGTGATTTACCCGGTCGAAGAACTTCTCCAGATCGAGGTCGACCACCCAGTGATACCCGGCCCCGATATGTTCCCGGGCTTGTATCACTGCCTGGTGGGCCGAACGACCGGGACGGAACCCGTAGCTGTTGTCGCTGAACGAGCTATCCCACTGTGCCTGCAATACCTGCATCATCGCCTGCTGGATGAAGCGATCCACCACCGTCGGGATGCCCAGCAGACGTTCGCCGCCGCCGGGCTTCGGTATGGACACTCTTCTCACAGGAGATGGGCGGTATCTGCCGGACAGCAGTTGCGCTTTCAGCTCTGGCCAGTGGTGCCTCAGGTAGTCCGGCAGTTCGCTTACGCGCATACCATCGACTCCCGCTGCACCTTTGTTGGCTTTAACTCTTTTCAGGGCTTGCCTGAGATTGACTGGTTCACAAATGGCTTCCATCAGCCACACTGTTGACGACGGACTTTCTCTGTTCGTCGGTGCCTGCACGGTTTCAGCCCCCGGAAGGGCGGCGTTCGGGGCTTCACCCCGTTCCCCGGCCTCAGGGTCGCGATGCGTTTTCTGCTGCATGACCGTTCAGAACCTCCGTTGATACTCGTCACTCATTACCGTTCGGGCCTTCGGGTGTCATGCCCTACTATGCCCTCTGCTGACTCCTGTCCGCCGGTCAGCGCCCCTTACGGTACGCTCAGTTCTGGATACAGAACGACGGACAGGCCTCCCGGGGTAAGTTCAGCCGCCTTCACCACACACCTGTCCGATTTACCACCCCGGTTCTTGATGGTTATGGCCTTCGCAATTCTTTGCTTGCTCCGCCAACCGGGTAGGCCTCGTATCGGATTTCTGTTCGTCAGGTCATGGATTTGCTTCACGCTTCCTTCAGACCCCGCCTCACGACGACGCCCTTGCGCTTCGCTAGTCCTTCGCCACCATCAGGCTGGACAGGGGACTTTCACCCCCGAGCTGCTGAACATGCCCGGCACACAAAGAGAACCCCTTCCCGTTTGCAGGAAGGGGTTGAGGGAGATTACTGCATTAACAGGTAGATGGTGCTGTCGCCGCGCTGAATGTTCAGTGCCAGAACAGACGGTTTGCTGTCGAGAACTTTACGCAGTTCAGCAATATTTTTCACTGCCTGCTGGTTCGCGCCAATAATCACATCACCTTTTTTCAGGCCGATCTGTGCAGCCGGAGTGCCCGTTTTCACGTTGTTCACTACCACGCCCTGATCTTTGCCTTTGTTGCTCATCTCTGCGCCTTCAATACCGTTGAAGATGGAGCTGGAATCAACCTGATTCTGGCTGCTCTGCTGCAGTTCCAGGTTCACGTTAACCTGCTTACCATCGCGCAGTAAGCCCAGGGTCAGTTTGCTACCCACCGGCATGGTGCCAACCTGGGCACGCAGCGCGGCAAAGCTGCTGATCGGTTTACCGTTCAGTGAGGTGATCACATCACCCGCTTTAATGCCAGCTTTCGCAGCGGAAGAGTTCGGCAGAACCTGACTTACGAAAGCACCGCGCTGGGCGTCAACTTTCATTGCTTTCGCCAGTTCAGAGTTCAGCTCGGTTCCCATAATGCCCAGCTCGCCGCGTTTCACCTGGCCGAATTCCACCATCTGCGAGGTCAGGTTTTTCACCATGTTACTCGGGATAGCAAAACCGATACCGATGTTACCGCCGTCCGGCGCGAGGATCGCGGTGTTAATGCCGATCAGTTCGCCGTTCAGGTTAACCAGCGCGCCACCGGAGTTACCGCGGTTGATTGCGGCATCGGTCTGGATGAAGTTTTCGTAGTTTTCGGCGTTCAGGCCGCTACGTCCCAGTGCAGAGACGATACCGGAAGTTACCGTCTCGCCCAGACCGAACGGGTTGCCGATTGCTACGGTGTAATCACCTACACGCAGCGCATCGGAATCCGCCATCTTAATTGCAGTCAGGTTTTTCGGATTCTGGATCTGGATCAGCGCGATATCAGAGCGCGGATCTTTGCCAACCATCTTCGCGTCGAACTTACGGCCATCGCTCAGTTGAACTTTAATGACCGTCGCGTTATCAACAACGTGGTTGTTGGTAACAACATAGCCTTTATCGGCATCAATGATGACACCGGAACCCAGCGCCATGAATTTTTGTTGCTGACCGCCGCCGTTACCGCCCTGGCCACCCTGGCAGAACGGAGAACTCTGGAACGGAGAACCGTCCTGGCAGAACGGAGAATCATCACCGAAGAACTGCTGGAAATTACGCGGCATACGCGGCGTATTAACAGTTGTGCTACCTTCTACGTTAATGCTGACCACTGAAGGCATCACCTTTTCGAGCATCGGTGCAAGGCTTGGCATCTGCTGGGCTGTCGTTGCTGAAGAAGTCTCAGCCGCCGTTGCAGAGAGCGGAGATAACGCCAAACCTAAACTCAGAGCCAGTGCACTCAGTGCTAATGTGGTTTTTTTCATGTATTTCAGTCTCGATTAACAGATAACGCAAAATTGCTGTGTTCTTCAGATTCGTTTTATAGCGCGAAGTTCCGAACTAAAGTTTCTGCAAAAAGTAAAAATTTATTGTCCGTCTTTACAAAAGCCTGGTTATTGTTCTACAGCCATCAGACGCCGGTATTCATCCCACGCATAGAGGTCTGTCATACCGCTGATATAATCCTGTATCAGGCGGCAGCGATAATAATATTCCCATAGAGGAAATTCAGGAGAATCTGATGATAATTTACTGACGGCCTCGACATAGGCCAGCCGATGGCGCGTGGAGAGCTTGTGGAATAAGCGCGATTCAATCGGAAAGCGTTTCACCCGTTCTTTTTCTACCAGTTCAGTAAAGTCTGATAACGACAGACTTAATAAAGGACGATAAATCTCTAATAACCCACTAATCACCCGGTAGCCCTGTAATTCAAGCTGCTCGACATCTGGATGGCTAAATACATGTTTTACGGCGACATTTTTATATAACTTCAGAAGATCGCTACATTCACTGGCATCTTCCAACAGCGCATGATTAAACGTTCCGGCAAAAATCGTCGGTAAATTATCAATAAATCGTTGTGCCGCATAAGGCACCAGTTTATTGAGAGTATTAACCCGTAAATACATAAAAAACTGATCTTCCGTGCTGCGACTTAAGCTATTTGAGCGTGATTTTTCCCAGGCATTTTCTACTACCTGTGCAAACAGCGAACCTTTCTCATGCTGACCCCATGCCTCGTGGAGATGATGATAAAGCTGTTCAACGGTAAATATTCTTTTCTCAACCGCATCTTCAAGATCAGCCACACAATAAGAGATATCGTCGGCAGCTTCCATAATCCACGTTAATGGAAAACGACTGTAAAGAGCCAAATTAAGTTCTTTACGCAAACGGGAAATATAGACTTCTTCGGAAAGATAATAGCCCGGCTTTTTCATTAAATAGTTATGCGTCTCAGGCGTATCACCACGCCACCACGCCGGACGGGTATATTTTAAAATACCGCCAACCTGCGCCCAGGTGAGATTCATCCGCATCAATGTATGCACCAGGCGAATCCCCTGCGCATTGCCTTCAAAATGACATAAATCCTGACGAATTTTGCGCCGCAATTCATTGAGCTGTTCCTCTCCTTCCCTTAATCGCAACGTTGCCACACGACAGCGATCATCGGTCAGCGGCTGACTTTCGGCATCCCCCGGGTACAAACGCTGGCGAAACCAGTCATTAATCGCCGCTTCGCCAAAATGACCAAACGGCGGGTTACCGATATCGTGCATCAGGCATGACATCTCGACAATGCTTTCAAAGGGGCCGGTCAGCTCGTCCAGACCATACTCCTCCAACAATTTAAGCTCTTTCAGACGACTTAATATCTCTTTGGCGATATAGCGCCCTACCTGCTGCACTTCCATAGAGTGGGTAAGACGCGTGCGCACGGCGGCATTACGCTCAAGTGGGAAGACCTGGGTCTTTTGTTGCAGACGGCGAATTGCCGGGGAGTTGATAATACGTCCCCGATCGCTTTCAAAGATCCGCAGGATCTCATGCTCGGTTTTAATACCCTGCGGTGAACGATAACGACGATGCCAGTTTATTTTTTTTCGGAAATCAATCTGTGTCATGTCCTCTCCCGCGTGAGAAATACGCTTCCCCTTAAGCGCATGATAAACTATGCCCTCAAATCGGGCTTATCGCGAGTAAATCTATGAAAATCGGCATCATTGGTGCAATGGAAGAAGAAGTTACGCTGCTGCGTGACAAAATCGAAAACCGTCAAACTCTCCGCCTGGGTGGCTGTGAAATCTACACGGGTCAACTGAACGGAACCGAGGTTGCGCTTCTGAAATCGGGTATCGGTAAAGTCGCTGCGGCGCTGGGTGCGACTCTACTGCTGGAGCACTGCAAGCCAGATGTGATTATTAACACCGGTTCTGCGGGGGGGCTGGCATCAACGCTGAAAGTAGGCGATATCGTTGTCTCTGACGAAACACGTTATCACGACGCCGACGTGACGGCATTTGGCTACGAATACGGTCAGCTACCTGGCTGCCCGGCAGGCTTCAAAGCTGATGATAAATTGATCGCGGCTGCCGAGTCCTGCATTGCCGAACTGAATCTTAACGCCGTGCGCGGTCTGATTGTCAGTGGTGACGCTTTCATCAACGGCTCCGTTGCTCTGGCGAAAATCCGTCACAACTTCCCGCAAGCCATTGCGGTAGAGATGGAAGCGACGGCTATCGCTCATGTCTGCCACAATTTTAACGTACCGTTTGTGGTGGTACGCGCCATCTCTGACGTGGCCGATCAGCAGTCTCATCTCAGCTTCGACGAATTTCTGGCCGTTGCAGCCAAACAGTCCAGCCTGATGGTTGAGTCACTGGTGCAGAAACTGACTCATGGCTAAGTCACTGTTCAGGGTGCTGGTCGCCCTGTCTTTTCTCGCGCCGCTGTGGCTCAACGCCGCGCCGCGCGTTATCACTCTTTCTCCCGCCAACACTGAACTTGCCTTTGCCGCCGGGATCACCCCGGTAGGGGTCAGCAGTTATTCCGACTATCCACCAGAAGCCCGGAAGATTGAGCAGGTTTCCACCTGGCAGGGGATGAATCTGGAGCGCATCGTGGCGCTGAAGCCCGATCTGGTGATTGCCTGGCGCGGGGGCAATGCCGAGCGGCAGGTTGACCAACTGATTTCGCTGGGAATAAAAGTGATGTGGGTCGATGCGACAAGCATTGAACAAATTGCTGATGCGCTACGCCAACTGGCACCCTGGAGCCCGAAGCCAGACAAAGCCGGGCAAGCCGCGCAAACCTTACTGGAACAGTATGCGCAACTGAAAGCGCAATATGCTGATAAACCTAAAAAACGTGTTTTCTTACAATTCGGCATTAATCCGCCGTTCACCAGCGGAAAAGAGTCGATTCAGAACCAGGTGCTGGAAGTTTGCGGCGGAGAAAACATCTTTAAAGACAGCCGGGTTCCCTGGCCGCAGGTTAGCCGCGAACAGGTATTAGCACGCGCCCCACAGGCTATTGTCATCACGGGCGGAGCGGATAAAATTCCTAAAATAAAGCAATACTGGGGCGAACAGCTCAAAATTCCCGTTATTCCTCTCACGAGCGACTGGTTTGAACGCGCAAGCCCACGTATTATCCTCGCTGCACAACAACTCTGTAATGCGCTTTCACAGGTGGATTAGCGCCTGATATTTTCAGGTGCTCAGTGGGGATTGAGAAATGCTCGTCTATTGGCTGGATATAGTCGGCACAGCGGTATTTGCCATCTCCGGCGTTTTGCTAGCCGGAAAATTGCGTATGGATCCTTTTGGCGTCCTGGTTCTGGGCGTGGTTACCGCAGTAGGTGGCGGGACAATTCGCGACATGACGCTGGATCACGGTCCGGTATTTTGGGTGAAAGATCCCACAGACTTGGTCGTCGCGATGGTGACCAGTATGTTGACTATCGTTCTGGTACGCCAGCCAAGACGCTTACCAAAATGGATGCTGCCTGTGCTTGACGCGGTTGGCCTGGCGGTGTTTGTTGGTATTGGTGTCAACAAAGCCTTTAATGCGGAAGCAGGCCCACTGATTGCCGTTTGTATGGGTGTGATCACCGGCGTTGGCGGCGGGATCATCCGGGATGTACTGGCGCGTGAAATCCCGATGATATTACGCACAGAAATCTACGCGACGGCCTGCATTATCGGCGGTATTGTCCACGCTACAGCCCATTACACGTTCTCCGTACCGCTGGAAACAGCCAGTATGATGGGGATGGTTGTAACGCTATTGATTCGGCTGGCAGCTATCCGTTGGCATCTTAAACTACCGACGTTTGCACTGGATGATAATGGACGTTGAAGAGAAGATATGCCGGATAGGTTATCCGGCATATTAAAAGCAGATTAGATGCTGAAGGAAGAACCGCAACCGCAGGTGCTTTTCGCGTTCGGGTTGGTCACGATGAAACGTGAACCTTCCAGACCTTCGGTATAGTCAACGGAACCGCCGACCAGGTATTGCAGACTCATCGGGTCAACCACCAGGCCTACACCCTGTTTTTCGATAGTCATATCGCCTTCGTTCACCTGATCATCAAAGGTGAAACCATACTGGAAGCCGCTGCAACCGCCACCAGTGATATACACGCGTAACTTCAGATTCGGGTTATCTTCATCAGCGATCAGGCTTTTAACTTTGTTGGCTGCTGCGTCGGTAAATTCCAGCGGCAGTGCTACGTCATCACTCATATTTTGCTCCAAACGACATCGGCAATTGGGCAAATTCTAACCCAATAATAAGCGCCATTATCTAATACCCTGGTATTTCGTTCAAGTATTCTCGCTGGCAGCCGCGGCCTTGCTTCGCGCCAGTTGTTCCGCTTCCTGTTTTGCCAGCGTGCGGGCAAGAATCGCTGAGTATAGCGGTTTTCCGCCGGTAAATTGTGCTAATAGTGTTGCGCCAAGACCAGTAATAATCATTGGCAAAATGAGCTGATAGTTATCTGTCATCTCAAGTACCAATATTATCCCGGTTAGCGGCGCACGAACGGATGCCGCCAGTAACGCGCCCATTCCAGCAATAGCAAATGTCCCTGCTTCAAGGTGATATTGCGGAAACAGTTCCGTAGCGACCATGCCAAATGCCGTTCCCAAAACCGTACCAAGCGCCAGCATCGGGGCGAAAATACCGCCCGGTGCACCAGAAGAAAAGCAGAGCAGTGTGGTGATCACCCGCGCAACAAAAATAAAAATCAGCATTCCCATGCTGAAATTCCCTGCTGTCGCGATAGGAATCAGGTTAAAACCACCGCCCGAAGTTTCTGGCGCAACGAAACCAAGCAAGCCACACAGGCCGCCAATCGCACCGCCCATCAGCACCCATTTCGTGATATTGCCGCCGTGCACACGGTGCAACAAATCCTGCATCCCCAGCACCCATTTATTAAAAATAGGGCCGAAGATACCAAAAATAATACCGAGGATCAGATAAAGCCAGAGCGTATTGAGCGGCGCATCAGAGAGTTTACCTACGTCAATTAACGCGACTTCGTGATTAAATATCCGGTACATAATGGTCGACATAATGACGCCAATAAATACCGCTTTAATCGAAATTAGCGTATAGCGGAATTGCGGACGCATCTCTTCGATAATAAAAAGAATGCCCGCGAGCGGCGCGTTAAAGGCCGCCGCCAGCCCCGCCGCCGCACCGGTTGCCAGCAACGTGTGACGAGCTTCATCACCTTTCATGCGGAAAATATCAAGCACCATGCGGCCAATGTTACCGCCGATCTGTACGGTTGGCCCTTCGCGTCCCAGCACCATGCCACCGCCCAGCGTTCCCAGACCACCAAAGAACTTCACCGGCAATACACGCCACCAGCGGACGGGACGTTGATCTTCCAGCGCGCCTTCAATTTCCGGAATACCCGAACCACCTGCTTCCGGCGCGTATTTGCGCACCAAAAAATAACCGAACATCGCCAGCACCGCCGAACAGAGAAAAGCGACGGTCAACAAAAGTGGGTAATTATCGGCAGTATGTACCAGCGCGCCCATACGTTGGTTCTGCAACCAGGCGACGCCTTTGTCAAAAGCTACTGCTGCCAGCCCGACAAGGGTGCCAACGACCGCAGCCATAAACAAAATGGCTAATGGCGTTTTGTCGCGCTCAAGAAGTTGACGAATCAGTTGTCTACGTCGCAGACGCGCAGCCTGCGGTATTTCAGAAGAGGGTGTATCAGTTTTCATCCAATGATCACTTATTGGTCATACAAATAAGATGACGGCATTCTACTCGCTCGTTCGATGAAAATCCTTTGCAAAGCGTAATGTTTCAAATGCGCAAAACTTTTATACTCTTAGAAATCCGGGTTGCCGCAGTACAAGCAACCTGATGCTTGACGAGTATTTAACTTGTTATGAATAACATAGAATAGCAGCCATTCACTTTTTCTACGAATCAGGAACCCTCCATGAGTAAGTCTGAAAATCTTTACAGCGCAGCGCGCGAGCTGATCCCTGGCGGTGTGAACTCCCCTGTTCGCGCTTTTACCGGCGTGGGCGGCACTCCACTGTTTATCGAAAAAGCGGACGGCGCTTATCTGTACGATGTTGATGGCAAAGCGTATATCGATTATGTCGGTTCCTGGGGGCCGATGGTACTGGGCCATAACCACCCGGCGATCCGTAACGCAGTAATTGAAGCCGCCGGGCGCGGTCTGAGCTTTGGTGCGCCGACCGAAATGGAAGTAAAAATGGCGGAACTGGTGACCGAACTGGTGCCGACGATGGATATGGTGCGTATGGTGAACTCCGGCACCGAAGCGACGATGAGCGCTATCCGCCTCGCCCGTGGTTTTACCGGCCGCGATAAAATCATTAAATTCGAAGGTTGTTACCACGGCCACGCCGACTGTCTGTTAGTGAAAGCAGGATCTGGCGCACTGACGCTGGGTCAACCGAACTCTCCGGGCGTTCCGGCGGATTTCGCCAAACATACCTTAACCTGTACCTATAACGATCTGGCGTCTGTGCGCGCCGCGTTTGAGCAGTACCCGGAAGAAATTGCCTGTATTATCGTTGAACCGGTAGCCGGTAACATGAACTGCGTTCCGCCGTTGCCGGAGTTTCTGCCGGGTCTGCGCGCGCTGTGTGACGAGTTTGGCGCGTTGCTAATCATTGATGAAGTAATGACCGGCTTCCGCGTGGCGCTGGCGGGCGCACAGGATTATTACGGTGTCGTGCCGGATCTCACCTGTCTGGGCAAAATCATTGGCGGCGGGATGCCTGTTGGTGCCTTCGGCGGCCGTCGTGATGTGATGGATGCGCTGGCCCCGACCGGCCCGGTGTATCAGGCGGGTACACTTTCCGGTAACCCAATTGCGATGGCAGCCGGTTTCGCCTGTCTGAATGAAGTCGCGCAGCCGGGTGTTCACGAGACACTGGATGAGCTGACAACACGTCTGGCGGAAGGCTTGTTGGAAGCGGCAGAAGAAGCGGGGATTCCTCTGGTTGTGAACCACGTTGGCGGCATGTTCGGTATTTTCTTTACCGATGCCGGGTCAGTGACGTGTTATCAGGACGTAATGGCCTGTGACGTGGAACGCTTTAAGCGTTTCTTCCATATGATGCTGGACGAAGGTGTTTACCTGGCACCGTCAGCGTTTGAAGCGGGCTTTATGTCCGTGGCGCACAGCATGGAAGATATCAATAACACCATCGATGCCGCACGTTGGGTGTTTGCTAAGTTGTGATGATTTTGCCTCGCCCACCGGGCGAGGCATTTTATTAACGGCTCTGCTTTCTCAGCAAATAAATAAAATACGGCGCGCCGATAAACGTCGACAATAATCCCGCCGGGATCTGGAACGGAAACAACACCATCCGCCCGCACCAGTCCGCAAACACCAGCAGCAAACCACCCACCAGCGCCGAAATCACAATGTGCGGCATCGTCCGTCGAAAGCCCATCATCCGTGCAATATGTGGTGCCATCAGACCAACAAAACTCAATGGCCCAATGGTCATTGTCGCGGTCGCCGTCAGACAGGCCGCCAGCATCAGCAACGCAACTCGCGTCGGCGTCAGCGCCATCCCCACGGCTCGTGCGGTATCACCACCCAGCGGTAAAATGGTCAGCCAACGACGGCACAGCGGCGTAATTGCCAGCAAAATCACCATCACAATTCCGGTGCGCCAGACCTGCGCATCGGTGGCATTGTAGGTCGAACCGGAAATCCAGGTCAGCACTTGCGCCATACGTGGATCGCCGCTCGCCTGCAACATCATCAGCAGCATAGTGAACGCGGTGCTTAATGCCATCCCCGCCAGCAGCATCCGATGTGGTGAAAATCCACCGCGCCCGGCGGCGATCATAATGATCAACAGCGTCACCGCCGCACCGAGACTTCCCGCGGGCAGCAACCAGCCAAAGGCGTTGCCCGGCACCAGAAACAGCATCAGCACTACGCCAAACGCCGCACCAGAGCTGATCCCCAGCACTTCAGGGCTTGCCATCGGGTTTCCGGTCAGCCGCTGAATAATACAGCCAGCCACTGCCAGCATCACGCCTGCAAACAGTGCCGCCATAATTCGCGGCCAGCGCCAGGGCATTAAATCCTCAAGCAGTACCCCACTCGCCCACGTCCAGCCTTGCGAATCACGACCAAACGACAGCGCCACCACTACGGCAATCAGCAGCAGCACACCACCAGCGAGGGCAAACGCCAGCACATGTTGGCGTTCAATCGCGACCCGATCGTTAACCTTCATATCCGGCGCGCTAATGCTGCGTAAACGTGGCAGCAGCCATAGCAGCAGCGGCGCACCAATCAGTGCAGTGACCGATCCGGTGGAAACTTCCATCCATACGCGGGTTAGCCAGAGAATTATCTGATCGGAAAGCCAGAGAATGAGTGCCCCAATCAGTGACGCCAGCATCAGCCGCGGCAGCAGACGACGCGCGCCCAGCATTTTCGCCAGCAGCGGCGCGAACAAACCGATAAAGCCGATAATCCCGACCGCGTTCACCAGCAAGGCGCTGATAACAATCGCCAGAGACAGCGCAGCCAGACGCGCCAGCGACAGTGCCAGCCCCAGATTGCGCGCCACGCCATCATCAAGCCCCATCAGGGTTAACGGGCGCAGTAGTAGCAATGTCAGCATCACGCCGCCCAGTAACTGCGGCCATAAACGTTCAACGCCGCCCCAGTCGGTTTGCGTCAGCGTACCGGTGCTCCACAGGAACATGCTTTGCAACTGGTCATGATGAAAAATGACCAGTAACTGGTTGATTGCCCCGCAATAAAGGCTCACGACCAGACCCGCGAGGATCAACGTCACTGGCGAAAGGCGTTTACCCCACGCGACGCCAAAGACGATTAAGCCAACCACACAAGCCCCCGCCAGCGCGGCGAACTGACTTGCCGCCACACCAGGAATCGCCCACAGCGTGGTGACGGTAATCCCCAGTTGCGCGCCCGTTGCGACGCCAAGCGTGGTCGGTTCCGCCAGCGGGTTACGTAGCACTTGCTGAAACAGCACGCCAACCAGCCCCAGACCCGCGCCAACCAGCAGCGAAATAACCAGACGCGGCAGCAAGCTGTAGTGAAAAATCATCTGCTCAATGACGTCAATATCCGGCGACCAGATTGCCTGAGTCCACTGGCTACGCGGCAGCGCATGCGAGAAGTTCATCCAGGTGAGCACCACAGCGGCAATCACCAGCAACGCCAACAATAACGCCGGAAAAAGCGCAATTCGTTTACTCACGCCTGGCCTCCAATGGCGTTATCCAGAATGCGCACAAAGTGCATTGCCGAAAGCGTCGCGCCATAGAACCAAACTGCGGGTACGCGTTGAAAACGCCCTGCACGGACAAACGGCATGGCCTGCCACAGCGGTGTCGCCATTAACGCGTCCATGTCCTTACTGTTATCGTGATCAAAACACAGCACATCAACATCTTTATACGCCGCCAGACGATCAATACTGACCGCGGTACTGCCCCAGAAGTTGGTTTCCCCTTGCCATGCATTCACAATACCGTACTCATCGAGAATTTCCTGGAACAAGCTGTTTGGACCGAAGACCAGCATATGGCGCGGATCGAGAAGCGACGTCAGCAATAACGGGCGCGCTCCACGCTTTACAAAGCGGGGTTTCATACTGCGGATAAATTTTTCATATTGCGCTAAATGCTTTTCTGCCGCGCTTTGCAGGTTGAGCAAATCCGCCATTTCCATCAGTGATTTACGCGCCATCATCAGTGGCTGCTTGCCGTCGCTGAAGTTAAATCCGCGCCCCGGTGCAATGCGTGCCAGCATTTCTGGCGAAGGGCCATATCCTGCCGACCAGACCATAAACGACGGTTTCATTTCGGTCAGTAGTTCGAGGTTAGGTTCTGTACGCAAACCAACGTCAATCACCGATTCCGGTAATGGCGGTTCGCTGACCCACAGTCGATAGTTAATGGTGTCCGCCACACCGTAAGGCATGATGCCGAGCGCCAGTAGCAGTTCCACCGGCAACCACTCCAGCGCCACAATACGATGCGGATCAATCGCCGCCGCGCGAGCGGTATTCATCTGCCATAACAACGGAGAAAGCGCCATCGCCGTTAACAGTCGACGACGCGAAAGAAGAGGTAAGCCGCTCATCAATAAACAAAACTCACAGGTGCGGCACCCGCCGGATGCGGCAAAATACCCATCGGGATGCCATAAATCATTTCGAGGGTTTCGCCGCGCATAATTTCCGCAGGCGTTCCCTGAGCAATCATTTCACCGCCGCGCAGGGCGACCAGATAATCACAGTAACGCGCCGCCATATTGATATCGTGCAGCACAGCAATCACCGTCAGGCCGCGTTCCTGGCTTAAACGATGCACCAGCGCCAACACGTCAACCTGATGAGCGATATCCAACGCCGAGGTCGGTTCATCCAGCAGCAGGCATCGGCTATCCTGCGCCACCAGCATGGCGATCCACGCTCGCTGACGTTCACCGCCAGAAAGGCTATCCACCAGCCGATGCGCCAGTGGTTTTAAGCCGACAAGAGCGATGGCTTCTTCGACCTTTTCGCGATCTGCCACGCCAAATCGCCCCAACGCGCCGTGCCACGGATAGCGACCAATCGCCACCAGTTCGCGCACGGTCATCCCTTCAGCCGGAGGAATCTGCTGCGGCAAATAAGCGACTTTGCGGGCAAAGGCTTTACTGCTCCAGCCTTCCAACGGCTGGGCATCAAGAAGAATTTCGCCTTCCGACGGCGGCTGATGACGTCCCAGCATTTTGAGCAGTGTGGATTTACCAGAACCGTTGTGACCAATCAGGCCGGTCACTTTCCCGGCAGGAAAGGTTAACGACAGCGGATGCAAAAGCGTGCGCCCCGGCACACGAAAGGAAATATTACGCAGTGCAAAAGTGGTATCGGAATGATTCGTGTATTCCTGCATAACAGCCAACTTGTGAAGCGGGCACGGAAATCCGTGCCCAAAGCGAAAATTAGAAACGGAAGGTTGCGGTTGCAACGACCTGACGTTCTGCGCCCCAGAAGCAGCCATAGGTGTTAAAGCAACTGGCGACGTATTCACGATCGAACAGGTTGTTAACATGCAGCGCCACGTTGGAGCCAGCCATACCAACTCGCGCCAGATCATAACGCACTAACGCATCAACTACCGTATAACTTCCCACTTTAAAGGAGTTAGCCGGATCACCGTAGCTGGAGCCAGTATAACGACCGCCAGTACCCAGCGTCAGGCCAGAAAGTGGGCCGTCAAAGAAGGTATAGTCAGCCCACAGAGAAGCCATGTGTTTTGGCACCTGCGCAGGCGTATTACCTTTGTAGGTAGTATCGGTGGTGTATTCCGCATCGGTGTAGGTATAAGAACCGACCACGTTAACACTTGCCGACAGCGCCGCTTTTGCTTCGATTTCTACGCCACGCGCGCGGATCTCACCACCTTCAACCGAGAAGAATGAACCCTCAGGATCTGCCATCAGGTTGTTAGTTTTGGTGAGATTATACAGTGCACCCGTCACCACGATTGGGCGATCTTCCGGTACGTATTTCACGCCGACTTCGTACTGCTTACCTTTAGACGGTGCGAAAATATTACCATCCTTCCCGACCTGAGAAGAAGGTTCAAACGATTCGCTATAGCTGAAGTACGGTGTTACGCCGTTATCAAACAGATAGTTAACACCACCACGCCAGGTGAACTGTTTGTCATCACGTTTGTCAGTCGTTCCCGCTACGCGGTTAAGCGATTCTTGATCTGCCCAGTCATAACGACCGCCCAGAGTGACCAGTACTTTATCCCACTGCGCCTGATCCTGAACGTAAATGCCTGTTTGCTTCTGCTTATTCAGGATGCGGTACGGGCCGGAGTTATCCGGGTCTTTGGCATTGAAATCGAAATCGGTATTCACCGGATTATACAGATTCAACAGCGGCACAGAGTCGTCGTAACCAAACCAGGCGTTGATGTCATTACGCATACGCATAAAGTCGACGCCAGTCAGCAGAGTATGGTCGATATCGCCAGTGGCGAATTTGCTTTGTAACTGGGTATCAACAGAGAAGTTTTGCAGTTTCTCATCATCAACAACGTATTTCCGCGCCAGGTAGTGACCTTTATCCGCAGGTGCTATAGCTGCACACTGCTGGCTGTAAGCATTCGCCGGATCGGAGCAGACACCGTAGCCATAAACGCTGTTTTGCGAGGTTTTGTTTTCAGCAAAACGCAGGTTCTGACGCACCGTAAAGGTGTCGTTAAATTCGTGGTCGAAGCTATAGCCCACCATCTTCTCGTTACGAGAATAGGTATTGTTCTTCGCACCTTCGTTAAAGTCGGTCGGCAGACGCTTACCGTTCGGCAGCGGCTCAACGGTTCCCTCTTTCGGCAACCAGCCGTAATAGCCCGTTTCCGGCTCGTTCTGGAAGTAAGAAAGGAAGGTGAAATTGGTTTTATCGTCCGGACGCCAGGTGAACGCAGGAGCAATAGCATAACGCTGCTCTTCTGCGCCCTTCTGCTGGGCATTAGCAGAACGCGCAAGACCGGTCAGACGATAAGAATAAACGCCGTCATCATCCAGCACATCGCTGAAATCAAAACCAGTCTGGAACAGGCTGTCAGTACCGGCTTTAAACTGAACTTCTTTCAGCGGTTCGGTAGTCGGGCGCTTGCTGACCATATTCAACAAGCCACCTGGGCTGCTTTTCCCGTAAAGCACGGAAACAGGACCACGCATGATTTCAGCGCGCTCAAGCATATACGGATCGATAACCGCATCGTTATAGAAGTTACCCTGCATCTTCAGGCCGTTCAGATAGTTATTCTGACTTTGGCCTTCTGCAGCAAAACCACGGATGATCAGGTGGTCATAAGTGTTGGACGCACCACGTGTACCGACCGAAACCCCTGGCGTATAGCTAAGCGCTTCTTTTACTGACTTCGGCTGGTGTAGCGCCATCTCTTCGGCTGTGACCACAGAAATAGACTGCGGTACTTTTTGAATCGGCGTATCTGTTTTAGTACCGGTGGCTGACTGTCGCGCCGCAATAGTGGCTGCCGGCCCCCATGCGCTTTCTTGCGGCGCAGGTGCAGCGGTAACGGTGATAGTCTCTTCTTTCGGTTCAACCGCTGCCTGTGCATAAACAGACATGCCGCTAACCGCTGTGGCTACTACGACTGCGATTTTACGCAGCGAGTGTTTTGGCTGAGCAGTTTTGTAACGCGCCATTGGTATATCTCTGATGTAAAGTAAAAGTGAATGATAACGTAAACGAGAATGATTATTATAAATATGAAATAATATTCGAAACGGCGAGACGATGGCAAGCAGTACCCATCAGAGAAGCAACCAAAGGGTCAATAAACAATCAGATGAAAAGAAAGGGTTAATGCTTTTGGAAGGATGTTATTTTACCGGATGGCGGCACGCCATCCGGTAGGTCACAGTTAAATGTTAATTACTACCAAACATTTCCTTAATCCAGCCCGCCACGCCGTCGCTGTCTTTCTGCTCTTGTTGAGCAGGTTGCTGCTGCTGCGGCTGAGAAGACTGATCAAACGGATTGCCTGACGGCTGCTGCTGCATCTCACTCTGTTGACACAGCGATTGCGGATCGCTGGTCCAGACCGGCAAGATACGCATTCCACCGCTGCAAACAAAGTTGCCGTCGTAGTCGACGCCCATATCCACGATATCTTCCGGCGGTACAAGATTCAGCGGCGTTGGCGTCTGGTTAGCCAGATAACGCTGGTAAATCGACATCGCCCCGCTGGCACCGTACAACTTAGTCGGCTGGTTGTTATCGCGGCCAACCCAGGTGATGGTCACCGTGCTGCCGTCAATGCCCGCAAACCAGGTATCAACGTTGTTGTTGGTAGTCCCGGTTTTGCCCGCCAGGTGCAGATTCGGGTATTTCGCTCCCAATTGGCGACCAGTACCACGTTGCACCACTTGCTGCATGGTCCATAGCGTCAGATACGCCGCTTGTGCCGGAACTGCGCGTTCCGCCTGCGGGAAGCTCTGATAGAGCACTTTACCATCTTCGGCAATAACTGAACGCAATGCAGAAAGCGGCGCACGGTTACCACCGCTGGCGATAGTCTGGAATGCCTGCGCCACTTCGATTGGCGTTAAGTTCAGCGCCCCAAGCAACATTGCCGGAACCGGATTCAACTGATCTTTCGGCACGCCCAGTTTAATCCAGGTGTCCGTTACCGCAGGTAACCCTAACGCCATCCCCAGATTCACCGTTGGCACGTTCATCGAACGGGTCAGCGCATCTACCAACATTACTCTGCCGCTCTCGCTATAACGGCGGTCATCGTTCTGTGGTGACCAGACCTGACCGTTAGGCTGACGCAGCGCGATTGGCGCATCGGCAATCCACGTATTCAGGCGATAGATTTTCGGCTGGCTTAAGGCCGTCAGATAGGTCGCTGGTTTTGCCAGTGATCCAATCGAACGACGCGCCTGCATCGCACGGTTGTAACCCGCAAACTGCGGTTCGGAGCCACCGACCATCGCGCGAACTTCACCGCTAAAGCGGTCAACAACCACAATCGCTGTTTCCAGATCGCTCAACTTACGCTGTTTCTTCAGTGCCGGAATGCCTTCCACGGCGGCTTTTTCTGCCGCGTCCTGAGCCACCGAGTCAAAAGTAGTGAAGATCTTCACGCCAGAGAGATCTTTCACTTTATCGCCCAGTTTCGCCTGCAACTCCTGGCGCACCAGTTGCATAAAGGCAGGCTGCGGAGAGATCACCCCACCGCGCGGCTGTACGCCCAGCGGACGTGCGCTCAACATGTCGTAGAGTTCTTGATCAATAATCTGCTGCTGTTGCAGCAGACGCAGTACCAGGTTACGTCGCTCAAGCGCCAGTTTCGGGTTGCGCCACGGGTTATAGATAGACGCACCTTTCACCATACCGACTAACAGCGCCTGCTGATCAAGGCTCAACTCTTCTACCGGACGACCAAAGTAGTACAGGCTTGCCAGCGGGAAACCACGGATTTCGTTGTCACCGCTCTGACCGAGATATACCTCGTTCATATACAGCTCAAGAATGCGGTCTTTGCTGTAACGCGCATCCATGATTAACGCCATATAGGCTTCGTTCGCTTTACGCCAGTAAGAACGTTCGCTAGAGAGGAACAGGTTCTTCACTAACTGTTGAGTCAGCGTACTCGCCCCCTGCACCGTGCGCCCGGCGGTCAGGTTCGCCAGCACCGCACGTCCAATGGAGTAGAGACTGATACCATCATGCTCGTAGAAATGACGGTCTTCTGTCGCCAGCAAAGTATCTACCAGCAAATCCGGGAAGCCACTACGCGGCACAAACAGACGCTGTTCGCCGTTTGGTGAGGAGATCATGGTGATCAGACGCGGATCAAGACGGAAGAAACCGAACTGACGGTTGTTCTCCATATTGACAATAGTCGCCAGATGATCGCCCTCAAAAGTCAGACGCGCACGCACCTGTCCTTCTTTACTATCCGGGAAATCAAACGGACGGCGGATCATCTCAATGCTGTTGGCCTGCACGGTAAATTCGCCAGGACGGGTCATCTTCGACACCTGACGATATTGCGTGGCCTCCAGCAATTTCACCATCTCGTTCTTGCTGATGGTCATGTCTGGCTCAAGGTTTACCATCCGACCATAAACTGCCGCTGGCAATTGCCACACCTTGCCATCAATACGGCTGCGAATTTTTTGATCGAGATAAACACCGTAAACGGCGATTAACACCGCAAATACGATCCCCAGTTTCAGTAGCAGCCATAGCCAGCCGCGTTTACCACGAGGCTTACGCCCTTTGCCCTTACCTTTGCGTGGCATCGGTTCTTCATCCTCATAGTCATCATAATCGTCGTCATCTTCGTAGCGACGACGGCTTACCTTTTGTTTGACAGGACGCGTCGGTTTCCCTTTGCGTCCAATTGGCTCGCGGTCATTCCCGGCCATACATTTTCTCCGCAATATTCAGGCGCAAAAGCCCGATTTTCTATTCTTCTGTGACAAGACAGAAGAAGATATCTCTCAAAGTACTTTTCGCCCTCCCCCTATGGGAGAGAACCGGGGCGAAGGGACTGCCCGTGCCCGTTTACCAACCTCACGAATACTTTTTCGTCCGTCGCGTCGGTGCGGTATTCGCCGGGTCGTCCGGCCAGACGTGTTTGGGATAACGCCCTTTCATCTCTTTTTGCACCTCGCGATACGCTCCCTGCCAGAAGGCACTTAAATCACGCGTGATTTGCAGCGGCCTCTGGGCGGGTGAAAGCAATTCCAGCACCAGCGGCACGCGCCCCTGAGCGATAGTCGGATTAGTGGCTTCGCCAAACATCTCTTGCATTCTCACCGCCAGCGCGGGTGGGTTATCTTCATGATAACGAATGGCGATCCGGCTTCCCGTCGGCACAGTGTAATGCGCAGGCAATTCACTATCCAGACGTTGCTGCATTCCCCAATCAAGTAATCCGCGCAGCGCCTGATAAACATCAAGAGATTTCAGGCCACGCAGCGAATGTACGCCGGCCATATGTGGCAGCAGCCACGTTTCCAGCGACGCCAGCAAGCTCGCCTCATCCATTGCTGGCCAATCATATTCCTGTAACCACTTTGCAGCACACAGCAAACGCAAGCGTAGCTGCTCCGCTTCCGGCGTCCAGTTAAGAACGTTTAGACCTTTATCGCGAATACCGTTGAGCATTGCATGATGTAATTCATCTTCCGACGGTTTCGCCAGCGGCTGTACTTTTACTGTGAGCTGACCAATCTGCAACCGACGCTAGGCCTTCAGCGTGCCTTGTGCATCGTCCCATTCAACGGTGTCAGATTGCTGTAATAGCTGTGAGCAGCGTTGCACTAACTCATCAATATCGACCGGTAGCGCCAGTAGAATTCGCGCATCCGGCGAGGCGCTGCCCTGCAATAACAAAGGAGCGATCAACCACTCGTGGCGGCTTAAGGCATCATCCGCGTCCAGCATTGCTCCCATACCGTTCGCCAGTTGATAACGACCATCCTGGCCACGGCGACGAGCAATACGATCGGCAAAGGCCTGGGCAAGTAGCGGCGCAATAAACGCACTGTCGGCCTCGCCACCACGGACGTTTAAGCGCTTTAACAGTTGCTGACTACGCTGTTGCCAGGCCGGTTGATTGCGGGAAAACGCCACTTCCAGGTCGCTATTCCCCATGCGGGGCGGCTCTTCGAGAATGGCGGCAATTTTTGCGGCGGTAGCGGCTTCATCATCACTCTTCGCGCTCACCAGCATAGCGGCTAACCGCGGATCATTACCCAGCGTCGCCATTTTTTGCCCTTTCGCGCTAAGTCGTTCGCCATCCAGCGCGCCAAGCATCTGTAACAGGCGTTTCGCAGCCTGTAGATTCACCGTTGGTGGTTGATCCAACCAGTTCATCTGCGCCGGATCGCTGCATCCCCATTGCAGTAATTCCATCAGCAAACCGGAGAGATCGCTTTGTAAGATTTCCGGTTCACTTTGTGCAGCGGCGCGTTCCGCCTGTTCTTTGGCGATCAAATGCAGGCAAATGCCCGGCTCCAGTCGCCCGGCGCGCCCGGCACGCTGCGTCATCGACGCCTGACTAACTCGCTGGGTAATCAACCGTGTAAGACCCGTTCGCGGATCAAAGCGCGCCATCCTTTCCTGGGCGCAATCCACCACCAGGCGAATACCTTCGATAGTTAAACTGGTTTCAGCAATATTGGTTGCCAGCACCACTTTGCGCATCCCTTGTGGTGCCGGGAGGATCGCTTTTCGCTGATCGTTCAACGACAATGCGCCATACAGTGGACAAAGCAACACATCACTGCCTACACGCGAAGCCAGTTGTTCCTGCACACGCTGAATTTCCCCGACGCCAGGTAAAAACAGCAGCAGAGATCCTGCTTCCTGGCGTAGCAATTCGGCGGTGGCGACAGCAACGGCTTCGTCAAAACGTTGATGTGTAGGCAGCGGCAAATAGCGGCGCTCCACCGGATACGAACGTCCTGCGGAAACAACAACGGGGGCTTCCGGCAACATTTGCTGTAAGCGCTCGTTATCCAGCGTGGCTGACATAATCAGCAGCTTCAGGTCATCGCGCAGCCCTTGTTGCACATCGAGTAACAACGCCAGCGCCAGATCCGCCTGCAGACTGCGTTCATGAAACTCATCAAGGATCACCAGACCGACGCCGCTTAGTTCCGGGTCGCGTTGGATCATGCGCGTCAACACCCCTTCAGTAACGACTTCCAAACGGGTATTCGGCCCGACGCAATTTTGCGCACGCATCCGGTAGCCAACGGTATCGCCGGGCTTTTCGTTAAGCAGCTCCGCCAGCCGTTGCGCGACGTTACGCGCCGCCAGACGCCGCGGCTCCAGCAGGATGATTTTCCCGCGAATACCAGGATGCGCCAGCAGTTGCAGCGGCAGCCAGGTCGATTTCCCGGCTCCGGTCGGCGCGCTTAATAACACCTGCGGTGCACAATCGAGGGCGGCAAGTAATTCAGGTAAGACGGCAGCAACGGGCAACAACGACACAAAACGCTCCTGAGGGTTAACATTCTTCGCGGCGCATTGTAGCATCGCGGTAATTCATAACCGAGTGCCTGACATGTCTGAACCGCAACGGCTGTTCTTTGCCATCGACTTACCTGCAGAAATCCGCGAACAGATTATCCACTGGCGCGCCGCACAGTTTCCACCAGAAGCGGGGCGTCCGGTTGCCGCTGAGAACTTGCATCTGACGCTGGCGTTTTTAGGCGAAGTGAGCGCAGAGAAAGAGAAGGCGCTCTCACTTTTGGCCGGACGGATTCGTCAACCCGGTTTCACACTAACGCTTGATGACGCCGGTCAGTGGCTACGTTCTCGCGTGGTGTGGCTTGGTATGCGCCAGCCGCCGCGCGGATTAATCCAACTGGCGAATATGCTTCGTTCACAAGCAGCACGCAGTGGTTGTTTTCAAAGCAATCGACCGTTTCATCCGCATATCACCTTATTGCGCGATGCCAGCGAGGCGGTGACAATCCCGCCGCCTGGCTTTAACTGGTCGTATGCGGTGACGGAGTTCACCCTTTACGCTTCCTCGTTTGCCCGAGGACGCACACGCTACACGCCGCTAAAACGCTGGACACTGACGCAATAACAAGGGTTTTATCGCAATGGAATTTTCACCCCCTCTACAACGCGCTACGCTGGTTCAACGTTATAAACGTTTTTTAGCCGATGTGATCACACCAGATGGCCAGGAATTAACGCTACACTGCCCGAATACTGGCGCGATGACCGGTTGTGCAACACCTGGAGATACCGTCTGGTATTCAACTTCCGACAACACAAAACGGAAATATCCGCACACCTGGGAACTGACCCAAAGCCAAAACGGTGCATTTATTTGCGTCAATACACTTTGGGCAAACAGATTGACGAAAGAGGCTATCCTTAATGGGAATATTTCGGAGCTGTCAGGCTATAGCTCGCTGAAAAGCGAAGTAAAATACGGTGCCGAACGCAGCCGTGTTGACTTCATGTTACAGGCGAGGTTTCGACCTGACTGCTATATTGAAGTGAAATCGGTTACGTTAGCGGAAAACGAACAGGGATACTTTCCCGATGCAGTGACTGAACGAGGTCAGAAACATCTTCGGGAGTTGATGAGCGTAGCGGCTGAAGGCCAGCGTGCAGTGATTTTTTTCGCCGTGCTACATTCAGCCATTACACGGTTTTCACCCGCGCGCCACATCGATGAGAAATACGCGCAACTATTGTCAGAGGCTCAACAGAGGGGGGGTAGAAATTCTGGCTTATAAGGCGGAACTTTCTGCTGAAGGTATGGCTCTTAAAAAATCACTGCCCGTTACTCTGTAGTTGAATAAGTAACTGGTTAATTTACATTCTGGTCGCGTGCGCAAATACGCTTTTCCTCACACTGTTGTCAAGTGTTACGTTTAGATAATTGCTATCCGGAAAAGCATCTGCTATTTATAGCGGCCTCATTTTTCCCCCGAACATGGGGATCGATAGTGCGTGTTAAGGAGAAGCAACATGCAAGAAGGGCAAAACCGTAAAACATCGTCCCTGAGTATTCTCGCCATCGCTGGGGTGGAGCCATATCAGGAGAAGCCGGGCGAAGAGTATATGAACGAAGCCCAGCTGGCGCACTTCCGTCGTATTCTGGAAGCATGGCGTAATCAACTCAGGGATGAAGTCGATCGCACCGTTACACATATGCAGGATGAAGCCGCCAACTTCCCGGATCCGGTAGACCGTGCCGCCCAGGAAGAAGAGTTCAGCCTCGAACTGCGTAACCGCGATCGCGAGCGTAAGCTGATCAAAAAGATCGAGAAGACGCTGAAAAAAGTGGAAGACGAAGATTTCGGCTACTGCGAATCCTGCGGTGTTGAAATTGGTATTCGTCGTCTGGAAGCGCGCCCAACAGCCGATCTGTGCATCGACTGCAAAACGCTGGCTGAAATTCGCGAAAAACAGATGGCTGGCTAATTAAAGCTGTTCCATCACGTTTACCACAGGCGGGAAATGCTCCCGCCTTATTTTTTGTTCAAAGAGATGACAGACACACACTATATTGGGCGCTTTGCCCCCTCACCTTCCGGCGAACTTCATTTTGGTTCTCTGATCGCTGCGCTTGGCAGCTATCTGCAAGCACACGCCCGGCAAGGTCGCTGGCTGGTACGCATTGAAGATATCGACCCACCCCGTGAAGTTCCCGGTGCCGCAGAGACTATCCTGCGCCAACTGGAACATTACGGCCTGCACTGGGACGGCGATGTTCTCTGGCAATCCCAACGTCACGACGCCTATCGTGAAGCCCTCGCCTGGTTACGTGAGCAAGGACTAAGTTATTACTGCACCTGTACGCGCGCACGTATTCACAGTATTGGCGGTATCTACGACGGTCATTGCCGTGAATTGCATCATGGCCCGGACAACGCGGCTGTACGTATTCGGCAGGTGCATCCGGTTATGCAGTTCACTGACCAACTGCGCGGCATTATCCACGCCGACGAAAAACTGGCGCAGGAAGATTTTATTATTCATCGCCGTGATGGTTTGTTTGCCTATAACCTGGCTGTGGTGGTTGATGATCACTTTCAGGGCGTGACTGAAATTGTCCGTGGCGCAGATTTGATTGAACCCACAGTGCGGCAAATCTCGCTGTACCAGCTTTTTGACTGGCAAGCGCCAGATTACATTCATTTGCCGCTGGCGCTTAACGCACAAGGCGCTAAACTTTCCAAGCAGAATCATGCGCCTGCGTTACCAAAAGGCGACCCGCGCCCGGTACTAATCGCGGCACTTCAATTTCTTGGTCAGCAGGCAGAAACACATTGGCAGGATTTCAGCGTCGAGCAAATCCTTCAGTCAGCCGTCAAAAACTGGACGCTGACCGCCGTACCTGAGTCGGCAATTGTAAATTCAACATTCTCAAATGCGTCATGCTGAGCTATGATTAGCCGCTATTTTTTTGTCCTGAATGATGTTTGACACTACCGAGGTGTATTATTTTTACCCGAGTCGCTAATTTTTGCCGCAAGGTGCTAAGCCGCGAGGAGAGCGAGGCTGAACAGGCAGTCGCCCGTCCACAGGTGACGGTGATCCCGCGTGAACAGCATGCTATTTCCCGCAAAGATATCAGTGAAAATGCCCTGAAGGTAATGTACAGGCTCAATAAAGCGGGATACGAAGCCTGGCTGGTTGGCGGCGGCGTGCGCGACCTGTTACTTGGCAAAAAGCCGAAAGATTTCGACGTGACCACTAACGCCACGCCTGAGCAGGTACGCAAACTATTCCGTAACTGCCGTCTGGTGGGTCGCCGTTTCCGTCTTGCTCACGTGATGTTTGGTCCGGAAATTATCGAAGTCGCAACCTTCCGTGGGCACCACGAAGGCAACGTCAGCGACCGCACGACCTCCCAGCGTGGGCAAAACGGCATGTTGCTGCGCGACAACATATTCGGCTCCATCGAAGAAGACGCCCAGCGCCGCGATTTCACCATCAACAGCCTGTATTACAGCGTCGCGGATTTTACCGTCCGTGATTACGTTGGCGGCATGAAAGATCTGAAAGACGGCGTGATTCGCCTGATTGGTAACCCGGAAACGCGCTACCGTGAAGATCCGGTACGTATGCTGCGCGCGGTACGTTTTGCCGCCAAGTTGGGTATGCGTATCAGCCCGGAAACCGCAGAACCGATCCCACGCCTGGCTACCCTGCTGAACGATATCCCACCGGCACGCCTGTTTGAAGAATCACTCAAACTTCTACAAGCAGGCTACGGTTACGAAACCTATAAATTGCTGTGTGAATATCATCTGTTCCAGCCGCTGTTCCCGACCATTACCCGTTACTTCACGGAAAATGGCGACAGCCCAATGGAGCGGATGATTGAGCAGGTACTGAAAAATACTGATACGCGTATCCATAATGATATGCGCGTTAACCCGGCGTTCCTGTTTGCCGCCATGTTCTGGTATCCACTGCTGGAGACGGCACAAAAAATCGCGCAAGAGAGCGGCCTTACCTATCACGATGCTTTCGCGCTGGCGATGAACGATGTGCTGGACGAAGCCTGCCGTTCACTGGCGATCCCGAAACGTCTGACTACGCTAACTCGCGATATCTGGCAGTTGCAGTTGCGCATGTCCCGTCGTCAGGGCAAACGTGCATGGAAACTGCTGGAGCATCCGAAATTCCGCGCCGCTTACGACCTGCTGGCACTGCGTGCAGAAGTGGAACGCAACGCTGAGCTGCAACGTCTGGCGAAATGGTGGGGTGAATTCCAGGTTTCTGCGCCACCAGATCAAAAAGGGATGCTCACCGAGCTGGATGAAGAACCAGCACAGCGCCGTCGTACTCGTCGTCCGCGCAAACGCGCACCGCGTCGCGAGGGCACCACATGACAGTGGCATATATTGCCATAGGCAGCAATCTGGCCTCTCCGCTGGAGCAGGTCAATGCTGCCGTGAAAGCACTCGGTGAAATTCCTGAAAGCCGCATTCTTGCCGTTTCTTCGTTTTACCGTACCCCTCCGCTGGGGCCACAAGATCAGCCGGATTACTTAAACGCCGCCGTGGCGCTGGAAACAACTCTCGCACCTGAAGAGTTACTCAATCACACACAGCGTATTGAATTGCAGCAAGGTCGCGTTCGTAAGGCCGAACGCTGGGGGCCGCGCACGTTAGATCTCGACATCATGCTGTTTGGTGATGCGGTGATTAACACTGAACGCCTCACTGTTCCGCACTATGATATGAAGAATCGTGGTTTTATGCTCTGGCCGCTGTTTGAGATTGCGCCAGGTCTCGTATTCCCGGATAACCACACGCTTGCCCGGTTACTGACTGATGCACAATTTCCGCGCCCTTCTCTTTGGTAATACGTGTTCTCCTGTATTAATTAGCCCTGCTTTCGCGTAATACAAAAAATACGCACAAAAAAATAATTAAAACATCCTCTAATTTAATATTATTTCCCCCGTTCGCTTTGACATCAAACTTTAATCAATTACACATGATTTTATCTTAAATGTAATTTAATTTATTCTAACAATGATAAATATTGACTTTTAAAACAATTTAGAGCCATTTAAATGAAATAGAAAGGATATATATATCTTTCATCCACTTACCCTGCCAGATTTGCCGCCAAACAATTCATCACAGAAATAAAAAGCCACACATAATATTCATTATAAAAATAATATTTAATATAGAAATGCAAATAGCCTATTAATATAAAAACAATATTTTACAAAAAAACACACTACTATTATATTGCCCATCCCGTAATTAACTTTACGTATCATTTTTTAACTCATTTAATATTTTATGGAGAATTATAATGAACAAGAAGCTTCTGGCGGTTGTTCTGGCAGCGTCCTGTTTTTCTGCTGGTAATGCAATGGCTGTGGATGGTGGTGAAATCAATATCAACGGTCTGGTTTCTGATGAAACCTGCCCGGCAACCGTTAACGGTGGCAGCAACGACGTTAACATCACCCTGAAAACCGCGAAACCAAGTGATATTGCAGCGCTGAATGACAAAGCGCTGGGTGCATACCCGGCAGCAATCAGCATCTCAGTAAACTGCTCCAATGCAGCCGCAAATAAAACGGCAACAATGAGCTTTACCTCTACTTTCCACAGCTCCACCCAGGGTACTCTGGAAAATGACAACTCCATCAGCGGCCCGGCTAAAGGTGTCAACATCGCACTTCACGATGTCTCCGCCCCCACCCCGGCACTGGTTAAAGTAAACGATCCTTCAAGCAAAATTTCTTCTCCTATCGATTCAACCAGCCATATCGCCACCTTCAGCTATATGGCGTCCTATGTGAAATCTTCTTCAACCGCAACCGTCACCAGCGGCCCGGTGAAAACCAACGCAACCTATACCCTGACTTATCAGTAATAGCGTTACCGTTGTAAAAATCACAAGGGGATGTGTTACATCCCCTGTTTCAGGATTTAGAGATGTTTCAGGGAGAGATAACATGTTGAATTATAACAAGACTATCGCTGCTATCGTTGTCGGTGCAACGCTTACGGCATTCAGCCCCATAACCCAGGCCGATATCGTTATCAACGGTACGCGCATCATCTATAAAGAAAGCGACAAAAAGATCACTGCTCGCCTGGAAAATAAAGGCTCTCGCCCATTGCTGGTGCAGTCCTGGCTTGATACCGGTGATGACAATGTAGACCCGGCTTTGATCAAAGTCCCGTTTAACGCGACCCCACCGGTCTCACGCATAGACCCGAAAAAAGGCCAAACCGTTACCATCACCTATACCGGTACGCAGGCATTACCGAAAGACAGGGAAAGTGTGTACTGGTTTAACGTGCTGGAAGTTCCACCCAAAATGCAGGCAAAAGAAGCTGAAAATAAAAATGTCCTGCAACTGGCTTTCCGTACCCGTATCAAACTGTTCTATCGCCCTGATGGATTAGCCGGTGAGCATTTCAAAGCGCCAGAGCAATTAACCTGGCGCTGGAATGGAAATAAAATAAAAGTAACGAACCCAACGCCTTATTATGTTTCCTTCTCGTCTGTCGAAGTGCAGTCGGGAAATAAAAAATATATCGTAGACGCCACAATGGTTGCACCAAAAAGCGATGCCGAATTTACAGTACAGGGTCTGAATACCTCCCCTGGCGGCGCTAAATTACACTATTCAGCTATTAGTGATTACGGCAGTGAAATAAAAGGCGAAGCAAATATGTAATCTCACGAATTACATTATCGCCAGGGTAAATATCTTGAATTAATTATTGACTGAATGATTACAGCGTCGAGCATAAGAAAAAACAGATGACTCATTGTAAACTGACACGGATTGCCGTTATTTTTGCCTGCATTTATGGCCATGCTGCCAATGCGGCAGAAAGTATTGAATACGATCCCAGCTTCCTGATGGGGAGTTCTGCCCAGGGGATTGACCTGTCGCGTTATTCCGACGGTAACCCTGCTATGCCCGGCAGCTATGACGTAAAAGTCTACGTCAATGAAAGTGCCGCAACGAGCATGACCGTAGAACTTATTGATACCGGCAAGAAAAGTGCCGACGCCTGTATTTCTCGTAAAATGCTCAATCAGTTGCATATTAAACAGCCGGATCTCAAAGACGGAGAGGCTGTATTACGCAAAGGCGAAGCGGAAGCTGATGATTGTCTCGATCTGGCGCGGGCGATCCCACAGTCAGAAGTCTATTTCGATACTAACGATCAGAAGTTGGATATCACGGTTCCGCAGATCTGGATCCTCAGTAATTATCAGGGATATATCGACCCGTCATTATGGGAAGACGGCATCAGTGCCGCCATGTTGTCCTACCGTATGAACGGCTGGCGCAACACGCGCCGGGGTGATGAAACTCAGTCGTTCTATACTGCGCTCAACGCAGGGCTTAACCTCGGGAACTGGCATTTCAGAAGCAACGGTAACTATAGCTGGCAGCAGGATGTTGGCGGTAATTTTGATATCCAGAACAGCTATATGCAGCGCGAGCTGCCATTTATTCGTTCTCAACTTGTGGTCGGGGAGACCTACACCACCGGGGAAACCTTCGACTCTGTCGGCATTAAAGGCGCACGCCTGTACAGCGACGACCGCATGTTACCGCCTTCCATGACCAGTTTTGCCCCGGTGATCCGCGGCGTGGCAAACAGTAACGCCAAAGTCACCATCACCCAGGGCGGCTATAAAATTTACGAAGGAACCGTACCGCCTGGCGAATTCGCCATTGATGACATCATGCCTTCTGGCTACGGCAATGATCTGGTGGTCACCATTGAAGAAGCCGACGGTTCACGGCGGACATTCTCACAACCGTTCTCCTCGGTTATGCAGATGCTGCGTCCGGGCGTCGGGCGTTGGGATCTCAGCGGCGGGCAAATCGTTCGCGACGATTTGCGCGAAGACTATAACTTGCTGCAAGGGTCATTCTACTACGGTATCAACAACACCTTCACCGGCTATACGGGTATCCAGTTCACCGATGCTGACTTTATGGCCGTGCTGCTGGGGCTGGGCGTAAACACCAGCATCGGCGCAGTATCGCTGGACGTCACTCAGTCGAAGGCGAATATCTACAACGATCAAACCTACACCGGGCAAAGCTATCGTATTTCGTGGAACAAAATGTTCAGTGCCACCAATACCTCACTAAACCTGGCCGCCTATCGCTATTCCACCAGTAATTACCTGGGGCTGAACGATGCCCTGACGTTACAGGATGATGCCAGACACAGCTCACCAGACGAGCAACGCACAATGGGGAATTATCAGCGTACCCGCAATCAGTTCACTATCAGTCTCAACCAGCCGCTGATGTTCGAGGAGGTCGATTATGGCTCGTTTTATCTTAATGGTAGTTGGACGGATTACTGGAGCGGAAGCCATAGCCAGAGCACGTACTCCATGGGCTACAGCAAAGGGACAAGTTGGGGAACCTGGAGTGCCACAGTACAACGCACCTGGAATGAAGACGGCGATCAGGATGACAGTTTCTATCTGAGTTTCAGCATTCCGCTGGAAAAATTACTGGGCGGTAAACATCGCGACAGCGGCTTCCAGTATCTCGACAGCCGTATGAGCACTGACTTTAACGGCAGCCATCGTTTGAGCGCCAGCGCCAACGGCAGCAGCGGCGATGGAAAATATAACTACAGCGTGAATACCAATTACTCCACCAATAAGCAGAGTTCCAATCTGGCAGATATTGGCGGTTATCTCAGCTATGAATCGCAATGGGGTACATGGTCTGGCTCAGCATCGGCTGACACTGACCACAGCCGTCAGCTCTCTCTCAGCACCGATGGCGGCTTTGTCCTGCACGGTGGCGGGCTGACGTATACCAATCACAGCTTTAGCGATACCGATACGCTTGTCCTGGTGAAAGCCCCTGGAGCGCATGGCGCACGAATCAACTACAGCAGTAACACCATTGACCGTTGGGGTTATGGCGTCGCCACGTCCGCCTCTCCGTATCGGGAAAACAACATCACGCTCGATATTCAGGAGCTGGAAAACGACGTAGAGCTTAAGAGCACCAGTTCACAAACGGTTCCGCGCTACGGGGCAATTACCATGACCAGTTTCGAAACCGATCAGGGCCGCTCAGCGATGATCTCGATGCGTCGTAGCGATGGCGAACCTCTGCCATTTGCCGCCAATATCACCAATGAGCAAGGGCAGTCTCTGGGCTACATCGGCCAGAACAACCAGGCCTTTGTACGCGGTATCGAAGATAACGGCGTGTTGCGGGTGAACTGGTCCGATAAGGACAACGTTTCACAGTACTGCATCGCGCGCTATCAGGTTCCGGCATCCGCTGCTGACCAGCGCGGCAACCAGACCCTGTCACTGGATAACGTACTCTGTACGGTATCTGCAACTCACTAAAATCCGCGAGATATGGATAACCTATGACACGGAAAAATATTCCTCTGGCACTTGCCGTGCTGACGCTCTCAGCCTCGGCACTGGCCGTTGATGTCGACGTTAAATTCAGGGCCGATATTATACAGCCGACCTGTGATATCAAACTGGAAGGAACCGGTACGTCTAAAACCGGCACTGACGCCTATAAGCTGGTCATTCCTGATATCAGGCTCGACCAGTTACGCGCGAAAAGTGCCGAAACGGTAGGCGAATTTACCTTAAAAACGGAAAACTGTACGGGCAGCCCAAGCAAAATCGTTTCTACCATCATGGCAGAGAAAAAAACCAGTGCAAGCGTGAATCTGGCGATTCCCCCCGCAACGGGAGCCGGGTTAACGAACAATATCGGTGTCGGTTTCCGTCGGGCCAGTACGTCAACTGACACATTTTTTAAAGTCCAGAACGATGAAAAAATCACGTGGACTGCCAATGAAATCACCAAGGACGGGTTAAAACTGGCTGCCGTAATGCGAGAAACCCAGGCTGATAAGGGCACAATCGGTGATTTCAGCGCCAAAGTCACGTTTAACTTCACCTATGAATAACGGGGTAGCACAATGAAAAAAACAACTTTAGCCTGCTACGTCGTCAGCGCCATGGCATGCTTCAGCATTGGGATGAATACCGCCAATGCCACCACGGATTCCCTGGATCTTACCGTCGTGACAAAAATCACAGCGGGAACCTGTAGCGCCGAACTACAGGAAAACTCAAAGACAGTTACCGACATTGATTTTCAGGATGTTTTCATCCCGGAAGTGATCAGCGGAAACAAAGCAAAATCATTCAATCTGATACTCAACAACTGCGCAGCAACGTCCAAAGCTGAGTTCACATTGAAACCGGCCAGTGGTTCAACCTGTGACGGGGGAGAAGCATTTGCCAACTCCTCCGTTGCAACCCCGAAAGCAGCAGCGGTCGCCGTTGAAGTCTGGGGGTCAGCCAATGCTGGAAGCGGCACACAACTGAAGTGTAAAACCGCCAACGCGTTCCCGGTCACAATAGTCGGCAATAGCGTGACCGTGCCGCTCAGCGCACGTCTGGTTCTCGAAAGCGGTAAGGCTAACGCGGACATCACTGCCGGTGAGTTTTCCAGCCAGGCAGTATTTGATATTACCTATAAGTGATTTACAGCGCAGCCTGTGTAAAAGGGACGTTATGAAAAAGCACGGTTTATCTACCACTCTTATCATTGTTGCTGCGCTATTTAGTGCCAGTACATTGGCTGATGTGAGTGTCGACTTTAACGCAAAAGTGCTGAGCACCACCTGCACGGTATCCGTTAGCAACAGCGGGACGGTCGATTTAGGTACGGTGAGCCTGGGTTACTTCGCCAGAGGCATTACAGCGGAGCAATATTTTTCAGGGGGTCAGGAATTCTTTATCCATTTGTATAACTGTTCCGGGAGTGCCCCAACAGGGACTACAAATTTGCATCTGGATTTCAAACCTAAAAGCGGCGCTTTTGCAGCAGGCTCGCAACAAATTTTTCCGAATGAGGAAAGTAATGGTGCCAAAAATGTTGGCGTGGTGATTTTCTCAACGCACGATCGCAGCAATATGTTTAACGTCTGGTCTCCAGCGGGTATTTCACGGTCGACATACACGGTGAATGCACAGGGTCTGAATAATTCGACCTGGGCTTTTTATACCCGAATGCAAAAAATTGATGATATTGCCTCTGTCACTGCCGGGAAAGTGGCAACCAGTGTACTGGTAGATACTTGGTACGATTAATTCAATGGAATGAAAGATAAAGAGTGGATTCAGATGATCATTAACAAACTGAGTAAAACAGTAATTAGCCTGGTATTATTGATCAGCACAGGCACTGTATTTTCAACATGGGCGGGAACACGTATTAGCTACGGCGAACCAAATGATGATGGTAATGTTATAATCAATATTTTTCCGAATGGAACACAACCCGCTTCTGCTGGGCAGCCCGCACCAGGATTGATTAAGCCGTTAGGCGTATCCATGATATCGAACTCCACATCCAATATGATTTACTGTTATTTTGGCGACGCGTCCAGCGGAGATCAATCCAATTCGGAGATTTACCATAACCTGATTAACTCAGGCAAACAGTATGATGGCAAGCCCTTATTTAATACAACGATACAAGGCGTCTATGTGTCGGTCGAAATCCTTAATTTCAGTAGCCCTGGCATTACATTTGGCATAGGAGCGGAACACAGCCTCCTTGCTGATGGAACCCATAGAGATGAATTCTCGGGCCATGTTGTCGACCCATCACAATGTACAGGCTATCAACAACTCACTTTCCAGGTGAGAACCACCTATTACCTCGGCAGCGACTATCAGAGCCGTATATATACTGGTGGCGGCGCTTCTGGCGACTACGATTCATTTAAGGCGGAGATTGACAGTAACAGTACCCTTGATACCCGTGGTTTCGCTTCAACAAATTCCCCCGGTTTTAGCATCAGAAGCAGTACCCAGGGACAAGGGTATTATTTAGTGGTTGAGTTTAGAAACCTTGGTCTGATGATTACGGCCCCAACCTGTTATGCCGATGCCGTTGCAGGTACAAATGTTAAAGGCAACACCGTCGATTTTGGCAATGTTTTAACTTCGGATATTAGTAACGGGACCAGTAATTCCAAACGTCAGTTCCAGATAGCATTAAAAGACTGTGTGGGGATTGGAAGCATAATAACGAAACTATCCACCACAAAGACCGGGAACAGCGTCAGGCTATTGGGCAACCAACAGATAAACAATGCAGCCGGAGGAATTGGGGTAAAAATTACCGGCCTGAACGATGCCGTGACCGGTAAAGCGGAACAGCTTTATCCTAACAATCCATATTCCGTTTATACGGAATATGAGTCGGCGACAACCCCCGACGGTTGGATTGACATTAATGCCATTGATGTGACGCACCCTGGGGTCGAACATATCCTGGATTTCGAAGCGCAACTGGTTCCCGATTTCGTGCAGGATCAACCCACCCCGGTGATCACCGCAGGCGCATTTGAAGCCACGGGCACATTCTCCATGACTTATCCCTAATATTACATACTGCCAGGTGCTCACTGCGTCTGGCAGTAAGCGGTTTGTGCCACAAAACTACACTGATAAATTAAAAAATCATAACTCTATATCATTTCTATTATATTAATAAATGATGTTAGCTACGCAAAAGGGAACCAGCATTATGCTGATTAAATCTTACTATCACTAAATATCAAATACTCATGCAATGAGTGTTTGCAATGGAGTGCGTATGAAAACTACTCTACAATTTGTTATTTTTACCATTCTTCTATTTGTTAATTGTGTCTGTAACGCAACCGTCGATTTTATTGTTGGCGCAGGACCTGACGGCGTACCGCCGGAGAGAGATGGCCGTGCAAACTTCCAGTATTCTGGGAGCAATAATAACCTGGTATTTTACCGCCCAACTCAACTCGGTCCGACTGGGGTACAATTACGCTGGCCTAATCAGGATACCCATGACAGTGGCAGTGTATATTGTACAGCACATTCCAGTGCTACTGGCGGCCCTATCACTGTCAGAAATAAAATGGTTGATTCAGGGCTCGTTTACGGGGGACATAAATTATTCAAAACATCCGTTCCAGGACTGTATTATACATTAAAAATATCAACCATATGGACAGCTTATAATACAACCGCTGACGTCCCGGATATATTTATAGGGGACGCACCAACACAAACTTTCCACTTTAGATTCCATGACGCCGATCTGCAACGAGCCTGTGAGCAACGGGATGGCAGGTGGACTCCAAAATTTTTTAGAATAGGTGGAATTTTTCAAGACTTTACTGTTGAATTTTATTCAGATACGACATTTAACCCTACAGCCAGCCAAAAAATAACATTACTCAGCAGCAGCGATTACCTTTACAGTTTTAAGGCCGAGAATGCGGGTGGAACGGTTCAAGGGTACAGTGGGAATATCTTTTTTAACTTTAATTTAGCGAATGTCACCTTATCACTTCCGACCTGTTTTTCCTCAGTGATTACAGGAAAAACAGTCAATGGAACGACTGTTGAACTTGGCAGCTATACAACCGGTCAGATCAAAAATGGTGCAACTCCAGTACCTTTTCAAATAGCCCTACAAAACTGTATTCGTGTGCAAAATATTGAAACCAAAATGTCCTCTGGAAACATTGGGGTGCAAAACAAAAAATTAATCACTAATACGTTGACTGGTTCCAATGCCGCAGAAGGCGTCGGTGTTCTGATCGAAGGGTTAAAAAACCGTGTGAGTGAAAAAATGGTTCTCGAACCTAACGTGGGAACCTCTGTGTATAAAGCATATGAAGATGAAATCGATACTTCAGGTGGCATCTACCCAGGCAAAGGCCAGGGAACAACGCAGGTACTTGAATTTCAGGCAACATTGCAACAAGACGGAAACGAAGCTATCAAGGGAGGCGCTTTCGAGGCCACCAGCAGATTCCAGATAACTTATCCTTGATAGACAGGCCAGATTGCTGGAAAAGCGTTCGTTGTTACACGCCGGATGTGACGCGGACACTTTATCCAGCCTATGAAATCGTGAAAAAAATTCAATAAATTGTGACACACCATATGAGCCTGATAAGCGTAGCGCATCAGGCAATTTTGCGTTCGTCATCAGTCTCAAGTCATATCATCACTTAACTGGTGATATGAGCGTACCGAAATGATTGCCCCACCCGATATGGCTGCTAGAATGCCAATAATTGCACTTTAGCCATCAGGATACGTTATGAAACCGACGACTATTTCGCAGCTTCAAAAATACAAGCAGGAAAAAAAACGCTTCGCGACCATTACCGCTTACGACTACAGCTTCGCCAAATTGTTTGCTGACGAAGGCCTTAACGTGATGCTGGTAGGTGACTCGCTAGGTATGACCGTTCAGGGACATGATTCCACCCTTCCCGTAACAGTTGAAGATATCGCCTATCACACCGCCGCCGTGCGTCGCGGTGCGCCAAACTGCCTGCTTTTGGCCGATCTCCCCTTTATGGCTTATGCCACGCCGGAACAGGCATTTGAAAATGCTGCCAGGGTAATGCGTGCCGGAGCCAATATGGTCAAAATTGAAGGCGGTGCATGGCTGGCAGAAACGGTACAAATGCTGACAGAACGTGCCGTGCCGGTATGTGGTCACTTAGGCTTAACGCCACAGTCCGTGAATATTTTTGGTGGCTACAAAGTGCAGGGGCGTGGTGATGAGGCTGGCGACCAATTACTCAGCGATGCGTTAGCACTAGAAGCCGCAGGTGCGCAATTGCTGGTACTGGAGTGTGTACCCGTTGAGCTGGCAAAACGCATTACCGAGGCACTGGCGATCCCCGTCATTGGCATTGGTGCGGGTAACGTCACTGACGGACAGATCCTCGTGATGCACGACGCATTCGGCATTACCGGTGGTCACATTCCTAAATTCGCCAAAAATTTCCTCGCTGAAACGGGCGACATCCGTGCTGCGGTGCGGCAGTATATGGCTGAAGTGGAGTCCGGCGTCTATCCGGGCGAAGAACACAGTTTCCATTAAGGAGTGACGTTGTGTTAATTATCGAAACCCTGCCGCTGCTGCGTCAGCAAATTCGCCGCCTGCGTATGGAAGGCAAGCGCGTGGCACTGGTGCCCACTATGGGTAACCTGCATGATGGCCATATGAAACTGGTCGACGAAGCCAAAGCCCGCGCCGATGTGGTGGTGGTTAGCATTTTCGTTAACCCAATGCAGTTCGACCGCCCGGAAGATCTGGCGCGCTACCCGCGCACCTTGCAGGAAGATTGCGAGAAGTTAAACAAGCGTAAAGTGGATTTGGTCTTTGCGCCATCGGTAAAAGAGATCTACCCGAACGGAACAGAAACCCACACCTATGTTGATGTTCCCGGCCTTTCCACTATGCTGGAAGGCGCCAGCCGCCCGGGACATTTCCGTGGCGTGTCGACCATCGTCAGCAAGCTGTTCAACCTGGTCCAGCCAGACATCGCCTGCTTCGGAGAAAAGGATTTTCAGCAACTGGCGCTGATCCGCAAAATGGTCGCTGATATGGGCTTTGATATTGAGATTGTCGGCGTGCCGATTATGCGCGCGAAAGACGGCCTTGCGCTCAGCTCCCGTAACGGTTATCTGACGGCAGAACAACGCAAAATTGCACCAGGTCTGTACAAAGTTTTAAGTTCGATTGCTGACAAATTGCAGGCTGGAGAGCGGGATCTCGATGAAATTATCGCCATTGCTGGGCAAGAGTTGAATGAAAAAGGCTTCCGCGCCGATGATATTCAGATTCGCGATGCCGACACGTTGCTGGAAGTCACTGAAAAAAGCAAACGGGCAGTGATTCTGATTGCCGCCTGGCTTGGCGATGCTCGCCTGATCGACAATAAAATGGTCGAACTGGCGTAATACTTAACTGGCGCTACGGCTGATAGCGCCAATTATTAATTGCCACGTAATCTGTCATAACACAGGTAACTTAGTTAAGGTTAATTAGCTTATCAATCTCTGTAAGTGGTAAATTTGCCAACCCTGCAACATCCTCACGAAGCATTCCTTTACTCAGAAGACGCTGGGCGAATTCCTGTCTTACTTCCTGTCTTACCTTCTGGAGTCCCTCTTTATATCCCTTCTGAAATCCCTTCTCTTCAAACCACTGCGCCAACGTCTGCCTGGTTTCTCTCCGTGTCTTTATGTCCATAGGTTCCCTTAATTATCTGGTCAGTTAATAATAATCATTATCTGGCTATAACTGATAATGCCGGCAACTTAGTTAATTAGCTTATCAAGCTCAGCAAGAGATAAATTCGTCATCTCTGCAACGTCTTCCCGAGACATCCCTTTACTCAGAAAACGCTGGGCGAATTCTTGCCTTTCCTCCTGTCTTCCCTGCTGAATCCCCTTCTCAATTCCCTTCTCTTCAAACCACTGCGCCAGCGTCATCATAGACTCCCCTCCCGTTTCCCTGTCTCTCACCACACCGTAAAACAAATCCGCTTGTTCAGTATGACCGCGTTGCAGCATATAGTTTTGCATGGCAACTAACTGACTTCCGCTAGTGTACCCTTCGTCAATCAGCGTGACCAGTTGCTCCAGCAATAACATTAAGTCGCGCTGGCGAATATGTTTTTGCAGCAGTTCGAGAATCGCAATCCGCCGATGTTTCATGATTTCATCATCTGGCGTGATGGTGATATCCACCAGCGGGAAAGGATTGTTATAGACACGTCGCGCCAGCTCCGGTGAGTAAAACATATCAAACCAGCACATCGAGAGTGGGTAAGGCGTGGCCTCGCCCTGATAAAACAGAATCGGCACCACCAGCGGCAGCTTATCGTGGTCCGCTTCCAGATGTCGGTGCATGGCGGCAATAGAGTAGCGCATCATGCGAAAGGCCATTTTTTTGTCCGGCTTGCTTTGATGTTCAATCACAACATGCAGATAGCCGGGATTACCCAGCATTTGCACAGAATAGAGTACGTCAGTGCTATGCCCTTTCAGGCTTTCTTCGATAAAACTCCCCGACTCAAGATGCAGCGTGTCGAGATCACACAGCTCGCGTAATTCCGCTGGCAAATGTATCTCCAGGAAATCGCGGGCCGTTTCCGCATGCATTAAAAATTGTTTAAAAACCGCGTCATGCGGAGTGGTACTTGGTGCGTCCATCTTCCCTGTCTTCCATGTTGGCTTGCGTGAAGGCAGTATCCAGTCAATGTATACCGTCGTCAGCCGTCTCTTTATTGTTTACCGAGCAGCGTTCAGAGAAATTTCAATCGGTTACAGGAGTTGCATAGCGGGCTTCGGCGCGGCACGCAAACTCCCGCTGTAAATGGCCTCAGATGAGTAGACACTAAACAAAAATCGGGCAATACTGCGTGAGAATTTTCTCAAGGCAGGCATCGCCTGCTTCGTTAACGACAGGGTAGAAAGGTAGAAGTTATGATTCGCACGATGCTGCAGGGCAAACTCCACCGCGTGAAAGTGACTCATGCGGACCTGCACTATGAAGGTTCTTGCGCCATTGACCAGGATTTTCTTGACGCAGCAGGTATTCTCGAAAACGAAGCCATCGATATCTGGAATGTCACCAACGGCAAGCGTTTCTCCACCTACGCTATCGCGGCAGAACGCGGTTCGAGAATTATTTCTGTCAACGGTGCGGCGGCCCACTGCGCCAGCGTCGGTGATATTGTGATCATCGCCAGCTTCGTCACCATGCCGGATGAAGAAGCCCGTACCTGGCGGCCAAACGTCGCCTACTTTGAAGGCGACAACGAAATGAAACGTACCGCAAAAGCCATTCCGGTACAGGTTGCCTGAGTATTACCCCTGCGGCTGGTTACTCACCAGCCGCGACATTGTCTCCAGCGAATCCGTTCTTAAGATATAAAGCCGTTTTAACAACAATGGATTATCCCCCGGTTTAACTTTACCTTTCATGGTGGTCACCGCCAGATGAAACCCGGCTTCATTTGCCGCTTTAACCGCTTTATCATTAAATCCGCCAAACGGGTAAGAAAGATACAATACATGCGGATTAAATTGCGTCAGCGCCCGGCGTGAGCGTTCGAAATCAAACAGAATATTGTGCTCACTACGGCTGAGTAATATTGGTCGTCGATAACCATCAACCCGATGTAAAAAATGGGTATGTGACTGGAAATCAAAAACATCGCTGACATCACGTAGTTCAGAAATACTCATAAACTGTAATGACTGCGGATTCCATTTTTGTGGGTGACGTTTAATACGCGAGGTAATAATAAATGCCGTCGCCTTCATACCATATTGTTTCAGAACAGGATACGCATAGCGACTTACCGATTTTAAGCCATCATCAAAAGTCAGCACAACCGCGCGAGCTGGAAGATTTATCGAATTATGCAAATATCCTTCCAGTTGATACAAGGTTAACGTGGTATATCCCCTGTCGCGCAACCAGGTCATCTGGTTATTGAATGCACGTACCGACGTTGTGGTCGAAGTATGGCGAAAACGGGTATTCTCTTCATCGCGTAAAATATGATGGTAGGTCAATACAGGAATACCATTATCCTGCTGCGCATCTAACGCACTGATATAGGCCAGACGTTTGCCAATACGAATTTGATACCAGGTTTGATTCAGGCGATCTTTCAATTTATTAATAATGGGATAACGCAAATTATCGGCCAGCACGCCAAATGGTGCGCTGCCAGCATCAGGCGCGTTATATATCGGTGTATCTTTCCAGGTAATAAGATTTTGGTTGCTCAGTGGCTTATGCAAATCCCCCAGGCCATCTTCAACTTTTTGCCGCCCTTGTACCGGTTCCAGATGACCTTTATCAATATATCCCGTACCAAAACCAAAGTTGAATTCATAATAATCGGCTGCGGTTGGCATGACCGAAATAATCTGCCCGGCGCGAATGTTACCAACAGTTACCGTTTTGTCGCCAATTTTACCCCAGATAGCCGCATCCTGAGTGGTTTGCATATAACGCATGGGAAGCGCTGCGCCGGCACCAGATGAAACCAGCAGCAGTAGAAAAATAAACTTTTTAATCATGAGGAAACAACCAGGCGAGAAACAACGTCGTTAGTGTAGCAAAATCGGAATGCGATTTAATACTCGAACCAATTGTGCTTTAGCACAAAGGGGGGATTTTTTTGTTGCTGATGCCAGAGACTACTGACTTCAGGAGCCCCCAGTTCGACAATGCGATTGCGGAACTCTGCACTCGACATTGTTTCACGACAAGCAATCATCTGTTCAATTAACGGTAGCGTGATACCAGAAATCACTTCGCAACAGGAATGTTTGTGGCTTAATAAAGACGCAACGCGATAAGGCGCTGCGCCCGCGATATCCGTGAAAAAGATCACGCCATCGCCGGAATCCGTCCCATGCAGGGCATCACATAACATTCGGCTAAGCATATTGGCACTAAGACCACGCCAAAAATTCACTGCCCGGCACTGGATAAGTGCGCCATATTTTTTTCCAGCGCATCCAGTATCTCTTGCGCCCGATCGTCGTGACAGGTAATGACCCAACCTAACATCGCTTTCCTCCTTAGCCGAAAATCAGTCTACCCTGACCATTGTTGATAAAGGGTGATAACCGTCAAAACTCCCCTCCCCCGCATCTGGAGGAGAGGAGATCAACTTAGCTACGCAAGCCGCGTCCGCGCTGAATCAGCGACCAGCAGATCAGATAAAACGCAATAATAAAGACAACCAGCACACCAAAGGTAGTAACCAACGGCACATCATTAATGCCGAGGAAGCCGTAGCGGAAACCACTGATCATATAGACTATCGGGTTCAGGTGCGACAGCCCCTGCCAGAACGGCGGCAGTAAAGTCAGGGAGTAAAATACCCCGCCCAAATAAGTGAGTGGCGTTAACACAAAGGTCGGCACCAGGCTGATGTCATCAAACGTTTTGGCAAACACACCGTTCAGCAGTCCGGCAAGAGAGAACAACACCGCCGTGAGCACCAGCGTTAAAGCAACAAATACCCACGAATGCACCTGAAACGGCACAAAGAATAGCGAAATAGCCGTCACCAGCATGCCAACAAGCAGTCCGCGCGCCACGCCACCGCCGACATATCCGGCAATGATGACGTGTGTTGGCACCGGCGCTACCAGCAATTCTTCAATATTACGCTGGAACTTGGCACCAAAAAATGATGATGCAACGTTAGCGTAGGCATTGGTGATCACCGACATCATGATCAGCCCCGGCACGATAAACTGCATATAACTAAAGCCATGCATATCGCCAATGCGCGAACCAATCAGGTTACCAAAGATAATAAAATAAAGGGTCATGGTGATGACCGGCGGCACCAGCGTTTGTATCCAGATACGCATAAAGCGATGGATCTCTTTCGCCCAGATGCTTTTTAGCGCCACCCAGTAAAGATGCATCATGCGCGATCTCCTTGTTTTTCATTAACCAGTGAAACAAACAACTCTTCCAGACGGTTGGCTTTGTTACGCATACTTAATACCTGCACGCCCTGCTCACTTAGCTGCGTGAATACGCTGTTAATCCCCTGCTCGCGCAACACTTCAACTTCAAGCGTAGCGGTATCCACCAGCCGATACTGGTAGCCATCGAGCTTCGGTAATGGACTTTTCGGCGCAAGGTCGAGAATAAAGGTTTCCGATTTCAGCTTCGCCAATAGCGCCTTCATCGAAGTGTTCTCCACCAGTTCTCCATGCTGAATAATGCCGATATTGCGACACAGCATTTCTGCTTCTTCCAGGTAGTGCGTGGTGAGAATGATCGTGGTGCCTTTGTCGTTTAAATCCTTCAAAAACCCCCACATTGAGCGGCGAAGTTCGATATCCACGCCTGCCGTTGGTTCATCCAGAATCAGCAGTTTAGGTTCATGCATTAATGCACGGGCGATCATTAAACGGCGTTTCATCCCACCAGATAACATACGCGCACGTTCGTTGCGTTTTCCCCACAAATCAAGCTGCTTAAGATACTTTTCGCTGCGGATATACGCTTCTTTGCGCTCTACACCGTAGTACCCCGCCTGATTCACCACAATTTGCTGCACGGTTTCAAACGGGTTGAAGTTAAATTCCTGCGGCACCAGTCCTAACTGGCGTTTGGCGTTCACGACATCTTTTTCAAGATCGTAGCCAAATACGCTGACCCGCCCGGAGGTTTTATTCACCAGCGAGCTAATAATACCGATGGTGGTCGATTTCCCGGCTCCGTTCGGCCCCAGAAGCGCATAAAAATCGCCGGCTTCGACCTGTAAATCTATTCCACGAAGCGCCTGAACGCCGCCTGGATAGGTTTTTTTAAGCTGTTGAAGTTCCAGTGCAATGGTCATAAATTTTTACTTACCTTACGTTCTTACACTTTATCTGTGGTTTAAATCGTCCCGGAGTTGCCCTATATTAGCCAAACGTAATTATTTGGTTACAGGTCGTTAACCTCCATGAAAGACATAGATACACTCATCAGCAATAATGCACTATGGTCAAAAATGCTGGTGGAAGAGGATCCCGGGTTTTTTGAGAAACTGGCACAAGCGCAAAAACCGCGCTTTCTATGGATTGGATGTTCCGACAGTCGCGTTCCTGCAGAACGTTTAACCGGTCTTGAGCCGGGCGAACTCTTTGTTCACCGTAATGTTGCCAACCTGGTCATTCACACCGATCTCAACTGCCTCTCCGTGGTGCAGTATGCAGTGGATGTTCTCGAAGTTGAACACATTATTATCTGTGGCCACTATGGTTGCGGTGGTGTGCAAGCCGCTGTTGAAAACCCGGAACTGGGGCTGATCAACAACTGGCTGCTGCACATCCGCGATATCTGGTTCAAACATAGCTCATTGCTTGGCGAAATGCCGCCAGAGCGCCGTCTGGATACCCTGTGCGAACTGAACGTAATGGAACAGGTATATAACCTGGGCCACTCCACCATTATGCAGTCAGCATGGAAACGCGGGCAGAAAGTGACCATCCACGGCTGGGCTTACGGCATTCACGACGGCTTGCTGCGCGATCTGGATGTTACAGCCACCAACCGCGAAACCCTGGAGCAACGTTATCGCCACGGGATTTCCAACCTCAAGCTAAAGCACATCAACCACAAATAAATTCGCCATGCCGGATGCAACACATCCGGCACATCCGCAGTTACTCGTCCAGCAGCACCACTTTGCCGATATACGGCAGATGACGGTAACGCTGTGCGTAATCGATGCCGTAGCCAACCACAAACTCATCCGGAATAGAGAAACCGATAAATTCTACCGGTACGTTCACTTCACGGCGAGACGGTTTATCCAGCAGCGTACAAATCGCCAACGATTTCGGTTCGCGCAGGCTTAAGATTTCACGCACTTTCGACAGTGTATTACCCGAGTCGATGATATCTTCAACAATCAGCACATCCTTGCCGCGGATATCTTCATCCAGATCTTTGAGGATTTTCACATCACGGGTGGTGGACATGCCGCTACCGTAGCTGGAGGCGGTCATAAAATCGACTTCATGAGATACCTGAACTTCACGGCACAGGTCCGCCATAAACATAAATGAGCCACGCAGCAGGCCTACCAGCACCATATCGCTGCCGCTGTCTTTGTAACGCTCAGTAATCTGACGACCCAGTTCAGCGATACGCGCTTTAATCTCCGCTTCGGGGATCATTACTTCTACAGTATGTTTCATATCTCTAACCATATGATTTAAAAACAAATCACTTCGCACGGGCGGGTTTCAGCGCCGCAACAAAGCGCAAGACACGCAGTATACCAGCAAAACTATTCATTGGCGGAATCTGTTAATAAAGCTCAAATTGTGATGACGATCACACATGTTAAAACCTATAATTAATTGCTACTAAAATATTAATGAATTGAAATGGTGTTTCTTTATGGCAATTAACAATACCGGCTCGCGACGCTTACTCGTGTCGCTAACCGCCCTTTTTGCAGCACTCTGCGGGCTATATCTTCTCATTGGTGGAGGCTGGTTGGTCGCGATTGGCGGCTCCTGGTACTACCCCATCGCTGGTCTGGTGATGCTTGGCGTCGCCTGGATGTTGTGGCGCAGTAAACGCGCAGCACTTTGGCTGTACGCCGCTCTGCTGCTCGGCACCATGATTTGGGGCGTCTGGGAGGTCGGTTTCGATTTCTGGGCACTCACTCCGCGCAGCGATATCCTGGTCTTCTTCGGTATCTGGCTGATCCTGCCGTTTGTCTGGCATCGCCTGGTCATTCCTGCCAGCGGCGCAGTTGCCGCACTGGTGGTCGCACTGTTGATTAGCGGTGGTATCCTCACCTGGGCCGGATTTCACGATCCGCAGGAAATCAACGGCACCTTAAGCGCTGATGCCACACCTGCCGAAGCTATCTCCCCCGTTGCCGATCAGGACTGGCCTGCCTATGGCCGCAATCAGGAAGGTCAACGCTATTCACCACTGAAGCAGATTAACGCCGATAACGTCCACAAGCTGAAAGAAGCCTGGGTGTTCCGCACAGGCGATGTGAAACAGCCGAACGATCCGGGCGAAATCACCAATGAAGTGACGCCGATTAAAGTAGGCGACACGCTTTACCTGTGTACCGCTCACCAGCGTCTGTTTGCGCTCGATGCCGCCAGCGGCAAAGAGAAATGGCCTTACGATCCTGAGCTGAAAACCAACGAGTCTTTCCAGCATGTAACCTGCCGTGGCGTCTCTTACCATGAAGCCAAAGCAGAAACTGCTTCGCCGGAAGTGATGGCGGATTGCCCGCGTCGTATCATTCTTCCTGTGAATGATGGTCGCCTGATTGCAATTAACGCTGAAAACGGCAAGCTGTGCGAAACCTTCGCCAATAAAGGCGTGCTCAACCTGCAAAGCAACATGCCGGATACCAAACCGGGTCTGTATGAACCGACGTCGCCGCCGATTATCACCGATAAAACCATCGTGATGGCCGGTTCAGTCACCGATAACTTCTCAACCCGCGAAACGTCTGGCGTAATCCGTGGTTTTGATGTCAACACCGGTGAACTGCTGTGGGCTTTTGATCCGGGCGCGAAAGATCCGAACGCCATCCCATCAGACGAACACACCTTTACCTTTAACTCGCCAAACTCGTGGGCACCTGCGGCCTATGATGCGAAGCTGGATCTGGTGTATCTGCTGATGGGCGTGACCACGCCCGATATCTGGGGCGGTAACCGCACACCGGAACAGGAACGTTATGCCAGCTCGATTCTGGCGCTGAATGCCACCACCGGGAAACTGGCGTGGAGTTACCAGACCGTTCACCACGACCTGTGGGATATGGATCTTCCGGCACAACCAACGCTGGCGGATATCACCGTTAACGGTGAAAAAGTGCCGGTCATTTACGCTCCTGCAAAAACTGGCAACATTTTTGTACTCGATCGTCGTAATGGCGAACTGGTCGTTCCGGCTCCGGAAAAACCGGTTCCACAAGGCGCAGCGAAAGGCGATTACGTTACTCCTACCCAACCGTTCTCTGAACTCAGCTTCCGTCCGACGAAAGATTTGAGCGGTGCGGATATGTGGGGTGCCACCATGTTTGACCAACTGGTGTGCCGCGTGATGTTCCACCAAATGCGCTATGAAGGCATTTTCACCCCACCATCTGAACAGGGTACTCTGGTCTTCCCGGGTAACCTGGGAATGTTCGAATGGGGCGGGATTTCCGTTGATCCGAATCGTGAAGTGGCAATTGCCAACCCAATGGCGCTACCGTTTGTGTCGAAACTGATCCCGCGTGGCCCGGGGAACCCGATGGAACAGCCAAAAGATGCCAAAGGCACAGGTACGGAATCCGGCATTCAGCCGCAATATGGCGTGCCGTATGGCGTAACGCTCAACCCGTTCCTTTCGCCGTTTGGTCTGCCGTGTAAACAGCCTGCCTGGGGATACATCTCGGCGCTGGATCTGAAAACCAATGAAGTGGTATGGAAGAAACGTATTGGTACGCCGCAGGACAGTATGCCGTTCCCGATGCCCGTTCCGGTGCCGTTCAATATGGGGATGCCAATGCTCGGCGGGCCAATCTCCACTGCGGGCAACGTGTTGTTTATTGCCGCTACGGCAGATAACTACTTGCGCGCTTACAACATGAGCAACGGTGAAAAATTGTGGCAGGGCCGTTTACCAGCAGGTGGTCAGGCAACGCCGATGACCTATGAAGTGAATGGTAAGCAATATGTGGTGATCTCCGCAGGCGGTCACGGTTCATTTGGTACGAAGATGGGCGACTATATTGTGGCTTATGCGTTACCGGATGATGTGAAGTAACCATAATGCCCGGAGAGATCCGGGCATATTCCCGAAGACGCTGTTTTTACACTGTAAACCCTAACATCATCCCCGTATCTTCATGCTCCAGCAGATGGCAGTGCGCCATATAAGCATGTTCTTTCGGTGCATCGTGATTAAACTTCACCAGCACCTCACTGACATTACCTTCCACCTTCACAGTATCTTTCCAGCCCGCGCGATGCACCGCTGGTGGTTGGCCATTTTCCGACAAGATACGGAACTGGGTGCCGTGAATATGGAACGGATGCAACATCATGTCGCCAACGCCAGAGATAACCCAACGTTCGAACTTCCCTTTCGCCGCCGCAAACATCGGCTTGTTCATATCGAAGGCCTGACCGTTGATTTTATTAGCATGGTGGAAATCGAACTTCCCGCCGTGGTTCATATGATTCATATTGCCGTGGCCCATGTGGCCCATCATCTGGCTGTGGTTCATTCCGCTCATTGCCTGATCGCCATATTTCTCCATTAACATCTGCATCCCCATCATATCGAGCATCGGATCCATAGAGAGTTGCAGTTTGCGTATCGTTAATCCGTCCAGCGAAGGTAACGCTGGCAGGCTACTCAAGGTATCCGGCAAAGCACCAGAGGCACTAATGGCAATCGGCTGAATACGCATTACCGGGTGCGGCTTGTCAAACGGTGCAATCGCCATTCCCATCTGGCTGACAGGCAGTGTCACCAGATCAAACGGTTTGTTGTCGTTAACCTCCACCAGCACTTCAAAACGCTCGCCCATCAGCACCGGAAGTTCACTCACCTTCACCGGTTCAGGCAACAGGCCACCATCGCTGGCGATCACATACAGCGGGCGATTGTCACTGGTGGCAAAATTGAGCGAGCGGGCGTTACAGCCATTGAGCAAACGCAGCCGCAACCAGCCACGCGGCGCGGCATGTTGCGGGTAAATAGCGCCGTTGGTCAGCAACGTATCGCCAAACCAGCCCACGGCGGCGGTCATCACATCGAGTTGATAATCAATCTGCCCGTCGGCGTTAAATTTTTTATCCTGAACAATCACCGGGACATCATCGATCCCCCACTGTTTTGGCAGCATTAATTTCAGGATCTCATCGTCCTCAATCACCACCAGCCCAGCCAGCCCCATCGCCACCTGACGCCCGGTTTTGCCATGTTGATGCGGGTGGAACCAGCAGGTAGCGGCAGGCTGATCGACATTCAGCGTCACTGTGCGTTTACCGCCAGGCGGAATAATTCCCTGCGGGCCGCCGTCCACTTCCCCCGGCACTTCCAGACCGTGCCAGTGCAACGTCGTCTCTTCCGCCAGTTGGTTATAGATATCAACCGTCACGGCTTTTCCACGCTGTAACTTCACCGCAGGCCCCAATAAATTGCCGTTATAGCCCCAGGTGGTCGCCGTTTTTCCAGCAAAGGTGGACTGGCCTGCGCCAATGGTCAACTGAATGCGATTACGGGCATCGGTAGCGAGCAAATCAGGGATCGGTAATGTTGGGCGTTCAGCAGCAAAAACCGCGCGGCTCCATAGTGGTAAAGCAGAAGCCACGCCCAACGCGACGGAATATTTTAAGAAATCACGACGTTGCATAGATATTTCCTTATTCTCAAGCAGGCGAAACAAAATCAAACGTTGAGCATAGTCCTTCCCCTTACGGGAAGGTCAAGCCACAGACACAACTTAATCCACAATAATGGTCGTCGCCTCGCTCGCAGTGTGCTAACGTTTATCTTCTTTAAGCCCCTGGTAGAAGCAATGAAGACGTTTTTCAGAACAGTATTATTCGGCAGCCTGATGGCTGTATGCGCAAACAGTTACGCGCTCAGCGAGTCTGAAGCCGAAGATATGGCCGATTTAACGGCAGTTTTTGTTTTTCTGAAGAACGATTGCGGTTACCAGAACTTGCCTAACGGGCAGATTCGTCGCGCACTGGTCTTTTTTGCCCAGCAAAACCAGTGGGATCTCAGCAACTACGACAACTTCGACATGAAAGCCCTCGGTGAAGATAGCTACCGCGATCTGAGCGGTATCGGCATTCCCGTCGCTAAAAAATGTAAAGCCCTGGCCCGCGATTCCTTAAGCCTGCTTGCCTACGTAAAATAATTCCTGATACCTTTTTGTAGAAACATTGACCGTGCATCCGCGGTCAATGTTAGCTATTATGTTGCGCCCTTTTTTTACGGGTGTTAATAAAGGAGGTATCAACCCATGGCCGAAAAAAAACTGTGGCATGAAACGCTACACGACCAGTTTGGGCAGTACTTTGCTGTAGATAACGTTCTGTATCATGAAAAGACCGATCACCAGGATCTGATCATTTTTGAGAACGCCGCATTTGGTCGCGTAATGGCGCTGGATGGCGTAGTACAGACCACCGAGCGCGACGAATTTATCTATCATGAGATGATGACCCACGTTCCGCTGCTGGCTCACGGTCACGCTAAACACGTGTTAATCATTGGCGGCGGCGACGGCGCGATGTTACGTGAAGTAAGCCGACATAAAAACGTTGAGTCAATCACGATGGTGGAAATCGACGCGGGCGTAGTGTCTTTCTGCCGTCAGTATCTGCCTAACCATAACGCCGGTAGCTACGACGATCCGCGCTTTAAGCTGGTGATCGACGATGGCGTCAATTTCGTGAATCAAACCAGCCAGACCTTTGATGTCATCATCTCCGACTGCACCGATCCCATCGGTCCCGGCGAAAGCCTGTTCACCTCAGCATTTTATGAAGGCTGCAAACGCTGCCTGAATCCTGGCGGTATTTTTGTCGCGCAAAACGGCGTCTGCTTTTTACAGCAGGAAGAAGCCATCGACAGCCATCGCAAACTCAGCCATTACTTCAGCGATGTTGGCTTTTATCAGGCGGCAATCCCGACCTATTACGGCGGCATCATGACCTTTGCATGGGCGACAGATAACGACGCCTTACGCCATCTCTCTACCGAAATTATTCAGGCACGTTTTCTCGCCTCTGGCCTGAAATGCCGTTATTACAACCCGGCAATCCACACGGCAGCGTTTGCCTTACCCCAGTATCTGCAAGACGCACTGGCTTCACAGGCGTCCTAAGGAGAAGATAAGAAATTGAAAAAACTGAAACTGCATGGCTTTAATAATCTGACCAAAAGTCTGAGTTTTTGTATTTACGATATCTGCTACGCCAAAACCGCCGAAGAGCGCGACGGTTATATCGCTTATATCGATGAACTCTATAATGCCAACCGTCTGACCGAAATCCTGTCAGAAACTTGTTCCATTATCGGGGCCAATATTCTTAACATCGCCCGCCAGGATTACGAACCACAAGGTGCCAGCGTCACTATTCTGGTGAGCGAAGAACCTGTCGACCCGAAACTTATCGACAAAACGGAACACCCCGGCCCGCTGCCAGAAGCCGTGGTTGCGCATCTCGATAAAAGTCATATTTGCGTACATACCTACCCGGAAAGCCATCCTGAAGGCGGTTTATGTACTTTCCGCGCCGACATAGAAGTCTCTACCTGCGGCGTGATTTCCCCGCTGAAGGCGTTGAATTACCTGATCCACCAGCTTGAATCCGATATCGTGACCATTGATTATCGCGTGCGCGGTTTTACCCGCGATATTAACGGTATGAAGCACTTTATCGACCATGAGATTAATTCGATTCAGAACTTTATGTCTGAAGATATAAAGGCGCTGTATGACATGGTGGATGTAAACGTCTATCAGGAAAATATCTTCCATACCAAGATGTTGCTTAAAGAGTTCGACCTTAAGCACTACATGTTCCACACCAAACCGGAAGATTTAACCGACAGCGAGCGCAAAGAGATTACCGCTGCGCTATGGAAAGAAATGCGCGAAATTTATTACGGGCGTAATATGCCTGCCGTTTAACAGCTCTGGCGGAGCACGAAGGCTCCGCCAGATTTACCTACTTCTGCTGTACGAAATTGCGGTACGCCGCCACCACCTGAAGAAAATCCTCAACGCCGCACAGCGACAGGCTTTCTTCGTCGTAGTAGTTCATCCCTTCTTCCATTTCGTCACCCGCAAATTCCAGTTGATTGGCGCGGATCATCACCTCCTCGCCATCCATCCACAGGGTGTATTCGTGCCCTGCCCGCTGCCAGGAACGTTCGCTACCTTTTAATGTGCGCGCGGCTTGTTCCACTTCATCAAGCAAGGCCAGGTTTTCTTTCACCTCTTCATTAAACCAGTGCCCGACCACTTCATGCCCCATGGACATGCGCACCTTTACCACTCCGGTAATATCGCGCAGAAATTCGTAATCCATAGTGTGTTCCTCTGCTCCCGGCAATGCGCCGAAATCGCATTGCGCCATTGATGTAATTATCGCAGCCTTACCAGAGAAAAACAGCGGAACGACGATGGTTTAGAGATAAAAATAGTGAAAAAAGCGTTCCAGCCACCATGGCCAGAATTTTTGTCATTTTCGACAGACATCTTCTTACCAGGGAAGAAGACAATCCAGTGCTACTCTGCGCACAAAACATAGATTAATAAAGAGGGTGAATTGTTTTATAATCAAAAATCCACCAGTCATCCGTAATCTTGCCATTATCATAAAGTTGAAGATCGCTACTTCCCTCTGCGTCGGTGGTTGTTATCACATCAGCATTTCGCTTCCAGTGTGATATAGGAGATTCAGTGCTCATGGTTAAAAGGTTTTCTTTCATCGGCTCACACTGTGCGCATCCCCTGACATTACCGTCCTCATAAAAACCCACTAATCCACCATTTGCGACAAACAAATATTGTAATTTTGCTGTCGCGGCAAAAGCGTTGCCGCATAGTAGAAAAAAGATAATTATAATAAACGCTTTTTTCATTCACTTTATCTCCATTAAGTGAAAAACTTCACCCTGTAATAACCAGCAGAAAACCAAATAAGATAAACACTATCAATATCTTATTTCGCCTATCAGAATTGAAATCGATTGATTTTTTAGCGAACATATTCATTTAAAACATAAAAATATAATTCACTAAAATGATAACGACATTATTATGATAATCGCTCTCTTACATGCAGGGAAACACTATCATTAAGGAAAAGAGTGCGGGTTCTGAGAATTAACGTTATTGAGTTGCCCGTCAGATATTCCGGCAAAAAAAAGCCACTCCCCAAAAGAAGTGGCTCAGATTGCTGACAAAGTGCGCTTTGTTCTTGCCGGATGCGGCGTAAACGCCTTATCCGGCCTACAAAATAGTGCAAATTCAATAAATTGCAGAAACGTTGTAGGCCTGATAAGCGCAGCGCATCAGGCAATGTTGCGTTTATCATCAGTCTTAGCCACTTCCCAAAAGAAGTGGCTTTTCACAACAGGCTACTACCTTAAACCGCAGTCTGGAAAATCACCCCATCCGCTTTTTCGGTGTACTGAGAAAGCTGGTTGAAGTTCAGATAACGGTAAGTATCAACGGCTGTTTTATCTACCTGCGCAACGTAGGTCTGGTACTCTTCCGGCGTTGGCAGTTTGCCAAGAAGCGCTGCAACGGCTGCCAGTTCCGCAGAAGCCAGGAAGACGTTCGCGCCAGTACCCAGACGGTTCGGGAAGTTACGGGTAGAGGTGGAAACCACCGTCGCGCCGTCCGCCACACGCGCCTGGTTACCCATGCACAGTGAACAGCCCGGGATCTCGATACGCGCGCCGCTCTTACCGAAGACGCTGTAGTAGCCTTCTTCTGTCAGTTGCGCGGCGTCCATCCGGGTTGGCGGTGCTACCCACAGGCGGGTCGGCAACTGGCCTTTATGCGCATCCAGCAGTTTACCTGCTGCACGGAAGTGACCGATGTTGGTCATGCAAGAACCGATAAACACTTCGTCGATCTTCTCGCCCTGAACCGCTGACAGCGGACGTGCGTCGTCCGGATCGTTCGGTGCACAGAGGATTGGCTCTTTGATATCTGCCAGATCGATGTCGATCACTGCCGCGTATTCGGCATCAGCATCGGCTTCCAGCAGCTCAGGATCCGCCAACCATTTTTCCATGCCCTGAATACGACGTTCCAGGGTACGACGATCGCCGTAACCTTCCGCGATCATCCACTTCAGCAGGACAATGTTGGAGTTCAGGTATTCGATGATCGGCTCTTTGTTCAGCTTGATGGTACAGCCCGCAGCGGAACGTTCAGCGGAAGCATCGGTCAACTCAAATGCCTGCTCAACTTTCAGATCCGGCAGGCCTTCAATTTCCAGAATGCGACCAGAGAAGATGTTTTTCTTACCTTTCTTCTCAACGGTCAGCAGACCTTGCTTGATTGCGTACAGCGGGATCGCGTGTACCAGATCGCGCAGGGTGATGCCCGGCTGCATTTTGCCTTTGAAGCGCACCAGAACGGACTCCGGCATATCCAGCGGCATGACGCCAGTCGCCGCAGCAAACGCGACCAGACCAGAACCTGCCGGGAAGGAGATACCGATCGGGAAACGGGTATGGGAGTCACCACCGGTGCCCACGGTATCCGGCAGCAGCATACGGTTCAACCAGGAGTGGATTACGCCATCACCTGGGCGCAGCGACACACCGCCACGGTTCATAATGAAGTCAGGCAGCGTATGGTGCGTGTTAACGTCAACCGGCTTCGGATACGCCGCTGTATGACAGAAAGACTGCATCACCAGGTCAGCCGAGAAGCCCAGGCACGCCAGGTCTTTCAGTTCATCACGGGTCATTGGGCCGGTAGTGTCCTGAGAGCCGACAGACGTCATTTTCGGTTCGCAGTAAGCGCCCGGACGAATGCCTTTCACGCCACAGGCGCGACCCACCATTTTCTGTGCCAGCGAGAAGCCACGATCGCTTTCAGCGACATCTTTCGCCTGACGGAACACATCGCTCTGCGGCAGACCGAGCGCTTCACGCGCTTTGGTGGTCAGACCGCGACCGATAATCAGCGGAATACGACCGCCCGCCCGCACTTCATCAATCAGTACGTCGGTTTTTAGTTCAAAGGTCGCCAGCAGTTCACCGGTTTCGTGGTTACGCACTTCACCTTTATACGGGTAAACGTCAATCACGTCGCCCATATTCAGGTTGGAAACGTCCACTTCAATTGGCAGCGCACCGGCATCTTCCATTGTGTTAAAGAAGATTGGCGCAATTTTGCCGCCGAGACACAGACCGCCACCGCGTTTGTTCGGCACATGTGGAATATCGTCGCCCATAAACCACAGTACAGAGTTAGTGGCGGATTTACGCGAAGACCCCGTACCCACAACGTCACCCACATAAGCCAGCGGGAAACCTTTCTGTTGCAGGGCTTCGATCTGCTTGATCGGGCCAACAACACCGGGTTGATCTGGCTCGATTCCTTCGCGGGCGTTTTTCAGCATCGCCAGCGCGTGCAGCGGGATATCCGGGCGTGACCACGCATCCGGTGCCGGAGAGAGGTCATCAGTGTTGGTTTCGCCGGTGACCTTGAAGACGGTAACGGTCAGTTTTTCAGCCAGTGCCGGGCGATTCAGGAACCATTCAGCATCCGCCCAGGACTGCATAACCTGCTTCGCGTATTTGTTACCTGCTTTGACTTTCTCTTCTACGTCATAGAAGTTATCGAACATCAGCAGCGTGTGGGACAGTGCTTTAGCAGCGATCGGTGCCAGTTTGGCATCGTCCAGCGCGTCGATCAGCGGATGAATGTTGTAACCACCCTGCATGGTGCCCAGCAGTTCAATGGCTTTTTCCGGAGTCAGCAGCGGAGATTTGGCTTCACCTTTTGCGACGGCGGCCAGGAAGCCTGCTTTTACATAGGCTGCTTCATCGACGCCAGGGGGAACACGGTTGGTTAACAGATCTAACAGGAATTCTTCTTCGCCCGCGGGCGGGTTTTTCAGCAGCTCTACGAGCGCGGCCATTTGGTTTGCATCCAGGGGTTTGGGCGCAATCCCCTCAGCGGCACGCTCAGCTACGTGCTTACGGTATTCTTCTAGCACGACGGTTCTCCTCGCTCTCATTGTCATAGTGCGGCAGGCGATTCTCTTCACGCTCCTGTGAGACAGCAGTTTGTAGGGTAAATGCCCAGTACCGCAACGGGCAGAATAGCAGGATTTTGACGATGTGTTAATCTGTTTACAAAAAAGCAACATAAAAAAGTGGCTGAATCGTTAAGGATAGTCTAGAGATTGTTTCCCTCCGAAAAACCTGTTAATTCGCATTGTGATAATCACCCTTCTCAACAAATCCCAACATGAGTCAAAATTTAAACTACCGCCTCTTTATACTCGTGCCTACAGCACCTGCGGGTGGCAGTTCGTCGACCATTGCGATTTCCTTGAGATCAGGACTATGAAAATTACTTTGCCGTTTAAACCCCATGTGCTGGCGCTAATTTGCAGCGCCGGGCTATGTGCCGCTTCCGGTACGTTGTATGTGAAAAGTCGCACGGTGGAAGCCCCCGTAGTAGCGCAATCAACACAACAGTCTGCGCCTGACGTCGCTGCGGTTACGCTTCCTGCAACAGTTTCCATGCCCCCGGTAACGCCTGCCGTCGTCAAATCTGCCTTCAGTACTGCGCAAATCGATCAATGGCTCGCACCTGTCGCGCTGTACCCCGATGCACTGCTTTCGCAAGTGCTGATGGCATCGACCTATCCGGCAAATGTCGCCCAGGCCGTGCAGTGGTCGCACGATAACCCGCTCAAACAAGGCGATGCGGCTATTCAGGCAGTATCCGGTCAGCCGTGGGATGCCAGCGTCAAATCACTGGTGGCTTTTCCGCAATTGATGGCGTTGATGGGTGAAAACCCGCAGTGGGTACAAAATCTTGGCGATGCGTTTCTGGCGCAGCCGCAGGATGTGATGGACTCGGTACAACGTTTGCGGCAACTGGCGCAACAAACCGGGTCACTGAAGTCATCAACTGAACAGAAAGTTATTACGACCACGAAGCAAGCCGTACCGCTAAAACAGACTGTCACGGCTCCTGTCACACAATACAATACCGTTTCAACATCCAGCCCCGTCGTCGCAGAACCTGCCCCGACCGTAATAACCATTGAGCCAGCCAATCCGGATGTAGTTTATATTCCCAACTACAACCCAACCGTGGTTTACGGGAACTGGGCCAATACCGCGTATCCGCCGGTTTACCTGCCGCCACCAGCCGGAGAACCGTTTGTTGACAGCTTCGTGCGCGGATTCGGCTACAGCATGGGCGTTGCCACCACATACGCGTTATTCAGCAGCATCGACTGGGATGACGACGATCATGACCACCATCACCACGACAACGATGATTATCATCACCACGACGGTGGTCATCGTGACGGCAACGGCTGGCAACACAACGGCGACAACATCAACATCGACGTCAACAATTTCAACCGTATCACCGGTGAGCATCTTACGGATAAGAATATGGCATGGCGGCACAATCCGAATTACCGCGATGGTGTGCCTTATCATGATCAAGATATGACTAAGCGATTTCATCAAACCGATATCAAAAGCGGTATGAGCGCCACACAACTACCCGCACCGTCGCGCGACAACCAGCGCCAGGCGGCTGCAAGTCAGTTTCAGCAACGAACACATGCTGCACCAGTCACTACGCGCGACACCCAACGTCAGGCTGCGGCACAGCGGTTTAATGAGGCGGAACACGATGGGAGTTATGACGACTTCCGCGAGTTCAGCCGTCACCAGCCACTGACCCGGCAGCAAAAGGACACCGCTCGCCAGCGTTATCAATCGGCCTCTCCTGAGCAGCGCCAGGCAGTCCGCGAGAAAATGCAAACCAGCCCGCAGAATCAGCAGCGAAGAGAGACGGCACGTCAGCATATTCAGTCCACTACTCCCGAACAGCGCCAAGTATTTAAAGAAAAAGTACAGCAGCGCCCGCAGAACCAACAACAGCGTGATAACGCCCGCCAGCGTATTCAATCGGCATCACCAGAACAGCGGCAGGTCGCACGCGCGAGAATTCAGGAGAGTCACCCGCAGCGTTTAAACGACAATAACCGTCCGGCCAGACTGAATAACGAACAACGGTCAGCGGTACGCGAACGGTTGTCTGAGCGTGGAGCAAGACGACTGGAAAGGTAAATTGCAGGCATAAAAAAAGCGGCGCTGTTAGCCGCTTAAGACTGATGACAAACATCGAATTGCCCGATGCGCAAGCTTATCGGGCCTACACGGAACCTGCAATATATTGAATTTGCATGATTTTGTAGGCCGGATAAGGCGTTTACGCCGCATCCGGCGTAAACAACCAGCACTTTGCCAACAATCTGAAGCGTCAGAATAGCCGCTTCTTAATTTACCGGATGCCCCGGCACAAGAAAAATTACTTCTTCTTCGCTTTCGGGTTCGGCAGGTCGGTAATGCTACCTTCGAACACTTCTGCCGCCAGGCCCACAGACTCGTGCAGAGTCGGGTGCGCGTGGATGGTCAGCGCGATGTCTTCAGCGTCGCAACCCATTTCGATTGCCAGACCGATTTCACCCAACAGCTCGCCGCCGTTAGTACCGACAATCGCACCACCGATCACACGATGAGACTCTTTGTCGAAAATCAGCTTGGTCATACCGTCCGCGCAGTCAGAAGCGATCGCACGACCAGAAGCAGCCCACGGGAAGGTGGCAGTTTCGTAGCTGATGCCTTTCTCTTTCGCTTCTTTCTCGGTCAAACCCACCCATGCAACTTCTGGTTCGGTATAGGCAATAGACGGAATAACTTTCGGATCGAAGTAGTGTTTTTTACCGGCGATAACTTCAGCGGCAACGTGACCTTCGTGAACACCTTTGTGTGCCAGCATCGGCTGACCGACGATATCACCGATAGCAAAGATGTGTGGTACGTTGGTACGCAGTTGTTTGTCAACGCGGATGAAGCCACGGTCGTCCACTTCCACGCCTGCTTTGCCTGCGTCGAGGTTTTTACCGTTCGGCACACGACCAATCGCCACCAGCACGGCGTCGTAACGCTGTGGTTCAGCCGGTGCTTTTTTGCCTTCCATCGTCACGTAGATACCGTCTTCTTTTGCTTCAACGGCAGTGACTTTGGTTTCCAGCATCAGGTTGAATTTCTTGCTGATACGCTTGGTGAAGACTTTAACGATGTCTTTATCTGCTGCCGGGATAACCTGGTCGAACATTTCAACCACGTCAATCTGTGAACCCAGCGCGTGGTATACCGTCCCCATTTCCAGACCGATGATACCGCCACCCATAACCAGCAGGCGTTCTGGCACTTCTTTCAATTCCAGAGCGTCAGTGGAGTCCCAGATACGCGGATCTTCATGCGGAATAAACGGCAGTTGGATCGGGCGAGAACCCGCCGCGATGATCGCATTGTCGAAGTTGATCACAGTCTTACCGTTCTCACCTTCAACTTCCAGGGTGTTCGCCCCGGTGAATTTACCCAGACCGTTGACCACTTTCACTTTACGGCCTTTCGCCATACCAGCCAGACCGCCGGTCAGTTGAGTGATAACTTTCTCTTTCCAGGTACGAATCTTGTCGATATCGGTTTTCGGCTCACCGAAAACGATACCGTGTTCAGCCAGTGCTTTGGCTTCTTCGATAACTTTTGCTACGTGCAGCAGTGCTTTAGAAGGGATACAGCCGACGTTCAGGCAAACACCGCCGAGGGTGTTGTAGCGTTCTACGATTACGGTTTCCAGACCTAAATCAGCGCAGCGGAAGGCAGCGGAGTAACCTGCGGGGCCTGCCCCAAGTACCACGACCTGAGTTTTGATTTCAGTACTCATCATGACCTCTATATATTTATCTCCGGCGGGTCTGACGTTTTTTTTATGACGCCCATTATCCACCGGGTCGTTCTATCCGTCGGTATTTTACAAAATTGTTAACAATTTTTAAACAACAAACGGCAACCGATTTGTCTATTACCTGATAACCTCAATATATTCATAAGATTACCAGAAAAAAGCCGGCCGTTGGGCCGGCTCTTTTATTTACATCACCAGACGGCGAATGTCAGACAGCGTGTTGTTAATGATGGTAATGAAACGCGCACCATCAGCACCGTCGATCACGCGGTGGTCAAAGGAGAGAGAAATCGGCAGCATCAGACGCGGCACGAACTCTTTACCATTCCACACAGGTTCCATCGCGGACTTGGAAACGCCGAGGATAGCCACTTCCGGTGCGTTCACAATCGGCGCGAAGTGGGTAGTACCCAGGCCGCCGATACTGGAGATGGTGAAGCAACCACCCTGCATTTCGCCCGCAGTCAGCTTACCGTCACGCGCTTTCTTGGAAATGGTCATCAGCTCGCGAGACAGCTCGATGATGCCTTTCTTGTTGACGTCTTTGAATACCGGAACAACCAGGCCGTTCGGAGTATCCACCGCCACACCGATGTTGATGTATTTCTTCAGGGTCAGACGCTGACCGTCTTCCGACAGCGAACTGTTGAAGCGAGGCATCTGCTCAAGTGCCGCAGCAACGGCTTTCATGATGAAGACAACCGGGGTGATCTTCACATCCAGCTTACGTTTCGCAGCTTCTTCGTTCTGCTGTTTACGGAACGCTTCCAGCTCGGTGATATCGGTCTTGTCGAAGTGGGTAACGTGCGGGATCATCACCCAGTTACGGCTCAGGTTAGCACCAGAGATTTTCTGAATGCGACCCAGTTCCACTTCTTCGATTTCACCAAACTTGCTGAAGTCCACCTTCGGCCACGGCAACATGCCTGGGATACCGCCGCCAGTCGCTGCCGGAGCCGCTTCTGCACGTTTGATGGCTTCTTTCACATAAGCCTGAACGTCTTCGCGCAGGATACGACCTTTACGGCCTGTGCCCTTCACTTTCGCCAGGTTAACGCCGAACTCGCGAGCCAGACGGCGGATCAGCGGAGTCGCGTGAACATAAGCGTCGTTTTCAGCAAATTCAGATTTGCCTTCCGCTTTTGCAGCCGGTGCTGCTGCCGGAGCTTCAGCTTTTGCAGCCGGGGCCGGAGCTGCCGCTTCCTGTTTCGCCGGAGCTGCCGCAGGCGCTGCGCCTTCAACTTCGAAGATCATAATCAGCGAGCCAGTTTTCACTTTGTCGCCAACATTCACTTTCAGTTCTTTCACCACGCCCGCGAACGGAGCCGGAACTTCCATAGAAGCTTTGTCGCCTTCTACGGTGATCAGTGACTGCTCAGCGGTAACTTTGTCGCCCACTTTCACCATCACTTCGGTCACTTCAACTTCGTCACCGCCGATATCCGGAACGTTAACTTCTTTCACGCCAGTCGCTGCCGCAGGTGCCGGAGCCGCTTCCTGTTTTGCCGCCGGAGCCGGAGCTGCCGCGCCGGCTGCCCCCGCAACTTCGAAGACCATAATCAGTGAGCCGGTAGACACTTTGTCGCCAACGTTCACTTTGATCTCTTTCACGATGCCCGCAAACGGAGCCGGAACTTCCATAGAAGCCTTGTCGCCTTCTACGGTGATCAGCGACTGTTCAGCTTCAACTTTGTCGCCCACTTTCACCAGGATTTCGGTCACTTCAACTTCGTCGCTGCCGATATCCGGAACGTTAACGTCTTTTGCCGCCGCAGCCGCTGGTGCTGCTGCCGGAGCTGCTTCTTTCTTCTCTTCTGCCTGAGCAGGTGCAGCGTCTGCTGCACCGTCGGCGGAATCGAAAATCATAATCAGTGCGCCGGTCTGGGTTTTATCTCCAACAGAGACTTTGATCTCTTTAACGATACCCGCCTGCGGAGACGGAACTTCCATAGAGGCTTTGTCGCCTTCTACGGTGATCAGCGACTGTTCGGCTTCAACTTTGTCGCCCACTTTGACCAGGATCTCGGTGATTTCAACTTCATCAGCCCCGATGTCCGGTACTTTGATTTCGATAGCCATTATTCTTTTACCTCTTACGCCAGACGCGGGTTAACTTTATCTGCATCGATGTTGAATTTGGCGATTGCGTCAGCAACCACTTTCTTATCGATTTCGCCACGTTTAGCCAGTTCGCCCAGCGCCGCAACCACAACATAGGAAGCATCAACTTCGAAGTGGTGACGCAGGTTCTCACGGCTGTCGGAACGACCGAAGCCATCAGTACCCAGTACGCGGTAGTCGTCAGCCGGTACGTAAGTACGGACCTGCTCAGCGAACAGTTTCATATAGTCGGTAGATGCCACTGCCGGAGCGTCGTTCATCACCTGAGCGATGTACGGAACGCGCGGAGTTTCCAGCGGATGCAGCATGTTCCAGCGTTCACAATCCTGACCATCACGCGCCAGTTCGGTGAAGGAGGTCACGCTATAAACGTCAGAACCTACGCCGTAATCTTTCGCCAGGATCTGTGCTGCTTCACGGACGTGGCGCAGGATAGAACCGGAGCCCAGCAGTTGAACTTTACCTTTGCTACCTTCAATGGTTTCGAGTTTGTAGATACCTTTACGGATACCTTCCTCAGCACCTTCCGGCATTGCCGGCATGTGGTAGTTTTCGTTCAGCGTGGTGATGTAGTAGTAAACGTTCTCTTGTTTTTCACCGTACATACGCTCCAGACCATCATGCATGATGACAGCAACTTCGTAAGCGTAAGCCGGGTCGTAAGAGATACAGTTCGGGATAGTCAGCGACTGAATGTGGCTGTGACCATCTTCGTGCTGCAGACCTTCGCCGTTCAGGGTGGTACGACCGGAAGTACCGCCGATCAGGAAGCCACGCGCCTGCTGGTCGCCAGCCGCCCAGCACAGATCGCCAATACGCTGGAATCCGAACATCGAGTAATAGATGTAGAACGGAATCATCGGCAGATTGTTGGTGCTGTAAGAGGTCGCCGCAGCCAGCCAGGAACAACCTGCGCCCAGCTCGTTGATCCCTTCCTGCAGAATCTGACCTTTCTCGTCTTCTTTATAGTACGCAACCTGCTCGCGATCCTGCGGGGTGTACTGCTGACCGTTCGGGCTATAGATACCAATCTGACGGAACAGACCTTCCATACCGAAAGTACGCGCTTCGTCAGCGATGATCGGCACAAGTCGGTCTTTGATCGACTTGTTCTTCAGCATCACGTTCAGGGCACGAACAAAAGCGATAGTGGTGGAGATCTCTTTGCTCTGTTCTTCCAGCAGCGCACCGAAGTCTTGCAGGCTCGGCAGCTCCAGCTTCTCGGTAAAGTTCGGCTGGCGGCTTGGCAGATAACCGTGCAGTTTCTGACGCTGAGCGTGCAGATAGGTATGCTCTTCAGAACCTTCCGGGAAGGTGATGTACGGCAGTTTTTCGATATCTGCATCAGACACCGGCACATTGAAACGGTCGCGGATATGGCGCACGCCGTCCATGTTCATTTTCTTAACCTGGTGCGCAATGTTTTTACCTTCAGCCGCATCGCCCATGCCGTAACCTTTAATGGTATGAGCAAGGATTACTGTCGCTTTGCCTTTGGTTTCCTGCGCTTTCTTGAATGCAGCGTAGATTTTCTTCGGATCGTGACCGCCACGGTTCAATGCCCAGATCTGCTCGTCAGTCCAGTCTGCAACCAGTGCTGCGGTTTCCGGATATTTACCGAAGAAGTGTTCACGAACGTACGCACCATCTTTCGATTTGAAGGTCTGGTAGTCGCCGTCAACGGTTTCGTTCATCAGTTGGATCAGTTTACCGCTGGTATCTTTACGCAGCAGCTCATCCCAACGGCTACCCCACATCACTTTGATCACGTTCCAGCCAGCACCTTCGAAGATGCCTTCCAGTTCGTTGATGATCTTGCCGTTACCGGTGACCGGGCCGTCAAGACGCTGCAGGTTACAGTTGATAACGAAGACCAGGTTATCCAGTTTTTCACGGGTAGCGATGGTGATCGCACCTTTGGATTCTGGTTCGTCCATCTCGCCGTCACCAAGGAATGCGTAAACGGTCTGTTTAGAGGTATCTTTCAGGCCACGGTGTTCCAGATATTTCAGGAACTTCGCCTGGTAGATAGCACCGATTGGCCCCAGCCCCATAGATACGGTCGGGAACTGCCAGAATTCCGGCATCAGTTTCGGGTGCGGGTAGGAAGAGAGGCCATTACCGTGGACTTCCTGACGGAAATTATCCAGTTGCTCCTGAGTCAGACGACCTTCCAGGAAAGCTCGTGCGTAAACGCCCGGGGAGATGTGCCCCTGGAAGTAAACCAGGTCGCCGCCATCCTGCTCGTTGCGTGCACGGAAGAAGTGGTTAAAACACACATCATAAATGGTTGCGGAAGACTGGAAAGACGCCATGTGGCCGCCCAGTTCCAGATCTTTTTTGGATGCACGCAGAACCGTCATGATGGCGTTCCAGCGGATAGCTGAACGAATACGGCGTTCCAGTTCCAGATTACCCGGATACTCCGGCTGTTCTTCAACGGGGATGGTGTTGATGTAGTTGCTGACGCCGGTGCCTGCGGCTACGTTGACTCCGCCTTTGCGGGCTTCAGCAAGCAGTTGGTCGATCAGATACTGAGCACGCTCAACACCTTCTTCACGGATGACCGATTCGATCGCCTGGAGCCAGTCGCGAGTTTCGATCGGATCCACGTCATTTGGGAAACGTTCTGACATGGGTTATTCCTTATCTATCTAATAACGTTGAGTTTTCTGGAACCTGTCCCATTGAACTCTCGCTGGAAAGCTCAATAAGACAGGTTCTACGTTTAGTTGCTGCGCTTTTATATGCGCTTGATTTACAACATCTTCTGGCTAATTTTCACCAGAAAAATCACTAATTCTTTCGTTGCTCCAGACGGCGCAGAGAACGCTCACGGCGGCTCTCCTCACGGCTTCTGTCGAGCAAGATTTCTTCGATAAAGGCCAGATGGCGATGCGATGCTTCGCGCGCTTCTTCTGGCTTACCGGCCATAATTGCTTCGAATATGCGAGTGCGGTGACTACTCACCAGCGGCAGCATCTCTCGACGCGAATAGAGCAATTCGAAGTTTTGACGGACATTCTGGGCCAACATCGGCTCCATACACCTTAGCAGATGAAGCAAAACCACATTGTGGGCCGCTTCGGTGACGGCAATCTGATACTGGAGTACGGCGTTTGATTCCGCGTCCAGATCGCCAGACTGCTGCGCCAGCTCTATGGCGTGGTGGAGTTCACGAATGCGTTCCTTGTCTTCATCGGTACTACGCAACGCGGCGTAATAGGCGGCTATGCCTTCCAGGGCGTGTCGTGTTTCGAGCAAGTCGTATTGTGATTCAGGATGGTCGGAGAGCAGCTCCACCAGCGGATCGCTGAAGCTTTGCCAGAGGCTGCTCTGGACAAAAGTGCCGCCACCCTGGCGACGAAGCAACAAGCCCTTCGCTTCGAGACGTTGAATCGCCTCACGCAAGGAGGGACGGGAGACGTCGAACTGTTTCGCCAGTTCGCGTTCCGGTGGGAGTTTTTCACCAGGGCGAAGGGTGCCCTCGAGGATCAAAAACTCCAGTTGCTGCTCAATCACATCGGAGAGTTTTGGTTGGCGGATTTTGCTGTAGGCCATGAGTTCCTGTCTTAAGCCACTTGCCGAAGTCAATTGGTCTTACCAATTTCATGTCTGTGACGCTAAAGTAACAAAGTATTCACCTTATGTCTATACAGGTTTTGATTGAAATCATGAAACTGTGCACATTTTAACAACTTGACATATATAGCGTTTCAAAGTTGTAACTATGCACAAATGTAGGCTTTACGTGAGCAAGGTTTTTTTAACGATTATTAAACTATAAAAATCCGAATTGAACCGATTCACTTACCAATTTTTCGATTTTTAATTCAATAAAAATGAATTTATATTCTTTGTTATGGGTGGGATTGTTTGAGACTGGTCTTTACAAATGGTTTCTTTTTAGACAACCCATCTTCAACCATGCATAAAGCGGGTGCATTCGCTGCCGCATACCATTATTCTTTATCTGACGGAAGTCTTTTTGTAACAATTCAAACTTCCAAGTTGTAAACAAATTAATACAACAAACGGAATTGCAAACTTACACACGCATCACTGCGTAGATCAAAAAAACAATCACCGCACGAGGTTTCATGATGGAAGGTCAACAGCACGGCGAGCAGCTAAAGCGCGGCCTTAAAAACCGCCATATTCAGCTTATCGCGCTGGGTGGCGCGATAGGGACCGGGCTATTCCTGGGAAGCGCCTCCGTAATACAGTCCGCAGGGCCAGGGATCATTCTGGGTTACGCCATTGCTGGTTTTATCGCCTTTCTGATCATGCGTCAGCTAGGTGAAATGGTGGTCGAAGAACCTGTAGCAGGCTCCTTCAGCCACTTTGCTTATAAATACTGGGGGAGCTTTGCTGGCTTCGCCTCAGGCTGGAACTACTGGGTATTGTACGTATTAGTTGCCATGGCGGAGCTTACTGCCGTCGGCAAATACATTCAGTTCTGGTATCCGGATATCCCAACCTGGGCTTCTGCCGCCGTGTTCTTTGTGGTGATCAACGCCATCAACCTGACCAACGTTAAAGTGTTTGGCGAGATGGAGTTCTGGTTTGCCATTATCAAAGTTATCGCGGTGGTGGCGATGATCATCTTCGGCGGCTGGCTGCTGTTCAGTGGCAACGGCGGTCCGCAAGCGACCGTCCGTAACCTCTGGGAACAGGGCGGATTCCTGCCGCACGGCTTCACCGGGCTGGTGATGATGATGGCGATTATCATGTTCTCGTTTGGTGGTCTGGAGCTAGTGGGGATCACCGCCGCAGAAGCCGATAACCCGGAGCAAAGCATCCCGAAAGCAACCAATCAGGTTATCTACCGCATCCTGATTTTCTACATTGGTTCGTTAGCCGTCCTGCTCTCACTGATGCCGTGGACGCGCGTTACCGCTGATACCAGTCCATTCGTGTTGATCTTCCATGAACTGGGCGACACCTTTGTGGCTAACGCCCTGAATATCGTGGTGTTGACGGCGGCACTTTCCGTGTACAACAGTTGCGTCTACTGCAACAGCCGTATGCTGTTTGGTCTGGCACAACAGGGAAATGCACCGAAAATGCTCGCTTCCGTCGATAAACGCGGCGTACCGGTCAACACCATTCTGGTATCTGCGCTGGTTACGGCATTGTGCGTACTGATTAACTACCTTGCCCCAGAGTCCGCATTCGGACTGTTAATGGCGCTGGTGGTTTCCGCTCTGGTAATCAACTGGGCGATGATAAGTCTTGCGCACATGAAATTCCGTCGTGCCAAACAAGCACAAGGTGTGGCTACCCGCTTCCCTGCCCTGCTCTATCCGCTGGGTAACTGGATCTGCCTGCTGTTTATGGCGACGGTACTGGTAATTATGCTGATGACGCCGGGGATGGCGATTTCGGTTTACCTGATCCCGGTATGGCTGGTGGTGTTAGGCATCGGCTATCTGTTTAAAGAGAAAACCGCAAAAGCAGTAAAAGCGCATTAACCTCTCTCCGCCCTCACCCTGTCTGGGTGAGGGCAACAATCTTTACACCAATGTCCCGTAAATCGTCAGTAGCGCAATCACTACCACGACCACAAACGAGGTTTTCTTCGCCATTGAAACTGCTGCTTTCGGTGTCTCCACCTTATCGACATGCGGTTCACGCGCCAGAGAGAACTGCGCCAGACGCGTTAACACCTGATATTGCGAAGTATAGAAATCGGCCAGCGAAGCAAACCAGGCAGGTAACGCTTTCTCACCGTGGCCGATCAAGGCATAAACCACACCCGCAAGGCGAACCGGCACCCAATCCGCGACATGAAGCACTGCATCAATCCCCGACTGTAAACGATGATGCGGCGTCTGGTAACGCGCCAGCCAGTATTGCCATGCGCGCAAAAACGCATACCCCATCAGCGTAACTGGCCCCCAACTTCCCCCCACAATCAACCAGAACAGCGGTGCCAGGTAAAAACGAAAGTTAATCCACAGCAGTGCATTTTGCAGTTCCCGCAAGTATTCACGTTCATCGCAGCCTGCAGGGACGCCGTGAATCATAGTGAGTTCGCCAGCCATTGTGGAACGGGCATGGCTATCATTACGTGAAGCGGCTGCCAGATAAGCATGATAATGAAGACGAACTTTACCTGCGCCAATACACAGCAAACCAATCAGCAGCCACACCAGCAGCGTCGGAACGTTGAACAATAGCCCATGCAACGCGCGCAACAGCAAAAAAGTCACCCCCATCGCAATAATGGTCATACCTAACGTGCGCCCGAGTGAAAAATGTTTCACCCGCCGAAAGAACGCTTCAAGGCGGTGATCAAACTGCCAGTGCTCGCCCAACTTAAACAGGCGCTCAAAAATTAACACCAGTAAGGTTGTGAATAGCGTCATGTTGTCTCCTTGCTGACCAGCGCGCGAAACCGTGCCCAATCAAATGCAGGACCAGGATCGGTTTTACGATCCGGCGCAATATCGCAATGCCCCGTCATGTTATTAGCAATAGCTGGATAGCGATCAATCAGCGCCCGAGTGACCGCCGCCAGTTGCTGATACTGCGCATCGGTGTAAGCCAGCGTATCGGTGCCTTCCAGCTCAATCCCAATAGAAAAATCATTACAGCGTTCACGACCTTGATACTGAGAGACACCCGCGTGCCAGGCGCGTTTATCGAAAGGAACATACTGGACAATTTCACCATCACGGCGAATCAAACAGTGAGCGGAAACGCGCAAATGAGCTATCTCAGCAAAGAAGGGATGCGCCTGCGGATCAATAGTTCCGGTGAATAATGCGTCGATCCACGGGCCGCCAAACTCACCTGGCGGCAGGCTAATATTGTGCACCACCAGCAGGGTGGGAACTTCGTCATCCGGGCGACAATCGTAATGAGGCGAGGGAACGCGGCGCGCGCCGGTCAGCCACCCCTGTTCTAACAACATGCAGGATCTCCTTATATGTGGTGCTAATATCTGGTTCAGAGTAGCATGTTTCTACCTTATGATTCGTTAGCTATCTGGAGTTTTAACATGCCGCCTCGCCGCTATAACCCTGACACCCGACGTGACGAGCTGCTGGAACGCATTAATCTCGATATACCCAGCGCGGTGGCCCAGGCGCTGCGGGAAGATTTAGGCGGAACAGTCGATGCCAACAATGATATTACGGCAAAACTTTTACCGGAAAATTCTCGCTCTCATGCAACAGTGATCACCCGCGAGAATGGCGTATTTTGCGGCAAACGCTGGGTTGAAGAGGTGTTTATTCAACTGGCTGGTGACGATGTCACCATTATCTGGCATGTGGATGACGGTGATGTCATCAACGCCAATCAACTCCTTTTCGAACTTGAAGGCCCCTCCCGCGTGCTGTTAACGGGTGAACGCACGGCGCTCAATTTTGTACAAACCCTTTCTGGGGTTGCCAGTAAGGTTCGCCACTATGTCAAACTGCTGGAAGGCACCAACACGCAGTTGCTGGATACTCGCAAAACCTTGCCCGGTCTGCGTTCGGCTCTGAAATATGCGGTACTTTGCGGCGGCGGAGCGAATCACCGCCTGGGACTTTCTGACGCCTTCCTGATTAAAGAAAACCATATTATTGCCTCTGGCTCAGTACGTCAGGCGGTCGAAAAAGCGTCCTGGCTGCACCCGGATGCGCCAGTAGAAGTCGAAGTCGAGGATCTGGAAGAACTTGATGAAGCCCTGAAATCAGGTGCCGATATCATCATGCTGGATAACTTCGAAACAGAACAAATGCGCGAAGCTGTCAAACGTACCAATGGTAAGGCGCTGCTGGAAGTTTCGGGTAACGTCACCGACAAAACTCTGCGCGAATTTGCCGAAACAGGCGTGGACTTTATCTCTGTCGGCGCACTGACCAAACACGTACAGGCACTCGACCTTTCAATGCGTTTTCGCTAATTGCTGACAGATTCATCCGCTCCGTAGCGAGCGGATGAATCTTACCTTCTCCAACTTTCTTCGTAACGCCTCGCAAATATCTTGTCTTTCACTGCAACATAATAAAAAACCTCGGAACCCGCCTTCCCGTTTCGTTTTTTGCCCCTCGCCTGTGCCGATGGCGTTTGCCAAAGTAGCGCCAACGAAATCAAGGAGCGAAACAGATGGACAAACAACGCGGCTTTACACTCATCGAACTAATGGTAGTTATTGGCATTATTGCCATTTTAAGCGCCATTGGTATTCCCGCTTATCAGAACTACCTGCGCAAAGCAGCGCTCACCGACATGCTGCAAACCTTTGTGCCTTACCGCACCGCCGTAGAATTATGCGCACTGGAGCATGGCGGATTAGATACCTGCGACGGCGGCAGTAACGGCATCCCCTCGCCCACCACCACTCGCTATGTCTCTGCTATGAGTGTGGCAAAAGGCGTGGTGTCGCTGACAGGACAAGAGAGCCTCAATGGGTTAAGCGTCATCATGACACCAGGTTGGGATAACGCCAACGGCGTCACCGGCTGGACGCGCAACTGCAATATTCAAAGTGACAGCGCGTTGCAGCAAGCCTGCGAAGATGTCTTCCGCTTTGATGACGCCAACTAAGGAGCGGCAATGAATATTTCACAGCTCACCGCTCTGTGCCTGCGTTACCAGGGCGTCTTGCTGGATGCCAGCGAAGAGGTGGTTCATGTTGCGGTGGTCGATGCGCCCTCACATGAGTTACTTGACGCTTTGCATTTCGCTACTACCAAACGCATTGAGATCACCTGCTGGACACGCCAGCAGATGGAAGGCCACGCCAGCCGGTCACAACATAGGTTGCCCGTAGCAGCCCCGGAAAAATATCAGCCCAAAACAGAATTGCTGACTCAAACGTTACAATCTGCACTCGAACAACGCGCTTCTGATATTCATATCGAACCAGCGGACAATAGCTACCGCATCCGCTTACGCATCGACGGCGTGTTGCATCCTTTACCAGATGTTCCACTGGATGCCGGAATAGCATTAACCGCCAGATTAAAAGTGCTGGGAAGCCTGGATATTGCGGAACATCGCCTGCCGCAGGATGGGCAATTCACTGTCGAACTGGCGGGTAACACAGTCTCATTTCGCATTGCTACCTTGCCATGTCGGGGCGGTGAAAAAGTGGTATTGCGGCTGTTACAGCAGGTGGACCAGGCGCTGGATGTCAACACGCTGGGAATGCAGCAGTTACAACTGGCGGACTTTGCTCATGCCCTACAACAACCACAAGGGCTGGTGTTGGTTACCGGTCCTACCGGTAGCGGTAAAACGGTCACACTTTATAGCGCTCTGCAAACGCTGAATACCGCCGATATTAATATTTGCAGCGTCGAAGATCCGGTGGAGATCCCCATCGCAGGGCTTAACCAGACGCAAATCCATCCGCGTGCTGGTCTTACCTTTCAGGGGGTTTTGCGTGCGTTATTACGTCAGGATCCCGATGTCATCATGATCGGAGAGATCCGTGATGGTGAAACGGCAGAAATTGCCATTAAAGCCGCACAAACGGGTCACCTGGTGTTGTCCACGCTACACACCAACTCTACCTGCGAAACACTGGTGCGTTTACAGCAAATGGGAGTTGCCCGCTGGATGCTCTCATCAGCACTCACGCTGGTGGTAGCCCAACGTCTGGTTCGCAAACTTTGCCCGCATTGTCGCCTGCAGCAAGGGGAAGCAATCCGCCTTCCAGGCAATTTATGGTCATCTTCGTTGCCCCGCTGGCAAGCACCTGGTTGTAAACATTGCTACCACGGTTTTTATGGCCGCACGGCCTTATTTGAAGTGTTGCCCATAACACCTGTCATACGCCAGCTCATTTCCGCTAATACCGACGTTGAATCGCTGGAAACGCACGCCCGACAAACTGGAATGCACACGCTTTTTGAAAACGGCTGCCTAGCCGTGGAACAAGGTTTAACCACCTTTGAAGAGTTAATCCGCGTATTGGGGATGCCACATGGCGAGTAAGCAACTCTGGCGCTGGCATGGCATAACCGGCGACGGCAATGCGCAAGATGGAGTACTGTGGGCAGAGAGCCGTTCTTTGCTACTTATCGCACTACAGCAACAAGCCGTTACCCCACTGCACCTGAAGCGGATATCTATTAATTCAGCCCAGTGGCACGCAGACAAAAGCGCGGAAGTCATTCATCAACTGGCAACATTACTCAAAGCCGGACTAACCCTTTCGGAAGGATTAGCCCTATTGGCGGAGCAACATCCGAGCAGGCAATGGCAGGCGTTATTGCAATCGCTGGCACACGATCTCGAACAGGGTATTGCCTTTTCCAATGCCTTATTGCCCTGGTCAGAGGTTTTTCCGCCGCTTTATCAGGCGATGATCCGCACAGGCGAACTGACCGGTAAGCTGGATGAATGCTGCTTTGAACTGGCTCGTCAGCAAAAAGCCCAGCGCCAGTTAGCCGACAAAGTGAAATCAGCATTGCGTTATCCCATTATCATTTTAGCGATGGCGATAACGGTAGTTGTAGCAATGCTGCATTTTGTTCTGCCCGAGTTTGCCGCTATCTATAAAACCTTTAACACCCCGCTACCGACACTTACACAGGGGATCATGACGCTGGCAGATTTCAGCGGTGAGTGGGGCTGGCTGCTGCTGTTGTTCGGCTTACTGCTGGCAATAGCCAATAAGTTGCTGATGCGCCGCCCGACCTGGCTTATCGTGAGGCAGAAATCGCTGTTACGCATCCCAATTATGGGTTCACTAATGCGGGGACAAAAGCTCACGCAGATCTTTACGATTCTGGCGCTGACACAAAGTGCAGGTATTACTTTTTTGCAAGGGGTAGAGAGCGTCAAAGAGACAATGGGCTGCCCGTACTGGGCACAACTTCTGACACAAATCCAGCACGATATCAGCAACGGTCAGCCCATCTGGCTGGCGTTAAAAAATGCCGGTGAGTTTAGCCCGCTCTGTTTGCAGTTAGTGAGAACGGGAGAAGCCTCCGGGTCGCTGGATCTCATGCTGGAGAATCTCGCCCACCATCATCGGGATAACACGTTGGCGCTGGCAGATAATCTTGCTGCTTTACTGGAACCGGCCTTACTGGTCATTACCGGAGGAATTATCGGCACGCTGGTGGTGGCAATGTATTTGCCAATTTTCCATCTGGGCGACGCGATGAGTGGGATGGGATAACGCTGGCGCAGTGATCCACGCCAGCATTGGGAGATTACAGGTTATTGAAGATGCGGTTTTCTTGTTCCAGTACGCGGATAAACGTGGTGCGCTTGGTCAGTTCTTTCAGGCGAGAAGCCCCAACATATGTACAAGCTGAACGCAGGCCACCCAAAATATCACGCGCCGTGTTTTCAACTGGGCCACGCAGCGGCAGCTTAACGGTTTTACCTTCCGCTGCACGATATTCTGCAACGCCGCCAACGTGACGTTTCATCGCAGACTCGGAGCTCATACCGTAGAACAACATAAATTTTTCGCCGTTCTCTTCGACGATACGACCGCCGCTCTCTTCGTGACCCGCCAGCATACCGCCGAGCATCACGAAATCAGCACCGCCACCAAAGGCTTTAGCTACATCGCCCGGCGTGGTGCAACCGCCATCGCTGACGATCATCCCGCCCAGACCGTGCGCGGCATCAGCGCATTCGATTACTGCAGAAAGCTGCGGGTAACCGACGCCCGTCTTGACGCGAGTCGTACAAACAGAACCTGGGCCAATGCCAACTTTAACGATATCGGCACCGGAGAGGATAAGCTCCTCACACATTTCACCTGTCACTACGTTGCCAGCACAAATGGTTTTGGTCGGCCACGCTTCACGCGCTTTCGCAACGAACTGTACGAAGTGCTCGGAATAACCATTCGCCACGTCAATACAAACGAAGTTTAATGCCGGGTTCAGGTCGAGAATCTGTTTAGTTTTTTCGAAATCCGCATCTGACGTGCCGGTAGAAACCATCACATGTTTCAGCACATCAGCGGAAGAATTGTTGATAAACGCTTGCCACTCTTCAACAGAGTAATGTTTATGTACAGCAGTCAGAATATCGAAAGAAGCCAATGCCGTAGCCATGGTAAAAGTGCCTACGGTATCCATATTTGCGGCGATAATCGGCACGCCGGACCAGCTCTGACCTGAATGTTTGAAGGTGAATTGACGTTCCAGTTCAACATCGGAACGGCTTTTAAGAGTGGAGCGTTTAGGACGGATGAGAACGTCTTTAAAACCTAACTTCAGATCTTCTTCAATACGCATGTGCGGATTCCTGGGGTTAATGGCTATAAGGGTAAGAGCGCAACTCCAGTGACGCTATCATACGCACTAATCTATGTGGCGCAAGACTGCGAAATTGTCTTTTTTTACGCTACAATCCCACAAATTTACCTGGTAAATAATGGGCGAACGTTTCATTAATCCCGCTTTCGCGTGCTCATTTTTAATGTTTTGATAATCATGATGAATTCCCGGGAATATAAAATATGAGGTATACGGTTGCCTTAACGGGTGGCATTGGCAGTGGCAAGAGTACCGTTGCAAATGCGTTTGCTGACCTCGGAATTAACGTCATTGATGCCGATATTATTGCGCGTCAGGTAGTTGAACCGGGTAGACCTGCACTGCGTGCCATTGCTGAACATTTCGGCGCTGATATGATTGCTGCTGATGGAACATTGCAGCGCCGGGCCTTACGCGAGCGGATCTTCGCCAACCCGGAAGAGAAAAACTGGCTTAATGCCCTGCTACATCCGTTGATTCAGCAGGAGACGCAACGTCAGCTCCAGCAAGCAACTTCCCCCTATGTACTTTGGGTTGTGCCATTGCTGGTAGAAAACTCGCTGTATAAAAAAGCGAATCGTGTGCTGGTGGTGGATGTCAGCCCAGAAACGCAACTTAAGCGCACCATGCAGCGCGATGATGTTACTCGCGAACATGTCGAACAAATTCTTGCTGCCCAGGCAACGCGCGAAGCCCGCCTTGCCGTGGCGGATGACGTCATTGATAATAACGGCGCACCGGATGCTATTGCATCGGATGTTGCCCGCCTGCACGCAAATTACTTGCAGCTTGCGTCGCAGTTTGTCTCACAGGAAAAACCTTAATGCAGACCCAGGTCCTTTTTGAACATCCACTAAATGAAAAAATGCGTACATGGCTACGCATTGAGTTTTTGATTCAGCAACTCACCGTAAATTTACCCATCGTTGACTACGCTGGCGCTCTGCATTTCTTCCGTAATGTCAGTGACTTGCTGGATGTTTTCGAGCGTGGGGAAGTACGCACCGAATTGTTGAAAGAGCTTGACCGCCAGCAGCGTAAACTCCAGACCTGGATTGACGTGCCAGGCGTGGACCAGAGTCGTATTGAAGCATTAATTCAGCAGTTAAAAGCGGCGGGCAGCGTGCTGATTTCCGCACCGCGTATCGGGCAATTTCTGCGTGAAGATCGTCTGATTGCTTTAGTGCGCCAGCGTCTGAGCATACCCGGCGGTTGTTGTAGCTTTGATTTGCCAACTTTGCATATCTGGCTGCATTTACCCCAGGCACAGCGCGACAGCCAGGTAGAAACCTGGATTGCCAGCCTGAATCCGCTCACCCAGGCACTTACCATGGTGTTAGATTTAATTCGCCAGTCGGCACCGTTTCGCAAACAAACCAGTCTGAACGGTTTCTATCAGGATAATGGCGAAGACGCTGATCTTCTACGGCTGAATCTGGCCCTTGATTCACAGCTTTATCCGCAAATTTCTGGTCATAAGAGTCGTTTTGCGATTCGTTTTATGCCGCTGGACAGTGAAAATGGTCTGGTGCCAGAGCGCCTGGATTTTGAACTGGCGTGCTGCTAAGGAGTTACGATGTCAGAAACTATTACGGTGAACTGCCCAACTTGCGGGAAAACGGTGGTATGGGGTGAAATCAGCCCGTTTCGGCCATTTTGTTGCAAACGTTGTCAGTTGATCGACCTCGGAGAATGGGCTGCTGAAGAAAAACGCATCCCCAGCAGCGGCGATCTGTCCGAAAGCGATGACTGGAGCGAAGAGCTGAAGTAATTGGGTGTAAGAGGTGAGGCATTGTCGGATGCGGTGTAAACGCCTTATCCGACCTGCAAGATCTTGCATATCAACGGATTACAAAATCCCGCAGGCCTGATAAGACGCGCCTGCGTCGCATCAGGCATCAGGGCAAATGTCGGATGCGGCGTGAACGCCTTATTTGACCTACAGGCGCTTAAGCTTCGCAATTACCGGTTCATTGGCTGGCGGAAAATCTTCTGCATTGAGGCTGGCCAGCGCCATCCACTCACCAGGTTGCCCTTCTTTCCCCCACGGTTCCCCTTCCCAGCCTTCGACCAGCCAGAACCACAGTGTGATATGCCTGTCAGGGAACTGATATTCCAGCTTTTCAAACAGCGAAAAACGTTGTGGCGTAATCCCGACTTCTTCCTGAAGCTCCCGCACCACCGCCTGTTCTGGCGTTTCGCCCGCTTCAATTTTACCGCCAGGAAACTCCAACTTATTCGCCATGTGCGCATCTGCGGCACGGCGGGTTATAAAGATTTCGTGGTTCTCGTTGCGAATAATACCTACCGCAATTTGCAGTTTTTTCATTGTCTTAAACCTATAAAAAAGGCGCAGATTTCTGCGCCTTTTGTCTTATTGATTAGCTTTTATTGCAGGCGACCATGGCACTGCTTGTATTTTTTACCGGAACCGCACGGGCAAGGATCGTTACGCCCAACTTTACGCTCGCCGGTTTGTGCAGCCAGCGCCGCTGCGGCTGCAGAGTCGTCATCCTGATGGCTAAGCTGCTGCATTTGCGCTAAACGCTCGGCTTCCATACGACGCTGTTGCTCCAGCTCTTCAACTTCTTCCGGCATACGAACCTGAACTTTGCTCAGCGTGCTAACCACTTCATATTTCAATGATTCCAGCATCGCCGCAAACATTGCGAAGGATTCACGTTTGTATTCCTGCTTCGGATCTTTCTGCGCGTAACCACGCAGGTGGATCCCCTGACGCAGGTAATCCATCGCCGCCAGGTGCTCTTTCCACAGGGAGTCCAGCGTTTGCAACATCACACCTTTCTCGAAGTGACGCATCATCTCGGCGCCAACCACTTCTTCTTTACGCTGATACACTTCGATGGACTGCGCCAGAATACGCTCACGCAGCGTCTCTTCATGCAGCTCTGGCTCTTTGTCCAGCCACTCGGCAATCGGCATATCGAGATCGAAATCGTTTTTCAGACGCTCTTGCAGCCCAGGAATGTCCCACATTTCTTCCAGTGATTGTGGCGGAATGTAGGCATCGATGGTCGCTTTGAACACATCTTCACGAATGCTGTTGATGGTTTCGCTCACATCGCTGACATCCAGCAGTTCGTTACGCTGGGAGTAAATGGCGCGACGCTGATCGTTAGCTACGTCATCGTATTCCAGCAACTGTTTACGAATGTCGAAGTTACGGCTTTCAACTTTACGCTGGGCGTTGGCAATTGCTTTGGTTACCCAAGGGTGTTCAATCGCTTCACCAGGTTTCATACCCAGTTTACGCATCATGCCGGAAACACGGTCGGAGGCAAAAATACGCATCAGCGCATCTTCCATCGACAGGTAGAAACGGGAAGAACCGGCATCTCCCTGGCGACCCGAACGGCCACGCAACTGGTTATCGATACGACGAGATTCGTGACGTTCTGTACCGATGATATGCAAACCACCTGCTGCCAGAACCGCGTCGTGGCGTACCTGCCAGTCAGCTTTAATTTTTTCAATTTGCTCTGCGGTCGGGTTTTCCAGCGCGGCAACTTCTGCCTGCCAGCTACCGCCGAGCACAATGTCAGTACCACGACCCGCCATGTTGGTCGCGATAGTCACAGCCGCCGGATAACCCGCCTGGGCAACAATCGCAGCTTCGTTGGCGTGGAATTTGGCGTTCAGAACGTTATGCTTGATACCCGCTTTGGTCAGCTCGTTTGATACCAGTTCTGATTTTTCGATGGAGATAGTACCAACCAGCACCGGCTGGCCTTTCGCGGTACGCTCTTTGATATCTTCAATGATCGCCTGGATTTTTTCCGCTTCGGTCATGTAGACCAGATCCGGCAGATCTTTACGAATCATCGGACGGTTAGTCGGAACGACGACGGTATCCAGCTTGTAGATTGAGCTAAATTCGAATGCTTCGGTATCAGCCGTACCGGTCATCCCCGCCAGTTTTTCATACAAACGGAAGTAGTTCTGGAAGGTGATAGAAGCCAGCGTCTGGTTTTCGTTCTGGATCTGCACACCTTCTTTCGCTTCCACAGCCTGGTGCAGGCCATCGGACCAGCGACGCCCTTGCATGGTACGACCGGTATGTTCGTCAACGATGATAACTTCACCATCTTTAACGATGTAATCGACGTCGCGGGTAAATAGCGCGTGGGCACGCAGCGCCGCCGTTACGTGGTGCATCAGCATGATATTAGCCGGAGAATACAACGACTCGCCTTCGGCCATGATCCCTTCTTTCACCAACAGCTCTTCAATCAGCACCAAACCACGTTCGGTCAGGTTCACCTGACGAGATTTTTCATCAACCGAGAAGTGACCTTCGCCCTGGAAGGTTTCAGAGTCTTCTTTTTCCTGGCGGATCAGGTGTGGAATGATTTTGTTGACGCGCTTATACATTTCCGAACTGTCTTCTGCCGGACCAGAAATGATCAGCGGTGTACGCGCTTCATCGATCAGGATGGAGTCCACTTCGTCCACCAGCGCATAGTGCAGTTTACGCTGTACACGCTCTTCTGGGCTGAACGCCATGTTGTCGCGCAGGTAGTCGAAACCGTACTCGTTGTTAGTACCGTAAGTAATGTCGGCCGCATAGGCTTCACGTTTCGCTGGCGCAGGCATGCCCGGTAGGTTGATGCCGACGGTCATACCGAGGAATTCAAACAGCGGACGGTTGTTTTCGGCGTCACGCTGCGCCAGGTAATCGTTGACGGTAACAACGTGCACGCCCTTACCGGTTAATGCGTTCAGGTAAGCAGGCAGCGTTGCGGTCAGTGTTTTACCTTCACCAGTACGCATTTCCGCGATACAGCGTTCATTAAGAACCATGCCGCCGAGCAACTGAACGTCGAAGTGACGCATCCCAAAGACACGCTTACTTGCTTCACGCACAACGGCAAAGGCTTCCGGGATCAGGTTTTCCAGCACTTCGCCTTTTTCCAGACGTGCGCGAAACTCTGCAGTTTTTCCCTTCAGTTCTTCGTCGGAGAGTTTTTCCATCTCCGGTTCCATGGCATTGATGAGGTTGACGACTTTGCGCATCCGGCGCAGGGTGCGGTCGTTACGGCTACCGAAAACTTTTGTTAATAATTTGATTAGCATAATAAAATCTCAAACGCCCCGCAGTGCGGAGTTAATAAAATGAAATAAAGGTTTTGTCGTTATTAGCTAAGGCGTTGAGGGCCAGCACGGATACCTTGCGCCTGGCTGATCCAGACGGGCGTGCTGAATGCTGCTTGCGGAGTAAAATGCGCATAATCAATGCGATAACCATTTTCAGGCGGCGTGCCTTCCTGGGTCAGCAGCGCGCTGAGCGTATCCAGTAAAGCAAGATGTTGCGCCTGAAACGGTAAAGACTCTTCAGCAACGGGCAGCGTTTGCGGTGCCATTGCGAAGGAAAGATGACGGATTACCGTGCGAATTGCGTGTTGATGCCAGTAATCAACGGAATAGTTCGAGTTTGGGCGGCGCGTATTCGCTTCCAACAAGGCCAACTGACTAAAGTTAACTTTGGCGGAAGGCTCGTGGTTGCGGGTTGTCGCTTTTGCGGGCGCATTTGGTTCGGCGGCGTTGCTGAGCGCAGGCAAACCTAAACTCGCCGCGACCATCCCTAATAAGAGATGCGGCCAGAAGTAGCGTTTACCAAACTGTCGCCAGCGCGTCAGTATTCCACTCACGTTATTGCCATCCCAATCGTATTCAAACGTTTTTAGCGCACAAATCTTATCATTAAAGGCCGAAGTCCACAGCAGGAATGAAGATAAGTTGTGCGTAAAAGTGCTTAAGAAAACAGCGTTCGCACCGTTTCTTACGGCCCTGATAACAACTCAAAAAAAACGACTGGTTCACCTGGCCGGAGAGAGTGCCAGATTTGCCAGTCGAATTTTATACGACAGTATAAATGTCGTTATGCCAGTACCGTCGAAGGCGCTTTGAAGGCCAACGGCAGTTCTGCGTCGTCCTGGAAGGTCACATATTCCCAGGCTTCCTGTTTTGCCAGGACAGCCTGCAACAGTTTGTTATTCAGTGCATGACCGGATTTATAGGCGGTAAATGCACCAATAATATTGTGACCACACATGAACAAGTCACCGATCGCGTCAAGCATTTTGTGACGCACAAATTCGTCTTCAAAACGCAAACCGTCTTCGTTCAGTACGCGATAATCGTCAACAACGATGGCACAATCGAAGCTGCCGCCCAGGCACAAACCACGAGACTGCAGATATTCAATATCGCGCATGAAACCGAATGTACGCGCACGGCTGATCTGACGCATAAATGCATCAGCAGAGAAGTTCATCGCATAGCGTTGATTGCTGGAATCGATAGCCGGATGGTTGAAATCGATGGTGAAATCCAGCGAAAAACCATTATATGGCTTAAATTCAGCCCACTTATCGCCATCTTCGACACGAACAGTCTCTTTGATGCGAACAAATTTCTTGGCGCAGTTGAGTTCGTCGATACCAGCATCAAGCAGCAGGTAAACAAACGGAGCAGCGCTGCCGTCCATAATCGGGATTTCCGGTGCGTTAACTTCGATAACGATGTTATCGATGCCTAAGCCCGCGAGCGCAGCGTTCAAGTGCTCAACGGTTGAAATCCGTACATCATGCTCGTTGACCAGACACGTACAGAGCATGGTATCACGCACAGATTTGGCATCGGCCGGGAAATCTACCGGTGGATTCAAGTCGGTGCGACGATAGATGACCCCGGTGTTGGCCGGCGCAGGGCGTAACGTCAGGGTGACTTTCTTGCCGGTATGTAAACCGACACCCGTCGCCTGAACGATACGTTTAAGTGTCCTTTGTTTGATCATCGTATTATCTCGCCAAATTATCTATCCAACCGAAGTGTACTATACATTCGGCAGGCCAGTTTAGCACAAAGAGCCTCGTAACCCAAATTCCAGCTTATTCTTAGTCAGCTTGCTTACGCAAGAATGCAGGGATATCCAGATAATCAGGTTCTTTCGCGGTTTGCGGCGTATTGTCGTTCACCACTTTAGCGACCGGTTTCTGTTCCTGAGTCAGCGGTGCCATACCGTGCTGTTGGTAACGATCCATCACCGGCTGCTGAACTTGTTTATTGGTCACGAGAGTGATTTCAGGACGTTTGTCCATGCCGATGCCTGTTGCAACCACGGTTACACGCAGTTCATCGTTCATATCCGGGTCAAGAGATGTACCGATAACCACAGTCGCGTTATCCGAAGCAAATGCACGGATGGTGTTACCTACGGTTTCGAATTCATCCAGACGCAGGTCGAAGCCCGCCGTGATGTTAACCAGCACGCCGCGCGCGCCAGACAGGTCGATGTCTTCCAGCAGCGGAGAAGAGATAGCCATTTCAGCCGCTTCTTCCGCACGGTCTTCGCCGCTTGCCACACCAGAACCCATCATCGCGTAGCCCATTTCAGACATCACGGTACGAACGTCTGCAAAGTCGACGTTCATCAGACCCGGACGAGTAATCAGTTCAGCGATACCCTGAACAGCACCTTTCAGCACATCATTCGCTGCGCCAAACGCATCAAGCAGGGAAATACCGCGACCGAGCACCTTCAGCAGTTTATCGTTCGGGATGGTAATCAGTGAGTCCACATGCTTGGACAATTCAGTGATCCCCTGCTCCGCGAAGGCCATACGCTTCTTGCCTTCAAAGTTGAAAGGCTTAGTCACGACAGCAACGGTCAGGATCCCCAAATCTTTTGCAACTTCAGCAACGACCGGCGCAGCACCTGTACCAGTACCGCCCCCCATACCTGCTGCAATAAATACCATGTCTGCACCTTCCAGCGCCGCACGCAATGCATCGCGATCCTCATCAGCCGCATTACGGCCAACTTCTGGATTAGCGCCAGCTCCCAGTCCTTTGGTTATACCACTACCGATCTGAATCGTCTGCCCAACCGCTGTTTTACGCAGCGCCTGTGCATCGGTATTTACCGCGAAGAATTCAACACCTTCAATGCGCTCACGCACCATGTGCTCAACAGCATTACCGCCGCCGCCGCCGACGCCGATGACTTTAATCACCGCGTCGTTGGTAAGTTCCATTGGTTCAAACATAGTTTCTCTCCGATATGTGCCTGTCGCCTGAGGCCGTAATCACCGTCGACCTCATAAAAATTAAAACTCTTTTCGCAGCCAACTATTGAGTCGCTTGATCCACGAGCCAACTGATGCTGTAACACGTTTTTCTACTTCCGCTTCACCGTTAAGATGTGACTCTTTCCCGTAGTGAAGCAATCCCACAGCCGTCGAGTAATACGGCTCCTGAGCATAATCAGTTAAACCAGTGATATTCAGCGGCGCGCCAATACGCACCTGCGTATGAAACACTCGCTGAGCGCAGGCGGCAAGACCTTCGATCTGCGCCGCGCCACCGGTTAATACAATGCCCGCCGCCAGGTGATGTTTCACACCTTGTTGGCGAAGCTTTTCCTGCAACTGCAATATCTCTTCGTTGACCAGATTGAGCAGCTCGGTATACCGTGGCTCAATCACCTCCGCCAGCGTCTGACGTTGCAGACTACGCGGTGGTCGCCCACCTACGCTCGGCACTTCCACACTCTCATCTTTACCAACGATGGAGCCTAACGCGCAGCCATGGCGAACTTTAATCGCTTCGGCGTCGCTTGGCGGCGTGCCAAAGGCATAGGCGATATCACTGGTCACCACATTGCCAGCATAAGGAATTACCTTGGTGTGGCGCAATGCCCCACCGGTATAAACGGCGATATCCATTGTACCACCACCGATATCGACGACGCAGACTCCCAATTCACGTTCGTCTTCCGTCAATACCGAATAACTTGATGCCAGTCCGGCAAATATCAGTTGGTCAACTTTCAGGCCACAACGTTCAACCGCTTTAACAATGTTTTTCGCCATATCATTGTGACATGTGATCAGGTGCACTTTTGCCTGCATTCGCACGCCGGAAAGCCCCACCGGGTTCTTGATCCCTTCCTGATAGTCAATCGCGTACTCTTGCGGGATCACGTGCAACACACGATGTTCATCACGCACGCGCACCGATTTCGCGGTATGGACGACGTTTTCCACATCTTCTTGCGTCACTTCTTCTTCAGAAATGGGCACCATACCTATTTCATTCTGACAACTGATGTGCTTACCAGAAAGCGCCAGATATACTGAAGAGATCTGACAATCTGCCATCAATTCTGCCTGGTCAATAGCGCGTTGTACGCATTTGACCACGGATTCGAGGTCGTTAACCCCGCCTTTATCCATACCACGTGATGGGCAACTGCCCACACCAATGATATTGACCATACCGTCGGGCAGAACTTCCCCTACTAAAGCGGCAACCTTCGCGGTACCAATCTCCAGTCCTACTACCAGTTTTCTGTCCGTCGCCTTGATCATTGTTGTTCTGCCTGTGCCTGATTTTGTTGCTGAGTAGATTCCTCTGGCGGCAAGGGCGCCCAGCCTACTGCCGCACCAGAGTCATAACGCAAATCAACGTAGCTAATCCGTTTGCCATCGGTTTGCGCCTGCTGCTGTAAAACCGGATAAAGTTCTACAAAGCGAGCCAAACGTTTCATCGTATCGCCCCGGCCAAGGTTGAGCTTAATATCGTTATTCAGCGTCAACTGCCAGGAACGCCGCGCGGTCATCGCCGCTTCCTTCAGAGTAAATCTGTCCTTTGCCAGCATCTGCCCCATTTCGCGATAGCCCTGCAACACTTCATTTGCGCTGCCTTCCGGGCCATACAACATCGGGAGCACCTGCTTGCTGGTGCGATCTGGTGGCACGCTGAAGGTATTTCCTTCGGCGTCTACCATATGTTGATCATTCCACCGCGCAATCGGCACATATTCAACCAGATGAATCTTCAATTCATCAGGCCACTGCTTTCTGACGCTCACCTGCTTAATCCACGGCAGGCGTTGTTCTATTTGCGTCTGGATGATGTTGACATCCTGGGTCATAAAAGTACCCGGCTCACCCAACGCCAGGATCGACTGCCGGATATCGTCATTACGCGTGTAATGCCGTTCACCGGTCAACACCAGCTTTGAGAGCGGCAGGCGTTGCGCATCTTCCATCCAGCCCAACACGACCCAGCCGCTCACCAACACTGTCGTTAAAACCGTCAGCAGGAAAAGGATCCCCGCCAGACGTGTTCCATTATTGCGGCGAGAAGAAATCTCTTCCTCGCTGTTTCGCGTGTTCAGAGCAGCCTGCGACATATTAGTCCGCCAGTTCCAGAATTCGTACTACCAACTGCGAGAAGCTTAACCCCGCCTGACGCGCCGCCATCGGCACCAGACTATGGCTGGTCATACCCGGTGAGGTATTGGCTTCCAGCAGATAAAACTGTCCATCACTGTCCAGCATGACGTCAATACGCCCCCATCCTTTGCAGCCTAAAGTCGTCCATGCTTTCAGCACTAATGCCTGCAAATTGGCCTCTTGTGACGCTTCCAGACCTGCGGGGCAGAAATACTGTGTCTCATCAGAGAGATACTTTGCCTCATAATCATAGAAGGTTCCGGCGGGTTGAATACGTATTGACGGTAAAATTTCTTCACCGAGTATCGCAACCGTGAACTCCGGCCCACTTAGCCATTTTTCAATCAATACTTCTTCATCGTGCTGAAATGCCAATCTTAATGCATCTTGTAGAGCATTTTCTGCTACTACTTTTGACATTCCAACGCTGGAACCTTCGCGACTCGGCTTGACAATAAGCGGCAAACCTAAGGCAGAAATTTCTGCTAACTGCTTATCACTAAGGCCTTTTTCAAATTCTGCGCGGGTTAATGCCACCCACGGCGCTACCGGTAAACCTGCTCCCTGCCACAGCAATTTGCTGCGTAGTTTATCCATTGAAAGCGCAGATGCCATCACCCCGCTGCCGGTATAAGGTAGCCCCATCAGCTCGAGCATGCCCTGCAATGTGCCGTCTTCACCGCCGCGCCCGTGCAGAGCGATAAATACTTTCTGAAAGCCCATCGCCTTCAGTTGCATCACGTCGACTTCTTTCGGATCGACAGGATGCGCGTTGATACTGCCTTCACGCAGCCCGGCTAACACTGCAGCACCAGAATTCAAAGAAACTTCTCTCTCTGCGGAGTTCCCGCCCAACAGGACCGCGATTTTATCAGTCATGTTGCTCTTCCTCCGGAGTTTGCGGCTTCAGTTTGATTTCAGCTAAAGAACGAGCAATTTTTCCGATATTACCCGCCCCCTGCACAAGAATCAGGTCGTTACCAGTTAATACCGGTGCTAACATCTCGGCTACCTGCGCCGGATCAGGCACCAGAATGGGATCAATTTTCCCACGTCCACGAATTGTACGACACAACGAACGGCTGTCCGCTCCCGGAATCGGTGCTTCGCCAGCCGGATAAACGTCCAGCATCAATAAGGTATCGACCTGGGTCAGGACATTGGCAAAATCGTCATACAGATCACGAGTGCGGGTGAAACGGTGCGGCTGAAACAGCATCACCAGGTTTTTATCCGGCCAGCCAGCACGCGCCGCTTTAATCGTGGCATCCACTTCTGTCGGATGGTGGCCGTAGTCATCGACCAGCATTGCTGTACCGCTTTTACCGTTGACCGGCTCCAGCGGAAACTCACCGAGGAAATCAAAGCGACGACCGGTTCCCTGGAAGCTCTCCAGCGCACGCAGAATAGCGTCGTCGTCAATCCCCTCTTCCGTGGCGACCGCAACCGCAGCGGCAGCGTTCAGCGCATTATGACGGCCTGGCGCATTCAGAGTAACGCGCATCGGCTCTTTGTCCTGGCGCAGCAACGTAAAGTGCCCCTGCGGGCCAATCTGCTGATAATCTTCCACACGAACGTCAGCATCTTCACTGAAACCATAAGTGGTAATCTGACGGCCAACGCGCGGTAACAACTCACGGATCACCGGGTCGTCAACACACATCACCGCACGTCCGTAAAACGGCAGGTTGTGCAGAAAATTAATAAAAGTCTGTTTTAAATTCTCGAAGTCACCCTGGTAGGTATCCATGTGATCGGCTTCGATATTGGTGACAATCGCCACCATCGGTTGCAGATGCAGGAACGATGCGTCGCTCTCATCCGCTTCGGCAATCAGGTAACGCCCGTGACCTAAACGTGCATGAACACCCGCCGCTTTTACCAGCCCACCGTTAACGAAGGTCGGGTCGAGGCCCGCTTCTGCGTAGATGCTGGAAACCATCGCGGTGGTGGTGGTTTTACCGTGTGTCCCGGCAATGGCGATGCCATGACGAAAACGCATTAACTCGGCCAGCATTTCCGCACGACGAATAACCGGAATACGCGCTTCATGGGCAGCAACAATCTCTGGGTTGTCAGCAGAAATCGCGCTGGAAACAACGACCACGCTGGCGTCACGCACGTTTTCCGGGCGATGGTTGAAGTAAATCGTCGCCCCCAGATTCATTAACTGCTGCGTGACCGGATTTGGCGCTAAATCGGAACCACTGATCTGATACCCTTCATTGGCCAGAACTTCGGCAATACCGCCCATACCGGCACCACCGATGCCGACAAAGTGTATGTGCCGAACGCGACGCATTTCGGGCACGATGGAACGCAGTTTTGCCAATTGTTGTGTATTCATTCTTTACGCCATTAACTTCTCAAATTCATGCGATGCAAAAGGCATCGCCACAATTACGCCCGGGCAGCCCGGCTCACTTCATTTGCCACTCGCTCGGTGGCATCCGGAATGGATGCAGCACGGGCGCGTTCTGCCATGGTTAATAAGGTTTCTCGCGACCACCCGGCCAGGGTGTTGGCGACAGCGTCCACAGTAAGTTGCGGTTGCTCGATAATTTTGGCTGCGCCCGCTTTTTCCAGCGGCAGCGCATTCCAGTATTGCTGGCGGTCTTTATGCTGAAACGGCACAAACAATGCCGGTAGCCCCGCCGCGGCGATTTCACTCACCGTCAACGCGCCGGAGCGGCAAACAACGACATCCGCCCATGCATAGGCCGCCGCCATATCATCAATAAATTCTGTCACTTTATGCTGCGGTTGCCCCGCTTCGGCATAAGCCTGTTCAACAGATTGTTGCGAACCTTTGCCACTCTGATGCCAGATAGTTACCGTATCGCCCAGCTTTGCTGCGACCTGAGGCATTGTCTGGTTAAGAATACGCGCGCCCTGCGAACCACCCACCACCAACACACGAATCGGGCCTTCACGCCCGGCCAAACGTTGCTGCGGTAACGGCAGCGCCAGCACATCGGTACGCACCGGGTTACCAACCACTTCCGCATTGGGGAAAGCGCCTGGAAACGCCTGCATCACTTTGGTGGCAATTTTCGCCAGCCATTTATTGGTCAAGCCTGCAATGCCGTTTTGTTCGTGAAGTACAACCGGAATGCCTAACGACCATGCTGCCAGACCACCTGGCCCGGAAACGTAACCGCCCATCCCGAGCACCACATCAGGCTTGTAAGCTTTCATAATTGCCCGCGCCTGCCGCCAGGCGTTAAAGATACGCAGCGGAGCCACGAGTAATGCTTTGATCCCCTTACCACGCAGGCCGGAGATACGAATAAAGTCGATCTCAATACCGTGCTTCGGCACTAAGTCCGCTTCCATACGATCGGCAGTACCCAGCCAGCGAACTTGCCACCCCTGGGTCATTAAATGGTGCGCAACCGCCAGCCCGGGGAACACATGTCCGCCAGTACCGCCAGCCATCACCATTAATCGCTTCCCTTGACCACTCATCGTGAACCTCGTGCAAACGCCTGCGCTTTCTCCAGACGCGTTTCATAATCAATACGCAACAGCATCATGATGGCTGTCGACATAATCAGTAAACTCGAACCACCGTAACTGATCAGCGGCAATGTCAAACCTTTGGTCGGTAGCATCCCCGCCGCCGCGCCTACGTTAACCAGCGCCTGGAAACTAAACCAGATGCCAATTGAACAGGCGAGAAAACCAGAAAAGCGGTGGTCAATTTCTAACGCTTTACGGCCAATCGACATCGCACGAAAAGCGACGAAGAATACCATTAAAAGCGCCAGCACCACACCGATATACCCCAGTTCTTCTCCGATAATGGCGAAAATAAAGTCAGTATGCGCTTCCGGCAGATACTCCAGTTTTTGTACCGAGTTACCTAAACCTTGCCCCCACAATTCGCCACGACCAAACGCCATCAATGATTGCGTCAACTGATAGCCGCTGCCGAACGGGTCTTCCCACGGGTTCCAGAACGCGGTAACGCGGCGAATACGGTATGGTTCAGCGAGGATCAGCAACACAACTGCTGAAATCCCCATGCCGATAATGGCAATGAATTGCCATAATTTCGCCCCCGCCAGGAACAGCATCGCCAGCGTGGTCACAAACAACACCACCACCGTACCGAGGTCAGGCTGCGCCAGCAGCAACACTGCCAGTACCAGAATCACCCCCATCGGTTTCAGGAAGCCGCGCAAGTTATTACGCACTTCGTCACCTTTGCGCACCAGATAGTTGGCGATATAGCAAAACAGCGACAGCTTAGTCAGTTCCGCAGGCTGAATACGCAGCAGGCCGAGATCGATCCAACGCGATGCCCCTTTAACTGAGCTACCCACCACCAGCACGATCATCAGCAAGATGATTGACCCGAGCAGCATTGTGGCGCTGTAGCGCTGCCAGAACTCCATCGGCAGGCGCAGCGTAATGATCGCCAGAATGAACGCCAGGATCAGGTAAACACCATCACGCTTCGCGAAGAAGAACGGATCGTTGGTTAAGCGTTGCCCGATGGGCATTGACGCCGAGGTCACCATGATAAAGCCAATCGCCGCGAGGCCGAAGGTCAGCCACAGCAAGGTACGATCGTACATGATCAGGCTGTCGGTATCTTTTTCCCGCGAGCCCATCACCCAGCCCTTCAGCGCCGTGGAGATCCAGACCAGGATACTGAATCCCGGCAGACGCGGCATTTTCAGGCGAGGGAAAGATAAACGCATCAACCAAACTCCTTCGCCAGACGAGCAAATTCATTGCCCCGTTGTTCAAAGCTCTTGAACTGATCGAGGCTGGCACAGGCCGGAGAGAGCAGAACCATATCTCCCGGTCGCACGCGCGGAGCCAATAGACGCATCGCCTGCTCCATGGTTTCGGTTTGTTCAGCCACTTCCGGGCGTAAAGCCGCTAACTGCGCACCGTCGCGACCGAAGCAATACAGACGAACGTTATCGCCATTCAGATAGCGCGCCAGCGGACTAAAATCCGCCGATTTGCCATCGCCGCCTAACAACAAGTGCAGCGTACCGTCAACATGCAAGCCGTTTAGCGCGGCTTCCGTACTGCCGACGTTGGTAGCTTTCGAGTCGTTAATCCAGCGTACGCCATTGTGCTCAAGCACCACTTCAAAGCGATGCGGCAGACCGGTAAAAGTCGTTAGCGCTGTCAGGCTGCTGGCTCGCGGTAACCCTGCGGCATCCGCCAGCGCCAGTGCCGCCAGCGCATTGGTGTAGTTATGTTGTCCTGAAAGTTTCATCTCTTTCACGTTCAACACTTTCTCACCTTTCACCCGCAGCCAGGTTTCGCCCTGCTGATGATTCAGGTGATAGTCACCCATGTTGACGCCAAAGCTGACGCAACGTTCATCCGCACCGCGGATCGGCATCGTTAAGGCATCATCGGCATTAACCACGCAAACTTTCGCATTTTCGTAAATGCGCAGTTTTGCCGCACGATACTGTTGCAAACCAAACGGATAACGATCCATATGATCTTCAGTTACGTTCAGAATGGTCGCTGCCACCGCCTGTAAACTGGAGGTTGTTTCCAGTTGGAAGCTCGACAGTTCCAACACGTACAGTTCGCACTCATCATCGAGTAACATCAACGCTGGCAGACCAATGTTGCCACCGACGCCAACGTTAACACCTGCTGCTTTCGCCATTTCGCCCACTAAGGTGGTGACCGTACTTTTGCCGTTAGAACCCGTGATCGCCACAATCGGCGCTTGCGCTTCGCGGCAGAACAGTTCGATATCACCAACGATTTCGATTCCGGCATCGGCAGCGGCGCTTAAGGATGGATGCGCCAGCGCAATGCCGGGGCTGGCGACAATAAGATCTGCCGCCATCAGCCATTCATCATTAAGACCGCCAGTATGACGTTCTACCGTTTCGGGTAATTTATCCAGGCCAAGCGGTGTCATACGCGTATCCATAACGCGCGGCGTCACGCCGCGAGCAAGGAAAAAGTCTACGCAGGAAAGCCCGGTGAGGCCCAGGCCGATAATGACGACATTTTTACCCAGGTAATCAGCCATGATTAACGCACCTTCAGCGTTGCCAGACCAATCAGGACCAGCATCAGCGAAATAATCCAGAAACGCACGATGACACGCGGTTCCGGCCAGCCTTTAAGTTCATAGTGGTGATGGATCGGCGCCATGCGGAAAATACGTTGCCCGCGCAGTTTAAAGGAGCCGACCTGCAAAATAACCGACAGGGTTTCGACAACAAACACGCCCCCCATAATCACCAGCAGGAATTCCTGACGCAGCAGCACAGCGATAATGCCCAACGCGCCACCTAACGCCAGCGAACCAACGTCGCCCATAAAGACCTGCGCGGGATAGGTGTTAAACCACAGGAAGCCCAGCCCTGCCCCGACTATCGCGGTGCAGACGATAACCAGCTCCCCGGCGTGTCGCAGATACGGTATATGTAAGTAGCTGGCAAAGTTCATGTTGCCGGTAGCCCAGGCCACCAGTGCAAAACCACCTGCGACAAAGACGGTCGGCATAATGGCCAGACCGTCGAGGCCATCGGTCAGGTTTACCGCGTTACCCGTACCGACAATCACAAAATACGCCAGCAGGATATAAAACAAGCCTAACTGCGGCATCACATCTTTAAAGAACGGCACCACCAGTTGCGTTGCTGGCGTGTCTTTTCCTGCAAGATAAAGTGCGAAAGCAACGCCCAACGCAATCACCGACATCCAGAAATACTTCCAGCGCGCGATCAAACCTTTGGTGTCTTTGCGCACGACTTTGCGATAGTCATCAACAAAACCAATAATGCCGTAACCGACCAGCACCACCAGTACGCACCAGACATACGGGTTGGAGGGATAAGCCCACAAGATCACGGAGACGACAATCGCAGTCAGGATCATGATCCCCCCCATGGTCGGCGTGCCGCGCTTACTGAAGTGTGATTCAGGGCCATCGTTACGAACAACCTGCCCGAAGGAGAGTTTTTGCAAATGAGCAATCATGCGCGGGCCCATCCACAATGAGATGAACAGCGCAGTCAGCAGGCTGACGATGGCGCGAAACGTCAGATAGGAAAAGACGTTAAAGCCGGAATAATATTTGACCAAATGTTCGGCCAGCCAAACTAACATGTCCCATTCTCCTGTAAAGCGCGTACTACCTCTTCCATGGCAGCACTACGTGAACCCTTAACTAAAATCGTAATCACCTGTTGCTCTGCAATCAGTGATTTAAGACGCGTAATCAACGCGGATTTATCAGCAAAATGTTCGCCAGCACCGCTGGCGGTGCTGATAGCATGGCTTTGCTTGCCCACGCTTAACACGCGGTCAATACCAGCCGCCTTCGCCGCTTCCCCCACTTGGAGATGACAGGCATCACTTTCAGCACCCAGCTCGGCCATATCACCAACCACCAGCACGCGATAACCCGGCATTTCAGCCAGTACCTGAACTGCGGCGGTCATTGAGCCAACATTGGCGTTATAGGAGTCGTCGAGCAGCAACTGGTTTTCCGCCAGTTGAATGGGGAAAAGACGACCAGGAACAGCTTGCAGATTTGCCAGTCCCGTTTTGATGGCATCAAGCGTTGCACCCACGGACATGGAGAGCGCCGCGGCAGCCAACGCATTTGCGATATTGTGACGCCCCGGCAGCGGCAGCAGAACATCGACGCTACCTGTTGGGGTTTGCAGCGTAAATTCAGTACCATGTGAAGTCACATGGATATTGGTAGCGGTAAAATCGCTGTTGGCGGCATTTGGCGAAAAACGCCACACTTTGCGTGAGCCAATCACACTCTGCCAGTTCAGCCAGTCGTTGTTATCGGCATTCATGATAGCGATACCGTTTTCTGGCAGGCCGGTAAAGATTTCGCCTTTCGCTTTCGCGACACCCGCAAGCGAGCCGAAACCTTCCAGATGCGCAGCCGCCAGATTGTTGACCAGTGCGGCTTCCGGACGGGTCAGGCTAACAGTCCAGGCAATTTCGCCCTGATGGTTAGCGCCAAGCTCAATGACCGCGTAATCGTATTCCGGCGTTAAACGCAGCAGCGTCATTGGCACGCCGATGTCGTTGTTGAGATTGCCAGCCGTATAAAGCGTGTTGCCACACTGACTTAAAATCGCCGCGGTCATCTCTTTCACGGAGGTTTTACCGGAGGAACCGGTCAGGGCAACCACACGAGCAGGAACTTGCTGACGAACCCATGCTGCCAGTTCACCAAATGCCAGACGCGTATCGTTAACGATTAACTGTGGCAGGTCGATATCCAGCGGACGGCTAACCAGCAGCGCGCCCGCCCCTCCAGCTTTCGCCTGGTCGGCAAAATCATGGGCATCGAAACGTTCGCCTTTCAGGGCGACGAACAGACAGCCAGGCGTCAATTTACGGGTATCGGTGGTTACGGCGTCAAGGGTGATATCAGCCCCTTTCAGTTCGCCGTTGAGAATATTCGCCAGTTGGCTAAGGGTTACACTAATCATGCGATTACCCCCAGCAAACGCGCCACCGTGACGCGATCGGAGTAGTCCAGACGCTGATTACCGACAATCTGGTAATCTTCATGGCCTTTACCCGCGACCAACACGACATCATTTTCTTTCGCCTGCATAACGGCGCACGTTACCGCTTCTGCGCGCCCTTCCATCACTTTGGCATGTCCGGCGTCTAACATCCCCGCCAGAATATCGTTGATGATGGCACGCGGCTCTTCAGTACGCGGGTTGTCATCCGTTACCACCGCCACGTCGGCAAACTCTTCAGCAATCGCCCCCATCAGTGGGCGCTTGCCTTTATCGCGATCGCCGCCACAGCCGAAGACGCACCACAGCTTACCCGCACAGTGCAGGCGCGCAGCCTGCAAGGCTTTTTCCAGCGCATCCGGAGTGTGAGCATAATCCACAACAACCGTCGGTTTGCCTGGCGCAGTGAACACTTCCATACGTCCGCAAACCGGTTGCAGACGCGCGGCGGTTTTCAGCAGGTCAGCTAATGGGTAACCGAGCGCCAGCAGCGTCGCCAGCGCCAGCAGCAGGTTACTAACGTTGAATGCGCCCATCAGGCGGCTTTCTATTTCCCCATCGCCCCAGCTTGAGGTGAAGCGAATGGTCGCACCGCTGTCGTGATAGTTCACGCCAGTCGCTTTCAACCAGCGGCCATGACAGTTCGGATTGATATTTTCTTCCATCGACACGGCAACCGCGTCCGGCAATTTTGCCAGCCAGCGGCGGCCTACTTCGTCATCAGCGTTGACAATCGCCTGACCGCAATGATGTTCGGAGTAAAGCAACCATTTCGCCGCTTCGTAGTGTTCCATATCACCATGATAATCAAGGTGATCGCGACTTAAGTTAGTAAAGACCGACGCCGCAAATTTCAATGCCGCCACACGGTGCTGTACCAGCCCGTGTGAGGAAACTTCCATTGCGCAAAAAGTCGCGCCCTGATCCACCAGCCCCGCCAGCTCATGCTGAACGTCGACTGCCGAACCGGTGGTATTTTCCGTCGGGATCACTTTACCCAGCAGGCCATTACCAACAGTGCCCATTACCGCGCTGGTTTCACCAAGCAGTTGGCTCCATTGCGCCAGAAGCTGAGTCGTTGTGGTTTTGCCGTTGGTGCCCGTTACGCCCACGAGACGTAGATTGTCAGAGGGTTCATGGTAAAAGCGACCCGCCAGTGCTGATAAACGCTCGTTGAGCTGACTGAGATAGATGACTGGTACACCGTGCATTTCACGGATTTCACCGTCGGTCGCCTCATCTTTCGCCTCTGCAATAATGGCAGCCACACCTTGCGCTATCGCCTGCGGGATATATCGACGCCCGTCCGCCTGATGACCTACTACAGCTACAAAGAGATCGCCCGACGCAGCCACACGGCTGTCAAGTGTCATCTCTCGCAGTGCTCGCGAAGGTGCGTCTGGCACCCACGGAGCAAGAAGGTCGCGCAAATTACGATCTGCCACCTGTCCCCTCGCCTTGATTAATCACAAATTCATTTTTATCACCCGTTGTCAGCGCATCCGGCTCGATGTTCATGGTGCGCAATACGCCGCCCATGATGGCACCAAAGACCGGCGCGGAAACGGCACCGCCGTAGTATTTACCCGCCTGCGGATCGTTGATAACAACAACCAGCGCGAAGCGCGGCTGACTCGCAGGCGCAACGCCTGCGGTATAAGCAATATATTTATTGATGTAGCGACCATCCGGCCCGACCTTTTTCGCAGTACCGGTTTTAATAGCAATGCGATAGCCTTTAATCGCCGCCTTCACACCGCCACCGCCTGGTAGCGCCACGCTTTCCATCATATGTACCACGGTGCGGACAATGGATTCCGGGAAGACGCGCTCACCGGGAACCGGGGGGTCAACCTTGGTAATCGACAGCGGGCGATAAATGCCGTAGCTGCCGATGGTTGCGTAGACTCGCGCTAACTGTAACGGTGTTACCATTAGCCCGTAGCCGAAAGAGAAGGTGGCCCTCTCTATGTCAGACCACCGTTGTTTTTGAGGATATAAGCCACTGCGTTCTCCGACCAACCCCAAATTGGTCGCTTTTCCCAGTCCAAAACGTGAGTAAGTATCTACTAACGCTGAGGACGGCATCGCTAACGCCAGCTTGGAAACACCGACGTTACTCGACTTCTGTAAAACCCCGGTCAGGGTCAATTCGCTGTAGCGCGCCACGTCTTTGATTTCGTGGCCGTTAATTCGATAAGGAACGGTATTCAATACTGAGTTTTCCCGCACCACACCACGTTGCAACGCGGTCATCACCACCATCGGTTTAACCGTTGAGCCAGGTTCAAACACGTCGGTGATGGTACGGTTACGCATCGCCTCTTTCGGCGTGCCACTCAGATTGTTTGGGTTGTAAGACGGGCTGTTAGCCATCGCCAGCACTTCGCCGGTATTGACATCCACCAGCACGGCACTACCGGATTCTGCCTTGTTAAAGGCCACCGCGTTGTTCAGTTCGCGATAAACCAGCGCCTGCAGGCGTTCATCAATACTCAACGCAAGGTTGTGCGCCGCCTGGCTGTCGGTGGAAGAAATATCTTCAATTACGCGGCCGTAGCGGTCTTTACGCACAATACGCTCGCCCGGTTGCCCAGTGAGCCATTTATCAAAACTCTTCTCAACACCTTCAATCCCCTGGCTATCGACGTTGGTAAAGCCAATGAGGTGAGCGGTCACTTCGCCGGACGGATAGTAACGGCGGGATTCCTCACGCAGATGAATCCCCGGTAGTTTTAGTTTTTTGATGTAGTCAGCCATGTCAGGGTTAACCTGACGCGCCAGATAGATAAAACGTCCTTTCGGATTGGCGTTAATGCGGGCTGAGAGCTGATCCAGCGGAATGTTAAGTGCGTTAGCGAGCGCCTTCCAGCGGTCACCGACGCTGATGCCGCCAGCGTCATGCACTTCTTTCGGGTCAGCCCAAATCGCTTTTACCGGTACGCTCACCGCTAACGGACGACCAGAGCGGTCGGTAATCATGCCGCGGGAGGTGGAGACTTGCTGAACGCGAAGAGAGCGCATATCGCCCTCTTTCACCAACATGTCCGGGGAGATAACCTGTAACCACGCTACGCGTCCCAGCAGAAAAGCCAGTGCCAGCAAAATACAGCCGCATAACAACGCAAAACGCCAACTGATAAAGTTGGCATGTTCGTCCTGACGTTTTGGTTTCTGCGTTTTCGCCGCTGCTTTCATGCGTCGCGTTTATCCTTATTTTTGCACTACAATATTTTCTTGTGATGGATCAACATGCTGCATCTGCAGCTTCTCTGTGGCGATCCTTTCCACCCGGCTATGGTCACCGAGCGCATTCTCTTCAAGAATCAGGTTGCGCCATTCAATGTCTAAAGCGTCTCGCTCCAGCACCAGTTGTTCGCGCTGAGCGGTCAGCAAACGGGTATGGTGCGCCGTGGTCACCACGGTCACCGCCGTCAAGATAATGCAAATGAACAGACAGAGTGGCAGCTTCCCGAACCGCAAAAGATCGTCACCGATAACGCCAGGCAAGGCATGGCGCTCGTGGCTTCCCATCGATCCTTTAACTTTGCTTAGAGCTTCTGTCACTCTGCTGATCATGCGTTCGTCCTCTCTGCAATACGCAGAACTGAACTTCGGGCACGAGGGTTCTCAGCCACCTCTTCTTCGCCCGGCATCAACTTGCCTAGTGCTCGCAACTGACGGCCACCCAGTTTTTTGAGCTGCTCTTCGGTCATCGGTAACCCTGCCGGAACCTGCGGACCGCGACTGTTTTCACGCATAAAGCGTTTCACTATACGATCTTCCAGCGAATGAAAACTGATGATCGAAAGCCGCCCACCCGGGGCCAGCACGCTGAGCGAGCTTTTTAGCGCCTGCTCTATCTCCTCCAGTTCACTGTTCACCCAAATGCGCACCGCCTGGAAGGTACGGGTCGCGGGATGTTTGAATTTGTCCTTCACCGGGGTTGCCGCAGCAACGACTTCCGCCAGTTCTTTGGTACGGGTCATCGGCTGTTCGCGGTTACGCTCAACAATGGCGCGCGCAATGCGTTTGGCAAAACGCTCTTCGCCATAAGTTTTTAATACCCAGGCAATATCAGCTTCTTCTGCGCTTTGTAGCCACTCGGCGGCAGACTGGCCGCGTGTCGGATCCATACGCATGTCCAGCGGACCGTCGCGCATAAAGGAAAAACCGCGTTCTGCATCATCGAGTTGCGGTGAAGAGACACCAAGATCGAGAAGAATTCCGTCAATCTTGCCGATAAGATCACGCTCAGCGACGTATTCGCCCAGCGCGGAGAAAGGTCCATGTATGATGGAGAAGCGCGGATCATCAATAGTCTTTGCGACGGCGATAGCCTGCGGATCGCGATCGATTGCCAACAAACGCCCCTCTTCGCCAAGTTGCGAAAGGATCAGACGTGAGTGACCACCGCGACCGAAAGTCCCATCAATGTAAATGCCATCAGGACGGATATTGAGGCCGTTTACGGCTTCGTCCAGCAGCACCGTGGTGTGTTTATAGTTTTCCATCATTTTATAGAGACAAGTCCTGCAGTCGTTCCGACAAGCTTTCGGTAACAGACTGTTCAGCGTCGATATCTTCCCTGACCTGTTGATGCCAGGTTGTTTCATCCCACAGTTCAAACTTGTTGAACTGTCCAACCAACATCACTTCTTTTGTCAGCCCGGCATGTTGCCGCAGTACTGGCGCGATTAATAATCGACCTGCGCCATCCATCTGACATTCACTGGCATGGCCTAACAGAAGGCGCTGCACACGGCGCTCAACCGGGTTCATGCTCGACAGACGCGATAATTTTTGCTCGATAATTTCCCATTCAGGAAGGGGGTAAAGCAGCAGGCATGGGTGATGAATGTCAATGGTACATACCATTTGACCGGCAGCGTTCCCGAGCAGCTCTTCCCGATAACGGGTGGGCACCGATAAGCGCCCTTTACTGTCGAGATTGACTAACGTTGCTCCCCGGAACATGCCAGTCTTCCCCCAATTACCACTTTATCCCACAAATTCCCACTAAAAGGAGTTTACGGAGCGGAGGAAAAGCTTGTCAAGCCAGGAACATTCTTTACCGAAGCAAAAAACCCAATGTTTACGACTAATATCTGCATTGTTTAAAAATCGCCCAACGAACGAAGCAAATTAACGTCATGAATAGTTGTAAGAAAAATTCCCACTCATCATTACCGTTTTAAAAACGACTCCATTTTCCTTAATGAAAATATAAAGTGTCAGTTTGCGACGCGAGCGGCATTTTAGGACATATCGCCCCCGGATAACAGTCCCTGTTGCGCGTGCACCGCGCCTGACGCCAGTGGCTTTGTGTAAAAGTTTAGAAAAGTGTTTGTTTAATCGGCAATTGACGATTTGCATGTAACAAAATAATGCAATCGCAACCTGGCGTTACGCCTTAATTATCATTAGGCACAAAGAATGAAGTTAATTGGGGAGATATTTCGAAGGTCTTATGGATAATTGTCAGGAATAGTCTTATTTACATAAAGGATATTGATGTCCAATTACGTACTCAATGCGCCAGCGACAATCCGCTGACGCATCATTTTCTGTTTAACGCTTAGCTACGGCTGAGGATGCCACGGCGATAGAGATTTCGTTTGATGCGCGTTAAGCCCGGTTTTGGCTTACGCGGCTCATCCAGGCTCGCCAGGACAATCTCCAGCACGCGTTCTGCGACATCACGATGACGCTGAGCCACCGCCAGCACTGGGCATTGTAAGAAGTCGAGCAATTCGTTATCGCCAAAGGTCGCAATCGCCAGATCGGAAGGAAGTTTGCCATCGCGGCGCAACGTAACATCCATAACCCCCTGCAACAATGCAAAAGAGGTAGTAAACAGCGCCTGCGGCATCGGATGCGTTTCCAGCCATTTTTCGAATAGCTGGGCAGCGGCTTCCCGCTCATAGCTGTTGGCATAAAGAAAATGCACTTCGCGCGGATCATCTTTCCAGGCCGTGCGGAAACCCTGTTCACGCAGGAAGCTGACAGAAAGCTCCGGCAGTGCACCAAGATAAAGCACTGTCTCGGCCGGAAACTTACGTAACTCTTCCGCCAACATTTCAGCATCATCCTGGTCAGCGCCAACGACGCTGGTAAAGTGTTCACGATCAAGCGCACGATCCAGCGCGACAATCGGGAACGGGTCGTTAGCCCAGCGTTGATAGAAAGGATGCTCTGGCGGCAGCGACGTCGAAACAATGATGGCATCGACCTGACGCTGTAAAAGATGCTCAATACAACGCATTTCGTTGTCTGGCTGATCTTCAGAACAGGCAATTAATAGCTGATAACCACGTTGCCGCGCCTGGCGTTCAAGATAGTTAGCAATACGGGTGTAACTTGTGTTCTCCAGATCGGGGATCACAAGACCAATAGAACGTGTGCGTCCAGCACGAAGCCCAGCCGCCACGGCATTCGGGTGGTAATTGTGCTCACGCACCACAGCCATGACTTTTTCAACGGTTTTGTCGCTCACACGGTATTGCTTCGCTTTGCCGTTAATAACATAGCTTGCAGTGGTCCGCGATACTCCCGCCAGCCGAGCGATTTCATCCAGTTTCACAATTGCCCCTTGCGTAAAATGTAAAAACCATAACCATTGTACTGGTATGGATTAAATTCATTAACATCTAAGCGCAGAAAATTAACTGCGGCAACTGCTTTTATTCCAGGTTCCTACTGAATTCGCAAAAAAAGCCCAACGTGACATACTGGGCTGTAAATTGCGTATTGAGATCATTCTTAACGCATTATTTTATCGCCGCGTGAAAGTCCGACAACGCCGGAGCGGGCAACTTCAACAATTTTCGCCACATCGCGAATCGATGCTAAAAATGCATCGAGTTTATCGCTGGTTCCCGCCAGTTGAACGGTATAAAGCGACGGTGTGACATCGATAATTTGCCCACGGAATATTTCCGTATTGCGTTTCACTTCGTCACGTCCGTAGCCGCTGGCCTGAATTTTCACCAGCATAATTTCCCGCTCAACGTGCGCGCCCTGCCCCAGTTCGCTCACGCGCAAGACATCGACCAGCTTGTGTAATTGCTTTTCGATCTGCTCAAGCACTTTTTCATCGCCCACGGTCTGGATAGTCATGCGCGATAATGTCGGATCGTCGGTTGGCGCAACGGTCAGACTTTCAATGTTATAGCCACGCTGGGAAAAAAGGCCGATCACACGGGATAACGCGCCTGATTCATTTTCGAGTAATACTGATAATATCCGGCGCATAATCAGGTTCTCTCCGTTTTGCTTAACCACATTTCATCCATTCCACCCCCGCGAATATGCATCGGGTAGACATGCTCACTGCCATCAACGGTGACATCAACAAACACCAGACGGTTATTACCGACCTGCTCAAGTGCCTCGCTCAGTTTGCTTTCCAGCTCATCCGGACGTGAAATTTGGATACCCACATGGCCATAGGCTTCTGCCAGACGGACGAAATCTGGTAGCGACTGCATATAAGATTGTGAATGACGGCCGGAATAGATCATGTCCTGCCATTGCTTCACCATCCCCAGGTAGCGGTTATTGAGATTCACCACCAGCACCGGCAGTTCATATTGCAAGGCTGTAGACAGTTCCTGAATGTTCATCTGAATACTGCCATCGCCAGTGACGCAGACCACGGTTTCTCCCGGCAGTGCCATTTTGACGCCCAGCGCCGCAGGTAAACCAAAGCCCATAGTGCCGAGGCCGCCGGAGTTGATCCAGCGACGCGGTTTATCGAAAGGATAATAAAGCGCGGCGAACATCTGGTGTTGCCCGACATCGGACGTCACATAAGCGTCCCCCTTCGTCAGTCGCCAGAGCGTCTCGATCACCGCCTGCGGTTTAATGCTTTCACTGTGGGTATCATATTTCAGGCACTGGCGAGCGCGCCACTGTTCAATTTGCTGCCACCAGTCGCGGATCTCATCCAGAGGTTGCGAAGAGGTTTCTTGCGGTAACAATTCCAGCATTTGCTCCAACACCAGACGCGCATCGCCAACGATCGGGATGTCGGCGGTCACGGTTTTTGAGATCGAGGTAGGATCGATATCAATATGTAACACTGTCGCATTTGGGCAGTACTTTGCCAGATTGTTAGTGGTGCGATCATCAAAGCGTACACCAACCGCAAAAATGACATCGGCATTATGCATCGTCATATTAGCTTCGTAAGTGCCGTGCATTCCCAGCATTCCCAAGGCCTGACGATGCGTTGCCGGAAACACACCTAATCCCATTAATGACGAGACGACAGGAAGATTAAGTTGCTCAATAATCTGTTTGAGTTGTTGATGGCAACCCGCAGTCACTGCGCCACCGCCAACGTAAATTACCGGTTTTTTCGCCGCCACCAGCGTTTGCAGCGCGCGTTTAATCTGCCCCTTATGGCCCAGCGTTGTTGGGTTATAAGAGCGCATACTGACCGACTCCGGCCAGACGTACGGTAATTTGTTCGCCGGATTAAGAATGTCTTTCGGTAAATCAACCACCACAGGCCCAGGACGACCGCTTGCCGCCAGCCAGAATGCCTTTTTCAGCACCTGCGGTATATCTTCCGTTTGCTTAACCAGAAAACTGTGTTTAACCACCGGCCGGGAAATTCCCACCATGTCACACTCCTGAAAGGCATCGTAACCTATCAGCGAGGTTGCTACCTGCCCGGAAAGGATAACCAGCGGAATGGAGTCCATATAGGCAGTGGCGATACCAGTAATTGCGTTGGTGGCCCCAGGGCCCGATGTCACCAGCACAACGCCCACTTCTCCGGTCGCGCGCGCCAGACCATCGGCCATATGCACTGCCGCCTGTTCATGACGAACTAATACGTGATCAATACCGCCCACGGTATGCAATGCATCGTAAATATCAAGGACTGCGCCTCCGGGGTAACCGAATACTTGTTTAACGCCCTGATCGATAAGCGATCGGACGACCATCTCGGCTCCAGACAACATCTCCATGGCTTGCCTCACTGTTTGGCGGAAAAAATGTGTAAAACACATTAACCGTCCGATCTGGCTTAAGCAATTGACAGGCAGAGTCACAAGCGTGAATAAATAAGAATAAACAGGAGGAAAGGAGAAAATAAACGATAAAATACTCCAGAATGGCGGACAGAATTGATAATAAATCGGCTAAATCTGCCTCGTTACAGCAATTTCTCTATTTTTTTATTATTTCTAATATCAGGGTGAACATGCATTCAGAATAAAATTCTACATTGAATAAAAAATGCAGAATAAACCAGAGATGCACACCTGATTTACTCTGCCTCTGCTTAACGTTTACAAATAGAGACTAATTGCTCTTCCATCCATTGATGACCTTTATCACGCCCGGCTGCCTCATGCCAGGAGAGGTAACAGGTTCTGCTATTTTGTTTTAATGGCAGCGGTAATATCTGCAATTCTAAGGATTCAGCAAACTCCTCAGCCAGCCAACGAGGCGCAATAGCGACAAGATGCGTTTGCGACACCACGCTAAGGACGCTCATCATTGCCATTCCCTGATAAGCGATACTGGCTTGTTTATCTACTGTGTCGTACCACGGTTGACTAAACGACGCGAAACGGTCGAGCGAAACTGCCGCATGTTGTTCGTTATAAACATCATGTTTCAGTAATGGGCCGTTAATCGTCGGATGCTTCTTACTAGCTACCAGTACCATTTCATCTTTAAATAATGGAACGCTGGTAAATTCAGGACGATGGAAGTCTTCATAACTAATAACGAACTCCGTTTCCTGATAACGGAGTTGATGTTCGGTGTTCTGATTTAATGAAGACTTGAATATCACATGAATATTTGGCGCAATTTGCTCAATGTGATTATAAATCTGCGAGGTCAGAATGCTATCTAACGGGCTGCAAACACAGAGATGGAATACGCGCTCGCTGCTGGAAGGCTCAAACCCTGAACCCGGTAACTCGTTTTGTACTAATTGCAGCGCCTGACGCACAGAGCCAAAAAGCTGAAATGCGCGGGCAGTCGGTTGGATGCCACGACCATAACGAACAAACAACTCGTCATTAAACATCACCTTCAGGCGTGCAACAGCATTACTGACCGCAGGTTGCGACATTCCCAGAACATGCGCGGCACGAGTAATATTCTGCTCCTGCATCACAGCATCGAAAACGGTTAATAAGTTTAAATCGACCATACGCAACTGTGGCTTGCTTAAATCCACAATCTCCGCAATCTCTGGATGATCTGTTTTTACCTCTGACATACTTAACTCCACTGTCACACTTAACTCCCTTTCCCTTATTGGAATGCAGAGAAATAATCCTGAAAAATATTATTTACCATGCATATAAAATAAGAAGAAGGAAAATGAGTAAAATTAGGAAAACATAAAGATAAGGGTTCTGATAAAAACAGAATCCATTGCCGTGCGAAGAGTCATTCATCACAGCTTAATAATCCATAATGTTTTTGTTGCGAAAACATTCTAATCATAACCACCACGAATAATCAATCATCTAAAAAATGGATTAATTGTGCTAATTTAATGCTTAATTTATGCGTTTAATATATTAATCCTTAACATTAATCGTTCAATAATATTCACTAAATCAATATAAAAACATTCGTACAGCATATAATTCAATACAAATCATCAGGATAGTTGCGGTAGCAAGCAAGTTTTACTCTTTCTTACCTCGTTGATTAAATGCAATAAATTATTCTGAAGTATGTCTACCAATGAAAAGTATGAGCGGTTAAACAGAAATTAATATCGACTGTTTTTACTCTTGCAGCACAATTAGCTAATTTGACGCATACAGAACTCTCGCTGGTGAACCGTTTTTGTTGCATCAGGGTTGACATCCGTTTTTGTATCCAGTAACTCTAAAAGCATATCGCATTCATCCGGAGCTGATTTAATGACTCACATCGTTCGCTTTAACGGTCTACTACTACTAAACGCATCTTCTTTGCGCGGTAGACGAGTGAGCGGCATCCAGCATTAAGCCAGCACGCAGTCAGACAAAAAACCCGCGCATTGCGCGGGTTTTTTTATGCCCGAAGCGAAGCGCCCTAAAAGAGACAAGGATCCAAACTATGAGCCAGCAAGTCATTATTTTCGATACCACATTGCGCGACGGTGAACAGGCGTTACAGGCAAGCTTGAGTGCGAAAGAAAAACTGCAAATTGCGCTGGGCCTTGAGCGAATGGGGGTTGACGTGATGGAAGTCGGTTTCCCCGTCTCTTCGCCGGGCGATTTCGAATCGGTGCAAACCATTGCTCGCCAGGTCAAAAATAGCCGCGTTTGTGCGTTAGCCCGTTGCGTGGAAAAAGATATCGACGTGGCGGCAGAATCCCTGAAAGTTGCCGAAGCCTTCCGTATTCATACCTTTATTGCCACCTCCCCAATGCACATTGCCACCAAGCTGCGCAGCACGCTGGATGAGGTGATCGAACGCGCCATCTATATGGTGAAACGTGCACGCAATTACACCGATGATGTTGAATTTTCTTGCGAAGACGCCGGACGCACACCGATTGCCGATCTGGCGCGAGTGGTCGAAGCAGCAATTAACGCCGGTGCCACTACCATCAACATCCCGGACACCGTGGGCTATACCATGCCATTTGAGTTCGCCGGAATCATCAGAGGTCTGTATGAACGCGTACCAAACATCGATAAAGCCATTATTTCCGTACACACTCACGATGATTTAGGCCTGGCGGTCGGCAACTCGCTGGCGGCGGTACATGCCGGAGCACGGCAGGTAGAAGGTGCGATGAACGGGATCGGTGAACGTGCGGGTAACTGTTCGCTGGAAGAAGTGATCATGGCGATCAAAGTGCGTAAGGATATTCTCAACGTCCACACCGCCATTAATCACCAGGAGATATGGCGCACCAGTCAGTTAGTTAGCCAGATTTGCAATATGCCGATCCCGGCAAACAAAGCCATTGTTGGCAGCGGCGCGTTCGCACACTCCTCCGGTATTCATCAGGATGGCGTGCTGAAAAATCGCGAAAACTACGAAATCATGACACCAGAATCTATTGGTCTGAACCAAATCCAGTTAAATCTGACCTCTCGTTCTGGTCGTGCGGCAGTAAAACACCGCATGGATGAGATGGGATATAAAGAAAGTGAATATAATTTAGACAATCTGTACGACGCTTTCCTGAAACTGGCAGATAAAAAAGGCCAGGTATTTGATTACGACCTGGAGGCTCTGGCCTTTATTGATAAACAGCAAGAAGAACCGGAACACTTCCGTCTGGATTACTTCAGTGTGCAGTCGGGGTCTAACGATATCGCCACTGCCGCCGTCAAACTGGCCTGTGGCGGGGAAGTCAAAGCGGAAGCCGCCAACGGTAATGGCCCGGTCGATGCCGTCTACCAGGCGATTAACCGTATCACTGACTACAACGTCGAACTGGTGAAATACAGCCTGACCGCCAAAGGCCACGGTAAAGATGCGCTGGGTCAGGTGGATATCGTCGCTAACTACAACGGTCGCCGCTTCCACGGCGTCGGCCTGGCCACCGATATTGTCGAGTCCTCCGCCAAAGCAATGGTGCACGTGCTGAACAATATCTGGCGCGCCGCAGAAGTCGAAAAAGAGTTACAACGCAAAGCTCAACACAACGAAAACAACAAGGAAACCGTGTGATGTCGAAGAATTACCATATTGCTGTTTTACCTGGGGATGGGATCGGACCGGAAGTCATGACCCAGGCCCTGAAAGTACTGGATGCCGTGCGTAACCGCTTTGCGATGCGTATCACCACCAGCCATTATGATGTCGGCGGCGCAGCCATTGATAACCACGGGCAGCCGTTGCCGCCAGCGACGGTTGAAGGCTGTGAACAAGCCGATGCCGTACTGTTTGGCTCGGTAGGTGGCCCGAAGTGGGAGCATTTGCCGCCAGACCAACAACCAGAACGCGGCGCGCTGTTACCTCTGCGTAAACATTTCAAATTATTCAGCAATCTGCGCCCGGCAAAACTGTATCAGGGGCTGGAAGCATTCTGTCCGCTGCGTGCTGATATTGCTGCTAACGGCTTCGACATCCTGTGCGTGCGTGAGTTAACCGGCGGCATCTATTTCGGTCAACCGAAAGGCCGTGAAGGTAGCTGTCAGTATGAAAAAGCGTTTGATACCGAGGTATATCACCGTTTTGAGATCGAGCGCATTGCCCGCATCGCGTTTGAATCTGCCCGCAAACGTCGCCGCAAAGTCACGTCAATCGACAAAGCCAACGTGCTGCAATCCTCTATTTTATGGCGGGAGATCGTTAACGAGATCGCCATTGAATATCCGGATGTTGAACTGGCACATATGTACATCGACAACGCCACCATGCAGTTGATTAAAGATCCGTCGCAATTTGACGTGCTGCTGTGCTCCAACCTGTTTGGTGACATTCTTTCTGACGAATGCGCGATGATTACCGGTTCGATGGGGATGTTACCTTCCGCCAGCCTGAACGAACAAGGTTTTGGTCTGTATGAACCGGCAGGCGGCTCTGCGCCGGATATCGCAGGCAAAAACATCGCTAACCCAATTGCGCAAATTCTGTCGCTGGCGCTGCTGTTGCGCTACAGCCTGGATGCCGATGATGCGGCTTCCGCTATTGAACGCGCCATTAACCGCGCATTAGAAGAAGGCATTCGCACCGGAGATTTGGCCCGTGGCGCTGCCGCCGTAAGTACCGATGAAATGGGCGATATCATTGCCCGCTATGTGGCAGAAGGGGTGTAATTATGGCTAAGACGTTATACGAAAAATTGTTCGACGCTCATGTAGTTTACGAAGCTGAAAACGAAACCCCGCTGTTATATATCGACCGCCATCTGGTGCATGAAGTGACGTCACCGCAGGCGTTTGATGGTCTGCGCACCCACGGACGCCCGGTACGTCAGCCAGGTAAAACTTTCGCCACTATGGACCACAACGTCTCGACCCAGACCAAAGACATTAATGCCTGCGGAGAAATGGCGCGCATCCAGATGCAGGAGCTGATCAAAAACTGCAAAGATTTTGGCGTCGAGCTGTATGACCTGAATCACCCGTATCAGGGAATTGTCCACGTGATGGGGCCAGAACAAGGCGTCACCTTACCGGGAATGACCATTGTTTGCGGCGACTCGCATACCGCCACCCACGGCGCGTTTGGCGCACTGGCGTTTGGCATCGGTACTTCCGAAGTTGAACACGTGCTGGCAACGCAAACCCTGAAGCAGGGTCGTGCGAAGACCATGAAAATTGAAGTCCAGGGTAAAGCCGCACCAGGAATTACTGCGAAAGATATCGTGCTGGCAATTATCGGTAAAACCGGCAGTGCAGGCGGCACCGGGCATGTGGTGGAGTTTTGCGGTGAAGCAATCCGTGATTTAAGCATGGAAGGTCGCATGACCCTGTGCAATATGGCAATCGAAATGGGCGCAAAAGCCGGTCTGGTTGCGCCGGACGAAACCACCTTTAACTATGTCAAAGGCCGTCTTCATGCGCCGAAAGGCAAAGATTTCGACGACGCCGTCGCCTACTGGAAAACACTGCAAACCGACGAAGGTGCAACTTTCGATACCGTTGTTACTCTGCAAGCAGAAGAGATTGCGCCGCAAGTCACCTGGGGCACCAACCCAGGCCAGGTGATCTCCGTGAACGACAATATTCCCGATCCCGCTTCGTTTGCCGATCCGGTTGAGCGCGCGTCAGCAGAAAAAGCGTTGGCCTATATGGGGCTGAAACCGGGTATTCCGCTGACCGAAGTCGCTATCGATAAAGTATTTATCGGTTCCTGCACCAACTCACGTATTGAAGATTTACGTGCAGCGGCGGAAATCGCCAAAGGGCGGAAAGTTGCGCCAGGCGTTCAGGCACTGGTCGTTCCCGGCTCCGGCCCGGTAAAAGCGCAGGCAGAAGCAGAAGGGCTGGACAAAATTTTTATTGAAGCGGGTTTTGAATGGCGCTTGCCTGGCTGCTCAATGTGTCTGGCGATGAACAACGATCGCCTGAATCCGGGCGAGCGTTGTGCCTCCACCAGCAACCGTAACTTTGAAGGCCGCCAGGGGCGCGGCGGGCGCACGCATCTGGTTAGCCCGGCAATGGCGGCCGCCGCTGCCGTCACCGGTCATTTCGCTGACATTCGCAACATTAAATAAGGAGCACACCATGGCAGAGAAATTTATCAAACACACAGGCCTGGTTGTTCCATTGGATGCCGCCAATGTCGACACTGATGCCATTATCCCGAAACAGTTTTTGCAGAAAGTGACGCGCACTGGTTTTGGCGCGCATCTGTTTAACGACTGGCGTTTTCTGGATGAAAAAGGCCAACAGCCAAACCCGGACTTCGTGCTGAATTTCCCACAATATCAGGGCGCTTCCATTTTACTGGCGCGGGAAAACTTCGGCTGTGGCTCCTCGCGTGAGCACGCTCCCTGGGCGCTGACCGATTACGGATTTAAGGTGGTGATTGCGCCCAGTTTCGCGGACATCTTCTACGGCAACAGCTTTAACAACCAGTTGCTGCCGGTGAAATTAAGCGATGCCGAAGTGGACGAGCTGTTTACACTGGTGCAGGCTAATCCGGGAATTCACTTCGACGTGGATCTGGAAGCGCAAGAGGTGAAAGCGGGGAATAAAACTTATCGTTTTACCATCGATGCCTTCCGCCGCCACTGCATGATGAACGGTCTCGATAGCATCGGTCTGACGTTGCAGCACGGCGATGCCATTGCTGATTATGAAGAGAAGCAACCGGCGTTTATGCGCTAGTTTTATGAGTCGGATAAGGCATTCACGCCGCATCCGGCACTCAATCGCCAAAAAGAAAAAAGCCAGCAGGTATTCACTGCTGGCGTGGCGATTAACACCAATACTCAGTCACACATGATGTCTGCAGATCAGTAGTCAGAATGACTCCCCTCCCACTGCATCAGTTATTCAAGCATGGCTAATCGTTGTGGAACGCTTAACCAACTCAGTCAGCACATCATTGCTGTCATTGCAAAATAGTGCCGATAAAACTGACGAATGGGATACCTCCTTGCTTCATCGTTAAGAATTATTGACTTAATATAGGGATAATAAAATTGCTGACTTTTGCGCAGGAGTTCCCCTTTTATGCCTTCAGGTCGTCTGCAACAACAGTTCATCCGGCTGTGGCAATGCTGCGAGGGTAAATCGCAGAACACGACGCTCAACGAACTGGCAGAGTTATTGAGCTGTTCCCGCCGTCATATGCGCACCCTGCTAAACACCATGCAGGATCGTGGCTGGCTGACGTGGGAGGCGGAGGTTGGCCGCGGTAAACGCTCGCGTTTGACCTTCCTCTACACCGGACTTGCGCTTCAGCAACAGCGGGCGGAGGATCTGCTGGAACAGGATCGTATCGATCAACTGGTGCAACTCGTCGGTGATAAAACCGCTGTGCGGCAAATGTTGGTTTCCCATCTGGGGCGTAGCTTCCGCCAGGGGCGGCACATTCTGCGCGTGCTCTACTATCGTCCGTTGCGTAATCTGCTACCTGGCAGCGCATTACGCCGTTCCGAAACGCATATCGCCCGGCAAATCTTCAGCGCGTTAACCCGCATAAATGAGGAAAATGGGGAACTGGAGGCGGACATTGCCCACCACTGGCAACAAATTTCCCCACTTCACTGGCGTTTCTTTTTACGTCCCGGTATCCAATTTCATCATGGCCGTGAGCTGGAAATGGACGATGTCATCGCCTCTTTGAAACGGCTCAATACGCAGCCGCTCTATTCCCACATTGCTGAAATTGTTTCGCCAACGCCCTGGACGCTGGATATCCATCTTACGCAGCCCGATCGTTGGTTGCCGTTACTACTGGGGCAAGTTCCGGCGATGATCCTGCCGCGGGAATGGGAAACCATCAGCAACTTTGCCAGTCATCCGATCGGCACCGGTCCGTATGCGGTAATGCGTAACAGCGCCAATCAGTTGAAAATTCAGGCATTCGATGACTTCTTCGGTTATCGGGCACTCATCGATGAAGTTAACGTCTGGGTTCTGCCGGAAATTGCCGACGAGCCAGCCGGAGGGCTAATGCTGAAAGGGCCGCAGGGTGAGGAAAAAGAGATTGAAAGCCGCCTGGAAGAAGGTTGCTACTATTTACTGTTCGACAGCCGCACCCATCGCGGGGCGAATCAGCAAGTCAGAGACTGGGTAAGCTACGTTCTTTCTCCGAGCAATCTGGTCTACTTCGCGGAAGAACAGTACCAGCAACTCTGGTTCCCGGCCTACGGACTGCTCCCCCGTTGGCACCATGCCCGCCCCACGCATTGCGAAAAACCCGCCGGGCTGGAAAGCCTTACCCTGACCTTTTATCAGGATCATATTGAACATCGGGTAATTGCCAGGATCATGCAGCAAATTCTGGCGAGTCATCAGGTAACGCTTAACATCAACGAGATCAGCTACGATCAGTGGCATGCGGGAGAGATCGAAAGCGATATCTGGCTTAACAGCGCCAACTTTACGCTGCCGCTGGATTTTTCGCTGTTCGCGCATTTGTGCGAAGTGCCGCTGCTACAACACTGTATTCCGATCGACTGGCAAGCCGATGCCGCGCGCTGGCGCAATGGCGAGATGAATCTGGCGAACTGGTGCCAGCAGTTAGTGACCAGCAAAGCGATGGTGCCATTGATCCATCACTGGCTGATCATTCAGGGGCAACGCAGTATGCGCGGCCTGCGCATGAATACCCTTGGATGGTTCGATTTTAAATCAGCGTGGTTTGCACCGCCGGATCCATGATTGCTGGTTGATAACAAACTCACTACACTAACGCCGTTCTCAACGGGGTGCCACGCAAATGCGTGCGCTGAGAAAATACCCGTCGAACCTGATCCGGATAACGCCGGCGAAGGGATTTGAGGCTCCTTCTCAAGTCCTTTGCCACTCTTCTTTGAGGTGCAAAGTGTTAAAAAAATGTCTTCCTTTGCTGTTGCTGTGCACAGCGCCCGTTTTTGCGAAACCTGTTCTGACCGTCTATACCTACGACTCCTTCGCTGCCGACTGGGGGCCAGGTCCGGTAGTCAAAAAAGCCTTTGAAGCCGACTGTCATTGCGAACTGAAACTGGTGGCGCTGGAAGATGGCGTCTCGCTGCTCAACCGTCTGCGGATGGAAGGTAAAAACAGCAAAGCCGATGTGGTGCTGGGTCTGGATAACAATCTGTTAGATGCCGCCAGCAAAACCGGGCTGTTTACCAAAAGCGGCGTGTCAGCGGATGCGATCAATGTACCCGGCGGCTGGAATAATGACACTTTCGTACCATTTGATTACGGCTACTTCGCCTTCGTCTATGACAAGAACAAACTGAAAAATCCGCCGCAAAGCCTGAAAGAACTGGTTGAGAGCGATCAAAACTGGCGGGTGATTTATGAAGATCCACGCACCAGTACGCCAGGTCTGGGTCTGCTGCTGTGGATGCAAAAAGTCTATGGCGATGACACCCCGCAAGCCTGGCAGAAACTGGCGAAGAAAACCGTCACCGTCACCAAAGGCTGGAGCGAAGCCTATGGCCTGTTTTTAAAAGGCGAAAGCGATCTGGTATTGAGCTACACCACTTCTCCGGCTTATCACATTCTCGAAGAGAAGAAAGATAACTACGCCGCCGCCAACTTTAGCGAAGGTCACTATCTGCAAGTGGAAGTCGCCGCCCGCACCGCTGCCAGCAAGCAGCCGGAGCTGGCACAAAAATTCCTCCAGTTTATGGTTTCTCCGGCTTTCCAGAATGCGATCCCAACCGGCAACTGGATGTATCCGGTAGCAAACGTCGCACTACCTGCCGGTTTTGAACAACTGACCAAACCGGCCACCACGCTGGAATTCACGCCAGCCGAAGTGGCGGCACAACGTCAGGCATGGATTAGCGAATGGCAACGCGCCGTCAGCCGTTAATTCCTGGCTGGTTAATTCCAGGTGTAAGCGCCGCCACGCTGGTGGTGGCGGTTGCACTGGCGGCGTTTCTCGCGCTGTGGTGGAACGCGCCGCAGGGGGACTGGGCAACAATATGGCAGGACAGCTACTTGTGGCATGTGGTGCGCTTCTCCTTCTGGCAGGCGTTTCTCTCTGCGCTGCTCTCTGTCGTGCCCGCAATATTCCTCGCCCGCGCCCTCTACCGCAGGCGCTTTCCGGGGCGGCAGGCGCTGTTGCGTCTGTGCGCCATGACCTTAATCCTGCCTGTGCTGGTCGCTGTTTTCGGCATTCTTAGCGTTTATGGTCGCCAGGGCTGGCTGGCATCGCTCTGGCAATTGCTTGGGCTGGAGTGGACTTTTTCGCCCTACGGCCTGCAAGGCATTTTGCTGGCGCACGTATTTTTTAATCTGCCGATGGCGAGCCGCTTATTACTCCAGGCACTGGAAAACATCCCCGGTGAACAACGTCAACTTGCCGCCCAGCTTGGGATGCGCGGCTGGCATTTTTTCCGCTTCGTCGAATGGCCGTGGTTACGGCGACAAATCCCGCCGGTTGCTGCGCTTATCTTTATGCTCTGTTTCGCCAGCTTCGCCACCGTGCTGGCGCTGGGCGGCGGGCCACAGGCGACGACTATCGAACTGGCAATCTATCAGGCGCTGAGTTACGACTACGATCCCGCCCGCGCAGCAATGCTGGCGCTGATCCAGATGGTGTGCTGTCTGGGACTGGTGTTGTTGAGCCAACGATTAAGTAAGGCCATCGCCCCCGGCACTACGCTGCTGCACGGTTGGCGCGACCCGGATGATCGTCTGCACAGCCGCATTTGCGATACGGTGCTGATCGTGCTGGCGCTGCTGTTGTTGCTGCCACCGTTACTGGCGGTGATCGTTGATGGCGTGAATTACCAGTTGCCAGAAGTGCTGGCACAACCGGTACTGTGGCAGGCACTGTGGACCTCATTGCGCATCGCGCTGGCGGCAGGCGTATTGTGCGTAGTGCTGACCATGATGCTGCTGTGGAGCAGTCGCGAACTGCGGGCGCGGCAGAAAATGCTGGCTGGTCAGACACTGGAGATGAGCGGAATGCTGATCCTCGCCATGCCCGGCATTGTGCTGGCAACGGGCTTCTTTTTATTGCTCAACAACACTACTGGCCTGCCACAATCTGCTGACGGCATTGTGATTTTCACCAATGCGCTAATGGCGATCCCTTACGCGCTGAAAGTGCTGGAAAACCCGATGCGCGATATCACCACCCGCTACAGCATGTTGTGTCAGTCGTTGGGCATTGAAGGCTGGTCGCGTTTAAAAGTGGTCGAGCTGCGCGCCCTGAAACGTCCGCTGGCGCAGGCACTGGCTTTTGCCTGCGTGCTGTCGATTGGTGATTTTGGTGTGGTGGCATTGTTCGGTAACGATGATTTCCGCACCCTGCCGTTTTATCTCTACCAGCAAATTGGCTCTTACCGCAGCCAGGACGGCGCGGTCACCGCATTAATTCTGCTGCTGCTCTGTTTTCTGCTGTTTACCATGATTGAAAAACTACCGGGGCGAAATGTTAAGACTGACTGATATCACCTGGCTTTATCACCATTTGCCAATGCGTTTTAGCTTAACGGTGGAACGCGGCGAGCAAGTGGCGATCCTCGGGCCAAGCGGCGCAGGTAAAAGTACCCTGCTGAATTTGATCGCCGGTTTTCTGACGCCAGCCAGCGGTTCGCTGACTATCGACGGTATTGATCACACGACGACACCGCCGTCACGCCGTCCGGTATCAATGCTGTTTCAGGAGAACAACCTGTTCAGCCACCTGACGGTAGCGCAGAACATCGGGCTGGGATTGAATCCGGGATTGAAGTTGAACGCAATACAGCAGGAGAAAATGCACGCAATCGCCCGTCAGATGGGGATTGATAATTTAATGGCGCGGTTACCGGGTGAGCTTTCCGGCGGCCAGCGGCAGCGCGTGGCGTTAGCGCGCTGTCTGGTACGTGAACAGCCCATTTTATTGCTTGATGAACCGTTCTCCGCACTCGATCCGGCGCTGCGTCAGGAGATGTTGACGCTGGTGAGCACGAGCTGCCAGCAGCAAAAAATGACGCTATTGATGGTGTCACATAGCGTAGAAGATGCCGCGCGGATCGCCACGCGCTCGGTGGTGGTTGCCGACGGGCGCATCGCCTGGCAGGGGAAGACAAATGAGTTATTGAGCGGTAAGGCGAGTGCTTCGGCGCTGTTGGGAATTAAAGGCTAATATGCACTGTCGGATGCGGCGTGAACGCCTTATCCGACCTACGGGGGGCGTATTGTGAGCCTGATAAGACGCGGCAAGCGTCGCATCAGGCGCCCCGTACAAGACTATGCCCCTAAACCCCAACCACTTTACGCAAAATATCGATATACACCGGCATCAACGGATGGCGAATCAACACCACCAGCGCCACTACCCCAACGCCAGAAATTAGCGGCGTCAGCCACAGCAGATGACCACGCGACAAATAATGGCTTAAGCGATCGGTTACTTTGCCACTGCGCCATAACCGCCAGCACAACCAGCCGCCAACCCACAAAAACACCGCCGTTGCCAGCAATAACCACTTAAATTCACCGCTCTGCATCCCGGCAGGAATATCAATCGCCGCCCCCGCCAGAATCCCCGGTAGGAAGTAAAACGGTGGCCACAGCAGGCAGCCGATAATATTTGGCGTAATAAATTTTGCTACGGGCAGATCCAACATCCCTGCCACCATTGGCACCAGCGGACGCGTCGGGCCGACAAAACGACCGACCAGAATGGTAAACATGCTGTGTTGATGCAACGCATGTTCGGTTTTATCGAGCAACGCTTTGTTTTTCTTCAGAAACGACCAACGATGGAGCGGCTTTTTAAAACGCCAGCCCAGCCAGAAAGAGATCCAGTCCCCCATCAGGCAGCCAACAATCCCCGCCAGCCAGGCGTGCCAGAAACTTAACTCGCCGCTGCCAATCAGCGCTCCCAGCCCCGCCATCAGTACCGTACCGGGCAAAATCAAACCGACCAGCGCCAGCGACTCCAGAAAAGCCACCAATACCACCGCCATCAGCGAATAAACGGTGGATTGGGTAATAAAGTGTTCCAGCAATGCTTGCATAATTTACCTGTCAAATGGACGAAGCAGGGATTCTGCAAACCCAATGCTACTCCGTCAAGCCGTCAATTCTCTGATTCGTTACCAGTTATGACAACCTGACAGCTACATCATTCACTTTTTCTTCACAACCAGCACGGAACTCGCTTGGGCTGGCCCCAGTACATTTTTTAAATACCCGCGAGAAATAGAGTTGATCATCAAAGCCAACATTGCGCCCGACCGTCGCGATAGGCATCCGGGTTGTACTCAATAGCAGCTTCGCCTGGCTAATGCGTTGATCCTCACGCCAGCTTAAGACGCTAATCCCTAACTGCTGACGGAACAAATGCGACAAACGCGACGGCGACAGGCAGACATGCTGTGCAACGCTGGCGATATCAAAATTGCTGTCTGCCAGGTGGTCGCTGATGTACTGACAAGCCTCGCGTACCCGATTATCCATTGGCGGATGCATCGACTCATTGATCGCTTCCATCCGCCGCAGTAACAATTGCTCAAGAAGATTTATCGCCAGCAGTTCCGAATAGCGCCCTTCTCCTTGTCCGGCGTTAATAATTTGCCCAAACAACTCGCTGAAATGCGGCTGGTGCGCTTCGTCCGGGCGAAAGAAACCGGTATTGGCAAATATCGACGGCCAGTTAAGCCATTCGTGCCAGTAGGCGCGAGGACGAAAGTAAACCCACTGGTGATACCATTCACGAGCCTCCGGATGACGACCGTAGTGATGAATTTCTCCCGGCGGGAACAACAAAATATCCCCCGGTCGGCAAACAAATTCTCGTCCCTGATTTTTCACCACACCCTGTCCACGAATGGTGAGATTGAGAATATAGCCTTTCATTCCCAGCGGTCGGTCGATAAAAAAATCGAGATAACCGTTGGCCTCAATCGGTGTTAAACCCGCCACCAAATGGGCGTTAAACGAGTAACCCGGCAGCAAGGGATCATTTTGCGCTTCAGCCATACTTTTCATACTCCCGCCGTTCAGAGAAGAAACCAATTGTCCATATTGCATCAGACATGACCGTCACTGCGTCTTTTACTGGCTCTTCTCGCTAATCCAACCGGCAACCCCGCTTGTGAAAAGCATTTTGTAACAAAGGGGGCCGAAAGCCATGACAAAAACGCGTAACAAAAGTGTCTATAATGACGGCAGAAAAGTCCACATTGATTATTTGCACGGCGTCACACTTTGCTATGCCATAGCATTTTTATCCATAAGATTAGCGAATACTGCCTGACTGTTTTTATCGCAACTCTCTACTGTTTCTCCATACCCGTTTTTTTGGATGGAGTGAAACGATGGCGATTGCAATTGGCCTCGATTTTGGCAGTGATTCTGTGCGAGCTTTGGCGGTGGACTGCGCCACCGGTGAAGAGATCGCCACCAGCGTAGAGTGGTATCCCCGTTGGCAGGAAGGGCAATTTTGTGATGCCCCAAATAACCAGTTCCGTCATCATCCACGTGACTACATTGAGTCAATGGAAGCGGCGCTAAAAACTGTGCTTGCAGAGCTTAACGCCGAACAACGCGCGGATGTGGTCGGCATTGGTGTGGATAGCACTGGCTCCACGCCTGCACCAATCGACGCCGACGGCAACGTGCTGGCGCTACGCCCGGAGTTTGCTGAAAACCCGAACGCGATGTTCGTCTTGTGGAAAGACCACACAGCGGTTGAAGAAGCGGAAGAGATCACCCGCTTGTGTCACGCACCCGGCAAAGTTGACTATTCTCGCTATATTGGCGGTATTTATTCCAGCGAATGGTTCTGGGCGAAAATACTCCACGTTACCCGCCAGGACAGCGCCGTGGCGCAATCAGCCGCGTCGTGGATTGAGCTATGTGACTGGGTGCCAGCCCTGCTCTCTGGCACCACTCGCCCGCAAGATATCCGTCGCGGGCGTTGCAGCGCCGGACACAAATCACTGTGGCATGAAAGCTGGGGCGGTCTTCCACCAGCCAGTTTCTTTGATGAGTTGGACCCGCTCCTCAATCGACATTTGCCCTCCCCGCTGTTTACTGACACCTGGACTGCCGATATTCCAGTTGGCACTTTATGCCCGGAATGGGCGCAGCGTCTCGGTCTGCCTGAAAGCGTAGTGATTTCTGGTGGCGCGTTTGACTGCCATATGGGCGCGGTCGGCGCGGGCGCACAGCCTAACGCACTGGTAAAAGTGATCGGTACTTCTACCTGCGACATTCTCATTGCCGACAAACACAGCGTTGGCGAGCGCGCAGTGAAAGGTATTTGCGGTCAGGTTGATGGCAGTGTAGTGCCTGGGTTTATCGGCCTGGAGGCCGGTCAGTCAGCATTTGGTGATATCTACGCCTGGTTTGGTCGCGTACTCGGCTGGCCGCTGGAACAACTTGCCGCCCGGCATCCGGAACTGAAAGAACAAATCAACGCCAGCCAGAAACAACTGTTACCTGCGCTGACCGAGGCGTGGGCCAAAAATCCGTCTCTGGATCACCTGCCGATGGTACTCGACTGGTTTAACGGTCGCCGCACGCCAAACGCTAACCAACGCCTGAAAGGGGTGATTACCGATCTGAATCTCGCTACCGATGCTCCTCTGCTGTTTGGCGGTTTGATTGCCGCTACCGCCTTTGGCGCGCGCGCAATTATGGAGTGCTTCACCGGGCAGGGGATCGCCGTCAATAACGTGATGGCGCTGGGCGGCATCGCCCGCAAAAACCAGGTCATTATGCAGGCCTGCTGCGACGTGCTGAATCGCCCGCTACAAATTGTCGCTTCTGACCAGTGCTGCGCGCTCGGCGCAGCGATTTTCGCCGCCGTTGCCGCAAAAGTGCACTCAGATATCCCATCAGCACAACAAAAAATGGCCAGCGCGGTCGAGAAAACGCTGCAACCGCGCAGCGAACAGGCACAACACTTTGAACAGCTTTATCGCCGCTATCAGCAGTGGGCGATGAGCGCCGAACAACACTACCTTCCAACTTCTGCCCCGGCACAGGCTGCCCAGGCCGTTCCGACTCTATAAGGACACGATAATGACGATTTTTGATAATTATGAAGTGTGGTTTGTCATTGGCAGCCAGCATCTGTATGGCCCGGAAACCCTGCGTCAAGTCACCCAACATGCCGAGCACGTCGTTAAGGCGCTGAATACGGAAGCGAAACTGCCCTGTAAACTGGTGCTGAAACCACTGGGCACCACGCCGGATGAAATCACCGCGATTTGCCGTGACGCCAATTATGACGAGCGTTGCGCGGGTCTGGTGGTGTGGCTGCACACTTTCTCCCCGGCCAAAATGTGGATCAACGGATTGACCATCCTCAACAAACCACTGCTGCAATTCCACACCCAGTTTAACGCTGCATTACCGTGGGACAGCATCGATATGGACTTTATGAACCTGAACCAGACCGCACACGGCGGCCGCGAGTTCGGCTTCATCGGCGCTCGTATGCGCCAGCAACATGCCGTGGTCACCGGTCACTGGCAGGATAAACAAGCTCATGAACGTATCGGCTCCTGGATGCGCCAGGCAGTGTCTAAACAGGATACCCGTCATCTGAAAGTCTGCCGCTTTGGCGACAATATGCGTGAAGTGGCGGTCACTGACGGCGATAAAGTTGCCGCGCAGATCAAGTTCGGTTTCTCCGTTAATACCTGGGCGGTTGGCGACCAGGTGCAGGTGGTTAACTCGATCAGCGATGGCGATGTCAACGCGCTGGTTGATGAGTACGAAAGCAGCTACACCATGACGCCTGCCACACAGATCCACGGTGAAAAACGGCAGAACGTGCTGGAAGCGGCACGGATTGAGCTGGGAATGAAGCGTTTCCTGGAACAAGGTGGCTTCCACGCGTTCACTACCACCTTTGAAGATCTGCACGGTCTGAAACAACTCCCTGGTCTCGCCGTACAACGTCTGATGCAACAGGGCTATGGCTTTGCGGGCGAAGGCGACTGGAAAACTGCCGCCCTGCTTCGCATCATGAAGGTGATGTCAACCGGTCTGCAGGGCGGCACCTCCTTTATGGAGGACTATACCTATCATTTCGAGAAAGGTAATGACCTGGTGCTCGGCTCCCACATGCTGGAAGTCTGTCCGTCGATCGCGGCGGAAGAGAAACCGATCCTCGACGTTCAGCACCTTGGTATTGGCGGTAAAGATGATCCTGCCCGCCTGATCTTCAACACTCAAACTGGCCCGGCCATCGTCGCCAGCCTGATTGATCTCGGTGATCGTTATCGTCTGCTGGTTAATTGCATCGATACGGTGAAAACGCCGCACTCCCTGCCGAAACTGCCGGTGGCGAATGCACTGTGGAAAGCGCAACCGGATCTGCCAACCGCTTCCGAAGCGTGGATCCTCGCTGGTGGCGCACACCATACCGTCTTCAGTCATGCGCTGAACCTGAACGATATGCGCCAGTTTGCCGAGATGCACGACATTGAAATCACGGTGATTGATAACGACACCCGCCTGCCTGCGTTTAAAGACGCGCTGCGCTGGAACGAAGTGTATTACGGATTTCGTCGCTAATTAGCGACATCAGGTAAGCAACGCCTGATGCAACGCTGGCGCGTCTTATCAGGCCTACAATTACGAGCCGAAGGCTGATTTTGTAGGCCCGGATAAGCAAAGCACATCCGGCATTCAGCACCTGATGCAACGCTGGCGCGTCTTATCAGGCCTGCGATTGCGAGCCGAAGGCTGATTTTGTAGGCCGGATAAGCAAAGCGCATCCGGCATTCAGCACCTGATGCAACGCTGGCGCGTCTTATCAGGCCTGCGATTGCGAGCCGAAGGCTGATTTTGTAGGCCGGATAAGCAAAGCGCATCCGGCATTCAGCACCTGATGCAACGCTGGCGCGTCTTATCAGGCCTGCGATTGCGAGCCGAAGGCTGATTTTGTAGGCCGGATAAGCAAAGCGCATCCGGCACGAAGGAGTCAACATGTTAGAAGATCTCAAACGTCAGGTATTAGAAGCCAACCTGGCGCTCCCAAAACACAACCTGGTCACACTGACCTGGGGCAACGTCAGCGCCGTTGATCGCGAGCGCGGCGTCTTTGTGATCAAACCTTCCGGCGTCGATTACAGCATCATGACCGCCGACGATATGGTCGTGGTCAGCATCGAAACCGGTGAAGTGGTTGAAGGAACGAAAAAGCCCTCCTCCGACACGCCAACTCACCGGCTGCTCTATCAGGCATTCCCGTCCATCGGCGGCATTGTGCACACCCACTCCCGCCATGCCACGATCTGGGCACAGGCAGGCCAGTCAATCCCGGCAACTGGCACTACCCACGCCGACTATTTCTACGGCACCATTCCCTGCACCCGCAAAATGACCGATGCGGAAATCAACGGCGAATATGAGTGGGAAACCGGTAATGTCATCGTCGAAACCTTCGAAAAACAGGGTATCGATGCGGCGCAAATGCCTGGCGTGCTGGTGCATTCTCACGGCCCGTTTGCGTGGGGTAAAAACGCCGAAGATGCGGTACACAACGCCATCGTGCTGGAAGAAGTCGCTTATATGGGGATTTTCTGCCGCCAGTTAGCGCCACGGTTACCGGATATGCAGCAAACGCTGCTGGACAAGCACTACCTGCGTAAACATGGTGCGAAGGCGTATTACGGGCAGTGATGACTGTATAAAACCACAGCCAATCGACCGAAACCAGGCTATACTCAAGCCTGGTTTTTTGATGGATTTTCAGCGTGGCGCAGGCAGGTTTTATCTTAACCCGACACTGGCGGGATACCCCGCAAGGAACCGAAGTTTCCTTTTGGTTAGCGACGGACAACGGGCCGTTGCACGTTACGCTTGCGCCGCAAGAATCCGTGGCGTTTATTCCCACCGATCAGGTTCCCCGCGCCCAGCTCATTTTGCAAAGTGAGCAAGGATTTCGTCTGACGCCGCTGGCGTTAAAGGATTTTCACCGCCAGCCAGTGCATGGCCTTTACTGTCGCGCCCATCGCCAGTTGATGAATTACGAAAAGCGCCTGCGTGAAGCTGGCGTCACCGTTTACGAGGCCGATGTGCGTCCGCCAGAACGTTATCTGATGGAGCGTTTTATCACCGCTCCGGTGTGGGTCGACGGTGATTTCCGTGATGGCGCTATCGTCAACGCCCGTCTGAAACCTAATCCCGACTATCGTCCGCCGCTCAAGTGGGTTTCTATTGATATTGAAACCACCCGCCACGGTGAGCTGTACTGTATCGGCCTGGAAGGTTGCGGGCAGCGCATCGTTTATATGCTGGGGCCAGAGAATGGCGACGCCTCCGCGCTCAATTTCGATCTGGAGTATGTTGCCAGCCGTCCGCAACTACTGGAAAAACTCAACGCCTGGTTTGCAACTCACGATCCGGATGTGATCATCGGCTGGAACGTAGTGCAGTTCGATCTACGGATGCTGCAAAAACATGCCGAGCGTTATCGCATTCCCCTGCCTCTGGGGCGCGATAACAGTGAGCTGGAGTGGCGCGAGCACGGCTTTAAAAACGGTGTCTTTTTCGCCCAGGCCAAAGGTCGGCTGATTATCGATGGTATTGAAGCGCTGAAATCTGCGTTCTGGAATTTCTCTTCGTTTTCGCTGGAAACCGTTGCCCAGGAATTGTTAGGCGAAGGCAAATCTATCGATAACCCGTGGGATCGCATGGACGAAATTGACCGCCGTTTCACCGAAGATAAGCCTGCACTGGCGACTTATAACCTGAAAGATTGCGAACTGGTCACACAGATCTTCCATAAAACCGAGATCATGCCATTTTTACTCGAACGAGCGACGGTGAACGGCCTGCCGGTTGACAGGCACGGCGGTTCGGTGGCTGCGTTTGGTCATCTCTATTTTCCGCGTATGCATCGCGCCGGATATGTCGCCCCCAATCTCGGTGAAGTGCCGCCTCACGCCAGCCCTGGCGGCTATGTGATGGATTCACGACCCGGACTTTATGATTCGGTGTTGGTGCTGGACTACAAAAGCCTGTACCCGTCGATCATCCGCACCTTTCTGATTGATCCCGTCGGGTTGGTGGAAGGCATGGCGCAGCCTGATCCAGAGCACAGCACAGAAGGTTTTCTCGATGCGTGGTTTTCGCGGGAGAAACATTGCCTGCCGGAGATTGTGACTAACATCTGGCACGGGCGTGATGAAGCCAAACGCCAGGGCAATAAGCCGCTGTCGCAGGCGCTGAAGATCATTATGAATGCCTTTTATGGCGTGCTCGGCACCACCGCCTGTCGATTCTTCGATCCGCGCCTGGCGTCGTCGATCACCATGCGCGGCCATCAGATCATGCGACAAACCAAAGCGTTAATTGAAGCACAGGGTTATGACGTGATCTACGGTGACACCGACTCAACATTTGTCTGGCTGAAAGGCGCACATTGCGAAGAAGAGGCGGCGAAAATCGGTCGCGCACTGGTACAGCACGTTAACGCCTGGTGGGCGGAAACGCTGCAAAAACAACGGCTGACCAGCGCACTGGAACTGGAGTATGAAACTCATTTCTGCCGTTTTCTGATGCCTACCATTCGCGGAGCTGATACCGGCAGTAAAAAGCGTTATGCCGGGCTGATTCAGGAAGGCGACAAGCAACGGATGGTGTTTAAAGGACTGGAAACCGTGCGTACCGACTGGACACCGCTGGCTCAGCAGTTTCAGCAGGAGCTGTATTTGCGTGTCTTTCGCAATGAACCGTATCAGGAATACGTGCGCGAAACTATCGACAAACTGATGGCGGGCGAACTGGATGCCCGACTGGTTTACCGTAAACGGCTCCGCCGCCCGCTAAGCGAATATCAACGAAATGTGCCGCCTCACGTACGCGCTGCTCGCCTTGCCGATGAAGAAAACCAAAAGCGCGGCCGCCCCTTGCAATACCAGAACCGCGGCACCATTAAGTACGTATGGACCACCAACGGCCCGGAGCCGCTGGACTATCAACGTTCGCCGCTGGATTACGAACACTATCTGACCCGCCAGCTTCAACCTGTGGCGGAAGGAATACTCCCCTTTATTGAGGATAATTTTGCTACACTTATGACTGGGCAACTTGGGCTATTTTGAGCAAAAAAAGAGTTCGTCAGATGCCATTTTGATGCGTGACGAAAGCGCCGCCATCCAGTACCATAGCGCCCTTTCCATTCCTGGACCTGAATAACACCACTACCGCATTAGCCTGGTAGCGGGTAGTTATTGCCTGCAATTAAAGATATAGAGCCAAACACATATGCCTTTTACACTTGGTCAACGCTGGATCAGCGATACAGAAAGCGAATTAGGACTTGGAACCGTTGTCGCGGTGGATGCGCGAACTGTCACTTTACTTTTCCCATCTACTGGTGAAAACCGTCTGTATGCACGCAGTGATTCTCCCGTGACCCGCGTGATGTTCAACCCTGGTGATACCATTACCAGCCATGACGGCTGGCAGATGCAAGTCGAAGAAGTAAAAGAAGAAAATGGCTTGCTGACCTATATCGGTACTCGCCTGGATACCGAAGAGTCCGGCGTGGCTCTGCGTGAAGTTTTCCTTGATAGCAAGCTGGTGTTCAGCAAACCGCAGGATCGTCTGTTTGCCGGGCAGATTGACCGTATGGACCGCTTTGCGTTGCGTTATCGCGCGCGTAAGTATTCCAGCGAACAGTTCCGTATGCCGTACAGTGGCCTGCGCGGTCAGCGTACCAGCCTGATCCCGCATCAGCTCAACATCGCGCATGATGTCGGCCGCCGCCATGCGCCGCGTGTCCTGCTGGCTGACGAAGTCGGTTTAGGGAAAACCATTGAAGCTGGGATGATCCTGCATCAGCAACTACTGTCTGGCGCTGCCGAGCGTGTGCTGATTATCGTGCCGAAAACCTTGCAACATCAGTGGCTGGTAGAAATGCTGCGCCGCTTCAACCTGCGTTTTGCGCTGTTTGATGACGAGCGTTACGCCGAAGCCCAGCACGACGCCTACAACCCGTTCGATACCGAACAACTGGTGATTTGCTCGCTAGATTTTGCCCGCCGCAGCAAACAGCGTCTGGAACATCTGTGCGAAGCCGAATGGGATCTTCTGGTTGTCGATGAAGCGCACCACCTGGTGTGGAGCGAAGATGCGCCGAGCCGTGAATATCAGGCCATTGAACAACTGGCAGAGCATGTGCCTGGCGTTCTGCTGCTGACCGCAACCCCGGAACAACTGGGGATGGAAAGCCACTTTGCCCGCCTGCGTCTGCTGGACCCGAACCGTTTCCACGATTTCGCGCAATTCGTTGAAGAGCAAAAAAATTATCGTCCGGTGGCCGATGCCGTTGCCATGCTGCTGGCTGGTAACAAACTGAGCAACGACGAGCTGAACATGTTAGGTGAAATGATTGGCGAGCAGGACATCGAACCGCTATTGCAGGCTGCAAACAGCGATAGTGAAGATGCCCAGAGCGCCCGTCAGGAGCTGGTTTCCATGCTGATGGATCGCCACGGCACCAGCCGCGTGCTGTTCCGTAACACGCGTAATGGCGTAAAAGGCTTCCCGAAACGCGAACTGCACACCATTAAGCTGCCGCTGCCGACGCAGTATCAGACGGCAATTAAAGTGTCCGGCATTATGGGCGCACGTAAGAGTGCGGAAGATCGCGCTCGCGATATGCTCTACCCGGAACGTATTTATCAGGAATTTGAAGGCGATAACGCCACCTGGTGGAACTTCGATCCGCGCGTTGAGTGGTTGATGGGCTACCTGACCAGCCACCGCTCGCAGAAAGTGCTGGTGATCTGCGCCAAAGCTGCCACCGCGCTGCAACTGGAGCAGGTACTGCGCGAGCGTGAAGGTATCCGCGCAGCCGTGTTCCACGAAGGCATGTCGATTATCGAACGTGACCGCGCTGCCGCCTGGTTTGCAGAAGAAGACACCGGCGCGCAGGTACTGCTGTGCTCAGAAATCGGTTCTGAAGGGCGTAACTTCCAGTTCGCCAGCCACATGGTGATGTTCGATCTGCCGTTCAACCCGGATCTGCTGGAACAGCGTATTGGTCGTCTGGATCGTATCGGTCAGGCGCACGATATTCAGATCCACGTACCTTATCTGGAGAAAACAGCCCAGTCGGTACTGGTGCGCTGGTATCACGAAGGTCTGGATGCATTCGAGCACACCTGCCCGACCGGACGCGCTATCTACGATAGTGTGTACAACGATCTGATTAACTACCTGGCTTCACCGGATCAAACCGAAGGCTTTGATGAGTTGATCAAAAATTGCCGCGAGCAACATGAAGCCCTGAAAGCGCAACTGGAGCAGGGCCGTGACCGTCTGCTGGAGATCCATTCCAACGGCGGCGAAAAAGCCCAGGCGCTGGCTGAAAGCATTGAAGAACAGGATGACGATACCAACCTGATCGCCTTCGCCATGAACCTGTTCGATATTATTGGTATCAACCAGGACGATCGTGGCGACAACCTGATCGTACTGACGCCTTCCGATCATATGCTGGTGCCGGACTTCCCGGGTTTGTCGGAAGACGGTATTACCATCACCTTCGACCGTGAAGTAGCGCTGGCGCGTGAAGATGCACAGTTTATTACCTGGGAGCATCCGCTGATCCGCAACGGTCTGGATCTGATCCTTTCTGGCGATACCGGCAGTAGCACGATTTCGCTGCTAAAAAACAAAGCGCTGCCTGTAGGCACGCTGTTGCTGGAGCTGATTTACGTGGTTGAAGCACAGGCACCGAAGCAGTTGCAACTCAACCGCTTCCTGCCGCCGACACCAGTGCGTATGCTGCTGGATAAAAACGGCAACAACCTGGCGGCGCAGGTAGAGTTTGAAACCTTCAACCGTCAGCTTAACGCAGTGAATCGCCACACCGGTAGCAAGCTGGTTAACGCTGTGCAGCAAGAGGTTCACGCCATTCTGCAACTGGGCGAAGCGCAGATTGAGAAGTCTGCCCGTGCATTGATTGATGCGGCACGTAACGAAGCCGACGAAAAACTGTCTGCGGAACTGTCGCGTCTGGAAGCACTGCGCGCGGTTAACCCGAACATTCGTGACGACGAACTGGCTGCCATTGAGAGCAACCGTCAGCAGGTTATGGAAAGTCTGGATCAGGCAGGCTGGCGTCTGGATGCCCTGCGTTTGATCGTTGTAACGCATCAGTAACGGAGCCGAAGATGGGGATGGAAAACTACAATCCGCCGCAGGAACCCTGGCTGGTTGTCCTGTATCAGGATACTCACATTATGGTGGTCAACAAGCCGAGTGGGTTGTTGTCTGTGCCGGGGCGTCTGGAGGAGCACAAAGACAGCGTGATGACGCGCATTCAGCGTGATTATCCGCAGGCGGAATCGGTACATCGCCTGGATATGGCCACCAGCGGCGTGATTGTAGTGGCGCTGACTAAAGCCGCGGAGCGAGAATTAAAACGTCAGTTCCGCGAGCGCGAGCCGAAAAAGCAGTATGTGGCTCGCGTCTGGGGGCATCCATCCCCCGCCGAAGGTCTGGTCGATCTGCCACTGATTTGCGACTGGCCAAACCGCCCGAAACAGAAAGTCTGTTACGAAACGGGTAAGCCTGCGCAGACGGAATATGAAGTGGTGGAGTATGCGGCGGATAACACCGCAAGAGTGGTGTTAAAGCCGATTACCGGACGTTCTCATCAGCTACGTGTGCATATGCTGGCGCTGGGTCATCCGATTCTTGGCGATCGTTTTTATGCTTCACCAGAAGCGAGAGCGATGGCACCGCGGTTATTGTTACATGCAGAGATGTTGACGATTACCCATCCGGCATATGGCAATAGTATGACGTTTAAAGCGCCAGCGGATTTTTAATCGTCACGCTGGCGAAGTTCGGTAGGCCGGAGAAGGCGTTCACGCCGCATCCGGCAATTTTGCGCCGATTGCCTGATGCGACGCGGGCCGCGTCTTATCAGGCCTACAATTTGAAACTTATTTAAATCCTTTCTGCTGCTTAATCAGCTCATACGCTTGCTGAATTTCCTGTGCTTTCTGTTTCGCCATCTCCATCATCTCCGGCGGTAGACCTTTCGCCACCAGCTTATCCGGATGATGTTCGCTCATTAGCTTACGGTAGGCACGTTTAATGGTGGTCGCCTCATCCGTCGGCTTCACACCCAGCACATTACAGGCATCTTCCAGCGTCGGGCCTCGTTGCGCCTGCTGCCAGTTGCCACCGCCAGACTGTTGCTGATAACCGCCACCAAACTGCGCACCGCCCTGCATCATACGCAAGAACTGGTCAAACTGGGCGCGGGAGATCCCTAACTCTTCGGCAATCACATACAGCACTGCGCGTTCATTTGGATGCAGCGAACCATCGGCAAACGCCGCCTGAATCTGGATCTCCAGAAACATACGAATTAAGTCAAAACGACCAAAGCAGACACTGCGAAACTGTCGCATCTTTTCGCGCAGTGGGTAATTGTCTGATTTTCCGACCCGGAACGCATTTTGCGCCGCTGTACGGGAAGCGCCGTGTAAATTCATCCGATCCATGAGCAATGTGGCGACATGAATATCAGCCTCAGTAACACGTCCTTTGGATTTGGTTAAATGCCCCATCACTTCAAACGTGGTGGCAAAAAACAGCGCCTGACGCTCACGCTGGTTGGCGAACCACGCCATTTTGCGGCCACGGGCTTTATCAAACATATGGCCGATTAACAGACCTAATATAACGCCCCAAAAGCCGCCGCCCATCAGTAAGGCCACGGCCACGCCAATGATTTTTCCCCAATACTGCATATATTCCCCAAATCGACAGACGGATATCAGGGCTATCTCCCACAATATAAAGGTGCTTTTACCGTTTTCCGGCTGCGGTCAATTGTGGGACATCGCCTATAATTTGCATTATCATACCTGTCATTCAATGCCGTGCCTAACACCACTGACGCTATTCGGACAGGATTAACACTAGCGTAGAGATGACGAGTACGTTAGTCTCTGACCGTTTGTCACGCGCAACGTTACCGATGATGGAACAATAAAATCAACGTATGAAAAAACGTATCCCCACTCTCCTGGCCACCATGATTGCCACCGCCCTTTATAGTCAACAGGGACTGGCAGCCGACCTCGCCTCACAGTGTATGTTGGGCGTGCCAAGCTATGACCGTCCTCTGGTACAGGGCGATACTAACGACTTACCCGTGACGATTAATGCTGACCATGCAAAGGGGAATTACCCCGATGACGCTGTGTTTACTGGCAGCGTGGATATCATGCAGGGTAACAGCCGTCTGCAGGCCGACGAAGTGCAGCTCCATCAAAAAGAGGCACCAGGACAACCGGAACCTGTACGTACCGTTGATGCGCTCAGTAACGTCCATTACGACGATAACCAGGTGATCCTCAAGGGGCCGAAAGGTTGGACGAATCTGAACACCAAAGATACCAACGTCTGGGAAGGTGATTACCAGATGGTGGGTCGCCAGGGGCGCGGTAAAGCGGACCTGATGAAACAGCGTGGCGAAAACCGCTACACCATTCTGGATAACGGTAGCTTTACCTCCTGTCTGCCTGGTTCTGATACATGGAGCGTGGTAGGTAGCGAAATTATTCATGACCGCGAAGAACAAGTCGCAGAGATCTGGAACGCCCGCTTTAAAGTGGGTCCGGTTCCGATCTTTTATAGCCCGTATCTGCAGTTACCGGTGGGTGACAAACGCCGTTCAGGTTTCTTGATCCCGAACGCCAAGTACACATCTACCAACTACTTTGAGTTCTACCTGCCATATTACTGGAACATCGCGCCAAATATGGATGCCACCATCACGCCGCATTATATGCATCGTCGTGGCAACATTATGTGGGAAAACGAATTCCGTTATCTCACCCAGGCGGGTGCTGGCTTGATGGAGCTGGACTATCTACCTTCGGATAAAGTCTATGAAGATGAACATCCAGAAGATAGCAATTCACGTCGTTGGTTGTTCTACTGGCAACACTCCGGGGTCATGGATCAGGTGTGGCGCTTTAACATCGACTACACCAAAGTTAGCGACCCTACCTATTTCAATGACTTCGATAACAAGTACGGTTCCAGTACTGATGGTTACGCAACGCAAAAATTCAGCGTTGGCTATGCAGTGCAGAATTTTGACGCCACTCTTTCGACCAAACAGTTCCAGGTCTTTGACAATAACAGTGGTAACAGCTACGCCGCTGAACCGCAGTTAGACGTCAACTACTACCATAACGATCTCGGTCCGTTTGATACCCGCATCTATGGCCAGGCAGTGCATTTTGTGAATACCAATAGCAATATGCCAGAAGCTACGCGTCTGCACCTGGAACCGACTATCAATCTCCCGTTGTCGAATAACTGGGGAAGCCTGAATACCGAAGTCAAACTGATGGCGACGCATTATCAGCAGACCAATCTCGACTGGTATAACAGCAATCCACAAAATAATAAGTTGGCAGACTCTGTTAACCGTGTAATGCCGCAATTTAAAGTTGACGGAAAAATGGTCTTTGAGCGCGATATGGAAATGCTGGCACCGGGTTACACCCAAACGCTGGAACCGCGTGCGCAATACCTGTACGTGCCGTATCGCGATCAGAGCGATATCTACAACTACGATTCTGCTTTGTTGCAATCCGACTACTCGGGCCTGTTCCGGGATCGGACTTACGGTGGTCTTGACCGTATTGCTTCTGCTAACCAGGTAACGACCGGTGTCACAACTCGCGTATATGATGACGCAGCCGTTGAACGTTTTAATATTTCCGTTGGTCAAATCTACTATTTCACGGAGTCTCGCACCGGCGATGACAACATAAAATGGGAGAATGACGACAAAACTGGCTCACTGGTATGGGCAGGCGATACTTACTGGCGCATCTCCGAGCGTTGGGGGCTGCGTGGCGGGATTCAGTACGATACTCGTCTGGATAACGTAGCAACCAGTAGCTCCAGCATTGAATACCGTCGGGATGAAGACCGTCTGGTGCAGTTCAACTACCGTTACGCCAGCCCGGAATATATTCAGGCTACATTGCCTAAATACTATTCCACTGCCGAACAGTATAAGAACGGTATTTCGCAGGTAGGTGCCGTCGCCAGTTGGCCGATTGCCGATCGTTGGTCAATCGTTGGAGCCTACTACTACGATACCAATGCGAACAAGCAGGCCGACTCAATGTTAGGTGTGCAATACAGCTCCTGCTGCTATGCGATTCGCGTCGGTTACGAGCGGAAGCTGAACGGTTGGGATAACGATAAACAACATGCGGTATATGACAACGCAATCGGCTTTAACATCGAACTGCGCGGCCTGAGTTCCAACTACGGTCTGGGTACGCAAGAGATGCTACGTTCGAACATTCTGCCGTATCAAAACTCTTTGTGATTTGTTGATTTACCACGTAATCCGCAGTGCGGTTAATTGAAATGGAAAAAGTATGAAGAACTGGAAAACGCTGCTTCTCGGTATCGCGATGATCGCGAATACCAGTTTCGCTGCCCCCCAGGTAGTCGATAAAGTCGCAGCCGTCGTCAATAACGGCGTCGTGCTGGAAAGCGACGTTGATGGATTAATGCAGTCGGTAAAAATGAATGCCGCCCAGGCAAGGCAGCAACTTCCTGATGACGCGACACTGCGCCACCAAATCATGGAGCGTTTGATCATGGATCAAATCCTCCTGCAGATGGGGCAGAAAATGGGAGTAAAAATCTCCGATGAGCAGCTCGATCAGGCGATTGCTAACATTGCCAAACAGAACAACATGACGCTGGATCAGATGCGCAGCCGTCTGGCCTACGATGGACTGAACTACAACACCTATCGTAACCAGATCCGCAAAGAGATGATTATCTCTGAAGTGCGTAACAACGAAGTACGTCGTCGCATCACTATCCTGCCGCAGGAAGTTGAAGCTCTGGCGCAGCAGGTCGGTAATCAGAATGATGCCAGCACTGAACTGAACTTGAGCCACATCCTGATCCCGCTGCCGGAAAATCCGTCTTCTGAGCAGGTGAACGAAGCGGAAACGCAGGCGCGCGCCATTGTCGATCAGGCTCGTAACGGCGCTGATTTCGGTAAGCTGGCGATCGCTCACTCTGCCGATCAGCAGGCGCTGAACGGTGGCCAGATGGGCTGGGGACGCATTCAGGAACTGCCAGGGATTTTCGCCCAGGCATTAAGTACCGCGAAGAAAGGCGATATTGTTGGTCCGATTCGTTCCGGCGTCGGCTTCCACATTCTGAAAGTTAACGACCTGCGCGGCGAAAGCAAAAATATCTCGGTGACCGAAGTACACGCTCGCCATATTCTGCTGAAACCATCTCCGATCATGACTGACGAACAGGCCCGCGTGAAACTGGAACAGATTGCTGCCGATATCAAGAGTGGCAAAACCACGTTTGCCGCTGCGGCGAAAGAGTTCTCCCAGGATCCCGGCTCTGCTAACCAGGGCGGCGATCTCGGCTGGGCTACGCCAGATATTTTTGATCCGGCCTTCCGTGACGCGCTGACCCGTCTGAACAAAGGTCAAATGAGCGCACCGGTTCACTCTTCATTCGGCTGGCATTTAATCGAACTGCTGGATACCCGTAATGTTGATAAAACCGATGCGGCGCAGAAAGATCGTGCTTACCGGATGCTGATGAACCGTAAGTTCTCGGAAGAAGCAGCAAGCTGGATGCAGGAACAACGCGCCAGCGCCTATGTGAAAATTTTGAGCAACTAATGGTTAAAACCCAACGTGTTGTGATCACTCCCGGCGAGCCAGCCGGGATTGGCCCGGACTTAGTTGTCCAGCTTGCACAACGTGAGTGGCCGGTCGAACTGGTTGTTTGTGCCGATACCACTCTCCTTACCGACCGGGCAGCGATGCTCGGTTTGCCGCTTACCCTCCGCCCTTATTCCCCCAACTCCCCTGCGCAACCGCAAACTGCGGGCACATTAACGCTGCTTCCTGTCGCGCTACGTGCATCTGTAACTGTGGGTCAATTAGCGGTTGAAAATGGGCATTATGTGGTGGAGACGCTGGCGCGAGCGTGCGATGGCTGCCTGAACGGTGAATTTGCCGCGCTGATCACCGGGCCGGTGCATAAAGGCGTCATTAACGACGCCGGTATTCCGTTTACCGGTCATACCGAGTTTTTCGAAGAACGCTCGCAGGCGAAAAAAGTGGTGATGATGCTGGCGACCGAAGAACTTCGCGTCGCGCTGGCAACCACGCATTTACCGCTGCGCGATATTGCTGACGCCATCACCCCACAACTTCTGCACGAAGTGATTGCTATTTTACATCACGATTTGCGTACGAAATTTGGCATTGCCGAACCGCAGATTCTGGTCTGTGGCCTGAATCCGCACGCGGGCGAAGGCGGTCATATGGGCACGGAAGAGATAGACACCATCATTCCAGTGCTCGACGAGTTACGGGCGCAGGGGATGAAACTCAACGGGCCGCTGCCTGCCGATACCCTGTTTCAGCCTAAATATCTCGACAACGCCGACGCGGTGCTGGCGATGTACCACGATCAGGGTCTTCCCGTGCTAAAATACCAGGGCTTCGGGCGCGGTGTGAACATTACGCTGGGCCTGCCCTTTATTCGCACATCTGTTGACCACGGCACCGCGCTGGAACTGGCGGGACGTGGCAAAGCTGATGTCGGCAGTTTTATTACGGCGCTTAATCTCGCCATCAAAATGATTGTTAATACCCAATGAATAAACGAGTCCACCAGGGCCACTTAGCCCGTAAACGCTTCGGGCAAAACTTTCTCAACGATCAGTTCGTGATCGACAGCATTGTTTCTGCCATTAACCCGCAGAAGGGTCAGGCGATGGTCGAAATCGGCCCCGGTCTGGCAGCGTTGACCGAGCCTGTCGGTGAGCGTCTGGATCAACTGACGGTCATCGAACTTGACCGCGATCTGGCGGCACGTCTGCAAACGCATCCGTTCTTAGGCCCGAAACTGACGATTTATCAGCAGGATGCAATGACCTTTAACTTCGGTGAACTGGCCGAGAAAATGGGTCAGCCGCTACGTGTTTTCGGTAACCTGCCATATAACATCTCCACACCGTTGATGTTCCATCTGTTTAGCTATACTGATGCCATTGCCGACATGCACTTTATGTTGCAAAAAGAGGTGGTGAATCGTCTGGTTGCAGGACCGAACAGCAAAGCGTATGGTCGATTAAGCGTCATGGCGCAATATTATTGCAACGTGATCCCGGTGCTGGAAGTACCGCCATCAGCCTTTACACCACCACCAAAAGTGGATTCCGCCGTCGTGCGCCTGGTTCCTCATGCAACGATGCCTTACCCGGTTAAAGATGTTCGCGTGTTAAGCCGTATCACCACCGAAGCCTTTAACCAGCGTCGTAAAACCATTCGTAACAGTCTCGGCAATCTGTTTAGCGTCGAGGTGTTAACAGGAATGGGCATCGACCCGGCGATGCGAGCGGAAAACATCTCTGTCGCGCAATATTGCCAGATGGCGAACTATCTGGCGGAGAACGCGCCTTTGCAGGAGAGTTAACGATGATCAATTCGCCCCGAGTGTGTATTCAGGTTCAAAGTGTTTACATTGAAGCGCAGTCTTCACCTGATAATGAGCGTTACGTTTTTTCTTATACTGTAACCATACGCAACCTGGGGCGAGCGCCAGTGCAGTTGTTGGGACGTTACTGGCTGATCACTAACGGCAATGGCCGTGAAACCGAAGTCCAGGGCGAAGGTGTGGTGGGCGTCCAGCCACATATCGCCCCTGGCGAAGAGTACCAGTACACCAGCGGTGCAATTATCGAAACACCGATGGGCACCATGCAGGGTCACTACGAAATGATCGATGAAAACGGCGTTCCGTTCAGCATCGATATTCCCGTATTCCGACTCTCCGTTCCAATACTCATTCATTAAAATAATATGGCGACATACCTTATTGGCGATGTTCATGGCTGTTACGATGAACTGATCGCATTGCTACACAAAATAGAATTTACCCCTGGGAAAGATACCCTCTGGCTGACGGGCGACCTGGTCGCGCGCGGCCCTGGTTCGCTGGATGTCCTGCGCTACGTGAAATCATTAGGTGACAGCGTGCGTCTGGTACTGGGCAATCACGATTTACACCTTCTGGCGGTATTCGCCGGAATCAGCCGCAACAAGCCGAAAGATCGCCTGACTCCTTTACTGGAAGCACCTGACGCCGACGAGTTACTTAACTGGCTACGCCGTCAGCCTTTACTGCAAATCGACGAAGAGAAAAAACTGGTGATGGCCCATGCGGGGATCACGCCGCAATGGGACTTAGAGACCGCCAAAGAGTGTGCTCACGACGTAGAAGCGGTGTTGTCGAGTGACTCCTATCCTTTCTTCCTTGACGCCATGTACGGCGACATGCCGAACAACTGGACGCCAGAGTTACGTGGTCTGGCGCGACTGCGTTTTATCACCAACGCGTTTACCCGGATGCGTTTTTGCTTCCCGAACGGTCAACTGGATATGTACAGCAAAGAGTCGCCGGAAGACGCACCTGCACCGTTGAAACCGTGGTTTACCATTCCTGGGCCAGTTAGCGAAGAGTACAGCATTGTGTTTGGTCACTGGGCATCGCTGGAAGGAAAAGGCACACCGGAAGGCATTTACGCGCTGGATACCGGTTGCTGCTGGGGCGGTTCATTAACCTGCCTGCGCTGGGAAGATAAGCAGTATTTTGTCCAGCCGTCGAACCGGCACAAGGATATGGGGGAAGCGGCGGCGTCTTAAACACAGCCTGATACAGGAAGGCCGGATAAGACGCGACCGGCGTCGCATCCGGCACTAGCCGTCAATTCTATACAAACTTACCGCCGTTCCAGAATCTCAAAGCAATAGCTGTGAGAGTTCTGCGCATCGGCGTCGTGGAACTCGCTGAACACCGATTCCCAGTCATCCGGCTCGTAATCCGGGAAATGGGTGTCGCCTTCTACTTCCGCATCGATATGCGTCAGATACAGTTTTTGCGCTTTCGGCAGAAACTGCTCGTATACGCGACCGCCGCCAATCACCATAATCTCCGGTACGTCACCACAGGCAGCGATGGCTTCATCAACCGATTTCACCCACATTACGCGATCATCCGTACCCGGCTGGCTGCTAATGACAATATTCTTGCGTCCAGGTAACGGGCGACCAATGGATTCCCAGGTATGGCGACCCATAATCACAGGTTTATTTAAGGTGTTACGTTTAAACCAGGCGAGATCGGCAGGCAGATTCCACGGCATGGCGTTTTCCATGCCGATAACGCGATCTACCGCTAGCGCCGCAATCAAACTGATCATTGAGATTTCCCGATAAAAAAAATTGTCGTCACTATACGTAAAGCGTAAACCTTCGTCGACTGGCGAGAGGATGATGTTGAGGAAAATTTTTATTTTGCTGGCGAGTCCACGCTATGTCCCTGGACTCGCCGCATTACAGTTGCGCAAAAACAAACAGTTAGTTGTAAAGCATGCGACACATCACACTTTTTGATTACAACGGCTTAGTTTCTGGCTCATCCGCCATGTTGCCGGTATGTTTCCCTTCTTCGGTTCCCTGCCAGCCATGCCGTTGAATTAATGACAGATGTTCCCGGTCTTCAGTAATGATTTCGCTTAACATCGCGCTGGTGCGTTTATAGACTGCCGCGCGGGCTTTGGTGTCGTTTTCGCCCATCGCCATCTCTTCCACCATTTGAATATTAAAGCGGCGGAACACATCAGCACGTTCTCGCGCTTCATATGGCCCTAGGCCTAAACTTTCCAGCGCCAGACGCCCGGTTTTGAGCGCTCCCTCAAAGGTTTCACGCTCTGGCCTTTCCACGCCAGCCTGGCGCAAACGAATGTAGTGATCGACATCACGGGCGCGGGCAATAATTTGCAAGTGCGGAAAATGTTCTTTCACCATCTCCGTCAGTTGCAGGTTGGTTTGCGGATCGTCAATGGCATTAATCAGCACTTCCGCTTTCGCCGCTCCGGCAGATTCCAGCAAATCCATCCGCGTGGCATCGCCGTAAAACACCTTCATGCCAAATTTGCGCAACGTTTCTATATGGTCAGGATCATGATCGAGCACAACCATTTTCACTCCGCTGGAGAGCAGCAAACGTCCGGTGATCTGACCAAAACGCCCGAATCCGGCAACAATCACCCGCGGCTGTTCTTCGTCGATCTCATCAGCTTCGCGCGCCTCTTCAGTGCCGGATTGCTCAAGACGGTTGAGGATCACCAGCAAAATCGGCGTTGCTGCCATCGACAGCGCCACCGCCAGGGTCAATGATTTCGCCCACTCCGGCTCCAGCACATTCGCCATTTGCGCCGCGCCAAACACCACAAAGGCAAACTCACTGCCCTGCCCTAACAGCACCGCAAACCAGCGACGCTGTTTATTCGGCACCTGCAACGGTCTGGCAATCAGCCACAGCATGGCAATCTTGATGATGAGGAAACCGAACAGCAGAATGACAATGCGCAACGGGTTTTCAATCAGCGTGCCAAAGTCTATCGACATCCCAACGCCGATAAAAAACAACCCTAACAACAAGCCTTTGAACGGTTCGATATCGCTTTCCAGCGCATGACGATATTCCGAGCTTGCCAGCAGCACGCCCGCCAGAAACGCGCCCATCGCCATCGACAGACCAACCTCTTCCAGCAGCAAACCGAAGCCAAACACGAGGAATAAAGCCACTGCACTAAACACTTCCCGCAAGCCAGAGCGGGCAACAAAACGCAGCGCCGGACGCGTGACATAGCGCCCCAGTAATACCACCAGCACCAGCGCGCCCGCCACTTTTAACGCTGACAAGGCAAATGCACCTAGCGTGGTCGAGGCACTGCTCGCCGCCAGCAAGGGGATCATCGCCACCAGCGGGATCGCCGCGATATCCTGGAACAGCAGCACCGCAAAGGCACTGCGCCCCATTTGCGTCACCGTCAGGTTGCGTTCATTCATCGCCTGCATGGCAATCGCCGTTGATGAGAGCGCCAGCGTCATGCCAATCAGTTCTGCCACCTGCCAGCGCATACCGAGTAACATGCAGAACAGCCCCAGCAGGCCGCCGCAAACCACCATCTGCAATGCGCCACCGCCGAATACTGCCGCCCGCAGCTTCCACAGCCTTTGTGGGTCGAGTTCGAGACCGATGATAAACAGCATCAGCACCACGCCGATTTCGGCAAAGTGCAGAATAGATTCAGCATCGGTCACCAGCCGCAGCCCCCACGGGCCAATAATGCAACCTGCAATCAGGTAGCCAAGTACCGAACCAAGACCGAGACGTACTGCAATCGGCACAATCAGCGCCGCCGAACCGAGATAAATCAGCGCCTGAATCAGCGTATGACTATCCATGATGTGCCTCCTGCCATTCCAGCAGACGTTGCTTATAGTGGCGCGCCTGCCCTTCGAGAGTTTCGTCGTCACAAATAAAGGTACAGTGCATGGCAAACGGCGGCAGCCATTTCAGCCCGCAGTAGATTGCCGTCGCCTGTAGCGGCTGCGACAACACATCAAAGCCCGGATGAGTACCAATCTCAAAATGACTTTCCCCACCGCCAGTCGTCACCGCCCACAGCAAATGTTTGCCATGCAACGCCGTACCGCCGTGTCCGTAAGCCCAGCCGTGTGAGAAGACTTTATCGATCCACAATTTGAGCAACGGCGGAATGCTGTACCACTGCATTGGGTGCTGCCAGACGATCAGATCGGCACGAGAGAGCGCCTCCTGCTCGGCCGCTATATCGATATTGAAGTCAGGATAGAGTTGATAAAGAGAGCGGATTTCGACGCCTTCCAGCGTCCTTGCCTGTTCAAGCATCCGTTTATTCGCATGGGAATGATGCGGATACGGATGCGCATAAATGATTAGAATCATAGTTAGCCTGCGCGTTTACACCTTTGTTTTCCACAAAGTGTAGTCACATATTCACGCGGCTTATAGTCAATAATATTGATTCAAAAAAGAGAGAAATCTGAATAAGTTATCCTGCACGCTGCCTGCGAATTGTCATATTACTGGTCTGCGCCAACGACATCCCACGCGTCTCCGGAGCAAACGCCACAGAAATCAGCAGGCCAAACAGCGAGATCCCCGCCCCCATCAGCATAGTATTGCTGATACCGTAATTATTAATAAAGATCGGCAGCGCCCAGGTTGAGATAATTGTACCGATACGACTCAGAGACATAATGACGCCCACGGCTGAGGCGCGAATATCCGTCGGGAAGAGTTCATTAGGATAAAGCCACTGCAAATTGCCTGGCCCGCCGGAGAAAAACGCGTACACCGCAAACGCCATGACCACCAGCCAGATCCCCATATCCGGGATCAGCCCCAAAACCGCCAATGCCAGCGTCATCATGGCAAAGCTGCCGATCAACAATGGACGTCGTCCAGCAGTGTTCAGCCAGAGCATCGGGGGAATACAGCCGAGCATAAAGAACAGGCTAATCACCACGTTTCCCAGCGCCGCGTTTTTGCCGACGCCTAACCCCAGAAGACCGACGATTTGTGGGCCAAAGGTGTAAATGGCGAACATCGGGATCACTTGGCAGGTCCAGATGGCGGCCACAAACAGGACAAAAGGAAAATGGCGGCGGTTAAACAGATCGCGAAAACGAGTTTGTTGCGGCTGCTCTTCATCGAAAACCACCGGTTCGCCAAACAATTTGATCATCATCTCTTCGCACTCTTTCACTCGCCCTTTGCGCAACAGCCAGCGGGGAGATTCGGGCAGTTCGAATCGACCAATCAAAATCAACAAACACGGGATCGCCGCACTGCCCAGCATCCAGCGCCAGCCGCCTTCCACATCATAAAGCCAGTAGCCGACCAGATCGGCACAGGTCGCGCCGACATACCACATAGCGGCGATAAAGCTGATGGAGAACGCCCGCTGACGGGTGCTGGAGAACTCGGTGATCATCGAGGTGGCGATGGGATAATCCGCGCCGATAACAATGCCGATGAGCACCCGCATCACCAGCAGTTCGACAGGTGATGAGACAAACATCGTCGCAACAGAAATCCCCCCGATAGCAATGATATCGATGAGAAACATTTTGCGTCGTCCGACTTTATCGGAGATATAGCCAAACAGCGATGTGCCAACGAACAGCCCGGCGAGGGTTCCCGCGCCCAGCAGGCCGATCCAGTCAGCGTCCAGTTTTAGCGCCGGAGTCAGTTGCTCCAGCGCCACGCCGATCATTACCAGCACATAGCCATCCAGAAACGGGCCACCGCTTCCCCACAGCAAAATACGGCGGTGAATAGAGGAGAATTTGAGATCGTCAAAGTTTCTGGACGGTTGCATGGGTTGATCCTGTTTTTTAGCAATGGGGGTCAGTACGGCGTTACGTATCAGACCAACATCAGCCGTAACGAAACTCCACGCCAAAGGTGCCGCGCGGGTATTCCCACTGCTCCAGCGCCGACCCCAGCCCAAGAATGCGGCAGGTTCCACACTCCAGACATCCGGCGTAATCGAAGCGTACGCTGCCGTCATCCTGTTTTTTGTACAGACCCGCCGGGCACGCTTTCACCAGCAGTTCCAACGCCTGTTTATCGGCATCAGACTTCACAACAATGTGCGGATGCTCTTCATCAACATTGAATTTATTGACGCCCAGTTTGACGTCCACATTGACGGGAGAAGTCATAAAACGGTCACTCCTTTCATGCCATCCTTGATCAGATTGATGAAACCCACTTTCTTGCTGTGGCGGAGGATTTTCTTGCGCATCAGTTCCGGCGCACTGCCATCAATGGTGAACAGGTCACGCGCCACACCCACCGCCAGTTCCGGATAGCCGCTAAACATACGTGGGTTATCAAGAAAAGCCGGTAGCTTCTGGTACATACGCATATCGCGCAGCGGGCCACTCTCCAGATGCTGACGATACTCCGCCAGTTTCTGCTTACTGAAATCGTCGTTTTTCATCGCTGAAAGCACGGTTTTCGCTGCTGCTTCTCCGGCGGCAATCGCCAGATCCATACCACGAATGGTAAAGCCGAGATTCATACACATTCCGGCGGCATCACCGGCAATCAGCACGCCGTCACCAACCAGTTCCGGCAACATGTTGATACCCGCTTCTGGCACTACGTGAGCAGAGTATTCCACCAGCTTGCCACCCGCGATCAGCGGTGCAACCGCCGGATGCTGTTTGAAATCTTCCAGCATTTGTGGCACCGATTTCTTCGCGTTATGCAGATGATGCAGGCCGCAAACCAGTCCCAGTGACAGGGTGTTTTCATTGGTATAAAGGAAGCCACCGCCCATCAGGCCATCGGTGGGTGCACCCGCAAACAGGCAGGCCGCGCCCTGATTACCCTGCAACTGAAAACGGTCTTCGAGAACCAACTTCGGTAACTCGATCAATTCCTTCACGCCAACCGCCACATCCGTCGGTTTGACGCGTTTCGCCATTCCCAGCTTTTCGGCAAGAATGGAGTTCACACCATCAGCGAGGATCACCGTTTTCGCTTCAATCACATCGCCATCGGCTTCTACGCCGACAACTTTGCCATCGCGCTGCACAAGGTTATCGACGCGAATTCCGGTAATTAACTGCGCGCCCGCTTCTTCGGCCTGCTCCATCAGCCAGGCATCAAATTTGCTGCGTAAAACGGAGTAAGAGCGCTGGGATGGCGAGGTTTCGTCGCCATTGCAGTAGTCCATAGTCATCGCTGACTTTTCGGTCATAAACGCAAGTTTTTCATGAGTGATCAGGCGTTCAATGGGGGCGCTTTCGGCAAAACCAGGAATGATGTGTTCCAGACTGTGGGCATAGAGACGCCCACCGGTAACATTCTTAGCGCCAGCGGAATTGCCACGCTCGATAACTAACACTTGTGCCCCTTCGCGGGCGAGCACCAGCGCGGCAACCGAACCGGCCAGCCCTGCACCAACGATGATGGCATCAAAGATATCTTCGGACATAAGAACTCCCTGTCAGCGGCAGGGCCGAAAGCAGCCCTGCCAGAGTAGATCAACGCGCTAAAGCCGCCGTCAGCGCCGGAAGGATCTTCACGGCGTCGCCAACAATGCCGTAATCCGCGTACTGGAAGATCGGCGCATTTTTATCTTTGTTGATAGCGAAAATGGTTTGTGACGCATTAGCGCCAACCATGTGCTGGATCTGCCCGGAGATCCCCACGGCCAGGTACAGTTCAGGTTTCAGCATCAGGTTGGAGATACCAACATAGCGCTCGTGCTCCATCCATTTTTCGTTTTCCGCCACCGGACGAGAACAGGCCAACTCCGCGCCAATCACCTGGCAAAGTTGCTCTGCCAACGCAATGTTCTCTTTGCAGCCAATGCCGCGACCGACGCTAACCACCAGACGGGCTTTGTCGAGATCGACACTGTTGCTCTGGCGCGCCTGCGTTGCCGTGCGGGTAACCGCCACAGCCGGAGACTGCCACTCCACGGTGTGCGTTTCACCTGTACTTGACGTGTCCGGCTGAGCCGCATCGAACGTGCCGCTGCTGATGGTCAGTACCGCATACGGCGTGGCAATGCGTTCTTCGCCAATCGCCAGGCCGCCGTAAACCATGTGTTTCACCGTTGCTTTACCATCCTGCACGCTGACGGCGCTGGCATCGTTAGAAACCGCCGCTTTCAGGCGATAACCCAGTTTCGCCGCCAGTAATTTGCCGCGACGGGTGTTCGGCAGTAGTACCAGGCCGTCTGTGCCGTGCTGGCGAATGGTGTCTGCCATCACTCCGGCGTAATCTTCGATCATCCGATCGTCCGGTTTGCCGCTTAATTTCCAGACATGATTAGCACCAAACTGGATTGCCTGTGCGCCGTCGTCGTCACTCAGAACAAACGCATTGATTTGATGAGCTAAAGCCTGCGCGCCGTTCATCAGTTCCGGCAGACGAGAAGGGGTATCGCTGAATACCCAGACTTGAGAAAACGTGTTCATAGCATCCCCTGTAATTAAATGACTTTGCGAAGATTTTCAGCAAATGCGGCGATCTGTTCTTCGCCGTCGCCTTCAATCACGATGCGCTGACGCTCGCGCTGTTTCGGTGCGGCAACCTGTTGTTCAGACCAGACTGCCTGTGCGTTAAAACCGATATCCGCCGCCGACCACACCTGAACTGGCTTTTTCGCCGCGCCAAGAATGGCTTTCATCGAAGGAATTTGTGGGGCATTGATATCAGTGGAAACAGCAACGACCGCAGGCAGCGGGATGCTTAAAGTTTCTGTTTCATCTTCCAGTTCGCGCTCAACGGTGAGGGTATCTGCCGTCAGGGAGAGGATTTTGCTGACACCGTTAACTGCCGGAATGTTGAGGATTTCACCCACCAGCAGACCAACCTGCTGGGCATAAAGGTCGGAAGAACCGTCACCACAGAGGATCAGATCAAAGCCTGCTTTCTGCGCCGCGGCAGCCAGTGCAGTCGCAGTTTGTTGCGGCAGTGCCTGCTCGAACTGGTCATCAATCACCACAATCAGTTCATCCGGGCCGCGAGACAGCACATCTTTACGTCCTTTGGCGTTAGTCAGGGCTTTGCCGCCCACACTTAAAGCCGTCACCTGCGCCTCAGTCGCCTGCTGTTTTAACTGGCAAGCCGCTTCAATAGCGTTCAGATCATATTGGCTTATTTTCGCATCGGCTTTGCTGAGATCTAATGAACCATCAGCATTATTGATCGCAATATCCTGTTCATCAGGCACGCACTTATAGCAAGTAATAATCTTCATTGCATCTCCAGAAATCATGAAGGAAACGTCGTTCATATCGGTGGTGTTAATTACAGATATCACGTCATTTAATTCTGGAATAAAACTTTAATCACCAATATTGAAAATGTCACACGTAGATAAATCCAACTTTCAATATTGCTAAGCGCCTCACCAATATTGAAAACACGGTGTTGAAAGAAGAAATTTTCAATATTGTTTTATGGATCACCAATATTGAAAGTCAGATGCTGGATTTTCACTCAAAACCAAACTCATTTGGTTGATTAATAACGAATATTTAAATTAAAACACTCTGTTTTTATCCGATAAAAACCTGTGATTACCATCACAGAATACAGCCAATTGAATACCCATTATGAGTTAGTCATTAACGCGTTCACGAGGTTAATAATAATTATATTAAATGTTAACAAAAATAAAACAAACGGGAACGTGAAATAAATATTTATTTTTACAGTGGAATTAACTCATGAAAGATGAAAAAAGAAAAACGGGAATAGAACCGAAGGTATTCTTTCCGCCGTTAATAATCGTTGGCATACTTTGCTGGCTTACAGTCAGAGATTTGGATGCGGCGAATGTCGTTATTAATGCCGTATTCAGTTACGTCACCAATGTATGGGGATGGGCATTTGAATGGTATATGGTGGTCATGCTTTTCGGCTGGTTCTGGCTGGTGTTTGGCCCTTATGCCAAAAAGCGTTTAGGTAACGAACCACCCGAGTTCAGTACCGCCAGTTGGATCTTTATGATGTTCGCCTCCTGTACGTCAGCCGCCGTGCTGTTCTGGAGATCGATTGAGATCTACTACTACATCTCCACGCCGCCATTTGCTTTAGAGCCAAACTCCACTGGCGCGAAAGAGCTGGGGCTGGCCTACAGTTTGTTCCACTGGGGGCCGTTACCGTGGGCGACTTACAGTTTCCTTTCCGTCGCCTTCGCGTACTTCTTCTTCGTTCGCAAAATGGATGTGATTCGCCCCAGTTCCACCCTGGTGCCGCTGGTGGGTGAAAAACACGCCAAAGGGTTGTTTGGTACTATCGTCGATAACTTCTACCTGGTGGCGCTGATCTTCGCAATGGGCACCAGTCTCGGCCTTGCCACACCGCTGGTGACCGAGTGTATGCAGTATCTGTTTGGTATTCCGCATACCCTGCAACTGGATGCCATTATCATTACCTGCTGGATCATCCTCAACGCTATCTGCGTGGCCTGTGGTCTGCAAAAAGGGGTAAAAATCGCCAGCGATGTGCGCAGCTATTTGAGTTTCCTGATGCTCGGCTGGGTGTTCATCGTCAGCGGTGCCAGCTTCATCATGAACTACTTCACCGACTCGGTGGGGATGTTGCTGATGTATCTGCCGCGCATGCTGTTCTATACCGATGCCGTTGGCAAAGGCGGCTTCCCGCAGGGATGGACCGTATTCTACTGGGCATGGTGGGTGATTTACGCCATCCAGATGAGCATCTTCCTGGCGCGTATCTCCCGTGGTCGAACCGTGCGTGAACTGTGCTTCGGTATGGTGATGGGGCTGACAGCATCCACCTGGATCCTGTGGACTGTACTCGGTAGTAATACTCTGCTGTTGATGGATAAAAACATCATCAACATTCCGAATCTGATCGAACAGTACGGCGTGGCGCGCGCCATCATCGAAACCTGGGCCGCTCTGCCTCTCAGCACCGCCACCATGTGGGACTTCTTTATTCTCTGCTTTATTGCCACTGTCACCCTGATTAACGCCTGCTCTTACACCCTGGCGATGTCCACCTGTCGTGAAGTGCGCGACGGCGAAGAACCACCGCTGCTGGTGCGCATTGGCTGGTCAATTCTGGTTGGCATTATCGGCATTGTTCTGCTGGCGCTCGGCGGCCTGAAACCGATTCAAACCGCCATTATCGCCGGAGGATGCCCGCTGTTCTTCGTCAACATTATGGTGACGCTCTCCTTTATTAAAGACGCGAAACAGAACTGGAAAGATTAATTACCCCAAAATATCAAGAGGTTGAAAGATGGATTTTAATTTAAATGATGAGCAGGAACTGTTTGTCGCCGGTATCCGAGAACTGATGGCCAGCGAAAACTGGGAAGCCTATTTTGCCCAGTGTGACCGTGACAGCGTCTACCCGGAGCGTTTTGTCAAAGCCCTGGCGGATATGGGTATCGACAGTCTGCTGCTCCCGGAAGAGCACGGTGGTCTGGACGCGGGATTCGTTACCCTCGCCGCAGTGTGGATGGAACTGGGTCGTTTGGGGGCACCAACTTATGTGCTGTACCAGTTGCCGGGCGGGTTCAACACTTTCCTGCGTGAAGGTACACAGGAGCAGATCGACAAGATCATGGCTTTCCGCGGCACCGGTAAGCAGATGTGGAACTCAGCGATTACCGAACCGGGCGCTGGTTCCGATGTGGGTAGCCTGAAAACGACTTATACCCGTAGAGATGGTAAGATTTATCTTAATGGTAGTAAGTGTTTTATTACCAGTAGCGCCTACACCCCATATATCGTGGTGATGGCGCGCGACGGCGCTTCTCCGGACAAACCTGTCTACACCGAATGGTTTGTCGATATGAGCAAACCAGGAATCAAAGTGACCAAACTTGAGAAGCTCGGTCTGCGTATGGATAGCTGCTGTGAAATCACCTTTGACGATGTGGAACTGGACGAGAGAGACATGTTCGGTCGCGAAGGTAACGGCTTTAACCGCGTAAAAGAAGAGTTCGACCACGAACGTTTCCTGGTAGCCCTCACCAACTACGGTACTGCGATGTGCGCCTTTGAAGATGCGGCGCGCTACGCCAACCAGCGCGTGCAGTTTGGTGAAGCGATCGGTCGTTTTCAGTTGATTCAGGAAAAATTCGCCCATATGGCGATCAAATTAAACTCCATGAAAAACATGCTCTATGAAGCAGCGTGGAAAGCGGATAACGGCACCATTACTTCTGGCGATGCGGCAATGTGCAAATACTTCTGCGCCAATGCGGCATTTGAAGTGGTGGACAGCGCAATGCAGGTGCTGGGCGGTGTCGGGATTGCGGGCAACCACCGCATCAGCCGCTTCTGGCGTGACCTGCGTGTAGACCGCGTCTCCGGAGGATCTGACGAAATGCAGATCCTGACGCTGGGTCGTGCGGTGCTGAAGCAATACCGCTAAATCCGTGCGCTGCCTGATGCGCTTCGCTTATCAGGCCTACAGGAGCACAAATGTAGGCCGGATAAGGCGGTTACGCCGCATCCGGCAACCGTGCGGCGATGCCTGATGCGCTTCGCTTATCAGACCTACAAGAGCACAAATGCAGGCCGGATAAGGCGGTTACGCCGCATCCGGCAACCGTGCGGCGATGCCTGATGCGCTTCGCTTATCAGGCCTACAAGAGCACAAATGCAGGCCGGATAAGGCGGTTACGCCGCATCCGGCAACCGTGCGGCGATGCCTGATGCGCTTTGCTTATCAGGCCTACAGGAGCACAAATGCAGGCCGGATAAGGCGGTTACGCCGCATCCGGCAACCGTGCGGCGATGCCTGATGCGCTTTGCTTATCAGCCCTACAAGAGCACAAATTGTAGGCCGGATAAGGCGGTTACGCCGCATCCGGCAACCGTGCGGCGATGCCTGATGCGCTTCGCTTATCAGGCCTACAAGAGCACAAATGCAGGCCGGATAAGGCGGTTACGCCGCATCCGGCAACCGTGCGGCGATGCCTGATGCGCTTTGCTTATCAGGCCTACGGGAGCACAAATGCAGGCCGGATAAGGCGTTCACGCCGCATCCGGCAACCGTGCGGCGATGCCTGATGCGCTTTGCTTATCAGGCCTACAAGAGCACAAATTGTAGGCCGGATAAGGCGGTTACGCCGCATCCGGCAACCGTGCGGCGATGCCTGATGTGCTTCGCTTATCAGGCCTACGGGAGCACAAATGCAGGCCGGATAAGGCGGTTACGCCGCATCCGGCAACCGTGCGGCGATGCCTGATGCGCTTCGCTTATCAGGCCTACAAGAGCACAAATTGTAGGCCGGATAAGGCGGTTACGCCGCATCCGGCAACCGTGCGGCGATGCCTGATGTGCTTCGCTTATCAGGCTTACAAAGGCTACACACATTTTTCAGGAGCTAATAATGGATCATCTACCGATGCCGAAATTCGGGCCGCTGGCCGGATTACGGGTTGTCTTCTCCGGTATCGAAATCGCCGGGCCGTTCGCCGGACAAATGTTCGCAGAATGGGGCGCAGAAGTTATCTGGATCGAAAACGTCGCCTGGGCCGACACCATCCGCGTTCAACCAAATTACCCGCAGCTTTCCCGCCGCAATTTGCACGCGCTGTCGTTAAATATCTTCAAAGATGAAGGCCGCGAAGCGTTTCTGAAATTAATGGAAACCACCGATATCTTCATCGAAGCCAGTAAAGGCCCGGCCTTTGCTCGCCGTGGCATTACTGATGAAGTGCTATGGCAGCACAACCCGAAACTGGTTATCGCTCACCTGTCCGGTTTTGGTCAGTATGGCACCGAGGAGTACACCAATCTTCCAGCCTATAACACCATTGCACAGGCCTTCAGTGGCTACCTGATTCAGAACGGCGATGTTGACCAGCCAATGCCTGCTTTCCCGTACACCGCTGACTACTTCTCCGGCCTGACCGCCACCACCGCGGCGCTGGCAGCACTGCATAAAGTGCGCGAAACCGGCAAAGGCGAAAGCATCGACATCGCCATGTATGAAGTGATGCTGCGCATGGGTCAGTACTTCATGATGGACTACTTCAACGGCGGCGAAATGTGCCCGCGCATGACCAAAGGGAAAGATCCCTACTACGCCGGTTGCGGTCTGTACAAATGTGCCGATGGCTACATCGTGATGGAACTGGTGGGCATTACCCAGATTGCAGAGTGCTTTAAAGATATTGGCCTCGAGCATCTGCTCGGTACGCCGGAAATTCCGCAAGGCACTCAGCTTATCCACCGTATCGAATGCCCTTACGGCCCTCTGGTAGAAGAGAAACTCGATGCCTGGCTGGCGGCACACACGATAGCAGAAGTAAAAGAACGCTTTGCCGAACTGAATATCGCCTGCGCCAAAGTGCTGACCGTGCCGGAGCTGGAAAGCAATCCACAGTACGTTGCCCGCGAATCAATCACCCAGTGGCAAACGATGGATGGCCGTACCTGCAAAGGGCCGAACGTTATGCCGAAATTCAAAAATAACCCTGGCCAAATCTGGCGCGGAATGCCGTCGCACGGCATGGACACCGCTGCCATTTTGAAAACCATCGGCTACAGCGAAAACGACATTCAGGAGTTGGTCAGCAAAGGTCTGGCCAAAGTTGAGGACTAAACGCGTGGTGCTAGTTGGCTTGCCTGACTAGCACCCGCCCAATAACAAACGAACAAAATGGATAGAGGTGCAATGGATATCATTGGCGGACAACATCTACGTCAAATGTGGGACGATCTGGCGGACGTTTACGGTCATAAAACGGCGCTAATTTGTGAATCCAGCGGCGGGAACGTCAACCGGTATAGTTATCTTGAGTTAAATCAAGAAATTAACCGCACGGCAAACCTGTTTTATACGTTGGGAATTCGCAAAGGCGACAAGGTCGCGCTGCATCTCGACAACTGCCCGGAATTTATCTTTTGCTGGTTCGGGTTGGCAAAAATTGGCGCGATTATGGTGCCGATTAATGCCCGACTGCTGCGTGAAGAGAGCGCGTGGATCCTGCAAAACAGCCAGGCGTGTCTGTTGGTGACCAGTGCACAATTTTATCCTATGTATCGGCAGATTCAGCAGGAAGATGCCACGCAACTACGGCATATTTGCCTGACCGATGTGGCGCTTCCCGCTGGTGATGGTGCCAGTTCGTTTGCACAACTAAAAACTCAGCAACCTGCAACCTTGTGCTATGCCCCGCCGTTATCGACCGACGATACGGCGGAAATTCTTTTTACCTCCGGTACAACCTCCCGCCCGAAAGGGGTGGTAATTACCCATTACAATCTGCGCTTCGCCGGATATTACTCCGCCTGGCAATGTGCAGTGCGTGACGATGATGTCTACCTGACGGTGATGCCTGCGTTTCATATCGATTGCCAGTGTACTGCGGCGATGGCGGCATTTTCGGCGGGTGCGACCTTTGTGCTGGTGGAAAAATACAGCGCCCGCGCCTTCTGGGGGCAAGTACAAAAGTATCGCGCCACCGTCACCGAATGTATTCCGATGATGATCCGCACCCTGATGGTACAACCACCTTCTGCGAACGATAGGCAACACTGCCTGCGGGAAGTGATGTTTTACCTCAACCTGTCAGAGCAGGAAAAAGACGCGTTTTGTGAACGCTTCGGCGTCCGCTTGCTGACGTCTTACGGGATGACAGAAACCATCGTCGGCATTATCGGCGATCGCCCCGGCGATAAGCGTCGCTGGCCGTCGATTGGTCGTGCAGGATTTTGCTACGAAGCGGAGATCCGCGACGATCACAATCGCCCACTCCCCGCGGGGGAGATTGGCGAAATCTGCATTAAAGGCGAACCAGGGAAAACCATCTTCAAAGAATATTTTCTCAATCCGCAGGCCACCGCCAGAGTCCTGGAAGCCGATGGCTGGTTGCATACCGGCGATACGGGATACCGCGACGAAGAGGGCTTTTTTTACTTCGTCGATCGTCGCTGCAATATGATCAAACGCGGTGGCGAGAATGTCTCTTGTGTAGAGCTGGAAAATATTATCTCCGCGCATCCAAAAATTCAGGACATTGTGGTCGTTGGTATTAAAGATTCTATTCGTGATGAAGCCATCAAAGCGTTTGTGGTGCTGAATGAAGGCGAAACATTGAGCGAAGAAGAATTTTTCTTCTTCTGTGAGCAGAATATGGCGAAATTTAAAGTGCCATCTTATCTGGAAATCAGAAAAGATCTGCCGCGTAACTGTTCGGGGAAAATAATCAGAAAGACTCTTAAATAAATGAAACCGCGGGAATTATCTCGCCAGCTAATAATCACACCATAAAATAATATGCATTTTTTGCAGGGCATTGTCGTCCCTGAAAAAGCAAAAATGGAGAAAAGGAATGAGTGAATCATTACATCTGACCCGCAATGGATCAATTCTGGAAATTACCCTTGACCGCCCAAAAGCTAATGCAATTGATGCTAAAACCAGCTTTGAAATGGGCGAAGCATTTCTTAATTTCCGTGACGATCCGCAATTACGCGTCGCCATTATTACCGGTGCCGGAGAAAAATTCTTTTCCGCTGGCTGGGATTTAAAAGCGGCAGCAGAAGGCGAAGCACCAGATGCTGACTTCGGCCCAGGCGGTTTTGCCGGATTAACTGAAATTTTCAATCTCGATAAACCGGTCATCGCAGCCGTGAACGGCTACGCCTTTGGCGGTGGCTTTGAACTGGCGCTGGCAGCAGATTTTATTGTTTGTGCCAATAACGCCAGTTTTGCCCTACCGGAAGCTAAACTGGGCATCGTTCCGGACAGCGGCGGCGTGCTGCGTCTGCCGAAGATCCTGCCGCCTGCTATCGTCAATGAAATGGTGATGACTGGCAGACGGATGGGCGCAGAAGAGGCGCTGCGTTGGGGGATTGTCAACCGCGTGGTTAGCCAGGCGGAGCTAATGGATAACGCCCGCGAACTGGCACAGCAACTGGTTAATAGCGCCCCGCTGGCGATTGCGGCGCTAAAAGAGATCTACCGCACCACCAGCGAAATGCCGGTCGAAGAGGCGTATCGTTTTATTCGCAGCGGCGTGTTGCAACATTACCCTGCAGTGCTGCATTCGGAAGATGCCATTGAAGGGCCACTGGCGTTTGCTGAGAAGCGCGATCCAGTGTGGAAAGGGCGTTAACAACCGTGAGCTATTACGCCTTTGAAGGGTTAATTCCGGTGGTTCACCCGACGGCGTTTGTTCATCCCAGTGCAGTATTGATTGGCGATGTAATTGTGGAAGCCGGCGTTTACATCGGCCCCCTCTCCTCGCTACGCGGTGATTACGGACGGCTGATTGTACAAGCAGGAGCCAATATTCAGGATGGCTGCATCATGCACGGCTACTGCGACACTGACACCATTGTGGGGGAAAACGGTCATATCGGTCATGGTGCTATCCTGCATGGCTGTATGATTGGCCGTGATGCCCTGGTCGGGATGAACAGTGTGATTATGGATGGCGCGGTCATTGACGAAGAAAGCATTGTTGCCGCCATGAGTTTTGTCAAAGCGGGCTTTAGCGGCGAGAAACGTCAGTTGTTGATGGGCACGCCAGCCCGTGCGGTGCGCAGCGTCAGCGATGAAGAGTTGCACTGGAAGCGGTTGAATACCAAAGAATATCAGGATTTGGTCGGGCGCTGCCATGCATCGTTACGAGAAACACAACCGTTGAGGCAAATGGAGGAAAATCGCCCCCGTTTACAGGGGACGACGAATGTGACGCCAAAGCGGTAACATCGTCGGACGTGGCGTAAATGCCTTATCCGACCTGGCCGGAGAGCCCCCGTAGGCCAGATAAGATGCACCAGCATCGCATCCGGCAACCAGGTCTCGCGATATCCACAAGATTAAATTAACGACGCATACTCTTTGATAACATCATCTGCCACTTCTGCTCGCGGTTAAGCTCCGTGAGCGGAACGGTCGGAATACGCGGCGTCTTTCTTACGCCGACTAATTTTTCCCGGCTATTATTCCGCAGACGCGCATAAATTTGTGCATCAATCTCAACCACTTTTACTAACCGCTGACACTGACATCCCCGCCCTTCCAGCTTATTAGGGATCATCTTAACTTCGCAGCTTATTTCTGCGACCTCCGACAGAATATAAGTCAGGGTATTAATCGCCTTGCTGTGTTCAATATCGAAATGAATAGAGATCTCTCTTGCCGTCACCCACCGGTTTTCAACCATCATCCATTCGGCAATTAACAAATAGAGTGGTTTTTCAACATATCCTTCACACATACAAACTCCAGTTTCACAAATTAAAAATCTGGCTATGACTCGTTTTAAGCAATTAAACAAGGCCATATTAAAATTGTAGTTATATCGATAATATGCAACTTCACTGTTGATAAGTGTGAGCTAAATCCTGCTTACATCATCAAAAATATAGATTTCAGGAAAGATTTTCCTTATTGGTAAAAAAAACGGTTCTCATCAGAGAACCGTATTAGATATTTGATCAAAATGGCGGATAAAACATATCCTCCATGACACTCCATTATTTGATCTGCGCGTGCATTTCCTGTACCGAAATCACTTTTTCGGTCGCATCGGCATTCAGCGCCATTGCGGTAGCGAAACCGCCATTCAGGGTGGTGTCGTAATGCACTTTATATTGCAGCGCACTGCGACGAATCACGCGGGAGTCTTCAATCGCGCGACGGCCTGAAGTGGTGTTGATGATATAGGTATATTCGCCATTCTTAATACGATTCTGAATGTGCGGACGACCTTCATGCACCTTGTTAACCAGACGCGGGTTGATGCCCGCTTCACCCAGCACAATCGCTGTACCGTGGGTTGCATCCAGCTCGAAGCCCTGCTTCAGCAGTTTTGCTGCCAGGTCCACTACACGCTCTTTGTCGCCTTCGCGCACGGAGAGCAGCGCACGGCCCTGTTTCTTCATCGTGGAGTTGCTGCCCAACTGTGCTTTAGCAAACGCTTCAGCGAAGGTGCGACCAACACCCATCACTTCCCCGGTAGAGCGCATTTCTGGCCCTAACAGCGGGTCAACGCCCGGGAATTTGTTGAACGGCAGTACCACTTCTTTCACCGAGTAGTACGGCGGGATAACTTCTTTAGTCACGCCCTGCTCAGCCAGCGATTTACCTGCCATCACGCGTGCCGCCACTTTCGCCAACGGAACACCGGTGGCTTTGGAGACGAACGGAACGGTACGCGCCGCACGCGGGTTAACTTCAATCAGGTAGACTTCGTTGTTTTTCACTGCAAACTGCACGTTCATCAGGCCGCGCACCTGCAATTCGAAGGCCAGTTTCTGCACCTGCTGGCGCATTACATCCTGAATTTCCTGACTTAACGTGTATGCAGGCAGAGAACACGCTGAGTCACCAGAGTGCACACCAGCCTGCTCAATATGTTCCATAATGCCGCCAATCAGCACCATTTCGCCGTCGCAGATAGCGTCCACATCGACTTCTACCGCATCATCGAGGAAGTGATCCAGCAGCACGGGGGCATCATTGGACACGCTCACCGCGGTCTGGAAGTAACGACGCAGGTCGGCTTCGTCGTAGACGATCTCCATCGCCCGACCGCCAAGAACATAAGACGGACGCACCACCAGCGGGTAACCAATCTCTTTCGCCTTCTCAACTGCCATCTCAATAGCAGTAACGGTGGCGTTCGCCGGTTGCTTCAGTTTCAGACGGTCAACCGCGTGCTGGAAGCGTTCACGGTCTTCCGCACGGTCGATGGCATCCGGACTGGTGCCAATAACCGGTACACCAGCGGCTTCCAGCGCGCGCGCCAGTTTCAGCGGAGTCTGACCGCCGTACTGGACGATAACGCCTTTCGGTTTCTCGATGCGCACAATTTCCAGCACATCTTCCAGGGTTACCGGCTCAAAATAGAGACGGTCGGAAGTGTCGTAGTCGGTGGAGACGGTTTCCGGGTTACAGTTAACCATAATGGTCTCAAAACCGTCTTCGCGTAGCGCCAGCGAGGCGTGTACGCAGCAGTAGTCAAACTCGATACCCTGGCCGATACGGTTCGGGCCGCCGCCGAGCACCATGATTTTGTCACGCGTGGACGGATTCGCTTCGCACTCATCTTCATAGGTGGAGTACATGTACGCAGTGTCAGTCGCAAATTCTGCGGCACAGGTATCAACGCGTTTGTAGACCGGGTGCAGGTTGTACTGGTCGCGCAGTTTGCGGATTTCCGCTTCGCGCACACCTGCCAGTTTAGCCAGACGCGCATCGGCAAAACCTTTGCGTTTCAACTGGCGCAGGAAGTCAGCGTTCAGGCCAGTGATACCCACTTCTGCCACTTTCTCTTCCAGACGCACCAGCTCTTCAATTTGTACCAGGAACCAGCGGTCAATGTTGGTCAGGTTAAAGACGCCGTCTACAGACAGGCCCGCACGGAAGGCATCTGCGATGTACCAGATACGCTCTGCGCCTGCATCTTTCAGTTCACGGCGGATTTTAGTCAGGGCTTCCGGATCATCGAGGCTCACTTTCGGATCGAAACCGGTCGCGCCCACTTCCAGGCCGCGCAGGGCTTTTTGCAGCGATTCCTGCTGCGTGCGACCAATCGCCATCACTTCACCAACCGATTTCATCTGGGTGGTCAGACGGTCGTTAGCCCCGGCAAATTTCTCGAAGTTAAAGCGAGGAATTTTGGTGACCACGTAGTCAATGGACGGCTCGAAAGAGGCCGGAGTACGACCGCCGGTGATGTCGTTCATCAGTTCGTCGAGGGTGTAACCGACCGCCAGTTTCGCCGCCACTTTGGCAATCGGGAAGCCAGTGGCTTTCGACGCCAGCGCCGAAGAGCGGGATACACGCGGGTTCATTTCGATAACAATCAGACGACCGTTTTTCGGGTTAACCGCAAACTGGACGTTGGAACCGCCCGTTTCAACACCGATTTCACGCAGTACCGCCATCGAGGCGTTACGCATGATTTGATATTCTTTGTCGGTCAGCGTCTGGGCTGGCGCTACGGTAATGGAGTCACCGGTGTGGATGCCCATCGCATCGAAGTTTTCGATAGAGCAGACGATGATGCAGTTGTCGTTTTTATCACGCACCACTTCCATCTCGTACTCTTTCCAGCCAATCAGCGACTCGTCAATCAGCAGCTCTTTGGTTGGGGAGAGATCCAGACCGCGAGCGCAAATTTCTTCAAACTCTTCGCGGTTATAAGCGATACCGCCACCACTACCGCCCATAGTGAAGCTGGGGCGAATGATGCACGGGAAGCCCACGTCAGCAGCAACCGCCAGTGCTTCTTCCATTGAGTGCGCGATACCGGAACGCGCGGTTTCCAGACCGATTTTCTTCATCGCCACGTCGAAACGGCGACGGTCTTCTGCTTTATCAATCGCGTCGGCGGTGGCACCAATCATGGTTACGCCGAACTCTTCCAGTACGCCCTGGCGCTCCAGTTCCAGTGCACAGTTCAGCGCTGTCTGGCCGCCCATCGTTGGCAGAACTGCATCCGGGCGCTCTTTTTCGATAATTTTGCGTACTACTTCCCAGTGAATCGGCTCAATGTAGGTCGCATCGGCCATTTCCGGATCGGTCATAATGGTCGCCGGGTTGGAGTTCACCAGAATGACGCGGTAACCCTCTTCACGCAGGGCTTTACATGCTTGCGCGCCAGAGTAGTCAAACTCACACGCCTGGCCGATAACAATCGGGCCAGCACCCAGAATCAGGATACTTTTTATATCTGTACGTTTTGGCATGGCTCTTTTACTCCTGATTACTTAGCGGTTTTACGGTACTGCTCAATTAACTCGATAAAGTGGTCGAACAACATAGCTGCGTCGTGCGGCCCCGGGCTGGCTTCAGGGTGCCCCTGGAAGCTGAATGCCGGTTTATCGGTGCGATGAATGCCCTGTAACGTACCGTCGAACAGGGATTTATGCGTCACGCGCAGATTTGCAGGTAATGTTGCTTCGTCCACCGCAAAACCGTGGTTCTGGGCGGTAATCATCACCACATTTTTCTCAATATCTTTAACCGGATGGTTGCCGCCATGATGACCAAATTTCATTTTGACCGTCTTCGCGCCACTGGCCAGCGCCAGCAACTGATGACCGAGGCAGATGCCAAATACCGGGATGTCAGTTTCGAGGAATTTCTGGATGGCGGTAATCGCGTAATCGCATGGAGCCGGGTCGCCAGGACCGTTCGAGAGGAAGATGCCGTCCGGATTCATTTTCAGCACGTCTTCAGCAGACGTTTGCGCCGGAACGATAGTCAGGCGGCAGCCTCTGTCCACCAGCATCCGCAGGATGTTGCGCTTAGCACCGAAATCGTAGGCCACCACATGGAACGGCAGCTCGTCTTCTTTTTTCGCTTCCGGCAGGCCGCCAGCCAGCGTCCAGCTCCCTTGTGTCCAGCTATAGGCTTCAGCAGTAGTCACTTCTTTTGCCAGATCCATGCCGTTCAGCCCAGGGAACGCGCGGGCTTTTTCTAACGCCAGCGCCGCATCCGGGTTATCGCCCGCGATGATGCAACCATTCTGTGCGCCTTTCTCACGCAGTAAACGCGTCAACTTACGGGTATCGATATCGGCAATCGCCACAATGTTATGGCGTTTCAGGTAAGAAGAGAGGTCTTCGGTATTACGAAAGTTGCTGGCAATCAGCGGCAGATCGCGAATCACCAGACCTTGTGCATGTACCTGGGAGGATTCTTCATCGGCGTCATTAGTGCCGACATTACCAATATGGGGATAAGTAAGAGTAACGATTTGGCGAGAATAGGAAGGATCAGTGAGGATTTCTTGATAACCGGTCATTGAAGTATTGAAAACGACTTCCCCAACCGCCGAACCTGTTGCCCCTATGGCCCGACCGTGAAACTGGGTTCCGTCTTCCAGAACCAATAGCGCTGACTTAATCAAAACACCCTCCAGAGAATATTCACTCACTTTATTTGCATATTAATTAACAATGATGACATGAATCAATGCAAATCTGCTTACCGACGAATTTCTGGCAAACGGCGGCATTCTGGAGATATGGAAGCTAAAAGTCAACTCAATCGCGGTATTTATTATATGATTTTATGCATCACACATATTTTGATGGCATTAAGCGGCAAAAATATCATCTAACATAGTCTGGAAAACGCTTGCGCAGAGAGAAGAATGTATAAAACCAATTTCGTCAGATAAAAAGCGGACCAAACGGTCAAAATTTACATTAAAACAACAAAAATCATCAACAAAACATGATATTTTTAGCAACTCACACAAATTAACAATAAGAACAATCAAAACAAAAGGGCTAAAATTTAAAGCCCTTTATAATTATAAAGTTAGATGTGTTATTTTTGCATCAACTCTAATGTTTTGTTGTTATAACGCATTGAGATTAAGCACATCTCGCATGTCAAAAAGCCCACTTTCTTTGCCATTCAGCCACAAAGCCGATCTTACCGCGCCGTTAGCAAAGGTCATGCGGCTGGAAGCCTTATGCGTAATCTCCAGACGTTCGCCAATATCGGCAAACATGGCGGTATGTTCGCCAACGATGTCGCCGGCACGGACGGTGGCAAAACCAATGGTGCCTGGCACTCGTTCACCGGTATGACCTTCACGGCTGTAAACTGCGCAATCTTTCAGATCTTTGTTCAGTGCATGGGCAATCGCCTCTCCCATCGCCAGCGCAGTGCCCGACGGCGCATCCACTTTATGCCTGTGATGTGCTTCAATAATCTCGATATCCGTGTAGTCACCCATTACCTGAGCGGCTTTCTCCAGCAGCTTAAGCATCACATTAACGCCGACACTAAAGTTGGCGGCAAAGACAATCGCAATATCCCCGGCGGCATCACGAATCGCCTGCTTGCCTGCGTCATCAAAACCCGTCGTGCCAATCACCATCCCTTTGCCATGCTGGCGACAAAATGCCAGATGGTTCAGCGTGCCTTCCGGACGGGTAAAATCAATAAACACATCAAAATCATCTTTTACCGCATCCAGGCTGCTTTGTACGGTAACGCCGGTTTTTCCGGCTCCAGCCAGTTCACCGGCGTCACTGCCCAGTAAAGAAGATCCTTCACGCTCCAGCGCCGCGCCAAGCTGCACGCCCTCTAACGCCAGCGCCGCCTGAATCAACTGGCGGCCCATACGCCCACCGGCTCCCGCGATGGCAACGCGGATGTTTGCATCATGCATAGCTATTCTCTTTTGTTAATTTGCATAGACCGTTTTCAGAGTAACCAGCGCATCGCTACGCCGCCAGCCAAAAACGCCGATAATTAGAAATTAATGATAAACAGGGAGGGATATCAGTGAAAGGCATGAGTCAGTAAATGACTACATGCCGATAATATGTGACAGGTTATGGTGCCAGGGTCAGCACCTCAGCCACCCACTGTTGGAAACCTTTCATATCCAGATCCAGCGCCACCTGTACATTGGCAGGTTTACCCAGGCAACCGTCAATATCAACGACCGTAGTGCCCGAAGTAAATTCCCCCTGAGTTTCCACCGCCACAAAACAGGGTTTGAGGGTGAACAAATCCGGACGCACCAGCCAGGCGATAGCGCAGAGATCGTGCATACGCAGACCACTTTGCATACTGCCGCTGCGATAGTGGCTAAACAGGGCGTGAAGCATTTTCCCGGTACGATTCAACTCCGGCAACGTGGCGAGATAGTCTGGGGTTAATATCGCCTGATTGGTGACATCCAGACCACACATGACAATTTCAATGTCACTACGGAAGACACATGCCGCTGCTTCCGGATCGGCTGCGATATTAAACTCGGCGTTTGGCGTACAGTTGCCGCGTCCGGCGGAACCGCCCATGATCACCAGACGGCGAATATGCGGTTTGCATTCCGGGCATTGTGAAAGTAACAGCGCGATATTGGTCAACGGGCCGATAGCCACCAGAGTAACGGGTTCTGGCGCACGTATCAGAGCATCACGAATAGCCAGAAATGCCGGTTTATCCAGCGGGCTTCTGTTGTGTTCAACAAAGTCGTAGCCAGCCATTCCCGATTCGCCGTGCACAGATGCCGCATTACGCGGCGCGCGTACCAGCGGTACAGCAGCGCCCTGGGCGAGCGGAATATCCACATTCCAGAAATGCAGCAGTTGCAGGGCGTTACGCGTGGTTTTCTCAACTGAGACATTACCCGCAACGGTGGTCATCAGTTGCAGGTCGAGTTCGGGAGCAAAAATCGCGGCGGCAATGGCAACGGCATCATCGATGCCGGGATCAGTATCGAGGAAAATAGGTAATCGCATGTTTTCTCCATAAAAAATGCCGGTAACAAGACCGGCATTTTCGCATAACTTAGGCTGCTAATGACTTAATCAACTTTACGAATATCCACACGCAACTCTTTCGGCACTTCGAAAACAATGTTTTCTTCGCGGCCTTCCAGCGGAATGGCTTCGCCGCCGCCAAGCTGCTGTAAACGTGCAACCACATTCTGCACCAAAATATCCGGAGCCGATGCCCCCGCAGTCACGCCGACACATTTAACGTCTTTCACCCACTCTTCCTGGATATCTGTCGCATCATCAATCAAAAACGCGCGTTTGCCCATACGCTGTGCCAGTTCCGCCAGACGATTGGAGTTGGATGAGTTTTTCGAACCAACGACCAGTACCACTTCCGCCTGCTCTGCCAGAGCGCGTACCGCTTCCTGGCGGTTGGTGGTGGCGTAACAGATGTCATCTTTGCGCGGCCCGACAATCTTCGGAAAACGTTTACGCAGCGCATCGATAACATCCGAAGTGTCATCCACCGACAGCGTGGTCTGGGTCATAAAGGAGAGTTTATCTTCGTTTTTGACCGTCAGTTTCCACACGTCGTCCGGTGACTCGACCAGATACATTCCCCCTTCCGGGTTACTGTACTGCCCCATCGTACCTTCCACTTCCGGGTGCCCGGCATGGCCAATGAGAATAGATTCTTCGCCACGACGGCTGGCGCGGGCGACTTCCATATGCACTTTGGTCACCAGCGGACAAGTTGCGTCGAATACCGTCAGATCGCGGCTTTTCGCTTCGTTGCGTACAGCCTGGGAAACACCGTGCGCGGAGAAAATCAGGATTGCGCCATCCGGCACTTCGCTGATCTGCTCAATAAAGATAGCGCCACGCTCGCGCAGGCTATCGACCACGTAGCGGTTATGCACCACTTCGTGGCGGACATAAATCGGTGCGCCGTAAATGGCCAGCGCGTTTTCAACAATGCTGATAGCGCGGTCTACCCCGGCACAAAAACCACGTGGGTTGGCCAACAGGATCTGCATGTTACGCCTCCAGTGCCGGATCGATTTCCAGCACTTCAATATCAAAATGAACGGTCTGCCCGGCCAGCGGATGGTTGAAATCAACGGTAATAGAGTCGCCGTTAATCTCGCGGATCACGCCAGGCATCTCACTGCCATCCATTGCGGTAAAAAGCATTATTGCGCCAATTTCTGGCTCGCCTGCATCCATAAACTCACGGCGGGAGAAGTACTGAATCAGGTCCGGTGACGGTACGCCAAACGCCGCATCAGGCTCCAGCGAGAAGGTGGTTTTATCGCCCACTTTCAGCCCCAGCAGGTGTTGCTCCAGCCCTTCGGAAAGAGAAGCGTCGCCAAGGCGGAACAGCGCCGGTTTACCGTTGTTGCGGGTAGACTCAGCGGTGGTGCCATCGTCGAGTTTTAGCGTGAAGTGCACCAGGACGGCGCTATTGCTCTGTACAGATTCAGACATGCAGGTTTGCTCTTGTATTTTGAGGATGTTTGCCGGATGCGGCCTACGATTTCGCAGCAATCTGTAGGCCGGATAAGATGCGTCAGCATCGCATCCGGCAGGGTTTATTATTGTTTTTTCGCTTTCGAAGGCAAAAAACCTTCCAGCACAATCAGTGCCGCACCGACACAGATGGCAGTATCAGCGAGGTTGAAGGTGGCGAACTGCCAGTCGCCAACGTAGAAGTCGATCATATCGACCACAAAGCCGTGCCACAGGCGGTCGAACAGGTTGCCCAGCGCACCGCCAATAATCAGCGCGTAAGCAATGTTGTTCAGTTTCTGCGTGGCCTTCGAGCGATACATCATCACCGTCAGGATCACGCTAATACCAATTGCAATACCGGCAAAGAACCAACGCTGCCAGCCGCCGCTATCGGCAAGGAAACTAAACGCCGCGCCATAGTTACGCGCATAATGCAGATTAAGCGACGGGAACAGCGGAACCGTATCCCCCAGAGCAAAATTCTGGAGGATAAGGTATTTGCTGCCCAGATCGATAATCAGCACGACTACTACCAGCCACAGCCAGCGTAGCCCTGTTGAACAGATCGATTGACTCATCAGGCAAACTTACGTTTTTCACCGTCACCGGCGACGTTGCTGACACAGCGGCCGCAGATTTCTGCATGCTCCGCCACCTTGCCGACATCCTGGGTGTAGTGCCAGCAGCGTGGGCACTTCTCACCTTCGGCTTTACTCAACGCGACTTTCAGCCCTTTGAGTACTTCGCTCTGCTGAGCATCAGCAGGTGCGTTGTTATAGTCTACAACGGTAGCGCCGGAGGTCAACAGGACAAATCGTAATTCATCGCCCAACGCGTTCAGTTTCGCTGCCAGTTCCGGTTCTGCGTACAAGGTTACTGCCGCTTCCAGCGAGCCACCCACTTTCTTGTCAGCACGCGCTTGCTCAATGACTTTGTTCACTTCGCCACGCACTTGCAGCAACTCGTCCCAGAACGCATCGTTCATCGCTTCGCTGTCAGCCAGACCAAACAGACCTTCGTACCACTCACCGGTAAAGACGTATTTTTCACGTTCGCCCGGCAGGTAACCCCACACTTCATCCGCGGTGAAGGAGAGGATCGGTGCCATCCAGCGAACCTGCGCTTCTGCGATGTGATACAGCGCAGTCTGGCAGCTACGACGCGCCACGCTATCTGCTTTGGCGGTGTACTGACGGTCTTTGATGATGTCGAGGTAGAAAGAGCCCATCTCAACGGAGCAGAAGCGCATCAGACGCTGTACCACTTCGTGGAAATCGTATGCTTCGTAAGCCTTGATGATGTCTTCCTGAGCCGCTTTCGCACAACCCACGGCCCATCTGTCCAGTACCACCATCTCTTCCGGTTTCACCATATCTTTTGCCGGATCGAAACCATTGAGGTTTGCCAGCAGGAAGCGTGCGGTGTTACGGATACGACGATAGCTGTCAGCAGCACGTTTCAGGATCTCGTCAGAAACGGCCATTTCGCCGGTGTAGTCAGTTGATGCCACCCACAGACGCAGAATATCCGCGCCAAGCTTGTTCATCACATCCTGCGGCGAAACGGTGTTGCCGATGGATTTAGACATCTTGCGACCCTGACCATCCACGGTAAAGCCGTGAGTCAGTACCTGACGATATGGCGCTTTGCCTTTCATCGCAGTGGAGATCATCAGGGAAGACATGAACCAACCACGATGTTGGTCAGAACCTTCCAGATACATGTCCGCAGCGTGACCGGCAAATTCCGGACGCACGTCAACAACGGAAGAGTGCGTAGATCCGGAGTCAAACCATACGTCCAGCGTATCCGGCACTTTCACGTACTGGTCAGCGTCGTCACCGAGGATCTCTTTTGCATCGAGATCCCACCACGCCTGGATGCCGTCAACTTCAACGCGTTTTGCCACTTCTTCCATCAGTTCAAGGGTACGCGGATGCAGCTCTTCAGTGTCTTTGTGCACGAACAGTGACATCGGTACGCCCCAGGTACGCTGACGGGAGATACACCAGTCAGGACGGTTAGCGACCATCGACTCAATACGCGCCTGGCCCCAGTCCGGGATCCACTGCACGCCTTTGATCTCTTTCAGTGACTGCGCACGCAGACCTTTCTGATCCATGCTGACGAACCACTGTGGCGTCGCACGGAAGATGATTGGGGTTTTGTGACGCCAGCAGCACGGATAGCTGTGCTGCAGCTTCTCAACATGCAGCAGCGCGCCTTTTTCCTGCAACAGTGCAACGACAATATCATTCGCTTTGAAGACGTTCACACCGTCTAACGTCGGGTAAGTTCCCTGCAGATAAGTACCGTCCGGGCCAACCGGGTTAGCGGTTTCCAGACCGTATTTCTGACCGATAACATAGTCGTCAGGGCCGTGGCCAGGCGCGGTGTGAACAGCACCAGTACCGGCATCCAGCGTGACGTGATCGCCAAGAATTGCCGGAACATCGAAGCCCATAAACGGATGGGTAAAGCGCAGCAGTTCCAGCTCCGCACCTTTCACCGTGCCGAGGATGGTGTATTCGGTAACGCCGATACGCTGCATCACACTTTCAACCAAATCTTTCGCAAGGATCACGGCCTGACCGTCGATCTGCACCAGCGCATAGTCGAAATCCGGTGCAATAGAGATTGCGCGGTTCGCAGGCAGGGTCCACGGCGTTGTGGTCCAGATAACCAGAGAGATCGGGCCATTAACGTCAGAAACGCCAAATTTCGCTTTCAGCGCATCCTGATCGGCGGCGTGGAACGCGACGTCGATGGACGGGGAGGTTTTGTCGTAATACTCAACTTCCGCTTCCGCCAGCGCGGAACGACAGTCTACGCACCAGTGCACCGGTTTAGCGCCTTTGTGCAGATGGCCGTTGCCGATAATTTTGCCCAGCGCACGGATGATGTTGGCTTCGGTTTTGAAGTCCATAGTCAGGTACGGATGTGACCAGTCGCCCAGCACCCCCAGACGGATAAAGTCTTTGCGCTGACCATCAACCTGGGTCGCTGCATATTCGCGACACTTGGCGCGAAACTCGGCTGCGGTGAATTTCTCACCCGGCTTACCGAACTCTTGCTCTACTTTCAGCTCGATCGGCAGACCGTGACAGTCCCAACCAGGCACATACGGCGAGTCATATCCAGAAAGCCCTTTGGACTTGATGATTATGTCTTTCAGAATCTTGTTAACCGAGTGACCAATATGAATGCTGCCATTCGCATAAGGAGGGCCATCATGCAGAATGAAGGTTTTTTTGCCTTTTTTAGCCGCACGGATGATGCCGTACAGATCATCATCAGTCCAACGCGCCAGCATTCCCGGTTCGCGCTTGGCGAGGTCGCCACGCATCGGGAACCCTGTTTCCGGCAAATTCAGGGTTGATTTATAGTCACTCATCAGATTCTCGGTTCCGTATTTCGGTTTGATTACATAACAGGCTTAAGCCGGTTTTGTTAGCCCAAAAAATTCGCGGGCGGTTAATTCATCACGCGCAATCTGCGCTTTCAGTTCGTCCAGCGACGCAAATCGCTGCTCACTGCGTATTTTTTTACGCAGCACTACTTGTATATGGCGACCGTAAAGGTCCATTGCAACATCCAGAACATGCACTTCCAGTTGCTGGCGAATGCCTGCTACCGTTGGGCGCGTGCCGATGTTCGCGACGCCAGGCAACGGTTTTTCACCGAGGCCCAGCACTTCCACCGCATAAACCCCTTTCACCGGGGAAACCTGACGACGCAGCGGTACATTCGCCGTCGGGAAACCAATAGTGCGCCCTAACTCATCACCGTGGACAACACGCCCGGAGATGGCAAACGGGTGCCCCAGTAAACTTTCAGCCAGAGCCAGGTTGTCATCCGCCAGGGCCTGACGCACGGCAGTACTACTGATACGCACGCCACCTTCACAGAAAGTTTGCGTACTGGTGATGTCGAAGCCGTATTCTGCGCCAGCTTTCTGTAATAACAAGAAATCGCCTTCACGACCAGCGCCAAAGCGGAAATCATCACCCACAGCAAGAAATTTTACCCGCAACTGCTTCACCAGTAGATCGCTGATAAAATTTTGCGCCGTCAGCGCCGCAAAGCGCCTGTCAAAACGCACGCACAGCACGTAATCTACGCCGCACTCGGCAAGATAACGCAGTTTTTCCCGCAGCCGGGTCAGGCGTGCCGGGGCTTTGTCGGTGGCAAACAGTTCCAGTGGTTGAGGCTCAAAAATCATCACCATCACCGGTAAGTTGCGCCTGCGCCCTTCTTCCTGCAAGCCCTGCAACAGCGCGCGATGACCGCGATGCACGCCGTCGAAATTACCAATAGTCAGCACACACCCTTCTTGCGGGGCCTGGCTGAGATTATGTATGCCGCGTATCAGCTTCATGTCTGGCTCAAAACAGTGAAAATCGTCCGAGTATACCTTGTACAGCGGTCAAGGTTAACCGGCGATTGAGTACTGAAATTAGAAAGAAGTGGCTTTTCATTGCCATGGCGCAAATCACGGTAAGAAACTAACGGCCTGCTGCAATTTTTCTCGCGGAAAAGCTGTATTCACACCCTGCAAGCTGGTAGAATCCTGCGCCATCACTACGCAACGAGCGCTGCCATATTAACGGCGCTTATTTGCACAAATCCATTGACAAAAGAAGGCTAAAAGGGCATATTCCTCGGCCTTTGAATTGTCCATATAGAACACATTTGGGAGTTGGACCTTGGCTAATATCAAATCAGCTAAGAAGCGCGCCATTCAGTCTGAAAAGGCTCGTAAGCACAACGCAAGCCGTCGCTCTATGATGCGTACTTTCATCAAGAAAGTATACGCAGCTATCGAAGCTGGCGACAAAGCTGCTGCACTGAAAGCATTTAACGAAATGCAACCGATCGTGGACCGTCAGGCTGCTAAAGGTCTGATCCACAAAAACAAAGCTGCACGTCATAAGGCTAACCTGGCTGCACAGATCAACAAACTGGCTTAATCGCCTTTTGTTGTCAGCTTTGTAAAAAAACCCGCGCAAGCGGGTTTTTTTATGCCAACGAGCAAAAGCAGGCCAACACTGTAGCCTGCAAAGTACGAATGGCTATTTCGCGGCTGAAGTAAACAGCGCAGAGTAATCTGTATTGCAAATACGCTGTACCGCAGGGTGCTGGATCATTCTTTCGGCAAAAATCGCATGGTACTCTTCCATGACGTTCTCAACGCGACCAATCTCCACAACCGAGTTATCGGTATAAAAATCATTGGCGTAAAGTGAAGGGGCAACAAAAATAGCATTGTGCGTCGCACCAAAGGCTTTCATCAACGCCGCATCATCAAACTCCCCCAGAATTTCAACATTCAATCCCTGGGAGTTAAACCAGTTTAATAGCTTGCGTCCCAACATTGAGCGCCGCCCCGGTATAAGTAAGCGACGTTGCTCCAGACAGGCTGGAAACGGTTTTTCTGGCAGCGGGTTAGTGCACCAGAAACTGACACCACACTCGCCAATTTTTATGGAAAATAGCCCCTCCTGCTGGGTGGAGTCGATCGGACAGTCAGAGATGATCATATCCAACTTATGCTGACTCAGTTGCTCCAACAGCATCTCGTGCGTCGATTCAAAGCAGCGTAGATGGATCTGCTCGTCTTCTACAACTGCGGCATCCAGAACACTGCTGACCAGGCGTTTCGAAAGTGCATCTGCAACGCCAACATCAAACAATAAGTTAGACTCTTTGCGATAGTTGACGATATCCAGCATTTCCTGGCTTAACGTGAACATTTTATCGGCATAGCGATAAACCAGTTCCCCCAGTTCACTGGGTTCCAGGCCACGTCCTTTGCGCTTAAATAGTTTCCCTTGCAGACGCTCTTCCAGCGCCCTGATCTGCCCGGTAATCGTTTGTGGTGTTAAATAAAGCGCCTCCGCTGCGCCAACCACAGAACCTTCTTTGTAGACATGCCAGAAGTAATACAAGTGGTTGTAATTGATATGAGACATGCTCATTTCTCTCCCTGATAACAATGAAAAGGGAGCCATTTATGGCTCCCCGGTACATCGCCCGATCAAACAGATGGACGTAGACGAATGCGTAGCCAGCTATATCCAATTACCGCCGAAGAGATTGAACCGACCAGAATGCCTAATTTCGCCCAGTTAATCAGTTCTGGATCTACGCTACCAAAGGCCAGGCTGGCGATAAAAATAGACATAGTAAAACCGATACCGCACAGGATCCCAACAGCCATAATTTGCTGATAAGTCGTTCCCTCTGGCAGATGTGCCAGCTTCAAACGCAGCGCCAGCCAGCAGAACAGACTAATACCCAGCGGCTTGCCAATCAGCAAACCGGCGATGATCCCTAATGGCAGAATGGAGGTCAGGCCATCCAGCGTCACGCCTTGCAGAGAAACACCAGCATTGGCAAAAGCAAATAGCGGCAAGATCAGATAAGCCACCCACGGATGCAATACATGCTCCAGGCGCTTCGCCGGAGAACGCCCATGTTTCTCTTTTAACGGAATAAAGAAGCCAACAATAACCCCAGCCAGCGTTGCATGGACGCCTGATTTCAGCACGGCCGTCCACAGCACCACACCAACCAGAATATAAACCCCTGTACGGCGCACGCCACACATGTTCAACACAGCGAGTACAGCAATCGCCACTGCAGCAACGCCAAGAGAAGCCATCGACAAGTCATTGGTGTAAAACAAGGCGATGATAATGATGGCACCAAGATCATCGATAATAGCCAGCGCCATCAAAAAGATCTTCAGCGCTAACGGCACACGGCTTCCCAATAACGCCAGTACACCAAGCGCAAAGGCAATGTCAGTAGCCGCCGGGATCGCCCACCCTTCACGAGTGATAGGATCAGCATAGTTAAAAGCCAGATAGAGCAATGCCGGGACAATCATCCCGCCGATAGCGGCAATGACCGGAAACGCAGCCTGCCGCAGGCTGGCCAGCGATCCTTGCATCAGTTCGCGTTTAACTTCCAGACCAACTAACAGGAAAAATATCGCCATCAGTGCGTCATTTATCCATAACAGCATGTTTTTGTTGATCTCAAGTGAACCAACCCGAAGCTGAACCGGCGTTTCAAGAAAGTCGTGATACCATCCACTGGTTGCGCCGCTGTTGGCCATAATCATCGCCAGAACAGCGGCAATAATGAGAATAATGCCTCCCGAGGCATCACTACTAAAGAATCGATGCAGATGTTTCACTTTTTATTTCTCTTTCAGGTGAATAGATCGTTTTTACTATTTTACCCCGCAAGAATCATCGTTAAAATCAGATTATAATGTAGGAATAGTTCGCTTTTTACGATCTATAAAGGAGGTTGCGTCACCAGCGGAGGAAGATTTTTTGACGCCCGAAAGCGGTGGCTGATGACCTCAAAACTCAATAATCATAGCTTAAGGTCACGATTTCTGAAGGATTTATTCGGAAAAGTAATAATTAATTTGTGGTAAGCCAGAGCTGTTTGTTAGGGCGATATTTCAAATATATCCAACTTGTCCTCAATAATTGCAATAAAGGGACAAATCAACGTTAACTAATTGAATCCTTAAAAAATTACGCCATAAAAATGCGAGGCGTCTTCAGGATTGGGGTTGATATAATCAAATGGATTAAAGTGAATAGTATAATAGCGGCGGGTGCTTGAGGCTGTCTGTCTCAGGCATTAGCTGGATGGCAGATAGAGAAAAGCCCCGAGTGATATTTTACCATCAACCCGAGGCCCCCTATATGCTGAACACATGTAGAGTGCCTCTTACTGACCGTAAGGTCAAGGAGAAGAGAGCAATGAAGCAGCATAAGGCGATGATTGCCGCCCTGATCGTCATCTGTATCACCGCCGTAGTGGCGGCGCTGGTAACGAGAAAAGACCTCTGTGAGGTTCACATCCGAACTGGCCAGACGGAGGTTGCTGTTTTCACGGCTTACGAATCCGAGTAAGAGCAACGGCGGGGAGTAATCCCCGCCACTTTACAGGTGCTCGCATATCTTCAACGCACCCTTGTTTTTACCCAAGCCTGCCCACGGGTAGGCTTTTCAGGAAATTAGCGAGTCAGGTCGTCAAAAAACTTCTTCACGCCGTCGAAGAAACTCTTCGAACGCGGGCTGTTGTGCTCGCCGGTTGGGCCTCCGAAGCTTTCTTGCAGATCTTGCAGCAGTTGTTTCTGCTTCTCGTTCAGACCTACCGGTGTTTCGACCACGACGCGGCACAGTAAATCCCCCTGCGCACCGCCGCGGACAGACTTCACGCCTTTACCACGCATGCGGAACAGCTTACCGGTCTGGGTTTCTCCAGGCACTTTCAGTTTGACGCGACCATCGAGGGTCGGCACTTCGATTTCACCACCAAGTGCGGCCATCGCGAAGTTGATCGGCACTTCGCAATACAGGTTGTTACCTTCACGTTCGAAAATCGGGTGCTGTTTAACCTGAACCTGAACGTACAGATCGCCTGCTGGTGCGCCGTGCTCGCCCGCTTCACCTTCGCCCGCAAGACGGATGCGGTCTCCAGTGTCCACCCCTGCCGGGATTTTAACGGACAGCGTTTTGCTACGCTCAACACGACCATGACCATGACATTTGTTGCACGGATCTTTGATCAGCGTACCTCGGCCCTGACAGTATGGACAGGTCTGCTGCACGGCAAAGAACCCCTGGCGCATCTGCACTTGACCAGAACCATGACAGGTCGGACAGGTCTGCGGTTGCGTACCCGGTTTTGCACCGCTACCGTGGCAAACGTCACACTCTTCCAGAGTCGGAATGCGGATCTCTTTGGTCACGCCACGTACAGCTTCTTCGAGGGTGAGCTCCATGTTATAGCGTAAATCAGCACCACGCGCCGCACGTTGACGACCACGTCCGCCGCCAAAAATATCGCCAAAAACGTCACCAAAAATATCGCTGAAGTCTGCGCCGCCGCCAAAACCGCCGCCGCCCATGCCGCCTTGCTCAAACGCCGCATGACCATACTGATCGTATGCCGCACGTTTTTGCGAATCGGTCAGAACTTCATAAGCTTCCTTGATCTCTTTAAATTTCGCCTCGGCCTCTTTGTCACCCTGGTTACGGTCCGGGTGATATTTCATGGCCAGGCGTTTATAGGCCTTTTTGATTTCACGCTCTTCCGCAGTTTTGGAAACGCCTAAAATCTCGTAATAATCTTGCTTAGCCATCTTTTTTAATTTGCCCCTAGATGAATGCACGGGCGGAGAGGAAAATCCCCTTCGCCCGTGTCAGTATAATTACCCGTTTATAGGGCGATTATTTTTTGTCTTTGACTTCTTCGAATTCAGCGTCGACAACATCGTCATCTTTCGCGTTGTTTGCAGAAGCATCAGCACCGGCAGTCTGCTGCTGGGCATGTTGCTGCTGGGCGATTTCCATCAGTTTCTGGGAAACCTGTGCCAGTTCCTGCATTTTCGCTTCGATAGCGGCTTTGTCTTCACCTTTCAGAGCAGTTTCCAGCGCAGTCAGCGCAGACTCGATGGCAGTTTTGTCGTCAGCCGGCAGTTTGTCGCCTGCTTCTTCAACCTGCTTACGGGTGCTGTGCAGCAGATGGTCGCCCTGGTTGCGAGTCTGTACCAGCTCTTCAAACTTACGGTCTGCTTCGGCGTTAGCTTCAGCGTCGCGTACCATTTTCTGGATTTCATCTTCGTTCAGACCAGAAGAAGCCTTAATGGTGATCTTCTGCTCTTTACCGCTGTTTTTGTCTTTCGCAGAAACGTGCAGGATACCGTCAGCATCGATATCGAAGGTAACTTCGATCTGCGGCATACCGCGCGGTGCCGGGTTGATACCATCCAGGTTGAACTGACCCAGAGATTTGTTATCAGCCGCACGTTTACGTTCACCCTGCAGCACGTGGATGGTTACTGCAGACTGGTTGTCTTCAGCGGTAGAGAACACCTGGCTGTGCTTGGTCGGGATAGTGGTGTTTTTCGCGATCAGCGTCGTCATCACACCGCCCATGGTTTCGATACCCAGAGACAGCGGGGTAACGTCCAGCAGCAGTACGTCTTTCACGTCGCCAGTCAGTACACCACCCTGAACGGCAGCACCGATTGCCACAGCTTCGTCCGGGTTAACGTCTTTACGCGGCTCTTTACCAAAGAATTCAGCAACTTTCTTCTGAACCATTGGCATACGAGTCTGACCACCAACGAGGATAACATCGTCGATATCAGATACGGACAGGCCCGCGTCCTGCAGAGCAACTTTCAGCGGCTCGATGGAACGGTTCACCAGGTCTTCTACCAAGCTTTCCAGTTTTGCACGAGTCACTTTGATGTTCATGTGTTTCGGACCGGTCGCGTCTGCAGTGATGTACGGCAGGTTAACGTCGGTCTGCTGAGCAGAAGACAGCTCGATTTTCGCTTTTTCTGCCGCTTCTTTCAGACGCTGCATTGCCAGCGGATCGTTACGCAGGTCAATGCCCTGATCTTTCTTGAATTCTTCAACCAGGTAGTTGATCAGGCGGCTGTCGAAGTCTTCACCACCCAGGTGGGTATCACCGTTGGTTGCCAGAACTTCGAAGGTTTTTTCACCGTCAACTTCGTCGATTTCGATAATGGAAATATCGAAAGTACCACCACCAAGGTCATAAACAGCGATAGTACGGTTGCCTGTACCTTTGTCCAGACCGTAAGCCAGTGCAGCAGCGGTCGGTTCGTTGATGATACGTTTTACTTCCAGACCAGCGATACGGCCTGCGTCTTTGGTTGCCTGACGCTGAGCATCGTTAAAGTATGCCGGTACGGTGATAACTGCTTCAGTTACCGGTTCACCCAGGTAATCTTCTGCAGTTTTCTTCATTTTTTTCAGCACTTCGGCAGAAATCTGCGGCGGTGCCATTTTCTGGCCTTTAACTTCGACCCATGCGTCGCCGTTATCAGCAGCAATAATTTTGAACGGCATGATGGAAACATCACGCTGTACTTCTTCGTCCTGGAAACGGCGGCCAATCAGGCGTTTAATCGCAAACAGGGTGTTTTGCGGGTTCGTCACTGCCTGACGTTTAGCCGGCTGACCAACCAGAGTTTCACCATCCTGGGTATAGGCAATGATAGAAGGCGTGGTGCGATCGCCTTCGGCGTTCTCCAGCACACGAGGAGTGGTGCCATCCATAATCGCTACACAAGAGTTGGTAGTACCCAAGTCGATACCAATTATTTTACCCATCTAAACGTCTCCACTATATATTCGGTCATCATGTGGTTGTGAGTCTGTAATAGGGGCGAAACGTCTGGTTTCAACTGCCCAATTTCATTTTTTTGCAGACTCACTCACTGCGGTTGACTACTAAATGGGGTCGTAACCCACGTCATCAAGGGGGAGATGCAAAAATTTTTTGTGCTTTTGCGCAGAAATTTCGCGATATGGCGGAAGAAGACGAGAAACGGACTGGAATTTAATTCCTATAAAGGATGAATTCAACACAAAATTATCACCAAAAAATTGTAATAAAAATAACATATTACGTTCATGCGTCATGTTTTCTCTGCCAACAAACCAGTCGCTATTTGTCCTCCTGGTGCTCCCCACAAGGAGAATCCTTATGAAATCTGTTTTTACGATTTCTGTCAGCCTGGCTATTGGCCTTATGTTGTGCTGTGCCGCGCAGGCTAACGACCATAAAATCCTCGACGTCATTGCCATGACGCGTAATGAAACTAACGATCCCGCACTGCAATGCCCCGTTTGCCGCGTTGTAAAACACATACAACTCACCGCCGATCATGGCGATTTACAGTTAAGCGACTTTTAAAGCGAGTCAGGGAGGCCTGTGGCGCAGCATTAAATGGGGTTAAAGCCGTCAGCGGTAGCGTCCTTCGCGTCACGATCCCGGCACTACTACAAATCGCCTTCCTGCGGCGAATAGTTAACACCACTCAAGTGTGATACCTGATACCGGGGAAAATTTTCATTTTCCCATCAAAAGATCATAGACACTGCCCCACTGGCTGATTATTATGCCGCGCCCCGAAAACACTACAGTTATTCAGGGAAATTATTTCACCATTCATTCGATGATGATTTTTGAGGAATTATGGGCAACACTAAGTTGGCTAACCCGGCACCGCTGGGCCTGATGGGCTTCGGCATGACCACCATTCTGCTTAACCTGCACAACGTGGGTTATTTCGCTCTGGACGGTATTATTCTCGCCATGGGCATCTTCTACGGCGGTATCGCGCAAATTTTTGCCGGTCTGCTGGAGTATAAAAAAGGCAACACTTTCGGCTTAACTGCCTTCACTTCTTACGGCTCTTTTTGGCTGACGCTGGTTGCGATTCTGCTGATGCCGAAACTGGGTCTGACCGACGCGCCGAATGCGCAGTTCCTCGGTGTTTATCTGGGGCTGTGGGGCGTGTTTACGCTGTTTATGTTCTTCGGCACGCTGAAAGGTGCACGCGTTCTGCAATTCGTTTTCTTCAGCCTGACCGTGCTGTTTGCCCTACTGGCTATTGGTAACATTGCCGGTAACGCTGCGATCATCCACTTCGCAGGCTGGATAGGTCTGATCTGCGGTGCCAGCGCGATCTACCTGGCAATGGGTGAAGTGCTGAACGAGCAGTTTGGTCGCACCGTTCTGCCAATTGGTGAATCCCACTAATTGCTTGATATCCCCCGCACGGGGGATATCAGCGTGCGCTTTATTCATGCCGGATGCGGCGTGAACGCCTTATCCGGCCTACATAATCATGCAAATTCAATATATTGCAGGAAGATCGTAAGCCTGATAAGCGTAGCGCATCAGGCAGTTTTGCGTTTGTCATCAGTCTGATCCCCCCGCCTGGGGGGATTTTTTTATTCGCTAACTTCACGTCTTGCACTCTTCGGTCTGAATGCCGCTACCACTTCAGGTGCCGTTTCAACGTATGGTCCTTCCAGCAACTGAATGCAGTACGGCACACTGGCAAAAATACCGTGCACCACGACATTGCCCTCGCCATCCTTCACGCCTTCCAGCGTCTCTTTGATGGACTTCGGCTGACCGGGCAAATTAAGAATCAATGCCTGTTTACGAATCACGCCCACCTGCCGCGAAAGGATCGCGGTTGGTACAAAATGCAGGCTAATCTGGCGCATCTGTTCGCCAAAACCCGGCATCTCGCGATCGGCTACTGCCAACGTTGCATCGGGTGTCACGTCACGGCGCGCGGGGCCAGTACCGCCGGTTGTCAGCACCAGATGGCAACTCATTTCGTCCACCAGCTCACACAAGGTTTGCTCAATGATCGCCTGCTCATCAGGGATTAAACGGGTTTCCAGCTCAAATGGCGTCGTCAGCGCCGATGCCAGCCACTCTTCCAGTGCAGGAATGCCTTTATCCTGATAAACGCCGCTGGACGCGCGATCAGAAATGGAAACTAAGCCGATACGTAAAGTATTCATCAAGATTTTTCCGTTTAAACAGTCTCGTTAAACAGAATGATACACTGCGAAGGGAGTGACAGACAGGCTTCAGAAGAGGTAGCGTGACCGACTTCCCGGCCACGCTAAGAATGATTACAGCAGAGCGCCGATCATTTTTTCCAGTTTTTCCTGGTCAACAGCAAACTTACGGATACCTTCCGCCAGTTTATCTACAGCCATTGGATCCTGGTTGTGCTGCCACAGGAACTCGGACTCAGTGATACGTGCCGGACGCGCTTTCACTTCGCCAGTGTAGGACAGTTTACGTTCAATAGCCCCTTCGCTCTCTGCCAGTTCTTTCAGCAGTGCCGGAGCAATGGTCAGGCGGTCGCAACCTGCCAGTTCCAGAATTTCACCGATGTTACGGAAGCTTGCGCCCATAACCACGGTTTCATAACCATGCTCTTTGTAGTACTGGTAGATTTCCGATACAGAAACCACGCCAGGATCTTCTGCCGGAGCGTACTCTTTCTTGTCGGTATTGGCTTTGTACCAGTCAAGAATACGGCCAACAAACGGAGAGATCAGGAATACGCCAGCTTCTGCACAAGCACGCGCCTGGGCGAAGGAAAACAGCAGAGTCAGGTTACAGTTGATACCTTCTTTTTCTAGCTGTTCAGCAGCACGGATACCCTGCCAGGTAGACGCCAGTTTGATCAGAATACGATCGTTGCTGATACCCGCATCGTTGTAGAGCTTGATCAGACGTTTTGCTTTTGCAATTGACGCTTCGGTGTCATAGGAAAGACGTGCATCAACTTCAGTTGAGATACGGCCAGGAACCAGTTTCAGGATTTCCAGACCAATGTTTACTGCCAGTTTGTCAGTCGCGTCCACGATTTGCTGTGCGCGATCGTTGCTCTGCTGTTTCGCCCATGCGACAGCATCATCAATCAACTTGCGGTATTCCGGAATCTGCGCTGCGTTAAGAATGAGAGAAGGGTTGGTTGTGGCATCCTGCGGTTGATACAGCTTCATTGCCGCGATGTCCCCAGTGTCGGCCACTACAGTGGTGTACTGACGAAGGGAGGTCAATTTGTCCGTCATGATAGTATTTCTCTTTAAACAGCTTGTTAGGGGGATGTAACCGGTCTGCCCTGATGATATCACGACGCAACGACAGCGCAACCGCAGACGAGAGGGTTATCGCCAGGCGAGACTGTTTAGGTTTTCTGACACTGCGTTGATATCGCTCGCCATTTTTAAGCAAAAACTCAAGTATGCTACACAAGCGTTATCTACCAATGCACATCGTATATAATTCTTAATCAATTGGTAACGTTTACACAGGAATGTAACCGCGTGCCGGCGACAAGAGGGATACGAATGCCTGACTTTTTCTCTTTTATTAACAGTGTTCTATGGGGATCAGTGATGATCTACCTGCTCTTCGGCGCAGGTTGCTGGTTCACTTTTCGCACCAGATTCGTTCAGTTTCGCTACATTCGCCAGTTTGGCAAAAGTCTCAAAAATAGCGTTCATCCACAACCGGGGGGCTTAACGTCTTTTCAGTCACTGTGTACCAGTCTTGCCGCGCGCGTCGGCAGCGGTAACCTCGCCGGTGTTGCGCTGGCCATTACTGCCGGTGGACCCGGTGCCATCTTCTGGATGTGGATTGCCGCGTTTATCGGCATGGCGACCTCTTTTGCCGAATGTTCCCTTGCCCAACTTTATAAAGAACGTGACGCTAATGGGCAGTTTCGCGGTGGTCCGGCATGGTATATGGCGCGTGGATTGGGGATGCGCTGGATGGGCGTGCTATTCGCTATCTTTTTGCTCATCGCCTACGGATTGATTTTCAGCGGTGTTCAGGCAAACGCCGTCGCCCACGCGATGCATTTTGCGTTTGATGTTCCACCATTAGTAACGGGCATCATACTCGCTGTCTTTGCCCTGTTGGCGATAACCCACGGTATTTATGGTGTCGCCCGACTGATGCAATGGTTTGTCCCTGTAATGGCATTAATTTGGGTACTCGCCAGTCTGATTATTTGTGCGATGAATATCGAGCAACTTCCTCACATCATTTGGTCTATTTTTGACAGCGCCTTTGGCTGGCAGGAAGCGGTAGGCGGCACCGCGGGTTACACCCTGAGCCAGGCAGTTACGAACGGCTTTCAGCGCAGTATGTTTTCTAATGAGGCGGGAATGGGGTCGACACCAAATGCAGCGGCGGCAGCAGCATCCTGGCCGCCGCATCCGGCAGCACAAGGTATTGTTCAGATGATCGGCATTTTTATCGACACCCTGGTCATCTGCACGGCAAGCGCCATGCTAATATTGCTGGCCGGAAACGGTACAACCTATATGCCGCTGGAGGGTATTCAGCTTCTCCAGAAAGCGATGCGAGCACTAATGGGTTCCTGGGGGGCAGAGTTTGTCACAATAGTGGTGATTCTGTTTGCCTTCAGCTCTATCGTCGCCAATTACATTTATGCGGAAAATAACCTTTTCTTTTTACGTATGAACAACACTAAAGCGATCTGGTGTCTGCGTATCTGCATCTTTGCCACCGTGATTGGTGGCACGCTACTTAGCCTCCCCATGATGTGGCAACTGGCTGATATTATTATGGCGTGTATGGCGATCACTAATCTGACCGCTATTTTGCTGCTCTCTCCGGTAGTGCATACCATTGCCAGTGATTATCTGCGCCAGCGTAAACTCGGCATACGCCCGATGTTTGATCCGCTGCGCTACCCGGACATCGGCCAGCAACTCGCACCTGATACGTGGGATGATGTTTCGCAGGACTAATCACAACTATCGATCAATTCATCCGCATTTTTTGCTACAGTCGCTGTAAATTTCCTGCAAGGACTGGATATGCTGATTCTGATTTCACCTGCGAAAACGCTTGATTATCAAAGCCCGTTGGCTACCACGCGCTATACGTTGCCGGAGCTGTTAGATCACTCACAGCAGCTTATTCACGAAGCGCGGAAGCTGCCCCCCCCGCAGATTAGCACGCTGATGCATATCAGCGACAAACTGGCGGGTATCAACGCCGCTCGCTTTCATGACTGGCAGCCAGATTTCACGCCGGAGAATGCCCGGCAGGCGATTCTGGCGTTCAAAGGCGATGTCTATACCGGTTTGCAGGCCGAAACCTTCAGCGAAGAAGATTTCGCTTTTGCCCAGCAGCATCTGCGTATGCTTTCCGGTTTGTATGGCGTACTGCGTCCACTCGATTTAATGCAGCCATACCGTCTGGAAATGGGGATCCGTCTTGAGAACGCCCGGGGCAAAGATCTGTACCAATTCTGGGGTGATGTGATCACCAACAAGCTGAACGAGGCGCTCGAAGCGCAAGGCGATCAGGTAGTAATTAACCTGGCGTCAGATGAGTATTTTAAATCAGTGAAACCGAAGAAACTGAATGCTGAGATTATCAAGCCGGTGTTCCTCGATGAGAAGAACGGCAAGTTTAAGGTTATTAGTTTCTACGCTAAGAAAGCGCGCGGCCTGATGAGTCGTTTTATTATTGAGAATCGCCTGACCAAACCAGAACAACTGACTGGCTTTAATCGTGAAGGTTACTTCTTTGATGAAGCCACCTCCAGCAATAGCGAACTGGTGTTTAAACGCTACGAGCTGCGTTAAGTTTGCGGTAAATGCCGGATACGGCGTAAACGCCTTACCCGGCCTACAAAAGCATGCAGATTCAATATATTGTAGAGATCACGTAGGCCTGATAAGTGTAGCGCATCAGGCAATTTTGCGTTTGCCATCAGGCTCAAATGCCGGAGGTCATCCGGCAGTTATGTTTACCGATGGTGTCTGTCCGGACCTGGACGATGCTCGCCGCCGTGATCGTTTCGATGATCATTATACCAATTATGGTGCGGCTGCGATCCGTGTGGGTGCCAGCGATTATCTCGCCATTCGTAATTTCTATACCACCAGTTATGGTCACGCCAGTAACCGCCATCCCAGTAGTAACCGCGATGATCGCGATCGCCAATCTGTAATTTCACTGATGGTACTAGCATTATTTCCTCTGCCTGCGCTGCCATAGGAGCGACCAGAATCAGGGAAAGTGCGAGCAGGATAGATTGCATCTTTTTCACAGGTGACTCCTTTTATCATTGCCAGTTATGGGCCGATATCCGGAGCTTACGGTAAAAGAATCCCCGTTGTCATTCTTTACAATTAAAAGAGCTAAGTTACCGAATTTATTAAAAATTTCTCTTTTTTTCTGTCGATTTTTCTCATATTTTCTCCACAAAAAAGCCGAACTGCATAAACGCAAGCCCGGCCATTTTCAGGAAATTAATGGATACTACTTATGATTCATCATCAGCTTGCGCAGCGCGGCAAAATCAGCGGGCAGATTATGAGAAAGCAGCGGTAAATCAGCACGTTCTGCCAGCTCTTTTGGCAGCTCCAGCGTTTCACCAAGAATTACCTCCACGCTCTCTTTAAATTTCGCCGGATGCGCGGTGCCGAGGAACAGACCATATTCGCCTGGGTGAAGCTGGTCACGCAGCGCACGGTAAGCCACGGCAGCATGCGGTTCTGAGGTATATCCCAGATCTTTTAATTCGCGCATCGTCTGCCGGGTCGATTCATCATCCACCGCCGCATAGCCCAACTCCTTCAATTGCCAAATTTTGCGGCGGAACAACTCTTCCACACGCGGCCAGTTATTCGGCTGGCTAACATCCATCGCATTGGATAATGTCGCCTGGGTGGCTTTTGGCGACCACTGCCCGTCGTGCAGGAAACGCGGCACTGTATCGTTAACGTTAGTGGCAGCGATAAAACGCTTCACCGGCAGACCGAGAGATTTTGCCAGCAGGCCTGCAGTTAAATCACCGAAGTTACCGCTTGGCACCGAGACAACCAACTGGTTCCGCGCCTCCTGCGGCAACTGCGCCACAGCCTCAAAGTAGTAGCAAATCTGCGCCAGCAACCGGCTGATATTAATGGAGTTAGCTGAGTTCAGCCCAAGCGCCACTTTCAGCTCTTCATCATCAAACGCCTGCTTCACCAGTGCCTGACAGGCATCGAAATCGCCGTCGATAGCGACAGTTTCAATGTTGCCACCTAATGTACAGAACAGTTTTTCTTGCAGTGGGCTGATTTTGCCGCGCGGATAGAGGATAACCACTTTTACATTCGGTAAACCATAGAACGCGTGAGCCACTGCCGCCCCGGTATCGCCGGAGGTCGCGGTCAGAATAGTCACCGGTTTATCGCCCGCAATATGAGTCAGCATTTGCGCCATAAAGCGACCGCCGAAATCTTTAAATGCCAGCGTTGGCCCGTGGAACAGTTCCAGGCAACCGACATCGCTTGTAACTTTGGCAACCGGAGCCGGGAATGCAAACGCTGCACGCACGCGCTCTTCCAGTGCGTCCTGCGGGATCTCATCACCAATAAACGCTGAGAGGATCTTCGCGCTGCGGGTAACGAAATCCAGCTTCAGCATCTCATCAATTTCGGTCAGACTAAATTCCGGTAGATCGTGCGGAAAAAATAGCCCCTGATTTTTACCCAACCCCTGCGTTACGGCTTGCGCAAAGCTGACCTGTTCGTTGTGATCTTTCAGATTGTAGAGTTTCATTTAGTTTTCCAGTACTCGTGCGCCCGCCGTATCCAGCCGGCAAATATGAACAAAACCTTCCTGATTTTGCAGGTAGTTCTTACCCAACCAGTCAGCAACGCGTTGGGCGGTATCCGGCTTGTCACACAGAGCGAACAAGGTCGGGCCAGAGCCGGAGATACCGCTCGCTACTGCGCCGATTTCCGCTACCGCCTGCCGTGCCTGCCTGAAGCCCGGCAGTAAACGTTCACGGTAGGGTTCAGCGATAACATCTTTCATCAGCTTCGCGGCAAGCTCAGGCTGACGGGAATAGCAGGCGTGAATGAAGCCCGCCAGATGCCGCCCGTGAGCAATGCAATCCTGACGGCGGTACTGCGCCGGTAAAATAGCCCGAGCTTCTGCCGTCGAGACTTTAATCCCCGGATACGCCAGCACCCACAACCACTCATCAAACCCCGGCACCTGCTGGCTGATGATGCCGTTTTCTTCGATCATCAACTGCATACCGCCAAGAAAGCACGGAGCCACATTGTCGTAATGAATGCTGCCAGAAATACGCCCTTCCAGCTCGCCCATCAAGGCCAACAGGCGGGTATCGTTGAGCGGCTTGCCACAGTGCTCATTCATCGCGACCAGTGCCGCGACCACTGAACAGGCGCTGGAACCTAAGCCAGAACCGATCGGCATATTCTTTTCCAGGGTCATCGCCACTGGAATTTGCTTGCCCAGTTCCTGACAAAAACGCTCCCAGCACTGATAAACGATATTTTCTCGCGGTTCTGACGGTAGTTTGTCGGCAAACTGTCCGAGGTTGTTGAGACTGAATGCCTCTGCCGCCTCAACCGTCACCACATCCCCAAGCAATTCGCCATCAACAGGCGTTACCGCCGCGCCGAGTACATCAAACCCGACGCTCATATTGGCACTGGAAGCCGGAGCATAAACTTTAACCATTTCAGACTCCTAACTTCCATGAGAGGGTGCGTAGCAGATCGGCAAAGACACCGGCAGCCGTAACATCATTGCCCGCGCCGTAACCGCGCAAAACCAGCGGCAGCGGCTGATAATAGTGGCTATAGAAGGCTAATGCGTTTTCGCCGTTTTTCACTTTGAACAGCGGATCGTTACCATCCACTTCAGCAATCTTCACGCGGCAGACACCATCTTCATCAATGTTGCCAACATAGCGCAAAACTTTGCCTTCATCACGAGCCTTCGCCACGCGTGCGGCAAAGAGATCGTCAAGCTGTGACAGGTTCGCCATAAAAGCCGCAACATCACCCTCAGCGTTAAACCCGGCTGGCAGCACAGGTTCGATTTCAATATCCGCCAGTTCCAGTTCACGCCCGGTTTCACGGGCGAGAATCAACAGCTTACGCGCCACATCCATACCGGACAGGTCATCTCGCGGATCCGGTTCGGTATAACCCATTTCCCGCGCCAGCGTGGTCGCTTCAGAGAAGCTCATACCTTCATCTAACTTGCCGAAGATAAACGAGAGCGAGCCAGAAAGAATGCCGGAGAATTTCATCAATTCATCGCCAGCGCTGAGCAAGTTTTGCAGGTTCTCAATAACCGGCAATCCCGCACCGACATTGGTGTCGTAGAGGAATTTACGCCGTGATTTTTCCGCCGCGTAACGCAACTGATGGTAGTAATCCATCGACGAGGTGTTGGCCTTTTTATTCGGCGTCACCACGTGGAAACCTTCACGCAGGAAGTCGGCATATTGATCCGCCACCGCCTGGCTGGAGGTGCAGTCGACAATCACCGGGTTCAACAGATGATATTCTTTCACCAGGCGAATTAAACGCCCGAGATTAAACGGCTCTTTGGCTTGCGCCAGTTCTTCCTGCCAGTTTTCCAGGTTAAGGCCATGCACATTGGTCAGCAACGCCTTCGAGTTGGCAACGCCGCAGACACGTAAGTCGATATGTTTGTTCTTCAGCCAGCTTTGCTGACGCTTCAGTTGCTCCAGCAGCGCACCGCCAACGCCACCGACGCCAATCACAAAGACTTCGATAACCTGATCGGTATTGAACAGCATCTGGTGGGTTACACGCCCCCCCGTCGTCGCGTCATCGTTATTTACCACCACGGAGATTGAGCGTTCAGAAGACCCTTGGGCAATGGCGACAATATTGATATTGGCGCGAGCCAGCGCGGCAAAGAATTTCGCTGAGATCCCGCGCAAAGTGCGCATACCATCACCCACCACCGAAATTATTGCCAGTCGTTCAGTGACCGCCAGCGGCTCCAGTAAACCTTCTTTTAGTTCAAGGTAGAACTCTTCCTGCATCGCCCGTTCAGCGCGTGCACAGTCGCTTTGTGGAACGCAGAAACTGATACTGTATTCGGAAGACGATTGGGTAATCAGCACCACCGAAATTCTGGCACGTGACATTGCAGCAAACACACGCGCCGCCATGCCAACCATCCCCTTCATTCCTGGACCGGAAACGCTGAACATCGCCATATTATTCAGATTGGAAATCCCTTTTACCGGTAGTTCGTCTTCGTCACGGCTGGCGCCAATAAGCGTACCGGGCGCTTGTGGGTTTCCGGTGTTTTTAATCAGGCAAGGGATCTGGAACTGGGCGATAGGGGTAATGGTGCGAGGATGAAGAACTTTAGCGCCGAAGTAAGAAAGCTCCATCGCTTCCTGATAGGACATCGACTTCAACAACCTCGCATCGGGCACCTGACGCGGGTCGCAGGTATAAACACCGTCAACGTCCGTCCAGATCTCGCAGCAATCGGCGCGTAAACAAGCAGCCAGTACCGCAGCGGAGTAGTCGGAACCATTGCGCCCCAGCACCACCAGTTCGCCTTTTTCATTACCGGCGGTGAAACCAGCCATCAGCACCATGTGGTCAGCCGGAATGCGGCTTGCAGCAATACGGCGGGTAGATTCGGCAATATCGACGGTAGATTCGAGGTAATGACCGACTGCCAGCAGTTTTTCGACCGGATCGATAACGGTAACGTTGTGACCGCGCGCTTCCAGTACACCGGCCATAATAGCGATCGACATTTTTTCACCACGGCAGATAAGCGCAGCGTTGATGCTGTCCGGACATTGTCCCAGCAGGCTAATACCGTGCAGGACATGCTTAATTTGGGCAAATTCTTGATCGACAAACGTTTTCAGTTGCGCCAGCGGGAATCCCGGCTGGGCGGCGGCGAGTCCAGTCAGAAGTTCGGCAAAAATACGTTCGGCATCGCTGATATTGGGTAAAGCATCCTGGCCGCTAATGGTTTTTTCAATCATCGCCACCAGATGGTTGGTAATTTTGGCGGGGGCAGAGAGGACGGTAGCCACCTGCCCCTGCCTGGCATTGCTCTCCAGAATATCGGCAACCCGCAGAAAACGTTCTGCATTTGCCACTGATGTACCGCCGAACTTCAACACTCGCATGGTTGTTACCTCGTTACCTTTGGTCGAAAAAAAAGCCCGCACTGTCAGGTGCGGGCTTTTTTCTGTGTTTCCTGTACGCGTCAGCCCGCACCGTTACCTGTGGTAATGGTGATGGTGGTGGTAATGGTGGTGCTGATGCGTTTCATGGATGTTGTGTACTCTGTAATTTTTATCTGTCTGTGCGCTATGCCTATATTGGTTAAAGTATTTAGTGACCTAAGTCAATAAAATTTTAATTTACTCACGGAAGGCTACCCGTCCATAAGCTGCTGGCAAGTGCTCTTTTTTTAATCCACACTGAGACATATTTCCCGTTGCAGTCAGAATTAAAACCTAAAGATAACATTCCCTACAGTTTTTTATTTGGTGATATTTTTTTTCAATATCATGCAGCAAACGGTGCAACATTGCGGTGTCTCGTTGCTCTAAAAGTCCCAGGCGTTGTTGTAACCAGTCGATCAGTTTTGTGTCATCTGCCACCGCTAACGTCGTTAACAATGACATGACTCGTTCGCGTAAAGCACGCAGTTGATGTTGGTCTGCCGTTGCGTCACTTTTCGTCGGTTGTTGTATTAATGTTGCTAATTGATAGCAATAAACCATCACCGCCTGCCCCAGATTAAGCGAAGGGTAATCTGCCACCATCGGCACGCCAGTAAGAATATCAGCCAGCGCCAGTTCTTCGTTTGTCAGACCGGAATCTTCCCGGCCAAATACCAACGCCACATGATTCATCCACGTCGATTTTTCCTCCAACAACGGCACCAGTTCCACCGGCGTCGCATAGTAATGATATTTCGCCCGGCTACGCGCAGTGGTGGCGACAGTAAAGTCGACATCGTGTAAAGATTCAGCCAGTGTTGGAAAAACTTTAATATTATCAATAATATCACCGGAGCCATGTGCAACCCAGCGGGTGGCTGGCTCCAGATGGGCCTGGCTATCGACAATGCGCAGTTCGCTAAATCCCATTGTTTTCATTGCCCGCGCCGCTGCACCTATATTTTCTGCTCTGGCGGGTGCGACCAGAATAATCGTTATACGCATGTTGCTACTCTTCTTGACCAAATAACCGCGAACAGGGTGATGAATGTCAACTTACTGCGCGGAGAGAATTTACAAAATATTAACGCAAGTCGCAGAAAAAGCCCTTTACTTAACTTAAAAAAAGCTAAACTATTTCCTGACTGTACTAACCATTTAATTGTTAAAAAACGCTACATATCTTTCTGTTTACTTAGGATAATTTTATAAAAAATAAATCTCGACAATTGGATTCACCACGTTTATTAGTTGTATGATGCAACTAGTTGGATTATTAAAATAATGTGACGAAAGCTAGCATTTGGATACGATGATTTCATCAAACTGTTAACGTGCTACAATTGAACTTGATATATGTCAACGAAGCGTAGTTTTATTGGGTGTCCGGCACGTCTTAGCCTGTTATGTCGCTGTTAAAATGGTTAGGATGACAGCCGTTTTTGACACTGTCGGGTCCTGAGGGAAAGTACCCACGACCAAGCTAATGATGTTGTTGACGTTGATGGAAAGTGCATCAAGAACGCAATTACGTACTTTAGTCATGTTACGCCGATCATGTTAATTTGCAGCATGTATCAGGCAGGTCAGGGACTTTTGTACTTCCTGTTTCGATTTAGTTGGCAATTTAGGTAGCAAACATGCAGACCCCGCACATTCTTATCGTTGAAGACGAGTTGGTAACACGCAACACGTTGAAAAGTATTTTCGAAGCGGAAGGCTATGATGTTTTCGAAGCGACAGATGGCGCGGAAATGCATCAGATCCTCTCTGAATATGACATCAACCTGGTGATCATGGATATCAATCTGCCGGGTAAGAACGGTCTTCTGTTAGCGCGTGAACTGCGCGAGCAGGCGAATGTTGCGTTGATGTTCCTGACTGGCCGTGACAACGAAGTCGATAAAATTCTCGGCCTCGAAATCGGTGCAGATGACTACATCACCAAACCGTTTAACCCGCGTGAACTGACTATCCGTGCACGCAACCTGCTGTCTCGTACCATGAATCTGGGTACTGTCAGCGAAGAACGCCGTAGCGTTGAAAGCTACAAGTTCAATGGTTGGGAACTGGACATCAACAGCCGTTCGTTGATCGGCCCTGATGGCGAGCAGTACAAACTGCCGCGCAGCGAGTTCCGCGCCATGCTTCACTTCTGTGAAAACCCTGGCAAAATTCAGTCCCGTGCTGAACTGCTGAAGAAAATGACCGGCCGTGAGCTGAAACCACACGACCGTACTGTAGACGTGACGATCCGTCGTATTCGTAAACATTTCGAATCTACGCCGGATACGCCGGAAATCATCGCCACCATTCACGGTGAAGGTTATCGCTTCTGCGGTGATCTGGAAGATTAATCGGCTTTACCACCGTCAAAAAAACGGCGCTTTTTAGCGCCGTTTTTATTAGCCAACATTATTTCCAGATACGTAACTCATCGTCCGTTGTGACTTCTTTACTGATTTTCATTTTCGGCATTGAAAACGCATACCAGTCGATATTGCGAGTCACAAACATCATACCTGCCAGCGCCACCACCAACACACTCGTCCCCAACAACAGCGCGCTATCGGCAGAATTCAGCAGTCCCCACATCACGCCATCCAGCAACAACAAAGCCAGGGTAAACAACATGCTGTTGCGCCAACCTTTTAATACCGCCTGCAAGTAAACACCGTTCATTAACGCCCCTATCAGGCTGGCGATTATCCAGGCCACGGTAAAACCGGTATGTTCAGAAAACGCCAGCAAGAGTAAATAAAACATCACCAATGACAGCCCCACCAGCAAATATTGCATTGGGTGTAAACGTTGTGCGGTTAGCATTTCAAAAACAAAGAAGGCCATAAAAGTCAGCGCAATGAGCAAAATGGCGTATTTGGTCGCCCGGTCCGTTAATTGATACTGATCGGCTGGCGTAGTGGCTGCGACGCTAAACGCCGGGAAATTGTCCCAACGGGTATTATTGCCTGAAGCAAAACGCTCACCGAGGTTATTGGCAAACCAACTACTTTGCCATTGCGCCTGAAAACCGGTCTCGCTGACCTCCCGTTTTGCGGGCAAAAAATCACCTAAAAAACTGGGGTGCGGCCAGTTACTGGTTAAGGTCAATTCGCTATTACGCCCCGTCGGCACCACGGAAAGGCTCCTTGTTCCGCTTAAATTCAGCGCCATATTCAGCTTCAGGTTCTGCTTCAGCCAGTTCCCTTCGGTTAAAGGAATATGCACGCCCTGCCCGCCTTGCTCTAACCCTGTTCCGGGTTCAATGGTCAGCGTCGTTCCGTTAAGTTCAGGTGCTTTCACCACCCCAATGCCACGCGCATCACCTACACTAATCACAATAAACGGCTTGCCTAAGGTGATATTGGGCGCGTTGAGTTCGCTAAGACGCGAAACGTCAAAATCGGCTTTTAGCGTTAAATCACTGTGCCAGACCTGACCGGTATAAATGCCTATCTTCCGTTCTTCCACGTTCTGATTGCCATCAACCATCAACGACTCAGGTAACCAGAAATGGATAAAACTTCGTTTCCGCTCCACGGTTTTTTCTTCTTCCTGCACCGTATAAAGCTCAGTTACAGGGATAGCGATGAGCGGCCCGACCAACTTTTGCGACCCACTGGTGCTTTGACGAATTGCATCCTCAACATCACTACGGTAATCGGCACGTTCGACAATCACCTGCCGAATCAACATTAATGGAATTAACAGCAGCAACACGGCACCAAACAAAGTGGCCATTTTCCAGAACAGGGGGGATTTCAACATAGTCTTCTCCTTTGCAATGGCTGCAGTGTATGAAGACTATGTGGGAAGAATTTGAAGTTATGTGAAGTGCAGGTGAAGTCGGAGCGAGGCCAGCACGCCGCCTTGCGGCACGTTGCGCAGTGTGACTTCACCATTAAGCAAACGGGCAACTTCGCTGACAAACGCCAGTCCCAACCCACTGCTTTTTTGTCCATTCTCGCGCGGCAAAGAGTAAAAGCGTTCAAAAATACGCGACAGCGCGTAGTCAGGAATGCCGCTACCGGTATCCTGCACGTTAAGCGTAACTTGCTCCTGATCCACCTCAGCACTAAGCGTTATACAGCCATGCTCGGGGGTAAAATCGATGGCGTTATCCAGTAAATTCCCCAGCGCCTGTTCCAGCAACGCCGGTTCAGCAACAACGTTAACCTCGATGGGCATAACATTCAGAGTGATATTTTTTTCTGCCAACTGTACGGTGCGCGCTTCGCTGACGCGGAGAAATAATGCCGCCACATCAACCGCAGAAAGAACGACCTCCTGACGATTTTCCAGTCTTGCCTGGCGTAGTAGCGTTTCAACCAGCGCCTGCATTCTCGCGTTTTGTGTCAAAATATTGTCGGTAAAACGGGCTACCACTTCCGGTGGCGGTCCTTCGCGTAAGATTTCCGCCGCGCCACGAATTGCCGCCAACGGACTTTTCAGCTCATGGGTTAACGCGTAGACATACTGCTCAATATAGTTTTTCCCTTCCAGCTTCACGCGCATACTTTCCAACGCCTGCGCTAACTTACGCAACTCGCTGCTGCCAAGATCAGGGAGCGGAACGGGTTTATTATCGGTGACGGAATCAGCATAACGGGTGAGTCGGGCAATGGAGCGGTTGATCCACCAAACCATTCCGGCACCAATCACCAGTGCAATTCCCAGCAAAATGCCGCTCGCCCATAATATTCGCCGCTCGCTGCGTTTAATCACCGGTGCCATCGCCGCGTTCGGTTTGCCTACGCTCAAAACACCAATAAGCCGCGAGCCGTCCATAATGGGGGCAGCAACATACATCACAGAACTTTCGGGATCGGCGGGATTTTGCAACGTACTGCGCGCGCCATACTGACCGCGCAACGTTAGCCAGACATCATTCCAGCGTGAGTAATCCTGCCCAACGGCTTTATTTGCCGAGTCGAACAAAACTTTGCCCTGTGCATCAGTCATATAAACATGGTATTCGTTGCGCACTTTGTGAATGCCGCCGATATTGGCGCGAAACGGGCGATTTTGTAGTTGGTCAAACGCCTGTGCCAATTGCCCATGCGCAGGATCGCCAGAGAGCAAATCAGGGCGCGCCAGCTCCGCCAGCAACGTTGCGGTGTCGATCAACGTCCCTTCCGTCGCCCTTCGCACGCCCGGTTTAACTTCTTTGACAAAAATAGCCAGCACGAACCAGGCAGCCACTGCTACCAGTAAAAAATAGCCCAGCAACAGTCGCATGCCGATGCGCATTACAGACTCCTCAGGCTGTATCCCATGCCGCGGTGGGTATTAATCGGTGAAAGCTCGGGATTGATGCAGCGCAGCTTGGCACGCAGCGTTTTAATGTGGGTATCGACGGTGCGATCGTAAGTGTCCTGCGCGTCTTCCCAGACACTATCCATCAATTGCTGGCGTGACCAGACGCGGCCTGGCGACTTGAGTAACGTTTTCAGCAATAAAAACTCGTATCGCGTCAGCGTTAATGGCGTGTCAAACCAGCTTATCTGCGCCGCAGGTTCATTCAGTTCAAAATGACCAATACGGATGACGGGAGGCGGCGTAGAAAATTTCTTCACCCGACGCAGCAAGGTGCGCACTCTGGCGCACACTTCGCGAGGTGAAAACGGTTTAGCCACGTAGTCGTCAGCACCAATTTCCAGCCCAAGCAGACGATCGACCTCTTCACTACGGGCCGTCAGGAACAGCACAGACAACGCCGGATGGATCGCCAGCAACTGGCGGCATAATTCAAAACCGCTGATATCAGGCAGACCAACATCGAGAATAATAACGTCGGGAACCCGCTGGCGCGCTTTATCGAGCACCGGCAAGCCCCGCTCAAAAACGTCGACGGCAAAACCTTCCTGCTGCAACATGTAGACCAGCGTGTCGGCTATCCCTTGCTCGTCTTCTACTAACCAGACCGTTTCCCGTTGCATAAATCGCCTCTGTTATTGTCGCCACGGCATGACAGGGACGGCGCTGATGGCATTTTTCGGTGAACCATCGACAACTTTGTCGGAGTAAGCCAGATAGGCGAGCGCATTGCGTTTGGCATCATAGAAGCGCACGACCTGTAACGACTTAAAGACCAGCGATGTACGTTTCTTGAATACCACTTCGCCCTGGGCTTTGCCGTTTTTAATGCGTTCTGACAGTTCAATCGGTCCGACTTGCTGGCAGGAAATAGCCGCGTCGGAAGTATCTTCCGCCAGCCCCAATCCGCCTTTAATACCGCCCGTTTTCGCCCGGCTCACATAGCAGGTGACATTTTTTACATCGGGATCGTCGAAGGCTTCTACGACAATTTTGTGATCCGGGCCGATCATTTTAAATACGGTATCAACCGAACCAATTTCTTCCGCATGTGCCAACGGCCCCAGCATTATCAGGCTTAAAGATAGGATCAAATGCTTGTATTTCATATTGTTACCATTTTTATAAGTTACATTAAGCAATTAGTTCGTCACGGTAAATAACATATTGATTAAGAACAAAATCTCAATACTTTTATTCCCGTAAAGACCTGAAACATACTCTACTAAGAAAAAAACACTGAATGCTAAAACAACAAAAAATGCTATTATCCAATTACCTGATGTCAGGTGCTCGTTGTTGAAAGGATGAGGAAATTTTATGGATCAGGCCGGCATTATTCGCGACCTTTTAATCTGGCTGGAAGGTCATCTGGATCAGCCCCTGTCGCTCGACAATGTAGCGGCGAAAGCAGGTTATTCCAAGTGGCACTTACAGAGAATGTTTAAAGATGTCACTGGCCATGCTATTGGCGCGTATATTCGTGCTCGTCGTTTGTCGAAATCAGCGGTAGCACTACGCCTGACCGCGCGCCCGATTCTGGATATTGCGCTGCAGTACCGCTTCGACTCTCAACAGACATTTACCCGCGCATTTAAAAAGCAATTTGCTCAAACACCTGCGCTGTACCGTCGTTCCCCGGAATGGAGTGCTTTTGGCATTCGCCCACCGCTACGTCTGGGTGAATTCACTATGCCAGAACACAAATTTGTCACCCTGGAAGATACGCCGCTGATTGGTGTTACCCAGAGCTACTCCTGCTCGCTGGAGCAAATCTCTGATTTCCGCCACGAAATGCGCTACCAGTTCTGGCATGATTTTCTCGGCAACTCGCCTTCTATTCCGCCAGTACTTTACGGTCTGAATGAAACGCGCCCAAGCCAGGATAAAGACGACGAACAAGAGGTGTTCTACACCACTGCGTTAGCCCAGGATCAGGCTGACGGCTATGTATTAACCGGGCATCCAGTGATGTTGCAAGGCGGCGAATATGTGATGTTTACCTACGAAGGTCTGGGAACAGGCGTGCAGGAGTTTATCCTGACGGTATACGGAACATGCATGCCAATGCTCAACCTGACACGCCGTAAAGGTCAGGATATTGAGCGATACTACCCGGCAGAAGATGCCAAAGCGGGAGATCGCCCAATTAATCTGCGCTGCGAACTGCTGATTCCAGTGCGTCGTTAACGCTGTAACTCATCTAATGCAGGGGCGTCCAGATGCGAGATGTCCCCTGCAGTTTCAACAACCCAGCCAGACGCCAGCCACAGGCTTTCCTGATAATCCACGCGCGAAATAGAACAGTTACGCAGGCGTAAACGGCGTTCTGCCCACGCCGGTAAGCCCAGAATGGTACTCACCAGACACCCCAGCGCGATACCGTGACTCACCAGCAGCGGTCGACTTCCCTGCGGTAAATCCCGACAAGATTCCAGTGCGGCATTGACGCGATCGCTCAGTTCCTGCATTGACTCGCCTTCAGGAATACGCCCGTCAACGGTGCCATTCACTAACTGGCGACGCCAGTTCTCTTCTTCTTCGGTCAGAGAATCAATATGTCTTTTTTCCAGCACCCCCATATTTAACTCACGCAGGCGGGGATCAAGGATGATGTCACAACCGCAAGCCTGGGCGATGATTTCCGCTGTACGCCGGGTGCGACCTAAATCGCTACTGATAATGTGGGTGATGCCAAGTTCTTTGGCACGGTTCGCCACCTGCATTGCCTGTTGCTCACCTTTTGCGGTTAGCGGGCTGTCAGACTGGCCCTGAATACGCCGCTCGGCGTTCCACTGCGTTTCGCCGTGGCGGACAAGGTATACCTGTAACATGCTTTTTTTCCGTATACTGCTTTAACGTTAATTTTTTGAGTAATCCTGATTATGCACCATGTTGTCTGTGCGACCACTAACCCCGCTAAGATTCAGGCCATTTTGCAGGCATTTCACGAGATCTTCGACGAAGGATCCTGCCATATTGAATCCGTTGTCGTCGAGAGCGGCGTACCGGAACAGCCTTTTGGTAGTGAGGAAACGCGCGCTGGCGCACGAAATCGGGTAGCAAATGCCCGCCGTTTACGTCCAGAGGCTGATTTTTGGGTGGCCATTGAAGCGGGTATAGATGGTGACAGCACCTTCAGTTGGGTGGTAATTGAAAACGCCAGCCAGCGTGGTGAAGCACGTTCGGCAACCTTGCCGTTGCCTGAGGTGATTCTGGAAAAAGTGCGTGAGGGCGAGGCGCTTGGGCCAGTAATGTCGCGCTATACCGGCATTGATGAGATTGGTCGTAAAGAAGGGGCGATCGGCGTGTTTACCGCTGGGAAACTCACCCGCGCCAGTGTCTATCACCAGGCGGTGATCCTGGCGCTAAGTCCGTTTCATAATGCCGTGTATCAGCCATTGCAGGACGGATAAGGCGTTCACGCCGCATCCGGCATTCGGTGCACGATGCCTGATGCGACGCTGATGCGTCTTATCAGGCCTACAAAATCAATCGCTTTTCAGCAACACGCCTTCCAGCCACTGACGTAGCTCGACGGGTGCCGCTTTCAGGCTGTTAGATCCACGCGTAATCGTCGCGATGCCCGCACCGAGTTCATTTTTTAACTCGCGCTGACTCATTTCACCGCGCAATAACTCTTCGACAATACGCACACGAGTCCCTAACGCTTCGCGCTCATCCGGCGTCAGCATCAGGTTTAACAACGGTAAATGGAGATCGTTTTCGTAGGCATTCTTAAGCAGGTCGACAAAACGTAACCACTCCTGGTGACGCTGTTCTGCCATCGCTGCTGAATAGGGTGATTGTTGGGCCATAGTGTGTCGCCATTGTTAGCGGGGGAAGCCTGATGCCTCCCCCGGTTGTACTCGCTAAAGAGTACGATAGCATATCATAAACGTGCAGATCAGTTCAGTAACGACGCCCCCATTCCGTGGCGCTCATCAACGTCGGTTTATCACCCATGAAATAGCGATAGTACGCGTCATAAGCCAATACGTTCTTCACATAACCACGCGTCTCGGAGAATGGGATACTCTCGACAAATGCCACCGCATCGATACGCCCGGCGCTGTTACCAAGCCAGGTGCGCACCCGCCCCGGCCCGGCGTTGTATGCTGCGGATGAGAAAATACGGTTATTGCCGAACTGTTGATAAACATATTGCAGATAGCTGGTGCCAATGTTGATGTTCGTTTCCGGATCAAGCAATTGTGCCGGGCTGCTGTAACCAGGAATAGAGAACATCTTCACCGTATGAGTCGCCGTACCAGGCATAATCTGCATCAGCCCGCTGGCCCCTACCGGTGATTTCACTTTCGGATTCCAGGCACTCTCCTGACGGGCAATCGCCATTGCATAGCTTTGCGGGATATCTTTGTCGTTAGTGTAACGTGCGAAGAGATCGTTATAGGCCAGTGGGAATCGTTCTTCCAGATGATCCCAAAGTTTCCCGGCAATCGTCGCCTGAACGCTGAGATCCCACCAGTGGTTGTTAAAAGCATAACGCGCCAGTTGCGCTTGCTCTGCTTTCGACTTGCTCTTCACCAGATTGGCCCACTCGCTACGGGCGGTATTATCGAGGTTCCAGTACATCAACTCGCGCACGCGAGCCATTTCCGCCCCCTGAGTCAGGGCGCTATCGACGTTCTGTGGTACTTTATCAATCTTCAGTTGATACTCTTCGCCTATGCGCTGCGCAGCAACCATTGGGTAGAAGCCACGCTGTTGCATGAGTTGATGCAAAATCTCTTTTGCTTCAGCTTCACGCCCACGTTCCAGCAGCAAATCCGCCTGCCAGTAGCGCCATTCATCTTTCTCTTTCGCTTCCATCGGCAAGCGCGCCAGCCATGTATTCAGCCCCGAACGGTCGCCGGTGCCAAGCGCCATCCTTATACGGCGTTCAATCAACGACCTGGATTGCGAACGCATAATTGCATCATCACGCCACTTCGCCTGTTCGTCGGTGACATCGTTGCCCATCAAACGCCAGGCAACGATATCACGTAGCTCCTGAATCTGATCTTCATTAAGCTGTTGTGCCTGGGCAAGTGAAGGGATCATCAGTCGTGCGTTTTCTACATCCTGCCGCGCCACACTGGCAAACGCCACCACGGCCATCTGACGGGTAAAATCAGTCGCGCCGGTCGTTCGTGCAAAAGTCAGCACCGTATTGGGATTGTTTGCCAGTGAAATAATTGCCGTAGAAATAGTCTGGTAATCGGCGGGCATCTGCCCTGCCAGCACCGTCACCAGGCCGGTATTACCCGCCTTCATCGCCAGGCGGATACGCTCTAAATACGCCCGCGGATCTTGTTTGCCAGACGCGCGCCAGACGCTAAATAACTTGTCACAAGCGTTAGGCTGGCTCTTTCCTGTCAGCCACAGCTCTTTCGCCCCCTGCCAGGCTTCTTCGCTCTGTCCGGTATTCCATTTTGCATAGTAGTAATTACATTGCGCTTCGGTTGTGCCTGGCTTTTCCGGACTAAAAGCTAACAGGCCGCGCCAGTCTTCACGTCGCGCCAGTTCATTGACGAAACGAGATTGCAGCGTGCGAGCCGGAGGAAGCGTGGGGTTAGCGCGAACAAAGTTAGTGACCGTGACCGCCGGTTGATTCATCAGGTCATCGGTAATCTGGCGGTATTCCAGGTAGGGATAAAGAGGATAATCCTTCAGGGATGGCATCATCTGCTCAACCACATCCATTTGTCGATTATCCCAGGCCTGCTTGATTTGCGCGTAGCGGCTACGCTGCTCATCCAGTGAGTCGGCTCGCGCCACGCTGCTGACCGTCAGCAGACAGACACCGGCAGCCAACAGCCGCCAGGTAACGTGTTTGGCTTTTTCCACAAGCGCTTCCTCTAAGAGTAAATACATCAATGCAGCGTCATGCCGCGTAATAGATTTATGCTAACCAGTCATTGCCGTTTCCGCCACGTTATGGACACTTTTTTACTTTTACTGCGAGGGTGATCGACCGGCTGGGATTAGGCAGGGAAACAGGCTACACTTCGCCTTTGAAAACTCATCATCACGATAAACATAGAGGCGAAGTCCAACGTGGCTCAATTCGTTTATACCATGCATCGTGTCGGCAAAGTTGTTCCGCCGAAACGTCATATTTTGAAAAACATCTCTCTGAGTTTCTTCCCCGGGGCAAAAATCGGCGTTCTGGGTCTGAACGGCGCGGGTAAGTCTACCCTGCTACGCATTATGGCGGGCATTGATAAAGACATCGAAGGTGAAGCGCGTCCACAACCAGATATCAAGATTGGCTATCTGCCGCAGGAACCGCAGCTAAACCCGGAACACACTGTACGTGAGTCCGTTGAAGAAGCGGTTTCCGAAGTAGTTAATGCCCTGAAACGTCTGGACGAAGTGTATGCGCTGTACGCCGATCCAGATGCAGACTTTGACAAGCTGGCCGCAGAGCAAGGCCGTCTGGAAGAGATCATCCAGGCTCACGACGGTCACAACCTGAATGTTCAGTTGGAGCGTGCGGCGGATGCGCTGCGTCTGCCGGACTGGGACGCGAAAATTGCTAACCTCTCCGGTGGTGAGCGTCGTCGCGTAGCGTTGTGCCGCCTGCTGCTGGAAAAACCAGACATGCTGCTGCTCGACGAACCGACCAACCACCTGGATGCGGAATCCGTAGCGTGGCTGGAACGCTTCCTGCATGACTTCGAAGGGACCGTTGTGGCGATTACCCACGACCGTTACTTCCTCGATAACGTCGCGGGCTGGATCCTCGAACTTGACCGCGGTGAAGGTATTCCGTGGGAAGGTAACTACTCCTCCTGGCTGGAGCAAAAAGATCAGCGTCTGGCGCAGGAAGCTTCGCAAGAAGCGGCGCGTCGTAAGTCGATTGAAAAAGAGCTGGAGTGGGTACGTCAGGGCACGAAAGGCCGTCAGTCGAAAGGTAAAGCACGTCTGGCACGCTTTGAAGAGCTGAACAGCACCGAATACCAGAAACGTAACGAAACCAACGAACTGTTTATTCCACCTGGACCACGTCTGGGCGATAAAGTGTTGGAAGTCAGCAATCTGCGTAAATCCTACGGCGATCGCCTGCTGATTGATGATCTGACCTTCTCGATCCCGAAAGGGGCGATCGTCGGGATCATCGGGCCGAACGGCGCGGGTAAATCGACCCTGTTCCGCATGATCTCCGGTCAGGAACAGCCGGACAGCGGCACCATCACTTTAGGTGAAACGGTGAAACTGGCGTCAGTTGATCAGTTCCGTGACTCAATGGATAACAGCAAAACCGTTTGGGAAGAAGTTTCCGGCGGGCTGGATATCATGAAGATCGGTAACACCGAGATGCCAAGCCGCGCCTACGTTGGCCGCTTTAACTTTAAAGGGGTTGATCAGGGTAAACGTGTTGGCGAACTCTCCGGCGGTGAGCGTGGTCGTCTGCATCTGGCGAAGCTGCTGCAGGTTGGCGGCAACATGTTGCTGCTCGACGAACCGACCAACGATCTGGATATCGAAACCCTGCGCGCGCTGGAAAACGCCCTGCTGGAGTTCCCTGGCTGCGCGATGGTTATCTCGCACGACCGTTGGTTCCTCGACCGTATTGCCACGCACATTCTGGATTACCAGGATGAAGGTAAGGTTGAGTTCTTCGAAGGTAACTTTACCGAGTACGAAGAGTACAAGAAACGCACGCTGGGCGCAGACGCGCTGGAGCCGAAGCGTATCAAGTACAAGCGTATTGCGAAGTAATGCGTAAAATGCCGGGTGCGGCGTGAACGCCTTATCCGGCCTACAAACACAGCGATTTCAATACGTTGTGAAACTCCAGGCCTGATAAGACGCGGTAAGCGTCTCATCAGGCATTGGGTCTTATCCCTGCTCCCCCATCATCTCCCGCACCAGCTCCACACAACGCAGGAAACGGCTGTCGTAATCGTCCTCTTCGACCCGCACGAATTCGATATTGTTCTCTTCGAGCATCTCCACCAGCAGGTTCTGGAACTCTTTGCGATCCACCGAACTGCCAAGGCTACGTAAACCATCCGCCACCCACGGGGTGTTATTCTCAAGCAGGATCACCAGATCAAAACGGTATTCATCAATCAGCGCCTGCACGAACGGATGCTCACGCCCTTCGTACTTTTTGCAGAACGCCTGAGTAGTGACAAAATCGGTGTCGATAAACGCCACTTTATTGGCGTATTTCACTGCAAAATCAATATATTGTGCGTGTCCCAGCGCGATTTTATCGTAGTCAGAATACTGTAACGCAATCTCGTCACCGCCAAGATGCGAAAAAACATAATCACGACCAAACTCCCACGCACTGGTGGTGTTGAAAATGTTAGCGAGTTTATTTACCAGAGTGGATTTACCGCTCGACTCGCCACCGAGGATCGCTACAGTACGCACAAAGAACGGCTTCACTTCGGTAGGAATATATTCCCAGTAGCGGAACGGGTTTTCGCGGATCTGCGCACCACTGATACTCATAAAGGTGCGTTTCGGATCGATCAGCACCGTTTCGATCCCCAGATGTTCCATATACTGCGGCGCGTCGGCTTCTTCCGAGGTGTAGATCAGATCCGGCTGAATGCCCTTTTCGGCCATAAACTTTTTGATGCCGTTGCTCCACACATCCCATCCGTGCGGATACGGTTCCATGCCCTCTTCATTGAAGGAATGAATGCGGATATTTTTCTGATATTTAAAAGTTTGCAATAACCAGCGCAGACGATCCGGCACCGTTGGTTGCTGCGACATGGCGCTATCTTCAAACAACGCGCGGTCACGGGTGTCGTCAAACCCCATAATGATATGCAGCTCATCAACCTGACTACAGGCACGCTGGATAAGATAGATATGTCCGGTATGTAGCGGATAAAATTTACCGAATACGACACCGATGGTTTTCTTCTGCCGGGGAAATTCCAGCCCGAGGAAACGGTGCAACGCCTCCAGCTTTTGCGCGCTGGGGCTTTTAATTTTGGCATTCAGTAACTGGCTTAAATACCCTTTGGTCATACCGCTGGCATCGGCCACCTGCTGTAGCGTGCAGCCCTGTTGCTTGATGGCAGTTTTCAGGTAATCAAATGACGACATATCTCCCTCCGTATCTCTCATTATAAGTCGTCGAACACTCTAAGCGCGTCGGAGAGTTTTTTAACGCCAAAAATCTGCATCCCTTCCGGCACTTTTTTCGGTACGTTGGCCGCCGGTACAATCGCCCGCCGAAAGCCGTGTTTCGCCGCTTCTGAAATTCGCTCCTGACCGCTGGGCACCGGGCGGATCTCTCCTGCCAGCCCAACTTCACCAAACACAACCAGATCCTGCGGCAGCGGTCTGTCACGCAGGCTGGAAACCATCGCCAGCAGTAACGCTAAGTCGGCGCTGGTTTCAGTCACCTTCACGCCGCCGACCACGTTTACAAACACATCCTGATCGGCCATTTGCAGACCACCGTGACGGTGCAGCACCGCCAGCAGGATTGCCAGACGGTTTTGTTCCAGCCCCACCGCCACGCGGCGTGGATTCGCCATCATCGAGTGATCGACCAGCGCCTGAATCTCCACCAGCAGCGGACGCGTTCCTTCCCACACAACCATCACTGAACTGCCGGACGTCACTTCATCGCCACGACTTAAGAAGATTGCTGAAGGGTTGCTGACTTCGCGTAGCCCCTGTTCAGTCATCGCGAATACGCCCAGCTCATTTACCGCGCCGAAGCGGTTTTTATGGCTGCGTAAGGTGCGAAAACGGGAATCAGCATCGCCGTCCAGCAGCACCGAACAGTCAATACAGTGTTCCAGCACTTTAGGGCCAGCCAGCGAACCATCTTTGGTTACGTGACCAACCATGACGATTGCCACCCCGCGCGTTTTGGCGAAGCGCGTCAGGTAAGCTGCCGTTTCACGCACCTGCGCCACGCTGCCAGGCGATGACTGTACATCCGCCATATGCATCACCTGGATGGAGTCAATTACCATCAGCTTCGGTTGCTCTTCTTCGGCAATCAGGCAGATCTGCTCGATGCTGGTTTCCGACAACATATTGAGATTGTCAGTCGGCAGGCCAAGGCGATGAGCGCGCATTGCCACCTGTTGCAGCGACTCTTCGCCGGTGACATACAGCGTTTTCATCTGCTGGGCCAGTTTGCACAGCGTTTGCAGCAACAGCGTGGATTTCCCGGCACCTGGGTTACCGCCAATCAGAATGGCGCTTCCCGGCACCACGCCGCCGCCTAATACGCGGTCAAACTCTTTAAATCCGGTTGAAAAACGCGGCAGCTCTTCAAGGCTGATATCGGAGAGTTTCTGGACCTTTGCCACCCCGGCGCTACCGGCATAGCCACTGAGACGCTCGTTACGCGCCACCGTTGGCGACGCAGCAAGACGCACCTCGGTGATGGTGTTCCAGGCATGACAGGCACTGCACTGCCCCTGCCAGCGCGGATAATCGGCCCCGCATTCATTACAAACAAAGGCGCGTTTTGGAGCTTTTGCCACGGTGTACCTCGTTAATGCTGTGCCGCCCGCAGGATGACGGGCGGGCAATTACTTCTGATTCAGGCTGCCAGAGAGGATGCAGAACACTCCCATCAGATCAGCGTGACGGATGGTGACTTCCGTCTTTTCATTCACTTTTGGTTTGGCATGGTAGGCAATCCCCAGCCCTGCCGCTTTGATCATCGGCAGGTCGTTGGCACCATCGCCAATCGCCACGGTCTGCGCCAGTGGGATTTCATACTCCTGCGCCAGACGGGTCAGGGTTTTCGCTTTGTACTGTGCATCGACGATGTCACCGATCACATTGCCGGTAAATTTACCGTCCATGATCTCCAGTTCATTGGCTACCACGGCAGTGAGTCGCAGTTTGTCACGCAGATATTCGGCAAAGAAGGTAAAGCCACCGGAGGCAATCGCCACTTTCCAGCCCAGCGTTTCCAGCTTCAGCACCAGTTGCGTTAAGCCTGGCATCAACGGCAGATTTTCCCGTACCTGAAGCAAAATGTTCGCATCAGCGCCTTTCAGCGTCGCCACGCGGCTACGCAGGCTGGCGGTAAAATCGAGTTCTCCGCGCATCGCCCGTTCGGTCACTTCCGCCACCATCTCACCTGTCCCGGCCAGTTTGGCGATCTCATCAATACATTCAATCTGGATGGCTGTAGAGTCCATGTCCATTACCAGCAGCCCCGGCGTACGCAAATGTGGAATTTTCCCCAGTGGCGCGACATCCAGTTGTGCTTCATGGGCCAGGCGCGTAGCACGCGCGGTGAGCGAACCTGCCAGACGAATCACCTGATAATCTTCCACGCACCAGGCGGCAACAATCACCATCGCCGCGCCCAGTTTGCTCTGATACTGGGTCAGTCGTTGTTTATCCAGCCCACGACCATACAGCAGCCAGCCGCTACGACCTGCGTGGTAATCCAGTGGCATCACTTCATCACCACTTAATGAAAGAGGCAGACCTGGCCATAAAGAGACATCTTCAGGCAGGTCGCACCAGGTAATGTTAGGCATTAAGGCTCCTGTAAAATCGTTCGAAGCAGGGAAAATAACGCATGAGGCTACCTTGTATCCATTGCTTCTGGCAACATTAAGTCTCAAATTTTCAACGGGTGGAATATGGCTCGCACAAAACTAAAATTCCGGCTGCATCGGGCAGTGATTGTCCTGTTCTGTCTCGCTTTGTTGGTCGCGTTGATGCAAGGTGCTTCCTGGTTCAGTCAAAACCACCAGCGCCAGCGTAATCCGCAGCTTGAAGAGCTGGCCCGCACCCTGGCACGTCAGGTGACGCTGAACGTTGCGCCGCTGATGCGTACCGACTCGCCGGATGAAAAGCGCATTCAGTCAATACTCAACCAGTTAACAGATGAAAGCCGCATCCTTGACGCAGGCGTATATGACGAACAAGGCGATCTTATTGCCCGCGCAGGCGAAAGCGTAGAAGTACGCGACCGTCTGGCACTCGACGGTAAAAAAGCAGGTGGCTATTTTAACCAGCAAATTGTCGAACCCATTGCGGGGAAAAATGGTCCGCTCGGCTATCTGCGCCTGACGCTCGACACCCACACACTCGCCACCGAAGCCAAACAGGTGGATAACACCACCAACATTTTACGCCTGATGCTGCTGCTCTCGCTGGCAATCGGCGTGGTGCTGACCCGCACGCTATTACAGGGTAAACGCACCCGCTGGCAACAATCGCCCTTCCTGCTAACCGCCAGCAAACCGGTGCCGGAAGAGGAAGAAGGCGAGAAAAAAGAGTGACCCATTACAACAAGAAAGGAAATCGTTATGAATACATTACGCCTGCTTATCTCTGACTCTTACGACCCGTGGTTTAACCTGGCGGTGGAAGAGTGTATTTTTCGCCAGATGCCCGCCACGCAGCGCGTTCTGTTTCTCTGGCGTAACGCCGACACGGTAGTGATTGGCCGCGCACAAAACCCGTGGAAAGAGTGTAATACCCGGCGGATGGAAGAAGATAATGTCCGCCTGGCGCGGCGCAGTAGTGGCGGCGGCGCGGTGTTCCACGATCTCGGTAATACCTGCTTTACCTTTATGGCTGGCAAGCCGGAGTACGATAAAACCATCTCTACGTCAATTGTACTCAATGCACTGAACGCGCTCGGCGTCAGCGCCGAAGCCTCCGGACGTAACGATCTGGTGGTGAAAACAACCGAGGGAGACCGTAAAGTCTCTGGCTCGGCCTATCGCGAAACCAAAGATCGCGGCTTCCACCACGGCACTTTGCTGCTCAATGCCGACCTGAGTCGCCTGGCAAACTACCTCAACCCGGATAAAAAGAAACTGGCGGCGAAAGGCATCACATCGGTACGTTCCCGCGTGACCAATCTGACCGAATTGCTACCGGGAATTACCCATGAGCATGTTTGCGAGGCCATAACCGAGGCCTTTTTCGCCCATTATGGCGAGCGCGTAGCAGCGGAAATCATCTCCCCGGACAAAACGCCAGACTTGCCAAACTTCATCGAAACCTTTGCCCGCCAGAGTAGCTGGGAGTGGAACTTCGGTCAGGCTCCGGCATTCTCGCATCTGCTGGATGAACGCTTTACCTGGGGCGGCGTGGAACTGCATTTCGACGTTGAAAAAGGCCATATCACCCGCGCCCAGGTGTTTACCGACAGCCTCAACCCCGCGCCGCTGGAAGCCCTCGCCGGGCGACTGCAAGGCTGTCTGTACCGCGCGGATATGCTGCAACAGGAGTGCGAAGCGCTGCTGGTTGACTTCCCGGAACAGGAAAAAGAGCTACGGGAGTTGTCAGCGTGGATGGCAGGGGCGGTAAGGTAACTCGCTGATTAAAATATCCAGGGAAGGAAATATGATCGATCTGGAAAACCAGGAACGGGAGATTATCAATTTAATGTTCAGCCAAGGTATATCCTGGCTAACCGCCGTGCGTATCAGGCATAAACTATCACTTGCTGAAGTAAGTAAAATGTTAGGTATCTCCATTAATTCTCTAAAACAGATCGAAAAGACGGAACGGCTTAGTTCAAACATCAAAAGCAAAATGGCAGGAATTTATGGTTGTCCACCAGAGTTGCTGATATGCCCTTCCTGGATGACGGCTGAACATAAATGAATAGATTCGTGAATTGATACTTGAATGGATTTTATTTTCTATCCATATGAAAAATAATAGTAAATCTATAAATCAGTTGCTATTGATAAATAGATACTAAAAAACCGGAGCGGTCTCCCGTTCCGGCTTAACATGACAATCGCCTTTCAGCGAAACACCATTACTCTTTATCGCCCAGAAGAACAGATTCCAGTGCGATTTTGATCATGTCGTTGAAGGTGGTCTGACGCTCTTCGGCAGTGGTCTGCTCGTGAGTGCGGATGTGGTCAGACACGGTGCAGATAGCCAGTGCTTTCGCACCAAATTCTGCAGCCACACCGTAGATACCTGCCGCTTCCATTTCCACGCCGAGGATGCCGTATTTTTCCATCACATCGAACATTTCGCCGTCCGGAGAGTAGAACAGGTCAGCGGAGAACAGGTTACCAACACGTGCATCAACGCCCAGTGCTTTAGCTGCGTCTACTGCGTTACGCACCATGTCGAAATCAGCGATAGCTGCAAAATCATGGTCTTTAAAACGGATGCGGTTAACTTTGGAATCGGTGCAGGCACCCATACCGATAACTACATCACGCAGTTTTACGTGCGGCAGAACTGCACCACAGGAACCTACGCGGATAATTTTCTTCACGCCGAAATCGGTGATCAGTTCTTTGGTGTAGATGGAGCAGGACGGGATACCCATACCATGACCCATTACGGAAATTTTGCGGCCTTTGTAAGTACCGGTGAAGCCCAGCATGCCGCGAACGTTGTTCACTTCACGGACATCTTCAAGGAAATTTTCAGCAATATACTTCGCACGCAGTGGGTCGCCTGGCATCAAAACTACGTCAGCGAAATCGCCCATTTCTGCATTAATGTGTGGGGTAGCCATTGTTTTATCCTTTTTGTGACAATATCAAGGGCGGAGCCGCTGCTCCGCCCAAATCCATCAGAACATGGCTTTGCCATATTCCATATCAGAAGTACCAAAATATTTTGCCAGAGTCTGACCGATATCTGCGAAGGTTTCGCGGTGCCCCAGCGAACCCGGTTTCACTTTCGGGCCGTAAACCAGTACCGGAATGTGTTCACGCGTGTGGTCAGTACCAGTCCAGGTCGGGTCACAACCGTGGTCGGCGGTGAGGATCAGGATGTCGTCGTCGCGCAGCAGAGACATCAGTTCCGGCAGACGGCGGTCGAACAGTTCCAGACCCGCGGCATAGCCTGCGACGTCGCGACGGTGGCCCCAGGAAGAGTCAAAGTCAACAAAGTTGGTGAAGACGATGGTGTTATCACCCGCTTCCTTCATCTCTTTGATGGTGGCGTCAAACAGCGCATCCAGGCCGGTCGCTTTCACTTTCTTGGTGATACCGCAGTTAGCGTAGATGTCAGCAATTTTACCCACAGAAACAACCTGGCCGTGTTTTTCATCAACCAGTTTTTGCAGCACGGTCGGTGCTGGCGGTTCAACTGCCAGGTCGTGGCGGTTACCAGTACGCTGGAAGTTACCGGCTTTGTCACCGATAAACGGACGGGCAATAACGCGACCGATGTTGTAGCCGCCGTTGGTCAGCTCTTCACGGGCGATTTCGCACAGTTCGTAGAGTTTATCCAGACCAAACGTTTCTTCGTGGCAGGCAATCTGGAACACTGAGTCAGCGGAGGTATAGAAAATCGGCTTGCCGGTTTTCATGTGCTCTTCGCCCAGTTGATCCAGAATGACCGTACCAGAAGAGTGGCAGTTACCGAGGTAACCCGGCAGGTTAGCACGTTCAACCAGTTTATCCAGCAGTTCTTGCGGGAAGCAGTTTTCGTGATCGGAGAAGTATCCCCACTCAAACAGAACCGGTACACCGGCGATTTCCCAGTGCCCCGACGGGGTATCTTTACCGGATGACATTTCGTGCGCCCATGCATACGCGCCAATAACTTCAGCGTTGCCGTCCATTCCTGCCGGAATGAAACCGGTAGAACCTTCGTGTGCTTTCGCCAGCCCCAGACGGGTCAGATTTGGCAGATTGAGCGGACCTTTACGACCGTGGTCAGCTTCGCCTTTGGCACAAGCTTCTGCGATATGACCCAGGGTGTCAGCCCCGACGTCACCAAAGCGTTCTGCATCTTCTGTAGCGCCGATGCCGAATGAGTCCAGCACCATAATAAATGCACGTTTCATATGTTCTCCGTACTCAGTGCTTCAAATTTAAATGATCAGATCAGTATACCGTTATTCACTGATACGACGATAGACAGTTGGAGTGCTTTCCGGGGCTTTATCGGCAAGTTTAATTGCCGCTTTCACCGCTTTCGCCGCTTCCTGCCAGGTGGTTTCGTCTTTCGCGTGGATCACCGCCAGTGGGCGCTGACCGTCAACCTGGTCGCCCAGACGCGCCATATCAGTAAAGCCGACGCTGTAATCAATGGTGTCAGATGCCTGACGGCGACCACCGCCCATCGCAACCACTGCCATCCCCAGCGCACGAGTATCCATTTCACTGACAAAACCTTCGGTATCAGCATAGACTGCTTTCGTCAGCATCGCTGTCGGCAGATACTTCGCGTAGTTCTCAACGAAGTCGGTCGGGCCTTTTTGTGCCGCTACCATACGTCCGAAGACTTCTGCCGCTTTACCGTTGTCCAGCACAGCCTGCAATTTCGCGCGCGCTTCGGCATCATCTTTCGCCAGTTTGCCGGAGGTAAGCATCTCCACGCACAGCGCCATTGTGACGTCAAACAGTCGCGGGTTACGGTATTCACCTGTCAGGAACTGTACCGCTTCACGCACTTCGACCGCGTTACCAGCGCTGGATGCCAGCACCTGGTTCATGTCGGTCAGCAGCGCGGTGGTGCGTACGCCTGCGCCATTTGCCACGCCAACAATCGCTTCGGCAAGGGCTTCAGAGAGTTCATAGGTCGGCATAAACGCGCCGCTACCCACTTTCACGTCCATCACCAGTGCGTCCAGACCTTCCGCCAGTTTCTTCGCCAGGATCGAGGCAGTGATCAGCGGGATTGAGTCAACAGTAGCGGTAATGTCGCGGGTCGCGTAGAAACGTTTATCCGCCGGAGCCAGTGAGCTGGTCTGGCCGATAATTGCTACGCCAACATCTTTAATGATTTCGCGGAAACGGTTGTCATCCGGGAAGATATCGAAGCCAGGGATTGACTCCAGTTTGTCGAGCGTGCCGCCAGTATGACCGAGGCCGCGACCGGAGATCATCGGAATGTAGCCGCCGCAGGCAGCGACCATTGGCCCAAGCATCAGCGAAGTGACATCACCGACGCCACCGGTGGAGTGTTTATCAACAATCGGGCCATTCAGATGCAGGCTTTTCCAGTCGAGAACGGTTCCTGAATCTCGCATCGCCATGGTCAGCGAGACACGCTCCGGCATTGTCATATCGTGGAAGAAAATGGTCATCGCGAGGGCGGCAATCTGCCCTTCGGAGATAGTGTTGTCGCGAATGCCGTTGATAAAGAAACGAATTTCTTCATCGCTCAGCGCATGACCATCACGTTTTTTACGAATAATTTCTTGTGCGAGAAACAAGGTAACCTCCCGTGGAATAAGTTTGAAGGCGTTGTTGCCAGATGGCGGATGTTGTTATTGCCTGATGCTGGCAGCTTCTTATCAAGCCTGCATGGCACTCGCCCCGTAGGCCGGATAAGGCGTTCACGCCGCATCCGGCATCACTGCTGACAGCCTGATGCGACGCTGACGCGTCTTATCAGGCCTACAGGGGCATCCGGCATCCACCCTCTGGCACAAGGCAGCTTAGTAGCTGCTGGCGCTCTTACCGTCGCCGTGACCCAGCGCTTTCAGCAGGCTTGCCAGCAGGCTGGAAGCGCCAAAGCGATAGTGACGCGCATCTGCCCAGTCAGCACCGAACAGTTCATCGGCAATCGCGAGATATTTCTGCGCATCTTCCGCAGTACGCACGCCGCCCGCCGGTTTGAAACCAACGGTTTTCTCTACGCCCATATCACGGATCACTTCCATCATGATGCGCGCGCTTTCCGGCGTCGCGTTCACTGCCACTTTACCGGTAGAGGTTTTGATGAAGTCAGCACCCGCTTTAATGGAGATTTCAGACGCTTTGCGGATCAGCGCTTCGTCTTTCAGTTCACCGGTTTCGATGATCACTTTCAGCAGCACATTCGCCGCTGCGCAAGCCTCTTTACAGGCTTTCACCAGGTCAAAACCAACCTGCTCGTTACCCGCCATCAGCGCGCGGTACGGGAACACCACGTCAACTTCATCGGCACCGTAAGCAATTGCCGCACGGGTTTCTGCCAGTGCGATTTCGATGCCGTCGTTACCGTGTGGGAAGTTGGTTACCGTAGCAATACGGATTTCCGGGGTACCCTGCTCTTTCAGCGTTTTGCGAGCAATTGGGATAAAGCGAGGATAGATACAGATAGCGGCGGTATTGCCGACCGGAGTTTTGGCCTGATGACACAGGGCGATCACTTTCTCGTCGGTGTCGTCGTCATTCAGGGTAGTCAGGTCCATCAATTTCAGTGCACGCAGGCTGCTTGCTTTCAGATCAGTCATTTCATTCTCCTGGCTTGTCGCCAATAAAATTCACCTTGCGAGTTTGTTAGTATTCTAACATCGACTTCGCAACGCACTTCGATATACATCACAATTAAGAAAATCTACTTACAAATTTGCATTACGGTAATGCGATCTGGTTCAAATAATTCACTTTCAAATGAATGCGTCAGTGGCGGCAAACGCATCAGGATCAAAGTGAACATCACGAAACTTCTTACAATGGCGCATCACCTTCGGCATAAAAGGAAAAGAAGATGCCCACTTCTCATGAAATTGCACTGCAACAACGTTGCCAGCAAATTGTCACCAGCCCGGTACTTAGCCCGGAGCAGAAGCGCCATTTTCTGGCGCTGGAAGCAGAAAACAATCTGCCTTACCCGGAGCTGCCTGCCGAAGCCCGCCGTGCGCTGGATGAAGGTATAATCTGCGATATGTTTGAAGGTCATGCGCCGTACAAACCGCGCTATGTCTTACCCGATTACGCCCGTTTTCTGGCCAACGGTTCTGAATGGCTGGAGCTGGAAGGCGCCAAAGATCTTGATGATGCGCTCTCCCTGCTGACCATTCTTTATCACCATGTCCCGTCAGTCACATCGATGCCGGTCTACCTTGGGCAATTGGATGCGTTGTTGCAACCATATGTGAAAATTCTAACACAGGACGAGATTGATATTCGAATAAAACGTTTCTGGCGTTATCTCGACAGAACCCTGCCAGACGCCTTTATGCACGCCAATATCGGCCCGTTCGATTCCCCCATCACTCGTGCAATACTGCGCGCAGATGCCGAGTTGAAGCAGGTTTCACCGAATCTGACCTTTATCTACGATCCCGAAATCACTCCTGATGACCTGCTGCTGGAAGTGGCGAAGAACATCTGTGAATGTAGCAAACCGCACATCGCCAACGGTCCGGTACATGATAAAATTTTCACAAAAGGGGGCTACGGGATTGTGAGCTGCTACAACTCACTGCCGCTGGCCGGTGGTGGCAGCACGCTGGTGCGCCTTAACCTGAAGGCCATTGCTGAACGTAGTGAGTCGCTGGATGACTTTTTTACGCGCACTCTACCGCACTACTGCCAGCAGCAGATCGCCATCATCGATGCGCGGTGTGAATTCCTCTATCAACAATCACACTTCTTTGAGAATAGCTTCCTGGTGAAAGAAGGGTTGATTGATCCTGAACGTTTTGTGCCGATGTTTGGCATGTACGGGCTGGCAGAAGCGGTTAACTTGCTGTGCGAGAAAGAAGGGATTGCCGCGCGCTACGGTAAAGAAGCCGCCGCAAATGAAGTGGGTTATCGCATCAGCGCGCAACTGGCGGAGTTTGTCGCCAATACTCCCGTAAAATATGGCTGGCAAAAACGCGCCATGTTACACGCACAGTCGGGGATCAGTTCTGATGTTGGCACCACACCGGGGGCGCGCTTGCCGTATGGCGATGAGCCAGATCCGATCACCCATCTGCAAACCGTCGCTCCACATCATGCATATTACTACTCCGGGATCAGCGACATTCTGACGCTCGACGAAACCATCAAGCGTAATCCGCAGGCACTGGTGCAGCTTTGCCTCGGTGCCTTTAAAGCCGGAATGCGCGAATTTACTGCCAACGTCAGCGGTAACGATTTGGTTCGTGTTACCGGTTATATGGTGCGTTTGTCAGATTTAGAAAAATATCGCGCCGAAGGCTCACGTACCAACACCACATGGCTGGGCGAAGAAGCTGCACGTAACACTCGTATTCTGGAACGCCAACCGCGCGTGATAAGCCATGAACAGCAGATGCGCTTTAGTCAGTAAGATCATCCCCTTCTCCTGCGTTGACGGGCCAGGCAGTCGTCTGGCTCTGTTTTTACAGGGCTGTAATCTGCGCTGCAAAAATTGCCACAATCCGTGGACGATGGGGCGCTGTAATGATTGCGGGGAGTGCGTGCCGCAGTGTCCACATCAGGCGTTGCAGATTGTCGACAGCAAAGTGGTGTGGAGCGTTGCGGTCTGTGAGCAGTGCGATACCTGCCTGAAGATGTGCCCACAACACGCCACGCCGATGGCACAATCGATGAGTGTGGACGAAGTGCTTAGTCATATCCGCAAAGTGGTGCTGTTTATCGAAGGGATAACGGTGAGCGGCGGCGAAGCCACGACCCAGCTCCCGTTTGTGGTGGCACTGTTTACTGCCATCAAAAGCGATCCACAACTGCACCACCTTACCTGTCTGGTGGACAGCAACGGCATGTTGAGCGAAACCGGCTGGGAAAAATTACTCCCGGTGTGCGACGGCGCGATGCTCGATCTTAAAGCGTGGGATAGCGCCTGCCATCAACAGTTAACCGGACGCGATAATCAACAGATTAAGCACAGCATCTGTTTGCTTGCAGAGCGCGGTAAACTGGCGGAACTGCGTTTGCTGGTAATCCCCAATCAGGTGGATTATTTGCAGCATATTGATGAATTGGCAGCGTTTATCAGGCAACTTGGTGACGTTCCTGTACGGCTGAACGCGTTTCATGCGCACGGTGTGTATGGAGAAGCGCAAAACTGGCCGAGCGCCACGCCGGAAGATGTTGAGCAGTTGGCTGGCGCGTTAAAGGAGCGTGAGGTGAGTCGATTGATATTTCCGGCGCTGTATTTGTGACATGCCGGTGGCACAGGCCAGTAGGCATGACAAGACGCGTCAGCGTCGCATCCGGCATTGTGCGCCAACTGCCAGATACGGCGTGAACGCCTTACCCGTCCTACGGCACGTTAAACATCGCATATGTGTTATTACGCAACACTTCAGCAATCTCATCTTCTGCTTCCGGACGTAACTCGCACAGCACGGCAAACACCCGGGCGGCCTGTTCCGGGCGGTTGGGCTGCCCCTGAAAACCGTTGAGCGGCATATCCGGCGCGTCGGTTTCCAGTAACAACGACGCCAGTGGCAGTTTCGCTATTACATCGCGAGTTTTACTGGCGCGTGGATAAGTGATGGTGCCGCCTACACCGATTTTGTAGTTCAATTGTACAAACCGTTCGGCCTGTTGCAGGCTGCCGGAAAAACCGTGGACTACGCCAGTGCGTGGCAAATCGTGGCGTTTAAGGTGCATCGCCAGTTTGTCATGAGTACGGCGCGAATGGAGGATCACCGGCAGATCATAGCGTTTCGCCAGTTTCAGTTGTTCGTCGAGCAACCACTGTTGGTGATCGAATTGTGGATCATCGCCAAAGAGATCCAGACCGATCTCCCCCACTGCCACCACCTTTGCGGGACGTCTTTCCAGCGCCTGCTGTAACTGTTCCAGCGACTCATCGGTGTGTTGATCCAACATCCCTGGGTGTAGCCCTAACGCGGCGTACAGCGGTTGATAATTTTCCGCCAGCGCCAACACGCGGGCAAAGTTTGCCGCCTCGGTTGCCGGAACAATGATCTTACCTACGCCCGCTTGTGCCGCGCGTTGCAGGCTGGACTCTTCATCGCCACGAAACGGCGGAAAATCAAAATGACAGTGGGTATCGATAAAACGGCAAATCAAGCCAGATCCTCATTATTAAATGTCGGGTCATTCGCCTGCGGAGCGTCACTCACCCCGGCAACCAGCGTATCGTTGGCGACTGGCGCAGGCGGAATGACGATCGATTCAGGCGTCGCCGCGGGCACCAGATGGCGGGTAAGCGGCGCTTTTTCGGTTAGCATTTTACCGACGGTTGCCAGAAAATAACGACCGCATAAACGCCCGAGTTTATAGTCATCGCGCAGCGCCGGAAGCCGACTTCCCAGGGCGATACTATGCAGCGGCTTCGGCGGATAAATTTCGAATATCCGCAGCTTGCCCGGTGGTTTTTCAATAAATTGCTGGATGTCACGATAACTGGTTTCATGGTGCTGCACCAAATTCACCAGCGGTTGCAGGCTACTGTCGCCCAGCCAGCGTTCCATGCGTTTAAACCACTGCGGTGTGTAATACATTTGCGACGGCACAGTGCGGATCACCACCAGCGTTTTCGCTCCTTGTCTTGCCGCTTCCTTAACCGGGATCGCATCGCTGACGCCACCATCAAAATAGTTAATTCCATCAAGTGAAACTCCGGTGCGATAAAAACCAGGAATCGCACTTGAGGCGCGAATCAAATCCAGCCAGTTTTGTTTGGTCGGCAAAAAGTAGTTCGGCGTGTAATCGTCCTGACGACAGGCACACATATAAAACGATTTGCCGCTCTCAAACAGCCGCGCGGCGGTATCCATCTGCAACGGCATCTGGCTGGCCGTCGCCTCTATCAGCCAGTCCAGATCGATAAGATTTCCGCCACGCACAAAACGCACTGGATCGAAAAATTCGCGTTTTGTGGTATAGCGCATGATGACTTTGCGGGCGTAACCAGGCTGGTTACAAATATACGCCGAAAGGTTCTGCGCCCCGGCAGACGTGCCAAAATAAAGATCGAAAGGATTAAACTGCGCGCGCATAAACTCATCCAGCACGCCAGCCGTGAAGATTCCGCGTTGCCCACCGCCTTCGCACACCAGCGCAATACGCCCGGGCTGGAACGGCCTTAGCGACAACGGCGCAATATTACCAAGCGTTACAGGTATTCGCTGCCCCACCTCTGCCTTCCTGTTTTTTTAATGTGAAAGACTGACAAAGTAACGCAATTTATTATTCGCTAAAACCGTAAAAGCCAGTCCGCTGGACTGGCTTTGTATAAAATTTTCTTAATGGTCTGAAATCTAGGGTCGTTTTCGGCCCATGAACAAACTCACCAGGAACAGAATAATCCCGACGACAAAGACAATTTTTGCTGCACCGGCAGCAGTACCGGCCAGACCACCAAACCCAAGTGCGGCGGCGATTAACGCGATAACCAGAAATATGATGCCCCAACGAAACATAAGCGTCTCCTTTACCATAGTTAATGTCACCGCTTGATATGAGCGTGCAAATCACTCAATGCGATATTTTTAGTGTGGTGCACATCGCGCCTCCCGACAAAGTTCGGGAGGACGAATTACGACGAATTACTTAGTTTTCAGATCATTTTTAACGCTTTTCACACCATCTACCGCTTTAGCGATACTTTCAGCACGGTCGCTTTGTGCCTGGGAATCAACAGTACCGGAGAGCTGAACCACGCCGTCGGTGGTTTCAACTTTCACATGACGGGAAGGGACGATATCGTCTGCCAGCAGTTTGGCTTTGATTTCACTGGTGGTGGCGGTATCACCTGCGTAACCCTTCACAGAGCCTTCTTTAGCGTCGCGAACGTGCAGTTTGTCGCTGACAGAGGTCACACCCTCAACTCCTTTAGCCACTTTCACGGCCTCTTCAGCCTGTGCCTGGCTTTCAACAAATCCGCTCAGAGTCACGACTTTTTGATCGGTTTTAACAGAGATATCGGTGCTTTTGATGTTGTCATGATCCACCAGAGCCGCCTTCACTTTCGCAGTGATGGCGCTGTCATCCATGAAATTACCGACTTTATTCATAGAGCTATCGACTTTTTGCCCTGCGGTTTCGTTGGTGGTCTGCGCGTTGTTTTCCGCAAAAGCAGAGCCTGTCGCCACGGCAGAGGTCAACATTACGGCCAGCAGCGTTTTCGAAATCTTCAGTTTTGTCATAGTCATCGATGTATTCCTGTATGTTTGCTCATAATTTGAGCCTGGCAACACGTGGTTGCATTGCTGAAAGGGAGAGACTTCACCCTGTACAGAAGTCAATGGTCGCCATCACAAAAGCGATGAGTGATGAATAACGACCATCACAGCCTCTGGATCAGTTATTAATATCAATCGAATGACATTTAACGGTTTTAAATACTGATATCCACGAATTGAACGGTATTTAAAGCCGTCACAAATGTCATCACTTTGTTAAATATAGATCACAATTTTGAAACCGCTCGCCGCATCGGCTAAAAAATGCGCAAACATAAGCAAAAGCGAATGTTTTAAGAACATTCCGCAAGCGGCTAATAAGGAAGGGAAAGTGACAGGGCGCAGCGGTTGCCGCGCCCTTGAGGCAAGAATTAATGTTCGCGAGTCTGGTGGAACTGAACATCCGGGTAACGCTCTTGCGCTAAGCGCAAGTTCACCATGCTGGTAGCGATGTAAGCGAGGTTGTCGCCGCCATCAAGCGCCAGTTGGCTTTCGTTCTTACGCTTGAACTCTTCGAATTTCTTCGCGTCCGCACATTCTACCCAAAGGGCGGTGGCAACGTTGACCGACTCGTACACGGCTTCAACGTTGTATTCGCTCTTCAGGCGCGATACCACCACATCAAACTGCAGCACACCAACCGCACCTACGATCAGGTCGTTGTTGGAGAGCGGACGGAACACCTGTACCGCGCCCTCTTCGGAAAGCTGTACCAGCCCTTTGAGCAGTTGTTTTTGCTTCAGCGGATCTTTCAGGCGGATACGGCGGAACAGTTCTGGTGCGAAGTTCGGAATACCGGTGAACTTCATCATCTCGCCCTGGGTAAAGGTGTCGCCAATCTGAATAGTGCCGTGGTTGTGCAGACCAAGGATATCGCCCGGATAAGCTTCTTCAACGTGCGAACGGTCGCCCGCCATAAAGGTCAATGCGTCGGAAATCACCACGTCTTTCGCGGTACGCACCTGGCGCAGTTTCATGCCTTTTTCATATTTACCGGACACGACTCGCATAAACGCCACGCGGTCTCGGTGTTTCGGGTCCATGTTGGCCTGAATTTTAAATACGAAGCCGGTAAATTTGTCTTCGCTCGCCTCTACAGTGCGAGTATCTGTCTGACGCGACATCGGCGCAGGCGCCCACTCCACCAGCCCGTCCAGCATATGATCCACGCCGAAGTTACCCAGCGCAGTACCAAAAAATACCGGGGTGATTTCACCTGCAAGGAACAGCTCTTTGTCGAACTCGTTAGATGCGCCTTTCACCAGTTCCAGTTCATCACGCAGTTGTTGCGCCAGATCTTCACCAACAGCAGCATCGAGATCCGGGTTGTTCAGCCCTTTAACAATGCGCACTTCCTGAATGGTGTGACCTTTACCGCTCTGATAGAGATACGTTTCATCTTTATAAAGATGGTAAACGCCTTTAAACAGCTTGCCGCAGCCAATCGGCCAGGTGATCGGCGCACAACCGATTTTCAGCTCGTTTTCAACTTCATCGAGCAATTCCATCGGGTCGCGGATATCACGGTCAAGTTTGTTCATAAAGGTGAGGATCGGCGTATCGCGCAGACGGGTAACTTCCATCAGCTTGCGGGTACGATCTTCTACACCTTTTGCGGCGTCGATCACCATCAGGCAGCAGTCCACTGCAGTCAGTGTACGATAGGTATCTTCCGAGAAGTCTTCGTGCCCCGGGGTGTCGAGCAGGTTAACCAAGCAATCCTTATAAGGGAACTGCATCACAGAAGTGGTAATAGAGATACCACGCTGCTTTTCCATCTCCATCCAGTCCGACTTCGCGTGCTGGTTAGAGCCACGGCCTTTTACTGTACCGGCGGTCTGAATGGCCTGTCCGAACAGCAACACCTTCTCGGTAATAGTGGTCTTACCTGCGTCCGGGTGAGAAATAATGGCAAAAGTGCGGCGCTTCGCCACCTCTTGCAAATAAGGAGACAACGTCATAATTCTTTCTTCTTGAGTAAGCGGCATCGCGCCGCGCTTGTTGAAAACGAAAAATTGCGGCTATTTTACCCATCAACGGGGGGGAGGCAATCAGTGTTTACACAGGAGTTGCTCCAGTTCATGCAACGATGAAACGGTCCAGGTGGGTGCGATACCTTCTGGTTGCTCACGGTTGTGCGCATTCAGCCAGCAGGTCGCAAGCCCGGCATTGATACCACCGAGAATATCGGACTCAGCAGTATCACCGACCATCAGCACTCGTGAACGGTCAGGATTGCCCGCCTGTTCCAGGGCATAATCGAAAATTTTCTTATTCGGCTTGGCGACACCAACTTCTTCGGAAATCACTAGCAAATCGAAATAATCACGCAGGCCCGTGCGTTCCAGACGCACCTGCTGCAAGGCGCTAAGGCCGTTGGTGATGATGCCGATTTTGGCGTTGCCGCGAATGGCGTTAAGCAGGGAAACCGCGCCCGGCAGCGGCGTGCAGATTTCCGCCATCGCATTTATAAAGGCCTCGTTGAGTTTACCTGGCTCGACGTTCAGTCGTTCGGCCCAGCTTTCAAAACGCCCGTGCTGAAGCTGTAATGAAGTGATCGCGCCGTTTTGATAATCCACCCACAGTGGCTTGTTAACGGCCTGATAGTCCTGAAAATCTTCAGCGGTAAAGGTGACGCTGTAGTCAAGAAACATCCGCTGCAGGCCGGTGAACGAGTCAAAAGTAAACAGCGTTTCATCGGCATCAAAGAAAATCCAGTCCCACTTCATTATTCCACCTTGTCTTACATACTGATTGGCAACGCCATGATGATGGCGTCTTCGCGACCGTCCGTGGTGGGGTAGTAATTGCGGCGAATCGTCGCCTCGTTAAAACCTAAACTTTCATACAGGGCAATGGCGGCAGCGTTTGAGGCGCGGACCTCCAGCCATAGCGTTGCCACGCCGCGTTTTTCCAGTTCGTCGATCAGATGCTCCAGTAGCGCCCTTCCCAATCCCTGACGCTGATAGTCGGGATCGACAGCAATATTGAACAATGTAGCTTCATCCAGCACCACTTGCGTAATCGCAAACGCCGCCATTTTGCCGTTTTGCGTTAACTGAAAGTTGAGATAGCGTTCGCCCTGGTTGCTGGCAAAGGTTTTTTCGCTCCACGGAAAGGCGTGGGCGCGTTGTTCAATGTTAAAAGCCGCTGGTAAATCAGTCGTTTCGAGGGAAGAAATCGTGTTCATATGTGCAAATTTGTTGCCATAACGCGGCGCGTGCCGTTGGGTTTGCCCGTAATTCAGTGAGCGTCGGGGATGCTATCTGGGCACCTTCCAGTGACAGCGGTTCATCAGTGCCCAGCCGCCAACTGTTGCAGCGACTACCTTGCGGTAGCATCGCGATCCTTTCGGGCGTCAATTGCAGTACCTGCTCGGGGCTAACGGTTAATGCGCGCAAAACGTCACTCACCAGCGGATCGGTCAGGGCGGGAATATCGTTTGCCACCATCACCAGACGAACGTGTGCCGGGATCGCAATGGCTACCTCTCCCTGCAACGCGCCAGGGCGACGCAGCGACCACTGGGTAATGCCCAGTTGCTGTAACTGCCAGTCTCGTCGGGATGTCATAGCGAATCGCTCCTGTTGTCAGGGGCGCAAATATAGCAAATTCGTCGATACCGCGCCAACATATGGCTATAATCGCCGCCAGTATCAATTGAGGAGCATTCCATGTCTGCATTTACCCCGGCAAGTGAAGTCTTGCTGCGCCACAGTGATGATTTCGAACAAAGCCGTATTCTGTTTGCCGGTGACTTACAGGATGACCTGCCCGCGCGTTTAGATACCGCGGCCAGTCGTGCTCATACCCAGCAATTCCACCATTGGCAGGTGTTAAGTCGCCAGATGGGTGATAACGCCCGTTTTAGCCTGATCGCTACGGCGGACGACGTCGCAGATTGCGATACGCTGATCTACTACTGGCCGAAGAACAAACCAGAAGCGCAATTCCAACTGATGAACCTACTGTCACTGCTGCCGGTAGGGACAGATATTTTCGTCGTGGGCGAAAACCGCAGCGGTGTGCGCAGCGCCGAGCAGATGTTGGCGGACTACGCACCACTGAATAAGGTAGACAGCGCCCGCCGCTGCGGCCTCTATTTTGGTCGTCTGGAAAAGCAGCCGGAGTTTGATGCTGATAAATTCTGGGGCGAATACAACGTTGATGGCCTGACGGTCAAAACGTTGCCGGGCGTGTTTAGTCGTGACGGCCTGGATGTCGGTAGCCAGTTGCTGCTTTCGACATTTACTCCGCACACGAAAGGCAAAGTGCTGGATGTCGGCTGCGGTGCAGGCGTGCTTTCGGTTGCTTTTGCGCACCATTCACCGAAAATTCGCCTCACCTTGTGCGATGTCTCCGCACCGGCAGTAGAAGCCAGTCGCGCGACACTTTCCGCTAACGGTGTTGAAGGTGAAGTCTTTGCCAGCAACGTCTTTTCCGAGGTGAAAGGTCGTTTTGACATGATTATCTCCAACCCACCGTTCCACGATGGAATGCAAACCAGCCTTGATGCTGCGCAAACGTTGATTCGCGGCGCGGTACGTCATCTTAATAGCGGCGGCGAGTTGCGGATTGTAGCGAATGCGTTCCTGCCTTATCCGGATCTGCTGGATGAAACATTTGGCTTCCATGAAGTCATCGCACAAACCGGGCGTTTCAAGGTGTATCGCGCCATTATGACCCGCCAGGCGAAGAAAGGTTAAGTCTCTGGCACCTGTCGCCGCATGCCGTGTCGGATGCGGCGTAAACGCCTTATCCAACCAACAAAACCTGTACGTTAGCCCTCCGTAGGCCAGATAAGACGCGTCAGCGTCGCATCTGGCATATACAGCCACAAGCCATGTCGGATGCGACGTGAACGCCTGATCTGACCGACAAACGAATTATCCACAATCCACTGATGGCCATTTTTCCAGCAATCACACATCAGGCGACAATTAACTATTGACGAAAAACTGAAAACCACTAGAATGCGCCTCCGTGGTAGCAATTCTTTTTTAAGAATTGATGGTATGCGAAGGTGGCGGAATTGGTAGACGCGCTAGCTTCAGGTGTTAGTGTCCTTACGGACGTGGGGGTTCAAGTCCCCCCCCTCGCACCAAAAACCACGTTGATATTGCTCGCACTGGGCGAAGGTGGCGGAATTGGTAGACGCGCTAGCTTCAGGTGTTAGTGTTCTTACGGACGTGGGGGTTCAAGTCCCCCCCTCGCACCAACGAGGCGATATCAAAAAAGTAAGATGACTGTGCGAAGGTGGCGGAATTGGTAGACGCGCTAGCTTCAGGTGTTAGTGTCCTTACGGACGTGGGGGTTCAAGTCCCCCCCCTCGCACCAATTATCTTTACTTCCTTTCTTGTTTCTTCCCTGTTTTATCATCCTTGATCCCAGCTCGTTATCATCAGTATGACGCTCGCAATTAGCGCCAGGCACGATGGCAACAAAACATAATGCCGTAACTGTTTGTGATACAGCATCAGCGGTGTCACCAATAATCCCATCAGCATGACAATCCGCCACAGTTCCGGCGATAAATCCACATACGTCAGTCCTGCAATCAGCAATCCCAGCAGCAACACTCCCCAACCACTGCCCAGTGTACGTTGCAACATGGTTTCATCTCTTTTATTGATAATGATAAGTAATATCATATGATAATTTTTATCGTTTGCAAGCTAGCAAAATTCCTTGCTATCGTTTAAACCTATCGCTAGGATTAGCAATCATTATCATTTAGATTACTATCACGATTATGGCCTATCGTTCCGCACCGCTTCTTGAAGATGTTATCTGGCGAACGCATCTCCAGCCGCAAGATCCAACACTTGCGGAAACAGTACGTGCGACGATCGCAGAACATCGTGAACATTTGCTGGAGTTTATCCGTCTGGATGAACCCGCCCCACTTAGCGCCCTGACGCTGGCGCAATGGTCTTCTCCAACGGCCCTGCGTTCCCTGTTGGCTGTTTATTCCGATCATATCTACCGCAATCAACCATTGATGCTCCGCGAGAATAAGCCGCTGATCTCACTGTGGGCGCAATGGTATATCGGTCTGATGATGCCGCCATTAATGCTGGCGCTGTTAACACAGGAAAAAGCGTTAGATCTTTCCCCGGAACATTTTCACGTTGAGTTTCACGAAACCGGGCGTGCCGCCTGTTTCTGGATCGACGTGTGTGAGGACAAGAACGCTCCGCATTTGCCACAGCAGCGAATGGAAAAGTTAATCAGTCAGGCGATCGCCCCGGTTGTGCAGGCATTAGAAGCCACCGGCGAAATCAATGGCAAACTTATCTGGAGTAATACCGGCTATCTGATCAACTGGTATTTGACTGAGATGAAGCAGTTACTTGGTGATGCGACAGTTGAATCACTTCGCCATGCTCTCTTTTTTGAGAAAACACTCTCCACGGGTGAAGATAATCCTCTTTGGCGTACGGTGGTGCTGCGCGACGGCCTGTTGGTGCGCCGTACCTGCTGCCAACGTTATCGCTTGCCGGATGTACAGCAATGCGGCGACTGTACGCTGAAATGAAAAACTCTGCCGGGGTGATAACCCGGCATTAGCGTATTAAAAGGAATGCAACACATTGCTTGTTTCTGAAACCCGCATACATAACAGAATGTCTGCAGCCTCCAACAACCCAGCATCGGAACTGACGCCCAGTTTCGACATCACATTAAATTTATGCGCGCGGATCGTTTTAATATTTCGTTTAAGCTGCTCGGCAATTTGTGTCATTGAGTAGCCACGCGACATAAAACGCAATATTTCTCTCTCCGTTGGGCTTAGCGTCCGGCTTTGATTAATGTACCACTGATTGTTCAGGCGATCGGTAGCCTGACGCACGCCATTTAATGACAGAAACAGCTCCTGATAAAAAATGTCCAGCGTCGATGCTTTACTTAATACACCGTCCAACGGTGATGGCGATAATGATCCGATTAATCGTGCTTCAATATCATCATCCGCAATAACTAAACGCCGGGTACGCGGAAATTTAATAGCCAGCTCAGTCAAATAAGATAATCCCTCTCTGCGCTCACTTCTCATGGCAGAAAAAGAAAAAATAACCGCCGCAAATGAGACCCGCGACATCGCATCCTGAAACGCCTCCTGGCTGCTATAGATATGGAGTGTATAAGGGTTACCCGCAAACTTTCTGAATAAGCTTTCAATACCGATACTACTCATGACGCACTTCTCTATGAGTGCGACATTTCTCTTCTTAATTCGGCTGTGTTCCATTCTGCGGCATCTCCATAAACCGAAGGCAAGTTAAGTTCTCTTGCTCCCTGCGCGCTATTTATCCATGCATACATCTCAGCGTTGCTGTGAATTGCCAGCCGACGCATCGCACTGTTTTTTTGTGCGCTGATGGTTTTATTGCTTTTCTTAAGCAATGAAGCTATCTGGTTGATGCCCCATCCTTTGCCTAACAACCGCAGTACCTTGCGCTCTGAAAGTGTCAGAATGACGGTGCGATAGCTAAAATCCTGAGTTTCAGTCATTGCCGGGGAGGTCAGCATGGCGCTGATACGCTCTGCATGCGCATTACCGGAACGAACCGTCTTAACCAGATTCTCAATGGGTTCGATATCGGACAGTAACGTCGCTGCCGGGCACATAAGCAGTTCTACCGCCTGAGAGTACCAGGCACGCGAAACCATGAAAACCCAATGAATTTCCCTGTATTGTGAGATCAATGAATAATAATGTTCACAAACGGAATGTGGATTGTCATTTTCGCCGGTTAAATCGGCAATGACTAATCCGGAGCGACGTAATTGTAATAAGGTAAGATCCTCCGCGGAGGCTCTGGATATTATTTCATATTCAGGGAAGTGAGTCCTCATGACCTCTTTTAACCCTGCTTGCATAACCGGTATTTTACTGATAACAATTCCATTTTTGCAGCATCCTGGCAACATATTTCCTCCACATCCACTGTCTAAAAATCATGATGGTTTATTCAGGATATTCATTCCTTAAATGCTTCCAGCAAATTAATAGATTAAGCGAATAAATTATCCTTAGCATTCACTTTCATATCAGCATACTCCTGCTGCACAATAACTCCACGGCATGTGTCAGAAGGTTAGCATCAAATGATAACCTGGTGAAATAGCCTGGAGACATTTAAAATAACTAAATTAACTTGTTAGAAATACTTAATGGAACCCCTGGAATTCCATTAGTTTAAGATATAATTAAAATACCGCCTTCCCATCGAACAAAAAACATCTCGCCAGCATTTGCACAAAAAAAATCAGTAAAATCTGATGATTTTATCTGTTTAAAATTCAAAAGCACGAACGGCCATCCATTACTCTAATCCGTAAGAGACAAATTATAAATTCATTATAATTATAATATTCATATGATAATTTTTTTGCAGCGATAAAAAATTCGCTTTTCGCCACTGAACTTCACCCGCCAACCAGGACTAATCAGCGCAATTTTGATCTTAACCTACCCCAAAACAACCGCTCTTCATGATACAAATGAGGTCTCATTATTTGAACAATACGCAGCACGTCTATGACAAAGGACGAGTTATGCAGACTGAGCAACAGCGGGCCGTAACACGGCTTTGTATCCAGTGTGGATTATTTCTTTTGCAACATGGAGCGGAAAGCGCGTTAGTTGATGAGCTTTCCTCGCGACTGGGTCGGGCGTTGGGAATGGACTGCGTCGAAAGTTCTATTTCTTCGAACGCCATTGTGCTTACTACCATTAAAGATGGGCAATGCCTGACATCTACGCGCAAAAATCACGATCGCGGCATTAATATGCATGTAGTGACGGAAGTTCAGCATATTGTGATTCTGGCGGAGCATCACCTGCTGGATTACAAAGGCGTGGAGAAACGTTTTAGCCAGATTCAACCCTTACGTTACCCGAGATGGCTGGTCGCCTTGATGGTTGGTCTGTCATGCGCCTGTTTCTGTAAGCTCAATAAAGGTGGCTGGGATGGTGCCGTCATCACCTTCTTTGCCAGCACGGTCGCAATGTATATCCGTCAGCTACTGGCGCAACGTCATCTCCACCCTCAGATAAACTTTTGCATCACCGCATTTGCCGCCACCACGATTTCTGGTTTGCTTTTACAACTCCCTGCCTTCAGCAATACGCCAACAATCGCGATGGCTGCCAGCGTTCTGCTGCTGGTGCCGGGCTTTCCGTTGATTAATGCCGTCGCTGATATGTTTAAAGGGCACATCAATACCGGGCTGGCACGCTGGGCGATTGCCAGCCTATTGACGTTGGCTACCTGCGTTGGCGTGGTGATGGCACTCACGATTTGGGGACTACGCGGATGGGTGTGATCGAATTTCTCTTAGCACTAGTGCAGGATATGATCCTCGCGGCAATTCCTGCAGTCGGCTTTGCGATGGTATTCAATGTGCCGGTTCGGGCGTTACGCTGGTGTGCACTGCTTGGCGCGATTGGTCATGGCTCTCGAATGATCTTAATGAATACCGGGCTGAATATTGAATGGTCAACCTTTATGGCATCCATGCTGGTCGGCACCATTGGTATTCAATGGTCACGCTGGTATCTGGCGCATCCGAAAGTCTTTACCGTGGCAGCCGTTATCCCTATGTTTCCCGGTATCTCTGCTTATACAGCAATGATTTCAGCCGTAAAAATCAGCCAGTTAGGTTACAGCGAGCCGTTGATGATTACCCTGTTAACCAACTTTCTTACGGCATCATCAATTGTTGGCGCGTTATCCATCGGCCTTTCCATTCCTGGATTATGGTTGTACCGCAAGCGCCCTCGCGTATAAAATTGCCTCGCTTAAAGCACACGGATGAGAGACAGCCTCCTTTCATCCGTGTGTTACTATAAAAGTAATCTCCCTTCTCGTTCATCGTTCCATATTGAGAAACAGTATGTCTTCCAGAGTTTTGACCCCGGACGTCGTTGGTATTGACGCCCTGGTACACGATCACCAGACCGTTCTGGCAAAAGCTGAAGGCGGTATGGTTGCCGTATTTGCTAACAACGCTCCGGCGTTTTATGCCGTCACGCCCTCACGTCTTGCTGAACTGCTGGCGCTGGAAGAAAAGCTGACACGTCCAGGAAGCGATGTCGCTCTGGACGATCAACTCTATCAGGAACCGCAAACTCCCCCCGTTGCCGTACCGATGGGAAAATTCGCCATGTACCCGGACTGGCGGCCAGATGCTGATTTTACTCGCCTGGCCGCATTATGGGGCGTGGCGCTAAGAGAACCCGCCACCGCCGAAGAACTGGCCTCATTCATTGCCTACTGGCAGGCGGAAGGCAAAGTCTTTCATCATGTGCAATGGCAACAAAAACTGGCGCGCAGTCTGCAAATTGGTCGTGCCAGCAATGGCGGACTGCCGAAACGAGATGTGAACACAGTCAGCGAACCTGACAGCCAAATTCCACCGGGATTCAGAGGGTAACGATGAAAAACGTTGGCGACCTGATGCAACGTCTGCAAAAAATGATGCCTGCCCATATCAAACCCGCCTTCAAAACGGGTGAAGAGCTTCTGGCGTGGCAGAAAGAACAAGGAGCGCTCCGCGCCGCCGCTCTGGAGCGCGAGAACCGGGCAATGAAAATGCAGCGCACCTTTAACCGCTCCGGCATTCGTCCGCTGCATCAGAACTGCTCCTTTGAGAACTATCGTGTTGAATGCGAAGGGCAGATGAATGCGTTGAGCAAAGCGCGCCAGTATGTCGACGAGTTCGACGGCAACATCGCCAGCTTTATCTTTTCTGGCAAGCCTGGAACCGGTAAAAACCACCTGGCGGCAGCGATCTGCAACGAACTACTGCTACGCGGCAAATCGGTATTGATTATTACTGTTGCCGATATTATGTCAGCGATGAAAGATACTTTCAGAAATAGCGGCACCAGCGAAGAGCAACTGCTCAACGATCTGAGCAACGTTGATCTGCTGGTGATCGACGAGATCGGTGTACAGACCGAATCGAAATACGAAAAAGTGATCATCAACCAGATCGTCGATCGTCGTTCTTCTTCCAAACGCCCGACCGGGATGCTGACCAACAGCAATATGGAGGAGATGACGAAATTGCTGGGCGAACGCGTTATGGATCGTATGCGCCTGGGCAACAGCCTGTGGGTGATCTTCAACTGGGACAGTTATCGTAGTCGGGTAACGGGTAAAGAGTATTAATCCCCATTTCCGGCGTTATACTGCGACAAAATTCCATTATGAGTAATGATGATGAAAACTGTTAAACACCTTCTGTGCTGTGCAATTGTCACCACCGCATTCATTTCCGCCGGGACACATGCCGCTTCCTGGAAAGATGCGCTTTCCAGCGCCGCCAGCGAGTTAAGCAACCAGAGCAGCACCACACAGGAAGGTGGTTGGTCGCTCTCTTCATTAACGAGTCTGCTTAGCAGTGGCAACCAGGCGTTAAGCGCAGACAATATGAACAATGCCGCAGGTATTCTGCAATATTGCGCGAAACAAAAGCTGGCTTCAGTGACCGACGCGGAAAACATCAAAAATCAGGTACTGGAGAAGCTGGGCCTGAACAGCGAAGAACAGAAAGAAGACACCAACTATCTGGATGGCATTCAGGGTTTGCTGAAAACCAAAGATGGTCAGCAGCTTAATCTGGATAACATCGGCACCACTCCGCTGGCGGAGAAAGTGAAAACCAAAGCCTGCGATCTGGTATTAAAGCAAGGCCTGAACTTTATCTCCTGATCTGTTCTGTATAATGCCGCGTTTTAACTGTTAATCGGCTGGCGCGGCTCTCCCCTTCTCTTTTTCCCGCTTCTCACGCTTTCATCCCCCGCTATGCGGGACGCAGCCTTGAATAAAAAAGCCTGTTTATAAACTAATTCCTAACAACATCGCATTTTTTTGACACTAGAATTGCAGCAATATGGCAGCGCCATTACATTGTGTTTCTCAAAAAATCTTAAACATCGGCTACACGGCCTGGTTTAGTGAGGATCGCCCGTTGTCAGAACTACTCTCTTTCGCCCTGTTTCTCGCCTCTGTGCTGATCTACGCATGGAAAGCGGGACGTAACACCTGGTGGTTTGCAGCCACGTTAACGGTGCTGGGGCTATTTGTCGTTTTAAATATTACCCTGTTTGCCAGCGACTATTTTACTGGCGATGGTATTAACGACGCGGTGCTCTATACCTTAACCAACAGCCTGACCGGTGCAGGCGTCAGCAAATATATCCTGCCAGGCATCGGCATTGTGCTGGCACTGACGGCGGTGTTCGGCGCGCTGGGATGGATCCTTCGCCGCCGCCGACATCATCCTCACCATTTTGGTTACAGCCTTTTGGCACTCTTGCTGGCGCTGGGTTCAGTGGATGCCAGCCCGGCATTTCGTCAGATAACGGAACTGGTGAAATCCCAATCGCGCGACGGCGATCCGGACTTTGCGGCTTATTATAAAGAGCCGTCAAAAACCATCCCCTCCCCCAAACTCAACCTGGTTTATATCTACGGAGAAAGCCTCGAACGAACTTATTTTGACAACGACGCTTTCCCGGATCTCACGCCAGAACTGGGGGCGCTAAAAAATGAAGGGCTGGATTTCAGCCATACGCAGCAACTGCCGGGAACCGATTACACAATTGCTGGCATGGTAGCCTCCCAGTGTGGCATTCCGCTGTTTGCCCCGTTTGAAGGCAACGCCTCTGCATCCGTTTCCAGCTTCTTCCCACAGAACATCTGTCTGGGCGATATCCTGAAAAATTCCGGTTATCAGAACTATTTCGTGCAGGGAGCCAACCTGCGTTTTGCGGGTAAAGATGTGTTCCTGAAATCACACGGCTTCGACCATTTGTACGGTTCGGAAGAACTGAAAAGCGTGGTGGCAGACCCGCATTATCGCAACGACTGGGGATTCTACGACGATACGGTGCTGGACGAAGCATGGAAAAAATTTGAAGAACTGTCTCGCTCCGGCCAACGGTTTTCGCTGTTTACTCTGACGGTCGATACCCATCACCCGGATGGTTTTATCTCACGTACCTGTAACCGCAAAAAATATGATTTTGACGGAAAACCGAACCAGTCATTCAGCGCGGTAAGTTGCAGCCAGGAGAACATCGCGGCGTTTATCAACAAAATCAAAGCCTCTCCGTGGTTTAAAGATACCGTTATAGTGGTCTCTTCCGACCATCTGGCGATGAACAACACCGCGTGGAAATACCTGAACAAACAGGATCGCAACAACCTGTTTTTTGTCATCCGTGGCGACAAACCGCAGCAAGAGACTCTGGCAGTGAAGCGTAACACGATGGATAACGGCGCTACCGTGCTGGATATTCTCGGAGGCGATAACTTCCTCGGTCTCGGACGCAGCAGCCTGTCTGGTCAGTCAATATCAGAAGTGTTCCTCAACATTAAAGAGAAAGTGCTGGCGTGGAAGCCGGATATCATCCGCTTGTGGAAATTCCCTACCGAGATGAAAACGTTCACCATTGATCAGAACAAAAACATGATCGCATTCTCAGGAAGCCACTTCCGCCTGCCACTGCTGTTACGCGTGTCAGATAAACGCGTGGAGCCTCTGCCAGAAAGTGAATACTCCGCACCTCTGCGTTTCCAGTTAGCTGATTTCGCCCCACGAGACAATTTCGTCTGGGTTGACCGCTGTTACAAGATGGCGCAACTGTGGGCACCGGAACTGGCGCTCTCTACCGACTGGTGCGTCTCACAAGGTCAACTTGGCGGACAACAAATTGTGCAGCATGTTGATAAGCCTGAATGGAAAGGCAAAACAGCGTTTAAAGACACGGTCATCGACATGAAACGCTACAAAGAGAATGTTGATACGCTGAAAATTGTCGATAACGATATTCGCTACAAAGCAGACAGTTTCATCTTTAACGTCGCTGGTGCGCCGGAAGAGGTGAAACAGTTCAGTGGAATTTCCCGCCCGGAATCCTGGGGACGCTGGTCAAACGCGCAGTTAGGCGATGAAGTGAAAATCGAGTACAAACATCCGCTGCCGAAGAAATTTGACCTGGTGATCACCGCCAAAGCCTATGGTAATAACGCCGGCCGCCCCATTCCGGTACGCGTAGGCAATGAAGAACAAACCATCGTGCTGGGTAATGAAGTGACCACCAATACGCTGCATTTCGATAACCCAACCGATGCCGATACGCTGGTGATTGTTCCACCGGAACCTGTCGCAACCAACGAAGGGAACATTCTCGGCCACTCGCCGCGTAAGCTCGGCATTGGTATGGTGGAAATCAAAGTGGTTGAGCGTGAAGGGTAATAATATTGCCTGGTTGTAGTTCGGATAAGACGCGCAAGCGTCGCATCAGGCATCGGCACACAACTGCCGGATGCGCCGTTAACGCCTTATCCGTCCTGCGGTATAATATTGAAACGTAAAAAAACAGCGCCCAACACGTCCCCGAGCGCTGCATGGCAACTTTACCAATATCCGATTATCAGAAAGTAATAACGCCCTTAATCAACTCAGGGTTGTTAATCACATCGCGCTCATAGATTTCCGCCAGCGTGGCGAACGGATAGCGATGGGTTAACATCATGTCAGCCGTGATTTTCCCTTCCGCCATCAATCTCCCGACTTTCGCGAAATCTTCCGGCGTGGCGTTGCGGCTACCCATCATTGTGGTTTCTTTTTTATGGAACTCCGGGTCAGAGAATTGCAACTCGCCTTTAAACAGGACGACAAATACCACCGTGCCGCCGTGGCGAATCAGATTAACTGTGTTATTCATCGCATGTTGATTACCCGTCGCGTCGATCACTTTCTGCGCCAAAGAACCACCAAATTGCGCCCGCAACTGGTCATCAAAATCCTCTGCTGAAGGATCCAGCACCGGTAGTTCCAGACGCGTTGCTACATGCTCACGGCGAGTCGGACTGGTATCTGCCACTACCACCTGTGCACCATCAGCTTTAGCGATTGCCGCCGCGCCCAGACCGATTGGCCCCGCACCGACCACCAGCACCTGCTCGCCGGGCGCAACTGCCGCACGACGTACCGCATGAGCGCTAATGGCGAAAGGTTCAATCAACGCAGCCGCCTGCGGGTCAATGCCGTCTGCGGGTAGCAAATTAGCCGCAGGCACTGCCAGATACTCACTAAAACCACCATCCTGATGCACACCAATGACTGAAATTCTTTCACAGCAGTTGGTGCGACCACTTTTACACGCAGGACACTGCTGACAAGAGATATACGGAATTACTGCAACTTGCTGCCCAATATTAAAATTGTGAATATTTTTCCCTGCATCAATAATCTCCCCACATATTTCATGACCTAAAACACGTGGGTAGCTAAAAAATGGCTGATTACCCGCCCAGGCATGAATATCTGTACCACAAATTCCGACAGTTTTAATTTTAATTAATGCTTCATCGTCGCCTGCCACCGGCCTTTCCCGGATTTTCCAGACTAAACTCTTTATTTTCTGACAAATTAAGACTTTCATTGTAGACATGATTCACTGCTCCTTTTATTTTATTACTCCCAGATATCGTCGAATTTATAAGAGCGACTGAATTTGCCCATGAAATATGCGGATGATCACGCATAAAAATGTTTTAAATCGGTTTTTAATGCCGTACTGGAGGGAACAATGAGTCGTTCACAGAATTTACGTCATAACGTCATAAACCAGATGATTGAAGATATGGCGCGGGGAAATATTCCATCCCCACTCCCTTCACAAAGTGGGCTGGCAGAAATGTATAACATTAGCCGCACCACGGTACGCCACATACTCCAGCATTTAAGCGCATGCGGCGTGCTCACCCAGGTGGGAAAGGATTATGTTGTCGCCCGCAAACCCGAACAGAACGATGGTTTCGATTGCATCACAGTCTCGCTGACAGAGCAAAACTACATTTTCGAGCAGGCATTTTTCACCATGATTAACCAGCGTCAGCTACGCGCCGGAGAGAGTTTTTCCGAGCTGCAACTGGCGCGGACGGCAGGCGTCAGCCCGGTCGTAGTACGAGAATACCTTTTAAAATTTGGCCGCTATGGTCTGATTCAGAGCGAAAAACGCGGGCAGTGGAGCATGAAGCAGTTCGATCAGTCTTATGCCGAACAACTGTTTGAACTGCGGGAGATGCTGGAAACACACGCGTTACAGCACTTTCTGAATTTGCCAGATGATGATTCACGCTGGTTACAGGCAAAAACACTGCTCGAACGCCACCGGACACTGCGTGACAGCATTGGCAGTAATTTTCGTATGTTTTCGCAGTTAGACCGCGATTTTCATGCCATGCTGCTATCTGCTGCTGACAACATCTTTTTTAATCAAACACTTGAAATTATATCGGTGATTTTTCACTGTCATTATCAGTGGGATGAAAGCGATCTGAAACAACGTAATATTATTGCCATTGATGAGCATATGACGATTCTTAGCGCGCTAATTTGCCGCAGTGATTTAGATGCCGTACTCGCGCTGCGTAATCATCTCGATACCGCCAGGCAATCGATGATTCGCTCAGTCAAACAGCATCATCGTTAAATTAAGTACAGATTAAAAACTACTATTCCGAGTTTATATCACGGCATAAAAATCAAGCCAATAATAAACGATGCTGAGTTAACAACACTCAGCCATCATTTATTGATTAAACAACAATAAAATTATTGGCTGTCCATAATTAATGCTTCCAGTACATCTAATTCACTGACAATTTTAGCCAGTGTTTCATCACACACTTCTTGCCTTGCTCGCATTTGATAAATAGCTGCACGTTTGGCATTCAGCGCCGCCAGATTAAATGTTCTTTCCAGTTTTGTCCGTTGCATATGCAACGAATTATCGTTTGCCGACATATCATCATCATTACGCCGCATATAATCGATAATTCTGGCCCCGGTTTCCATAATTAATTCATTATCGAGGTTTTCCGTGCTGGCACCAAGCAAACGTTGCTGAGTTTTTTGCACGCTCAGGATAGCCATTTTAGACATAAACAAATCGGCGGCGATCTCTTCTTTCTGCCGGTTATCGCTAAACAGGCTAACATTTTTCCCCAATAACAGCGGCAGAATGATAATGCCGCACAGCAACGAAAAGAGGATCACCCCGGTAGCGAGAAACACCAGCAAATAGCGCCCAGGGAACGGTTCACCATCAGGCAGTAATAACGGTATAGAAAGCACCCCCGCAAGAGTTATAGCCCCACGAACGCCAGCAAAAGTCGCTAACAACAAGTGGCGTGTTTTGTATCCGGCAAACAGCATTGGATGATTACTTTTCCGCCTGCGGCTGTACAGACGCATCAACCATAGCCAACCAAAGCGCATAACCATCAATGCAAGGTAGATCCACACAATATCCAGCACCAGCGACCAGGTTTGCACTAATGGATCGTGTTGTGCGCGGGTCAGTGATTCCGAAATGATGGCCGGAAGCTGCAAGCCCAGAATCAAAAATACCATGCCGTTGAAGACATATTCCAGCATTGACCAGGAGCTTTTCGCCTTAATTCTCAGTCGTATAGGCGCATGATGCACGACGCCAATACGGCTGGTCGTTAGCCCTGCGGCAACAGCGGCGAGGATGCCGGATAAACCAAAATGCTCCGCCACCAGATAAACAATAAACGGCAGCAGCAACATCAACACGATCTGGATTGAAGGCTCATCGTGAGCGTAACGGCTGATCAACAACAGTCCTTTACCATATAACCAGGTAACGGCGATCCCAACGGCAATACCGCCCACTGCCACGACAAAAAAGGCGATAGTCGCACCATACACGCTAAATTCCATCGTCCCCATAGTCACTGCGACAGCAAACTTCAACGCCACCAAACCGGAGGCATCATTCATTAATGCTTCGCCTTCAAGCACTTCCTGAATGCTTTTGTTGATTCGTCCTTTACCGACGATCCCCAACAATGCGACAGCATCCGTTGGCGACAACACCGCAGCCAATGCAAACGCCGCAATAAGCGGAACATTCGGTAACAGTAAATGAATAACGTAGCCGACGGCAAAAATAGTGATTAAGACCAGGATCAGCGCCAGACCTACGATTTCCCGACTGTGTTTGATCAACTCTTTAGGTTGTATTTTTGAACTTTCAGCAAACAACAACGGTGGAATAAACAATAACAGGAAAAGTTCAGGATTAAATTCCACATGTAAACCAAAAATGGGCTGAGCCAGTAATGCACCGGCAGCAATCTGGATTAAAGGAAGTGGAATCTGGATGGGAGACAGACGTGTCAGCACACTGGTTAATGAAACAACCAGAGTAAGAATTAAAATCGTTAAAAGTATTTCCATATAATTACTCCGCATCCTCATACATAAATAATGGATATAACTAACCTAACTTCATAAGAATAACATCCAATCTATTACTTACAATTAATCGTTAATCGCAACATTTACTCACGAGAGTATATTAAGAAATGCAACTTATTATTTTTCTTTTGCTTATTCATAGTGTGAATGGTTATGATCTACCCTCCTCATGCATACGCAACAGAAAAACTTTTTTACTCAAACATTTCAACCAGATATGAATAACCTCTCATTTTTAATACCCGGCGATAACATAACTGACAAAAATGAATCAATTCAGCATTTAACAAATTTAAATGATATCGCTATACACCGTCAACCGAAAATTTATTCGGTTTATATTATCAATTTAAATAATTATCAGTAGATTATAAAATAAAAACAATCACTCCTTATGTGAAATAGCCTGTCGCCGCCTTATAAAATCGCAACAAATACGCTAACTACACGCATACTAAAAAAATGCTTATCTATCTGAAAACAGACCATTACTCATCAGACATTGCATAACTTAAGGATATACAATAAAAATCATATTAAAAACCGATTAAAAGCAGCAAAGTCATACCAGGAGCACGAATTCACGAAACATTTGCAGCAGTCAGTCTATTCGCTGATTATTTTCGCACAGACGACAACTTTTTCATGATGTTTCTCTCCAGATAGTAATGTTGGAGTTATTTATTCTATAACATGGAGTACGTGGAAGATGAGTAAAATAATAGCAATGCTAATTACTGTCAGCACCCTTTTTCTGCCGACAATAATTCAGGCAAAACCGATTTCGATAAAAGTTGCCTATGAAAATAACCCCGGCGAACCACTGGATGTTGTCATGCGCCACTGGGCGGATCTGTTGAATAAAAAAAGTGGTGGTGAAATAACACTGGCGCTTTACCCCAGTTCCCAATTGGGATCAAAACAGGATGTGACTGAACAAGCCATGATGGGGATGAATGTTATTACCCTGAGTGATGTCGCATTCCTCGCTGATTATGAACCAGATTTGGGCATTCTGTTTGGCCCCTATTTAACCGACGATCCGCAAAAACTGTTCAAAATATATGAAAGTGACTGGTTCAAGCAGAAAAATGAAAGCCTGAAGAAAAAAGGTATTCATGTGGTTATGAATAATTATCTTTATGGCACCCGGCAGATCATTTCTAAAAAACCTATCCGCACAGTTGAAGACCTCGCGGGATTAAAAATCCGTGTGCCTAATAATGTCATGCAGATAAAAGCTATTCAGGCGATGGGAGCAACCCCAACGCCAATGCCATTAGGTGAAGTTTATCCTGCGTTAACCCAGGGCGTTATTGACGGAGTGGAAAACCCGATTTCTGTTCTGCAAGGACAAAAACTCTATGAGCAGGCGAAATACCTGACGATGGTGAATTACCTTACCAACACCTCCATCTGGATTGGTGGCGAAGCTTTCTTTAGCACCCTCTCCCCGGAACAACTGGAAATGATTCACCAGACTGGTTATGAAGCTGGGCTCTATAGCCAGAAGCTCACTCTTGAGCGCGATGCTGAAATGCTGAAAGCCATGCAAGCTGAAGGTGTAGAGGTTATCTATCCTGATACCGAACCATTCCGTAAGAAAGCCCGCGAAGTTTACTCACAGTTCCCGGAGTGGACACCTGGCCTCTATGAAACCATTCAACAACAACTGAAATAAGTATCGATGCTAATCGTCCTGCTTTTTTCACAAAAGCAGGACAAGCCCTTACAGGAGGTTTCATGCGTTTTTTCGGCAAACTGGCAGAGTTTAGCGCTGCCTTTGCGCTGTTTGTTCTGGTTGTGATGACAATTGGAGCAGTATTTATGCGCTATTTCATCGGCCAACCGATTCAGTGGACAGAAGAGATGTCCGGGATGCTGATGATTTGGGTGGTGATGCTAGGTGGTATCGTGGCAGAGCGCGACCGGGCACATCTGACCATCCCTTTTGTAATGGATATGCTGCCAGCCACCATCAGACGAGTGATTGCTGTTCTGGTCGCCCTTCTCTCCCTCTGCGTGTTGCTTTATATGGCCTGGCTGGGCTACCGGCTGGCGGAAATGGCGCAGTTTAAAGTGACACAAATACTGAAAGTTTCCTGGTTCTGGATCGATCTGGCGGTCCCTGTCGGCGCGCTGGCAACTGCTCTCTATACCCTTTACTGGTTAATCACCGATATAAAGCAACCCCATAGCGGAGACGAAAAACAATGAGTTGGTTATTGATTATCCCGCTAATGATCGTCTGTTTATTTCTTAACATTCGGGTCTATCTGGCGATGTTTATTGGCATCATCGCTTACTTTTTATTCTTCTCCAGCGTGCCGATCGAAATTGCCGTCCAGAGGCTAATCGCCCCGACGCAAAGTCCTTCACTACTGGCTATTCCGTTTTTTATTTTGCTGGGTACGCTAATGAGCTACACCGGCATTGCAGAACGCATTTTACAAATTGCCAACGTCCTGGTGGGGAAAATGCGCGGTGGTCTGGGCGTAGCGAATATTCTCGTCAGCACCATGATGGGCGGTGTCAGTGCCTCTAACCTTGCAGATGCAGCAATGTTATCGCGCATGATGGTGCCGGAAATGGAACGCAAAGGTTACAACCGTGCCTTTGCCGCCGCCATTACCGCTGGCGGTTCGTTAGTCACGCCAATCATACCGCCGGGAATTGCCCTGATTATTTACGGTCTGGTTGCGGATGTCTCTATCGGCAAAATGTTTATCGCCGGACTGGTGCCTGGTTTGCTGTGTGCGGTCGTGCTGATGTTTACCGTCTACCTCGTCGCCCGCAGAACAAACGCCAAACCCTCGCGTGAAAGCTGGCCAACGGGCAAAGAAGTGGTGTTCTCTCTCGGTCAGGCGTGGCCAGCGCTGTTTCTGATTTTTGCCGTAGTCGGCGGCATTCGGGCGAATATCTTCACCCCGACGGAAGCAGGTGCCGCAGCGGTATTAATCGTTCTGGCGATTGGCTTTTTCATCTACCGTGAAATGAAAGTTTCCCACGTAGTTAAAGCTCTCGGTGAAACCGCACGCGCCACGGCGTCGGTGATGCTGGTGATTATGGCCAGCGCCGCCCTGGGTTGGATTTTCTCAATGGAACATGCTGGCGTCGCGGTGGCGAATTTCGTCACCTCGCTGACTGAAAACAAATATATGTTCCTTTTGATTATCAACGTATTGCTTTTGACGTTGGGGATGTTTCTGGAAGGAAACGCCATTCTGTTGATCCTGGTGCCGCTACTGAAACCGGTGGTCGAACACTTTGGTATCGATCCGGTACATTTCGGTATCATCATGATCTTCAACCTGTCGATTGGCGCGTTCACGCCGCCGGTGGGCACCGTGATGCTGCTGGTGTGTAATATCACGCAAGTTTCTGTAGGTAATTTCTTTAAGCAATCTCTGCCACTGCTGGTAGCCCTGCTGCTGATGCTGGTCACATATATCCCGGCAATTTCGCTGTTCCTGGTATAACGATAAAAACGCCGGATGAAGCACTCATCCGGCGTCATTGTGTTAAAACGTCTCCCAGTTATCCCCGCTATCGGCAACGGCAATTTTGCGCGGCGCAACCGGTGCCACACTGTTTACTGCCAACGCGTCGCGCTGACGCTGTTGCTCTTGCTGAATACGAAATACAGCCACAGCTTCAGTCAGGCGGCTGGCCTGCTCTTCCAGCGCGGCGGCAGCGGCGGCAGACTCTTCCACCAGCGCAGCGTTCTGTTGCGTTACCCGATCCATCTCGACAACCGCTAAACCAACCTGATCGATACCACGACTCTGCTCATCAGAAGCAGAGGCAATTTCACCCATAATATCGGTCACGCGGGTCACGGCGCTGACAATCTCCGCCATCGTTTCCCCGGCACTTTCGACCAGCGTAGAGCCAACATCCACTTTGCCAACCGAGTCTTCAATCAGAGTCTTAATTTCACGCGCCGCCTGAGCGCTACGCTGAGCCAGATTACGCACTTCTCCCGCAACTACCGCAAAACCGCGACCTTGTTCACCCGCGCGTGCCGCTTCGACCGCCGCATTCAAGGCCAGAATATTAGTCTGGAAAGCAATGCCGTCGATAACACTGATAATGTCGGCAATTTTCTGCGAACTGGTAGAAATATCACGCATGGTCTGTACCACGCTATCCACCACATTTCCGCCGCGTTGTGCTGTTTCAGAAGCACTTAATGCCAGATGGCTGGCCTGCCGCGCGTTCTCGGCATTTTGTTTCACTGTCGCGGTCAGTTGCTCCATGCTGGCTGCCGTCTCTTCCAGCGAAGCAGCCTGTTGCTCGGTGCGCGAAGAGAGGTCATTGTTGCCGGTGGCGATTTCGCTGGCCCCGCTATAGATGGCATTCGCGCCGTTACGCACATCGCCTACGGTACGTACCAGCTCACTTTGCATATGACGCAAACTCTCTGCCAGTTGACCCACTTCATTGGAACCGTCCACCTCAATCGATTTCACCAGATCACCGCCAGCAATATGGCGAATGCTGTCGATCAGGCGATTCATCGGTGCCACCAGCGACGTTTTAATACCAAACCAAACGGCGAAAATCACCGCCAGTACGACGATCAGCACGCACGCCAGCACCCACATTGCCTGGTTATAGGAAGCATTATTATCGGTGACGGCGATGTCATAGAGACGATCGTTTTGCTGCATATACGCCATATACTGCTTTTCGAACCCGTCCTGATATCCCTGGGTAGGTTGGTCAAAAAACGCATTGATTTTGCCCGCACTTAACAACTGGATCAGCTCCGCCAGTGCATTGTGATAGATATCGTAATTGCGTTTGATCTCAGTAGCAGCCGCTGTGCTCTGACGCGAGTTACGCGGTAGTGCCTCGTAATCTGCCCAGTTTTTTTCCGCTTGTTTCAGTGAAAGAGTGGCACTCTGCATCAGCTCGGCAACAGTTGAACCACTGCCAATATTGTTCTGATCCATCATGTAGCGGATACCCGCGCGGTTGAGGGTGTTACGCGTCTGCAACAACTCAACCCAACTGCTATTCAGCGTAGATTGCTGCTGGCGAATGGTTTGTAAAACGGAGAAGTATTCTTTGTCCTTCTTTAAGGTATTAAAGAACAGACCGCCTGATGTTAGTTGTAAAAGGCCGAAAATGGCCAAAACCAGTAGTACACTGGTCACGATCCTGATACGTTTTAGCATGGTTTCTCTTTTCCTGTTGACCGATAGCAGGATTTTCGGCCTGGAATGAGAAAACTTTATAGGTAGCGGCTTTAAACTGGCTAAATTTACCTCACTTTTTTTATTTTTGTTCAAAAATACAATAGCCACGCATTGGTACATTTTCTTTTCTTATTTTTTTCACACTAATTGTATCTATTTTGAACATGAGAATATTTGCCAATAGTTTAATATTATTGGCCAAAACAATATTACCGGTTGGGAAGTGTGGTTTTATATTGTTATTTAATATATATAGAATAAATATAATTTTTATATGAGTAACACAACCGGGAGATAAAACTCGCTCTGGGTGTGATCATCATCACATAAATAACCTTCGTAAACCTCGCCCAATACCGCTCAACTGCAAAACTGACCGCTTACATCCCTAATATAACCGCTCAGTTATTTACCTTACTTTACGCGCGCGTAACTCTGGCAACATCACTGCAGGATAGCGGTCTATTTACCTCCTCAAACGCAACGCAAACCTAGAACGGCTTCGGCCAACTATTAATCAATACATGCCAGGTTTTACTATGGATACTAAAAAGATATTCAAGCACATACCCTGGGTGATTCTCGGAATCATCGGTGCATTCTGCCTCGCGGTAGTTGCATTACGTCGGGGGGAGCACGTCAGTGCCCTGTGGATCGTGGTCGCCTCTGTGTCGGTGTATCTGGTGGCGTATCGCTACTACAGTCTGTACATCGCCCAGAAGGTGATGAAACTCGACCCCACGCGCGCGACGCCTGCGGTTATTAACAACGACGGTCTGAACTACGTTCCGACCAACCGTTACGTGTTGTTTGGTCACCACTTCGCCGCTATCGCCGGTGCTGGTCCGCTGGTGGGGCCGGTTCTCGCCGCGCAAATGGGCTACCTGCCGGGCACGCTGTGGCTGCTGGCAGGCGTGGTGCTGGCCGGTGCGGTTCAGGACTTTATGGTGCTGTTTATCTCTTCTCGCCGTAACGGCGCATCTCTCGGTGAGATGATCAAAGAAGAGATGGGGCCAGTACCTGGGACTATCGCGCTGTTTGGCTGTTTCTTAATCATGATCATCATCCTGGCGGTACTGGCGCTGATCGTGGTTAAAGCCCTGGCCGAAAGTCCGTGGGGTGTCTTCACCGTTTGCTCAACCGTACCGATTGCGCTGTTTATGGGTATCTACATGCGCTTTATTCGTCCGGGGCGTGTAGGTGAAGTCTCTGTCATTGGTATTGTGCTGCTGGTTGCCTCTATCTACTTCGGCGGCGTGATTGCTCACGACCCTTACTGGGGTCCGGCACTGACCTTTAAAGACACCACCATTACCTTCGCGCTGATTGGCTATGCGTTTGTTTCCGCGCTGCTGCCGGTGTGGTTGATCCTCGCACCGCGCGACTATCTGGCAACCTTCCTGAAAATCGGCGTTATCGTCGGCCTGGCGCTGGGTATCGTGGTGCTGAACCCGGAACTGAAAATGCCTGCGATGACTCAGTACATTGATGGTACTGGCCCGCTGTGGAAAGGCGCTCTGTTCCCGTTCCTGTTCATCACCATCGCCTGTGGTGCGGTATCTGGCTTCCACGCGCTGATCTCTTCCGGTACGACGCCGAAACTGCTGGCTAACGAAACCGACGCGCGTTTCATTGGCTACGGCGCAATGCTGATGGAGTCCTTCGTGGCGATTATGGCGCTGGTTGCTGCGTCCATCATCGAACCGGGTCTTTACTTCGCGATGAACACCCCGCCAGCGGGTCTCGGCATCACCATGCCTAACCTGCATGAAATGGGTGGCGAGAACGCGCCTGTCATCATGGCACAACTGAAAGACGTTACCGCACACGCGGCGGCAACTGTCAGTTCCTGGGGCTTCGTGATTTCGCCGGAACAGATCCTGCAAACTGCGAAAGACATTGGTGAACCCTCTGTCCTGAACCGTGCGGGTGGCGCGCCGACGCTGGCGGTAGGTATCGCTCACGTGTTCCACAAAGTGCTGCCGATGGCTGACATGGGCTTCTGGTATCACTTCGGTATTCTGTTCGAAGCACTGTTCATCCTGACCGCGCTGGATGCCGGTACGCGTTCTGGCCGCTTTATGCTGCAAGACCTGCTGGGCAACTTCATCCCGTTCCTGAAAAAAACCGACTCTCTGGTTGCCGGTATCATCGGTACTGCGGGCTGTGTGGGTCTGTGGGGCTACCTGCTGTATCAGGGTGTGGTCGATCCGCTGGGCGGCGTTAAGAGCCTGTGGCCGCTGTTCGGTATCTCTAACCAGATGCTGGCAGCCGTGGCGCTGGTACTGAGCACTGTGGTGCTGATTAAGATGAAGCGCACTAAATACATCTGGGTTACCGTTATCCCGGCAGTATGGCTGCTTATCTGCACTACCTGGGCGCTGGGTCTGAAACTGTTCAGCAACAACCCGCAGATGGAAGGCTTCTTCTACATGGCAAGCCAGTACAAAGAGAAGATTGCTAACGGTACTGACCTGACGGCACAGCAGATTGCCAACATGAACCACATCGTTGTGAACAACTACACCAACGCAGGCCTGAGTATTCTGTTCCTGATTGTGGTGTACAGCATCATCTTCTACGGTTTCAAAACCTGGCTGAAGGTGCGTAACAGTGACAAACGTACTGACAAAGAAACGCCGTACGTTCCAATCCCGGAAGGCGGCGTGAAGATCTCTTCGCATCACTAACCGGTTGCCGGATGCGCTGCGCGTATCCGGCCTACAAAGTGTCTATCGTAGGCCGGATAAGGCGTTTTACGCCGCATCCGGCAAATCCCCGGCCCGGCTCTTCCGGGCTTTACGCATATCTGGAAGGCAAAATGTTTGGTAACTTAGGACAGGCAAAAAAATATCTCGGCCAGGTGGCGAAGATGTTGATTGGCATTCCAGACTACGACAACTACGTCGAGCATATGAAGACCAACCATCCCGACAAGCCGTACATGAGCTATGAAGAATTCTTCCGCGAACGCCAGAACGCGCGCTACGGCGGCGATGGTAAAGGCGGTATGCGCTGTTGTTAATGGAGAGAGCATGAACCCGATTGCAGTCACCCTACTCACCGGTTTTTTAGGCGCGGGCAAAACCACCCTGCTACGCCATATTCTTAACGAACAGCACGGCTATAAGATTGCCGTGATTGAAAACGAATTTGGCGAAGTCTCCGTCGATGATCAACTGATTGGCGACCGCGCCACGCAGATCAAAACGCTGACCAACGGCTGCATCTGCTGTTCCCGCTCCAACGAACTGGAAGATGCGCTGCTCGACCTGCTGGATAATCTCGACAAGGGCAATATTCAGTTCGACCGTCTGGTGATTGAATGCACCGGCATGGCCGATCCCGGCCCGATTATTCAGACCTTTTTCTCCCATGAGATTTTATGCCAGCGTTACCTGCTGGACGGCGTGATTGCGCTGGTAGATGCGGTACATGCCGATGAGCAGATGAACCAGTTCACTATCGCCCAGTCACAGGTTGGCTACGCCGACCGTATTCTGCTGACCAAAACCGACGTCGCAGGCGAAGCAGAAAAACTGCGTGAACGTCTGGCGCGCATCAACGCCCGCGCGCCGGTCTACACCGTCACCCACGGCGACATCGACCTGGGTCTGCTGTTCAACACCAACGGTTTTATGCTGGAAGAGAACGTTGTCAGCACCAAACCGCGTTTCCACTTTATCGCGGATAAACAAAACGATATTTCGTCGATTGTGGTGGAACTGGATTACCCGGTAGATATCAGCGAAGTTTCCCGGGTGATGGAAAACCTGCTGCTGGAATCGGCAGATAAGCTGCTGCGTTACAAAGGGATGCTATGGATTGACGGCGAACCTAACCGCCTGCTGTTCCAGGGCGTCCAGCGCCTCTACAGCGCCGACTGGGATCGACCGTGGGGCGATGAAAAACCGCATAGCACGATGGTGTTTATTGGGATCCAGTTGCCGGAGGAAGAGATAAGGGCAGCGTTTGCGGGGTTGAGGAAGTAAGGGCTGGTAGGCCGGATAAGCACAGCGCATCCGGCCAGGTTTTTCACTCAAAATAGTCCATATCCAGTTTCGGCACCTTCAACAAACGTGAAGAAACCCCTACTTCGTTTTCGATCATTAAGTGCACCAGGCGTTCCCCATCAACCAACACCATCCCCTCGACGGATTGGGCAAAGTCACGCGCCTGAGACGTAAATCCAGAAGTGGTAATAAAAACTCCACGTTTCGCTTTTTGCCCGGCCAGTGCGCCATAAAACGCCTGTAATTCTGGCCTGCCTACAGTGTTCTGCCAACGTTTTGCCTGAACATAAACTTTCTCCAGGCCCAGTTTATCAAGCGAGATTACGCCATCAATACCACCATCTCCAGTACCGCCAACACGCTGCAAATCATCACGGTGGCCGCCATACCCCAGGCGATGCAAAACATCCAGAACAATGACTTCAAAGCGCGAAGGAGAAACCTGCAATAAGTTTTCCAGAACCTCATCAGCCACCGCATCACGAAGTTCCTTTAGCGCCTGATCTAACCGATCGTCCGGGCTGCTCTTTGCCAGTTCTTCATGATCGGGAGTGTCGGCTTTTGGCTCTAAATCGACGGCATCCGGCTGTGACTTGAGTTTGACATTCGTAAAATCGAAGGCCAGATGGTTCGTCTCCTGCTCCGTCATTGGCTGGGGATGAGACGCAACCCAGTCAAAACCAGCGGGGGTTAGGCACCATTTGCCACGCGACAAACTCTGCGATAACCCGGCACGTTTTAAACGGTCATGCGCCCAGCCTGCACGATTTTTATAAACAAGTTGTCCGCTGGTAATGACTTTCGCTCGCTGGCTGTCATCCAGCCCTAATGCATCCGCGGCAGCCTCATGGACATCACGCGCGGCTGCACCTTCCGGTTTTGTCGCCAGATAACGCAGAACAGGTTCAATAAATTTGTCATAGGTAGGAACCGTCATAGTACATCCTTGCAGAATCAGGTAGATGTTTTTCGGCTACTATAGCACTACAAAAATAGACGAACACGTTAGAAATGAGTCAGTTGCTGTGACCGCGGTCATTGCCCGGAAAGGTACAGAAAGCTAAGATGAGATGTTATGGGCCTTAAATATTTGGACAGGCCCACACAGCAATGGATTAATAACAATGATGAATAAATCCAATTTTGAATTCCTGAAAGGCGTCAACGACTTCACTTATGCCATCGCCTGTGCGGCGGAAAATAACTACCCGGATGATCCCAACACGACGCTGATTAAAATGCGTATGTTTGGCGAAGCCACACCGAAACATCTTGGTCTGTTACTCAACATCCCCCCTTGTGAGAACCAACACGATCTCCTGCGCGAACTTGGCAAAATCGCCTTCGTTGATGACAACATTCTCTCTGTATTCCACAAATTACGCCGCATTGGTAACCAGGCGGTGCACGAATATCATAACGATCTCGACGATGCCCAGATGTGCCTGCGACTCGGGTTCCGCCTGGCGGTCTGGTACTACCGTCTGGTCACTAAAGATTATGACTTCCCGGTGCCTGTGTTTGTATTGCCAGAACGTGGCGAGAACCTCTATCACCAGGAAGTGCTGACGCTAAAACAACAGCTTGAACAGCAGGCGCGAGAAAAAGCGCAGACTCAGGCAGAAGTCGAAGCGCAACAGCAGAAGCTGGTTGCTCTGAACGGCTATATCGCCATTCTGGAAGGCAAACAGCAGGAAACCGAAGCGCAAACCCGGGCTCGCCTTGCTGCACTGGAAGCGCAGCTCGCCGAGAAGAACGCGGAGCTGGCCAAACAGACTGAACAGGAACGTAAGGCTTACCACAAAGAAATTACCGATCAGGCTATCAAGCGCACGCTCAACCTTAGCGAAGAAGAGAGCCGTTTTCTTATTGATGCCCAACTGCGTAAAGCAGGCTGGCAGGCCGACAGTAAAACCCTGCGCTTCTCCAAAGGCGCACGCCCTGAACCCGGCGTCAATAAAGCCATTGCTGAATGGCCGACCGGGAAAGATGAAACGGGTAAACAGGGCTTTGCGGATTATGTGCTGTTTGTCGGCCTCAAACCCATCGCGGTGGTAGAGGCGAAACGTAACAATATCGACGTTCCTGCCAGGCTCAATGAGTCGTATCGCTACAGTAAATGTTTCGATAATGGCTTCCTGCGGGAAACCTTGCTTGAGCACTATTCACCGGATGAAGTGCATGAAGCGGTGCCGGAGTATGAAACCAGTTGGCAGGACACCAGCGGCCAACAACGGTTTAAAATCCCTTTCTGCTACTCGACCAACGGGCGCGAATACCGCGCAGCGATGAAGACTAAAAGTGGCATCTGGTATCGCGACGTGCGTGATACCCGCAATATGTCGAAAGCCCTACCCGAGTGGCATCGCCCGGAAGAGCTGCTGGAAATGCTCGCCAGCGAACCGCAAAAACAGAATCAGTGGTTTGCCAATAACCCTGGCATGAGCGAGCTGGGCCTGCGTTATTATCAGGAAGATGCTGTCCGCGCGGTTGAAAAGGCAATCGTCAACGGTCAACAAGAGATCCTGCTGGCAATGGCGACCGGTACAGGTAAAACCCGTACGGCGATCGCCATGATGTTCCGCCTGATCCAGTCCCAGCGTTTTAAACGCATTCTCTTCCTCGTTGACCGCCGTTCTCTTGGCGAACAGGCGCTGGGCGCGTTTGAAGATACACGTATTAACGGCGACACTTTCAACAGCATTTTCGACATTAAAGGGCTGACGGATAAATTCCCGGAAGACAGCACCAAAATTCACGTAGCCACCGTACAGTCGCTGGTGAAACGCACCCTGCAATCAGATGAACCAATGCCGGTGGCCCGTTACGACTGTATCGTCGTTGACGAAGCGCATCGCGGCTACATTCTCGATAAAGAGCAGACCGAAGGCGAACTGCAGTTCCGCAGCCAACTGGATTACGTTTCTGCCTATCGTCGCGTTCTCGATCACTTCGATGCGGTAAAAATCGCCCTCACCGCCACCCCGGCGCTGCATACGGTGCAGATTTTCGGCGAGCCGGTTTAGCGTTACACCTACCGTACCGCGGTTATCGACGGTTTTCTGATCGACCAGGATCCGCCGATTCAGATCACCACCCGCAACGCACAGGAGGGAGTTTATCTCTCCAAAGGCGAACAGGTAGAGCGCATCAGCCCGCAGGGGGAAGTGATCAACGACACCCTGGAAGACGATCAGGATTTTGAGGTCGCCGACTTTAACCGTGGTTTGGTGATCCCGGCGTTTAACCGCGCCGTCTGTAACGAACTCACCAACTACCTTGACCCGACCGGGTCACAAAAAACGCTGGTCTTCTGCGTCACCAATGCCCATGCCGATATGGTGGTGGAAGAGCTGCGTACCGCGTTCAAGAAAAAGTATCCGCAACTGGAGCACGACGCGATCATCAAGATCACCGGTGATGCCGATAAAGACGCGCGCAAAGTGCAGACCATGATCACCCGCTTCAATAAAGAGCGGCTGCCCAATATCGTGGTGACCGTCGACCTGCTGACAACCGGCGTCGATATTCCGTCGATATGTAACATCGTGTTCCTGCGTAAAGTACGCAGCCGTATTCTGTACGAGCAGATGAAAGGCCGCGCCACGCGCTTATGCCCGGACGTGAATAAAACCAGCTTTAAGATTTTCGACTGCGTCGATATCTACAGCACGCTGGAGAGCGTCGACACCATGCGTCCGGTGGTGGTGCGTCCGAAGGTGGAACTGCAAACCCTGGTCAACGAAATTACCGATTCAGGAACCTATAAAATCACCGAAGCGGACGGCCGTAGCTTTGCCGAGCACAGCCATGAACAACTGGTGGCGAAGCTCCAGCGCATCATCGGCCTGGCCACGTTTAACCGTAACCGCAGCGAAACGATAGACAAACAGGTGCGTCGTCTGGATGAGCTATGCCAGGACGCGGCGGGCGTGAACTTTAACGGCTTCGCCTCGCGCCTGCGGGAAAAAGGGCCGCACTGGAGCGCCGAAGTCTTTAACAAACTGCCTGGCTTTATCGCCCGTCTGGAAAAGCTGAAAACCGACATCAACAACCTGAATAATGCGCCGATCTTCCTCGATATTGACGATGAAGTGGTGAGCGTAAAATCGCTGTACGGTGATTACGACACGCCGCAGGATTTCCTCGAAGCCTTTGACTCGCTGGTGCAACGTTCCCCGAACGCGCAACCGGCATTGCAGGCGGTGATCAATCGCCCGCGCGATCTCACCCGTAAAGGACTGGTCGAGCTACAGGAGTGGTTTGACCGCCAGCACTTTGAGGAATCTTCCCTGCGCAAAGCGTGGAAAGAGACGCGCAATGAAGATATCGCCGCGCGGCGGTGGGCGATGCGCTGAAACCGTTTGAGGAACGTGTCGATCACGCGCTGACGCGCATTAAGGGCGAAAACGACTGGAGCAGCGAGCAATTAAGCTGGCTCGATCGTTTAGCGCAGGCGCTGAAAGAGAAAGTGGTGCTCGACGACGATGTGTTCAAAACCGGCAACTTCCACCGTCGCGGCGGGAAGGCAATGCTGCAAAGAACCTTCGACGATAATCTCGACAGCCTGCTCGATAAATTCAGCGATTATATTTGGGATGAACTCGCCTGACACGTATACACTTCATCCTTCAGGCTGCCTCTGCGTTGGCTGCGCTCGTTCACCCCGGTCACGTACTTCTGTACGCTCCTGGGGATTCACTCGCTTGCCACCTTGATGCAACCTGAATGATTTTGTGTATATTACCCCCGGCAATTTCTTTTTCTGCGGCCCCGAACATGCGGGCCGCTGCTTAATTTACGGAACTCACAATGAACAATAACGATCTGGTCGCCAAGCTGTGGAAGCTGTGCGACAACCTGCGCGATGGCGGCGTTTCCTATCAAAACTACGTCAATGAACTCGCCTCGCTGCTGTTTTTGAAAATGTGTAAAGAGACCGGACAGGAAGCCGATTACCTGCCGGAAGGCTACCGCTGGGATGACCTGAAATCGCGCATCGGCCAGGAGCAGTTGCAGTTCTACCGTAACCTGCTGGTACATCTGGGCGCCGACAATCAAAAGCTGGTGCAGGCGGTATTCCAGAACGTCAACACAACCATTACCCAGCCAAAACAGTTGACCGAGCTGGTCAGCAATATGGATTCACTGGACTGGTACAACGGTGCGCACGGTAAGTCGCGCGATGACTTCGGCGATATGTACGAAGGGCTGTTGCAGAAGAACGCGAATGAAACCAAGTCTGGCGCAGGCCAGTACTTCACCCCGCGTCCGCTGATTAAAACCATTATTCATCTGCTGAAACCGCAGCCGCGTGAAGTGGTGCAGGATCCGGCAGCAGGTACGGCGGGCTTTTTGATTGAAGCCGACCGCTACGTTAAGTCGCAAACCAATGATCTGGACGACCTTGATGGCGACACGCAGGATTTCCAGATCCACCGCGCGTTTATCGGCCTCGAACTGGTGCCCGGCACCCGTCGTCTGGCACTGATGAACTGCCTGCTGCACGATATTGAAGGCAACCTCGACCACGGCGGCGCAATCCGTCTGGGCAACACTCTGGGTAGCGACGGTGAAAACCTGCCGAAGGCGCATATTGTCGCCACTAACCCGCCGTTTGGCAGCGCCGCAGGCACCAACATTACCCGCACCTTTGTTCACCCGACCAGTAACAAACAGTTGTGCTTTATGCAGCATATTATCGAAACGCTGCACCCCGGCGGTCGTGCGGCGGTGGTGGTGCCGGATAACGTGCTGTTTGAAGGCGGCAAAGGCACCGACATTCGTCGTGACCTGATGGATAAGTGTCATCTGCACACCATTCTGCGCCTGCCGACCGGTATTTTTTACGCGCAGGGCGTGAAGACCAACGTGCTGTTCTTCACCAAAGGCACGGTGGCGAACCCACATCAGGATAAGAACTGCACCGATGACGTGTGGGTGTACGACCTGCGTACCAATATGCCGAGCTTTGGTAAACGCACGCCGTTTACCGACGAGCATTTGCAGCCGTTTGAGCGCGTGTATGGCGAAGACCCGCACGGTTTAAGCCCGCGTAGCGAAGGCGACTGGGAATTCGACGCAGAAAAAAGTGAAATTGCCGACAGCGAAGAGAACAAAAACACCGATCAGCATCTGGCCACCAGCCGCTGGCGCAAATTCAGCCGCGAGTGGATCCGCACCGCGAAATCCGATTCGTTGGATATCTCCTGGCTGAAAGATAAAGACAGCATTGATGCCGACAACCTACCGGAGCCGGATGTGTTAGCGGCAGAAGCGATGGGTGAGCTGGTGCAGGCGCTGGGCGAACTGGATGCGCTGATGCGTGAACTGGGGGCGAGCGATGAGGCGGATGCGCAGCGTCAGTTGCTGGAAGAAGCGTTTGGTGGGGTGAAGGAATGAGTTCGGAGAAATTGCCGGAGGGGTGGGTTGAAACTCAGCTTGGGAAAATCATTGAACTCAAATATGGAAAATCATTAGCTGCACCATCTCGCGATGGAAAAGATTTCCCTGTTTATGGTTCCAACGGCATAGTGGGAATGCATTCAGCCCCATTAATAAATGGTGCGGGTTTAATAGTTGGAAGAAAAGGTTCATATGGTGTTGTGCAAAAATCAACAGGGCCATTTTTTCCTATAGATACCACCTACTATATCGATGATTTATACAATCAACCCATTGATTATTGGTACTATTACTTAACCTTTTTACCGTTAACTAAATTAAATCGTTCTACCGCAATTCCAGGCCTAAACAGAGAGGATGCATATAATCTTAATATTGCCATCCCGCCACTTGCCGAACAAAAAATCATCGCAGAAAAACTCGATACGCTGCTGGCGCAAGTAGACAGCACCAAAGCACGTCTTGAGCAAATCCCACAAATCCTGAAACGTTTTCGGCAGGCGGTATTGGCTGCAGCGGTGAGTGGAAAATTAACTCAAGAATGGAGGAGTAACAATAAGACTCTTGAGTCTGCTCAAGATTTGCTAAAACGCTGGTTAGATATTAGGGAAAATAATTTCATTAGCAACCAATATAATTTATTGGAAAATAAAAAGATAAAAAAAATCAAAAATTTTCCTAAGCCTCTTCAACCAGATACAACTACGGGCAATGAACTAGCAGTTCCTGAAGAATGGAAAATTGTCAGTGTTTCTCAATTCGCTGATTGTTTAGATAGTCAACGTATTCCAGTCAAAAAAGAAAACAGGATTGCATCTGAAGGGATCTATCCTTATTTTGGAGCCAATGGCGAAGTCGATCGGGTTGATGACTATATTTTTGATGGTGATTATGTTTTGGTGACAGAAGATGAAACTTTCTATGGAAGAGTAAAACCTATTGCCTACCGATTTACTGGGAAATGTTGGGTAAATAATCATGTACACATCTTGTCTGCGCCAACAAAAATAGCTAATGACTATTTATGTTATGCATTAATGTATTACAAAATAATCCCTTGGTTAACTGGAACCACAGGTCGCGCCAAATTGACCCAAGGTGCGTTAAATGTTTTACCTATCGGACTACCTCCTGAGAGAGAAATTGAAGAAATCGTTCGTCGCGTCGAGCAACTCTTCGCCTACGCCGACACCATAGAAAAACAGGTCAACAACGCCTTAGCCCGCGTCAACAACCTGACGCAATCCATTCTGGCAAAAGCGTTCCGTGGTGAACTCACCGCCCAGTGGCGGGCCGAAAACCCGGATTTAATCAGCGGTGAAAATAGCGCCGCTGCGTTGCTGGAAAAAATCAAAGCTGAACGCACGGCCAGCGGGGGTAAAAAAGCCTCGCGGAAAAAATCCTGATCATTATTTTCTGGCGCACCTGTCTGGTGCGCTTTTTATTATTTCGCACCAATCATAACTCACACAAATATATTTAAATCATTCCAGAAATTGCCCATTTTATTCTATTTTTATCTGGACTTGCCCTGTGTTTACTGTTGATATATTCAGGTATTTAGCGCGGTGCGGGTGTGCGCCAACACACCCGCGCCGCTGATCACAATCACTATTCCAGGAGAATAGCAGTTATGACTGACACGCATTCTATTGCACAACCGTTCGAACCAGAAGTCTCCCCGGCAAATAACCGTCACGTTACCGTTGGTTATGTGAGCCGCTACCCGGATCACGCGCATATTCCCGCTCTCACGCTGAAAGGTCAGTGGCTCGAAGCCGCTGGTTTTGCCACCGGCACGGCGGTAGATGTCAAAGTGATGGAAGGCTGTATTATCCTCACCGCCCAACCACCCGCCGCCGAAGAGAGCGAACTGATGCAGTCGCTGCGCCAGGTGTGCAAGCTGTCGGTACGTAAACAAAAGCAGGTGCAGGAGTTTATTGGGGTGATTGCGGGTAAACAGAAAGTCGCCTGATACATTGACCCGGTAGCGCCAGTGCTACCGGGTATTATTCGCCGCGTTACACCAACGCGCTCTCCATCTGCTTTTCAAATGCCTGACGAATTAATCCCATAATGTAAGGAAGTTGTGTTAGGTCGCTGAAACCAATTTCCACATCGCCATTGCCACTACGTGCCATACCGGTTACATCTCTTGCCATCCGTTGAGGATCAATCAGTTCGGGAAATGGCATATTCAGTGTCAAATGCAGTTGTTTTTTCTGTGGCACCACATCGACAAAGTTCGTTTCAGCTTTAAAGGCGATATACCGTTTCAATACTTCCTGCGTAATCCCGGCATCTATACGCATCACTGCATCGCAAAAATAATCAAACAAGATTCGGCTATGCTCACCTTTTTGTAAGAACGGATAATCATTCAAATTGTACCGGGGCAAGCGGGCCGGTTGCGCACGCCAGACCGCCAATACCTCTTCCGGAAGATACGGCGTCCCCCAGACCTGGACCGCAAGCTCCGCAAGGCGAGCGGCTCGGGCATGAATGGCAGCTTCATCCCATTTTTCGCACTGTCCAAGACCGATATTCAAATAGAGCGGGCTATGTTTAAAGCCCTCTTCAATATCGCGTTTTTCCGCAAAAGATCTGTCACTGTAGCGGGAGTTATAGCGCGTTAAAGTGAGATTCCCCAACGTATGTAAAAGTTCTTTATGCACACGCTGCCAGTCACTTCCCAGCTCTTCGCGCCATTTAGCCGACAGGTTCTCGTTCTGTGGCATAATGTGTTCAATCGTAAACTCTTCCACGCGCTCTCTGCGTTTATCGTTTTCCAGTCGTCGTAACCAGTAGCTGCGGCTGCGGAAGTTATAGAGATCGCGAATTTTTAATTCCCGTTTAAACTCCTCATCGTTGGGAAAACGACGATATGAAGGTAGTTCTAATAAATGCGCCTGAACGCTTTCCAGATATTTTTCTTTATTAATGACCTTATAAAAAGTCGCAAACGTCTTATTCAGAGAATTTGTCGGAATCGCACATACTGCACGGCGGAAAACATAAGATTCAATTAAACAAATTATGCGCAGGAAATCTTCGTGAGACAAAACGCTATTTTTATAGTCATGATAAAGCACCAGTAAAAAAGGATACGCCACATCGACTTTTAACTCACGCAAGTCATGAAAAGCCGTGGCAAGCGATTTGTCACTTTCTTTACCCAATGCCATCGCACAGTAATACTCCGCATAGATGTGAATATCTTCAACCAGCCGATCCACGCCTTTTTCAGCAACACTCTGGCTGCGGGCATGCAGTTTAAATGCCTCATAGACTTCATCTGTCCGAGGGATCTCCCCCGTTTTTACCGTCAGATAATGACGCATAAAACTGTCAAAATATTCGCTGTAACCATGCTGACCAAAAGCGACTTCCATTGGTCGCCAGTGATCTTCATACAACCGGGTTTGATGCTCTGGTTCGAGGCCCATCAGAATAAAATTGCGCACCAGATCGGCCTGGCTTAACGCCTTACCGGTGGAATTCATACTTTCAAAAATCAGTTGCGGATTATCCTGACCACGATTAAGCGCCACATCGACAATTAATAACTTTGCTAACCCTCGACATAAGGGGATCAAGTCATCACCGAGTTTGGCAATTTGCTCATCAAAGAAAGTAAAGTTTTCCATTATTCGATGGGAATAGTTTTCTGGCATTGGTCTTTGTTTTATTAACGCCAGCAAACTGTCTTTATCAGTCTCGGTCAGCAGTAATTTAAATCCTTTCTCGCCGTACTCATAAGGATTGAGTAAATAATAATTACGCAATTTCATTGCCGAAAAGCCCTCAAAAACTTCGTCTTCGCCAAGATGGCGCGATAAAGCCTCAATCAGCAACATTGCGGTCGTCAGCCGCTGCTGACCATCAATGACCAGCAACGGAGAAATACCAGAAACCTGATACAACCCCTGCTCTATATAAACAACAGAACCGATAAAATGCGCTGATATATCGTCACGCTTTCCGGCACGAATGATGTCGTCCCAAAGTTGCCGACATTGTTGCCCGGTCCATGAATAGGTGCGTTGATAAATGGGAATAACAAACTGCTGCGAACGTTTTAAAAAATCGAGTAGGCGAGCCTCTGTGGCTTTCATCCTGGCGTCCTTCCATGAAGCAATAATGGCGCAATAATAACCACTTCCTTGTGGAGGTTATAGAGAAATCCTGTTTATCCGCGACGAACTGTCCTTCACTCCACATCCTCCCTGCGCAACCCAATATCCTTCAACCGCTCATCACTCATCTGCTGTAACACGCGCCGGGTCTGCTTTTTCAGCCACCAGCTTCTCACCGCCTGCCAGAGTTGCACAAGGCCGATAAACGGCGCTTTGGCTTTGTTTTCGTGAAATTACATCTGCTGCCTCCTCATCTTTCAGAGGCTTCATCATCCGCCTTCTGGCAGCTCACAATGCAGATACAACTATTACTTTTATTTAACATACAGACAGGTTAAAACAGCATCTACAAATATCGTAAATTCAATAGATTGCAGATAAAATGTAAGTCTGATAAGCGTAGCGCATCAGGCAGTTTTTCGTATGCCATCAGTCTCTGATTAGTACTCGATCCATGGATCGCGCTTGCTTTCAGGCAAGGGCTGCTCTAATGCCTGCATTTGATCTGCCGAAAGTCCGGTGATTTTTTGTATCCATTCAGGATCTGCCCCATTCTGCAACAACAATCGGAGGGGGCGCAGTTCCCCTTCTTCTTTCCCTTTCTCCCTCCCCAACAGCCATCCATCATGATGAATTCGCTCTGCAATCGTCATTATTCGCTCCCTTTGTTGTGGCATTCGACGGGTAAGTTCGCTGATAAACTTCTTAAAACGCGCTTCATCACCAGTCAGTAAAATGTAATTTAACAGCGCAGTTATCTGGCTGTCATTAGCACACTCTGTAACCAGTAATACTACCAGTTGATCGATAAGCCCCATCAGATCGCGCTGGCGAATATGCTTTTGGATCAACTCCAACAGGGCGACTCTGCGATGCTGCACAATCTCGTCGTCCGGCACCACGGTGACATCCACCAGCGGGAACGCGGCGGAATAAAGTTTCCGTGCGGTAGCCGGGTCGGCAAATTCATCCAGCCAGCACAAAGACCAGGGATAAGGACTACGGCTACCGTGATAAAACAGCATAGGGATGACCAGCGGTAGCGGTTGGCGTTTATCATGCTCTATATGGCGCTGCATCACCGCCATGGAATATCGCATCAGACGAAAGGCCATATGAATATCCTCGCTGCTCTGATGTTCAATCACCACATAGATATAGCCATCACCTTCGCGGGTCTTTACCGACCACAGAATATCAGAGTGTAGCGCCCGCAATTTTTCATCGACAAAGCGGGCTGATTCCAGTTTTAAGGTGTCGAGATCGCACAGTTCACGTAAATCTTTGGGTAAGTGGATCTCCATAAAATCCCGCGCGGTGTCAGGGTGGGTGAGAAAGGATTTAAATAATGCGTCATGCGGCGTGCTGGTCGTGAAGTTTGTCATGGCGAGCCATCACCTATAAAAGAGATGGCCTGACTTTAGCGATTAATAAACCGACTCTCACCCGGTAATTTCCCATTCCCCGAGGCGCTTTCCAGGCTATTTTGGTTCTCCTGCAAGCGATACATTTTTCTGGAAGGCATCTCGATTTTTGCGTGAATCTACCGCCAGGCTCTATCCTTACGATATGAATAAAATCATTGAACTCCGACGCGCCAAAATGCTGGCGCTCTCTTTGCTGCTCGTCGCCGCTGCGACCTTTGTTGTTACGCTTTTTCTACCCGCCAATTTTTGGGTGAGTGGTGTTAAGGCTATCGCAGAGGCGGCAATGGTCGGCGCGCTGGCAGACTGGTTTGCGGTGGTGGCGTTGTTTCGCCGCGTGCCGATTCCGATTATTTCTCGCCATACGGCGATTATTCCGCGAAATAAAGACCGGATTGGCGAAAACCTCGGCCAGTTCGTGCAGGAAAAATTTCTTGATACCCAATCGCTGGTCGCGCTGATTCGTCGTCATGAACCGGCATTATTGATTGGCAACTGGTTTAGCCAGCCGGAAAACGCCCGCCGTGTCGGTCAGCATCTGTTGCAGATCATGAGTGGTTTTCTCGAACTGACCGATGATGCACGTATTCAGCGTCTGCTTAAGCGCGCGGTGCATCGGGCGATTGATAAAGTGGATCTTTCCGGCACCAGTGCATTGATGCTGGAGAGCATGACCAAAAACGATCGTCATCAGGTGCTGCTCGATACGCTGATCGCACAGTTGATTGCCCTGCTCCAGCGTGATAAATCGCGCAAATTTATCGCCCAGCAGATTGTCCGCTGGCTGGAGAGTGAACACCCGCTAAAAGCCAAAATTTTGCCTACCGAATGGCTGGGTGAACATAGCGCAGAGTTGGTTTCTGATGCCGTGAATTCTTTGCTTGATGATATCAGCCGCGATCGCGCTCATCAGATCCGCCATGCGTTTGATCGCGCCACCTTTGCGTTGATCGATAAGCTAAAAAACGATCCCGAAATGGCGGCGCGCGCCGACAATATCAAAGCGTATCTGAAAGAAGATGAAGCCTTTAACCGCTATCTCAGTGAATTGTGGGGGGATTTACGGCAGTGGCTGAAAGCGGATATCAACAGCGAAGACTCTCGCGTGAAGGAGCGTATCGCGCGGGCAGGTCAGTGGTTTGGGGAGACGTTAATTGCCGATGACGCCTTGCGGGCGTCGTTAAATGGTCATCTCGAACAGGCCGCGCACCGCGTCGCGCCTGAGTTTTCGGCATTCCTGACGCGACACATTACTGACACGGTAAAAAGCTGGGATGCGCGCGATATGTCACGGCAAATCGAGTTAAATATCGGCAAAGATCTCCAGTTTATCCGCGTTAATGGCACGCTGGTTGGGGGTTGTATCGGGTTGATACTGTATCTTTTATCGCAAATCCCGACCTTGTTATCCATCGGCAATTTTTAGAGATCAATGAAAATACGCTAAGAGGCTAACCGCGAGAGAGATCAAATAAACCACACTAAAAACATGGTAATAATGTGGCCTCTTTTCATCATCTCCCGTGTTACGGGGAAGGAAAATCATGTCACTTGTCACCGATCTACCCACCATTTTCGATCAGTTCTCCGAAGCTCGCCAAAAAGGCTTTCTCACCGTCATGGATCTCAAAGAGCGCGGCATTCCGCTGGTTGGCACCTACTGCACGTTTATGCCGCAGGAGATCCCAATGGCCGCCGGGGCGGTTGTTGTCTCGCTCTGTTCCACCTCTGATGAAACCATTGAAGAAGCGGAGAAAGATCTGCCGCGCAACCTCTGTCCGCTGATTAAAAGTAGCTACGGCTTCGGCAAAACTGATAAATGCCCTTACTTTTACTTTTCTGATCTGGTGGTCGGTGAAACTACCTGCGACGGCAAAAAGAAAATGTACGAGTACATGGCGGAGTTTAAACCCGTGCATGTGATGCAACTGCCGAACAGTGTGCAGGACGAGGCTTCGCGCGCGTTGTGGAAAGCTGAAATGCTGCGCTTGCAAAAGGTAGTGGAAGAACGTTTCGGACAAGAGATCACAGAAGACGCGTTGCGCGATGCCATTACACTGAAAAATCGCGAACGCCGTGCACTGGCGAACTTCTATCATCTGGGGCAGTTAAATCCCCCGGCGCTTAGCGGCAGCGACATTCTGAAAGTCGTTTACGGCGCAACCTTCCGTTTCGATAAAGACGCATTGATCAATGAACTGGATACAATGACCGCCCGCGTTCGTCAGCAATGGGAAGAAGGTCAGCGGCTGGAGCCGCGTCCACGCATTTTAATTACCGGCTGCCCAATTGGCGGCGCAGCAGAGAAAGTGGTGCGCGCGATTGAAGAGAACGGCGGCTGGGTGGTCGGTTATGAAAACTGCACGGGGGCAAAAGCGACTGAGCAATGTGTGGCGGAAACGGGCGATGTCTATGATGCGCTGGCCGACAAGTATCTGGCGATTGGCTGCTCCTGTGTTTCTCCGAATGATCAACGTCTGAAAATGCTCAGCCAGATGGTGGAGGAGTATCAGGTCGATGGCGTGGTAGACGTGATTTTGCAGGCGTGCCATACCTACGCGGTGGAATCGTTGGCGATTAAATGTCACGTGCGCCAGCAGCACAACATTCCTTATATCGCCATTGAAACGGACTACTCCACTTCGGATATCGGGCAGCTCAGTACCCGCGTCGCGGCCTTTATTGAGATGCTGTAAGAGGTGGCTGTGAGGTATTCGATAGGCATTGATTCCGGTTCTACCGCCACCAAAGGGATCTTACTGGCAGACGGCGTGATTATGCGCCGTTTCCTCGTTCCAACGCCATTTCGCCCGGCAATAGCAATTACAGAAGCCTAGGAAACTCTGCGCGAAGGGTTAGAGACAACGCCGTTTCTGACGCTCACCGGTTACGGGCGGCAACTGGTGGATTTTGCCGATAAACAGGTGACGGAAATCTCCTGCCACGGGCTGGGAGCGCGGTTTCTTGCGCCAGCAACGCGCGCGGTGATCGACATCGGCGGCCAGGACAGCAAAGTGATTCAACTTGATGGTGACGGTAATCTGTGTGACTTCCTGATGAATGACAAATGTGCGGCAGGAACCGGACGTTTTCTGGAAGTGATTTCGCGTACGCTGGGCACCAGCATCGAGGAACTCGACTGTATTACCGAAAATGTGCCACCGCACGCCATCAGCAGTATGTGTACGGTGTTTGCCGAATCAGAAGTGATCAGTCTGCGTTCTGCCGGGGTAGCGCCGGAAGCGATTCTCGCCGGAGTGATTAACGCTATGGCGCGCCGCAGCGCCAATTTCATTGCTCGTCTCTCCTGTGAAGCGCCGATTCTGTTTACTGGCGGTGTCAGCCATTGCCAGGTCTTTTCCCGGATGCTGGAAACTCACCAGGGAATGCCAGTACATACCCATCCTGATGCACAATTCGCTGGCGCAATTGGCGCAGCGGTGATTGGTCAGCGGCAGAGAAAACGCACATGAAAGAGTATCTTTTTTTATTTCACTCAACGGTCGGCGTCGTGCAAACGCGCAAGGCGTTGCAAGCAGCGGGCATGGCTTTTCGCGTCTCGGATATTCCCCGTGAGTTACGTGGAGGCTGTGGGCTATGCATCTGGTTGAGGTGTCCTGCTGGTGAGGAAACACAATGGGTTATCCCAGGTCAAACAGAGTCAATTTATTATCAGCAGGATGGGAGCTGGCTGTGTATTGCAGATTACGATTCAACTCCGCGTTAAGGATTCATTAAGATCGCTACGTATACTTCTCGATATCTTATTGATTTGCCTTAAAGGGAATGCCATGACAAAAAGTTTTTCGTTACATAAACGCATCACGGGTATTGCTATTCTTTTTGCCATCGTAGTCGTGAGTTTTTTCTTTGTGCAATCTTGCGCCCGTAAAAGCAATCATGCGACATCATTTCAGAATTACCACGCCACCATTGACGGCAAAGAAATTGAAGGTGTAACGAATAATATCTCCTCGCTGACCTGGTCGGCACAGAGCAATACCCTGTTTAGTACTATCAACAAGCCCGCGGCAATTGTTGAAATGACCACCAATGGCGACTTGATCCGCACTATTCCTCTGGATTTTGTGAAAGATCTCGAGACGATCGAATACATTGGCGATAATCAGTTTGTCATTAGCGATGAGCGCGATTATGCCATTTATGTCATTTCTCTTAATGAAAACTCAGAGGTGAAAATCCTCAAAAAAATAAAAATCCCGCTGCAGGAAACGCCGATCAATAGTGGTTTTGAAGGACTGGCTTATTCTCGCCAGGACCACACTTTTTGGTTTTTTAAAGAGAAAAACCCGATTGAGATCTATAAAGTTACCGGACTATTACGTAGTGACGAGTTGCACATTAGCAAGGATAAATCATTACAACGGCAATTTACTTTAGACGACGTGTCTGGCGCGGAATTTAACCCACAAAAAAATACACTTCTGGTGCTGTCTCATGAGTCTCGCGCACTCCAGGAAGTCACCCAAACAGGCGAGGTCATCGGTGAGATGTCGCTTACCAAAGGTAGCCGGGGTTTGTCACATAACATCAAACAGGCCGAAGGGATAGCGATGGACGCCACTGGCAATATCTATATCGTTGGCGAACCCAATCTTTTTTATCGCTTTACCCCTACATCATCACATTAACAGGCTGGCATGTTTTCCTTTTTTGTTATTAACTTGTTAACAACAAAAAATACAAATAAGGTAAAACATGTCCCCTTCATTGCATCCCGTAGAACGCTTCTCTTTCAGCACCGCGTTTTTCGGGATGCTGGTTCTGACCTTAGGGATGGGGTTAGGCCGCTTTCTGTATACGCCAATGCTACCTGTCATGCTGGCGGAAGGAACGTTTTCATTTAGCGAACTGTCGTGGATTGCCAGCGGCAACTACGCAGGGTATCTGGCAGGCAGCATGCTGTTTTCATTCGGCGCGTTTCATCTGCCGTCGCGTCTGCGCCCGTTTTTATTGGCTTGCGCCCTAGCAACCGGATTATTGATCCTCGCGATGGCATGGTTGCCGACTTTTGTTCTGGTGTTGTTGATTCGCTTTCTGGCGGGCGTCGCCAGCGCCGGAATGCTGATATTCGGCTCGACGCTGATTATGCAACATACCCGCCATCCCTTTGTGCTTGCGGCGCTGTTTTCTGGCGTTGGCGTCGGTATCGCGCTGGGCAATGAATATGTGCTGGCGGGACTGCATTTTACCCTCTCCTCGCAAACATTGTGGCAAGGAGCCGGAGCGCTTTCTGCCATTATATTGATTGTTCTGGCACTATTGATCCCGTCGAAAAAACACCTCATCGCGCCTGCGCCGTTGGCAAAAAACGATCAACAGATGATGAGTTGGTGGTTGCTGGCGATTCTGTATGGTCTGGCAGGTTTTGGTTATATCATCGTCGCCACTTATCTGCCGCTGATGGCGAAAGATGCAGGCTCGCCATTGTTAACCGCCCATCTCTGGACGCTGGTTGGCTTGTCGATTGTCCCGGGTTGCTTTGGCTGGCTGTGGGCGGCAAAACGCTGGGGAGCGTTACCTTGCCTGACAGCGAACTTACTGGTGCAGGCGATCTGCGTACTGTTAACCCTCGCCAGCAGCTCGCCTTTATTACTCATCATCAGTAGTGTTGGATTTGGCGGCACCTTTATGGGTACCACCTCGCTGGTGATGACCATCGCCCGCCAGCTTAGTGTGCCGGGAAACCTCAACCTGTTAGGCTTTGTGACGCTTATTTACGGCATTGGGCAAATTCTTGGCCCGGCGCTGACCAGTTTGCTCGGCAACGGAACATCGGCTCTCGCCAGTGCCACTCTCTGTGGCGCAGCGGCGTTGTTTATTGCGGCGCTGATCTGCACAGTGCAATTGTTTAAGCTGCAAGTGGTGACTTCATAAGGGCTGTTTCCCTTGCCAGTCAAGAAACTCAACCGCAACAGTTGATGTCAGCCAGACCCCGTTTTCCGCTTGCCAGAAAGGTATTCCTCGTTTCGCCATTTCCTGTGCTTTGACGGTTAAGATAACCGGCGTTCCGTGTCTTTCTCCTACTTTGCGAGCTGTCGCTTCATCAGCAGAGAGATGCACATAGTGACGCTCCCCTGCAATTAATCCCTGACTTTTTATCGCCTCAAGGAAACGACTTGCCGTACCGTGGTAGAGAAATTGTGGCGGTGTTTTTTCGGTGAAGGCAATAGCGACCTGCGAAGTCGAATGCCCCTGAACAGCACGAATACACCTACCATCACTGGAATAACTAAAGCGCTTCTTATCACTGGTGGCGACCACGGAATCCAGTAATGCACGCGTTAACCGCTTGCCCGCTTTTTGTGCACAGAGTATGAGCTTATCGATATTCGCCCACCCTTCACGATCCAGCACGATGCCAATCGCCTCTGGTTTATGTCGGAGGACAAAACTTAAAAACTTACTCGTATCCGCCAGATCTTTTTCACTGTACTTTGCCATTTTGCATTCATCCTTGTATTTTCTGCCTTTACTTACTCATCGTTATTGTCACTGTGTTTATGAATTTTCTGCAACTCAATCCTATTTTTCCACTCTGCAAAAAACACGTAGCAACACACGGTCACAAAAACGTTGTGGGAATGCCCGGTGAAGCGGCAACTGTCTTTTAGCCACGTTGATGAGTATGGACGACGCGGTCGGCGTTGCTGCCAGCCAGGCGACCGCAGGCGCATTAACCGATCATGATGTCACCGTTTTACTGCTCGCGATGTATTTAATGGGCAACCCGGTGCAAAATGTCGGTCGCTGCCTGGAGACAGCCGAAGTGAATGCCAAATATTACCCGCATATCATTACGGTCTGCGTGATTAACGCATTGCTGTCGATTTGGGTTATGCAGCTTATTGTTTAACAAGGAGTTACCATGATTGATTATTCCGCAGCCGGTTTTACCCTGTTGCAGGGAGCGCATTTGTATGCGCCGGAGGATCGGGGTATTTGCGATGTGTTAATCGCTAACGGCAAGATTATCGCCGTTGCCAGCAATATCCCTTCTGACATCGTACCGGACTGCACGGTTGTCGATCTCAGCGGGCAGATCCTCTGTCCGGGTTTTATTGATCAACACGTCCATTTGATTGGCGGCGGCGGTGAAGCTGGCCCCACAACACGCACGCCGGAAGTGGCATTAAGCCGCCTGACGGAAGCGGGCGTCACGTCGGTAGTTGGCCTGCTGGGCACTGACTCTATCTCTCGCCATCCGGAATCCTTACTCGCCAAGACCCGAGCACTCAATGAAGAAGGCATCAGCGCCTGGATGCTGACCGGTGCTTATCATGTACCTTCCCGCACCATTACGGGTTCTGTGGAAAAGGATGTGGCGATTATCGATCGCGTGATTGGCGTGAAATGTGCCATCTCTGATCACCGCTCTGCCGCGCCGGATGTTTACCATCTGGCCAATATGGCAGCAGAATCCCGCGTTGGTGGCTTGCTCGGCGGTAAGCCTGGCGTCACCGTGTTCCACATGGGCGACAGCAAAAAGGCGTTACAGCCCATCTATGACCTCCTGGAAAACTGCGATGTGCCAATCAGTAAGTTGCTGCCGACGCATGTTAACCGCAACGTGCCTTTGTTTGAGCAGGCGCTGGAGTTCGCGCGCCAGGGTGGCACCATCGACATTACCAGCAGCATTGACGAACCGGTCGCCCCTGCCGAAGGTATTGCCCGCGCCGTTCAGGCGGGTATTCCGCTAGCACGCGTCACCCTTAGCTCTGACGGCAACGGCAGCCAACCCTTCTTCGACGACGAAGGGAATTTAACCCATATCGGCGTTGCGGGTTTTGAGACGTTGCTGGAAACCGTGCAGGTGCTGGTTAAAGACTACGGTTTCAGTATCAGCGATGCCCTGCGCCCGCTCACCAGTAGCGTAGCCGGTTTCCTTAACCTGACCGGGAAAGGTGAAATCCTGCCAGGTAATGACGCGGATTTGCTGGTATTGACACCGAAGCTGCGCATTGCGCAGGTATACGCTCGCGGCAAACTGATGGTCAAAGACGGCAAGGCGTGTGTGAAAGGAACGTTTGAAACTGCATAAGCGGTTGTCAGCCGCCCGAATAGACGTAGAATGCCCGCACGGGTGGCTGACTGAGTAAAACGCAGGAGATTGTATTTAGCTGACTTTCCCCAACATCGCACTGCACCAACCGCCATGCTGCCAGATCAATTCCAATGTTAGCGGTTCATCGTCGTGGTACAGCATCATCTCCAGACTGATTGCCAGATCGTAGCAATATACTTCTTTCAGACTCACCTGCAATGCTGCAATACGTGGTTCATGAAATAAAAGAGCGGAACGCAACTGGCGGCAATACCAACTCTGGAGACGTTTGTCGCACTTATTATGCCCTTGCCACTCAGGCATGCCAGAAACAAGTAATGTTGGTAGCGGTGAATGAGGAGAATTAAAAAGTTGAAAGAGATCCTGGCATACGGAATCACGCAGCAATGATGTATTGCTTCCTGTTTTTTCAGGTAATACGGTCTGAAGTAATTGGCGCATCATTTTGCGCACTCCTGACGTTTAGCGGCATCGATATCTTGCCCTGATGGCAGGATACCACTGAGTTGATGCTCATTTTCCATAGTCATTCCTTTTTGCTCATTACGTCCGTGACTGATACAGGCCTAATTCTTGCCCGCGAAGTATAAGACCCTGAACAGAAATGAAGATCCACTTACTTTTTATTTAAAAAGATATAATTTGATAAAAATCACTAAATCAGATAGAAACAAATCAATATATTTTGATTATTCCGAATGATTACTCAGATTTAAATAGAGATATAATATTTATAAAAGATATGTAATAAATAATTATTAAATTACTCATAGTTTATTATTAATAATATATGTTATTACATGGCTACAAGACCCGGTGCAAAGCAGCTCAACTTTGCACCAGAAATAAGGGTCAGGCGTCAACTTTATCCAATGGCCAGGAGTCAAAGAGATAACCATCAAAATAGATATCATCGACGTTGGAAAATTCCAGCAAACGCTGTTTCACATTTTCCAGATGCTGCCACATTGCCAGCTTCGCCGCACGGGCGTCTTTTTTGATTAACGCCGCGAGGATCTGTTTGTGATCGCCCAGCCACTCTTTGCGGTATAAGCTGTCATCCAGATGGCTGTGCAACTGGATCCACATCGGATTGTTTTCCCGCCACTGCCAGGACTGACGGAACAACTCCACCAGCATACTGTTATGGGTTGCTTCGGCAATGGCGAGGTGAAACTGCATGTCACCGCTTTCGCTGCTGCCCGGCGCACTGGAAGCCAGTTCGCGTTCTTCAAGCTGCAATGCCTGGCGCATTTTCACAATGTCTTCCCGTGTTGCCTGCAAGGCGGCAAACTCGGCTATGTTGCTCTCCAGCAACTGGCGCGCCTGTAACAGCTCAAAAGGACCAGCGTCGTTGCAGGCGTTAACATCTGCGCTGTCCGCACTCTTACTGGTGGAACTGTCAAGAACATAGATACCGGCACCACGGCGTACTTCTACCAGCCCTTTGATCTCCAGCATGATCAATGCTTCACGTACCACAGTACGCGTGACGTCGAGCATTTCTGCGATCTCACGCTCCGGCGGCAGCCGTTCGCCAGGATTGTACGGCGTCTTAATGATCAGATCGCGGATCATTGCCCCGACTTCCTGGTAAGGTCTTTGCGCAGAGGTGGCAGATTTCATGGTGTTGTGTCCGTTAGGTGCGGTTAATCAAATTTTTGCCGGATGCGGCGTGAACGCCTTATCCGGCCTACAACGGGCAATTTTACGGCACCCGTTAATCTCAAACTATACCATTTGCACTGGAAGTTGGCACGTACAGGTGGGCAAAAAAACGAAAACTGGTCAACCAAATATAAATTTGATTGACCAGTCAGTCTGTAGGGTAATCAGTCAGTTACAGAGCAGCCACGCACTCACGCGCACCACGTTCGCACAGTTGCTGATATGCAGTCGTCACCGCGCCAACAAAGTCCGCGTTCTGCGGCAGATCATCGGCAAAAATACCGCTCAGACCCAGCAGAGCTTTCACACGTTCCGCCCCCTGATATTGCGCGTTGATCTTCTGGAACTCCGCCAGCATCGGGTCGACCACGTCGATGGCGTTGCCTTGCTCATCAACCCCTTGGGTGTAACGCATCCAGCCCGCGACACCGAGTGCCAGATGACGCCAGCTACCACCGTTTTGCAAATGCAAGCGAACCGGATCCAGCAGACGCTGCGGCAACTTCTGGCTGCCGTCCATCGCAATCTGCCAGGTGCGATGACGCAGAGACGGGTTGCTGAAACGCTCGATCAGCAGCGTCGCATACGCGTTCAGGTCTGTACCTTCCGGCATCGACAGCGTCGGCGCTTGTTCCTGCATCATCAGAGCAAAGGCCGCTTTGCGATAATCCGCGTTGGTCATGGTATCAGCGATGGTTTCATAACCACCGAGGTAACCGAGGTACGCCAGGAAAGAGTGACTGCCGTTAAGCATACGCAGTTTCATCATTTCGAACGGAACAACGTCCGCAACGAACTGTGCGCCGACTTTATCCCAGTCCGGGCGACCATTGACGAAGTTATCTTCAATCACCCACTGACGGAACGGCTCGCAGGCAATGGCACACGGATCGTAAACGCCCAACTGGTCAGCAATTTCCTGCAATGTTTCAGGAGTAGCCGCCGGAACAATGCGGTCAACCATTGTGCACGGGAAAGTCACGTTCTCTTCAATCCATGCCGCCAGTTGCGGATCACGAGCCTGAGCCAGTCCCAGTACTGCGACTTTCGCCACATGACCGTTCTCACGCACGTTGTCGCAAGACATCACCGTAAAAGCTTTCAGCCCTTTTTCACGACGCAGACGCAGGGCTTCTACGATGTAACCAATTGCAGACTTCGGCGCGGTCGGGTTTTCCAGATCGTGCTTAATCAGCGGGTTATTGAGATCCAACTGACCGCTTGCCGCGTCGGCACAGTAGCCTTTTTCCGTGACCGTCAGGGAAACAATTGCCGTCTGCGGACGCGCCATCGCGTTCAGAATGCCTTCGCAACCGTCGATTTCAGGGTGCAGCGCTTCTTTCATCGAACCGATAATTTTCAGCTCGGTGCTTTCTGCGCCTTTTTCCGCCACGGTATACAACAGTTGCTGTTTTTTCAGGTTTTCGATCAGCACGCGGTCGTTACCTGGCATCAGGTTAACTTCGCAGATCCCCCAGTCGCTGTCGGTGCTTTCCAGCAAATGGTGGGTATACAGCGCCTGGTGCGCGCGGTGGAACGCCCCGCAACCGAGATGCACAATGCGTGATTCCAGACGAGAATGATCCCATGACGGGCGGGCAACCGGCAGATTGCTGTCAACAATAGTAGTCATCGTAAACTCCAGAATCCGTCTTCAGAGAGTGACGGCAAGGAAGAAGGAACCGGCACGGCGCGAAGCCATGCCGGTGAGTATTAACGGCTAAAGAAAGCCCGTTGGATCGCCAGTTCGACACCGCGAACTTCGGCCAGGCCTTTCAGACGACCAATAGCGGAGTAACCAGGGTTGGTTTTCTTCTTCAGGTCATCCAGCATCTGGTGACCGTGGTCCGGACGCATCGGGATCAGGTCTTCTTTGCCTTCCGCTTTACGACGGTGCTCTTCTTCAACGATCGCTTTCACCACTTCGTACATATCAACGTCACCGTTCAGGTGCGCCGCTTCGTGGAAGGTTTTCGGGTTTTCTTCACGCATGGTGGAACGCAGATGGGTGAAGTAAATACGTGGACCGAACTGCTTGATCATATCAACCAGATCGTTGTCAGCACGCACGCCGTAAGAACCGGTACACATGGTGAAACCGTTCGCCATGCTGTTTACGGTGTCAACCATCCACTGCATATCTTCAATGGTGGAAACGATGCGCGGCAGGCCGAGGATCGGGCGCGGCGGATCGTCCGGGTGAACAGCCATGCGCACGCCAACTTCTTCCGCAACCGGAATGATCGCCTTCAGGAAGACAGCAAAGTTTTCGCGCAGTTTGGCTTTGTCGATATCTTTGTACAGTTCCAGGTGCTTACGGAACTGATCGAGGGTGTAGCCTTCTTCCGCGCCCGGCAGACCCGCAATGATGTTACGAGTCAGACGCGCTTTGTCTTCATCGCTCATGGTGGCGAAGCGTTCTGCTGCCTGAGCAATTTCTTCTTCGGTGTAATCCGCTTCTGCGCCTGGACGTTTCAGGATGTGCATTTCGAATGCAGCAAATTCGATCTGGTCGAAGCGCAGTGCTTTGGAGCCGTCCGGTAGCACATATTCGAGGTCAGTACGGGTCCAGTCGAGAACCGGCATGAAGTTGTAGCACACGGTGCGAATGCCGCACTGCGCCAGGTTGCGCAGGGTCTGCTGATAGTTAGCAATCCACTGCTCATAGTTGCCAGTGTGAGTTTTGATGTCTTCGTGAATTGGCACGCTTTCCACGACAGACCACACCAGGCCCGCGTCTTCAATGATAGCCTTGCGTTTGAGGATTTCTTCAACGGACCATACTTCGCCGTTCGGGATATGGTGCAGCGCGGTAACCACGCCAGTTGCGCCCGCCTGACGGACATCTGCTAAAGAAACCGGATCGTTAGGGCCGTACCAACGCCAGGTCTGTTCCATGATATTTCCTCTTTCACATAGCAGGTTCCACAGCGAAGAGACGCGGAACCCCGGAGTTGTTTAGGTATCCGGATGAACAACCAGACCGCAGCCGTGGCGTTGCATCGGATGAGATGGCGTATAAGTTCTACCTTTTGGTAAGACATGTCAACCCGAATTCTAAAATTGGTTAACCACATCACAAGAAATCCACTCTCACACAGGTTGATGCAAATTACAGCAAAGGGTATTCAGCGGTTATTGATCGGGGGATGTGATATTCATCGCAACAATGGTTGACCAATTTGCATAACATGTCGCCCAAAATAGCAATGGTTCAACCAGATAAGGTAAAACGTTATGCATGTGCTTAACATTCTTTGGGTGGTATTCGGCATCGGCCTGATGCTGGTACTGAATTTGAAGTTCAAGATCAACTCGATGGTGGCTTTGCTGGTGGCAGCGTTGTCCGTTGGGATGCTGGCGGGTATGGATCTGATGTCGCTGCTGCACACCATGAAAGCGGGCTTTGGCAACACGCTGGGGGAACTGGCGATCATCGTGGTGTTCGGTGCGGTCATCGGTAAGCTGATGGTTGACTCTGGTGCGGCTCACCAGATAGCGCACACGCTGCTGGCGCGTCTCGGCCTGCGCTATGTTCAGATATCGGTGATCATCATCGGCCTGATTTTCGGTCTGGCGATGTTCTATGAAGTGGCCTTTATCATGCTGGCACCGCTGGTGATCGTGATTGCCGCCGAAGCTAAAATTCCCTTCCTGAAACTGGCTATCCCGGCAGTAGCGGCTGCAACCACCGCACATTCACTGTACCCACCGCAGCCGGGTCCGGTGGCGCTGGTCAATGCTTACGGCGCAGATATGGGGATGGTTTACATCTATGGCGTGCTGGTGACTATTCCCAGCGTTATCTGTGCGGGGCTGATCCTGCCGAAGTTTCTCGGTAATCTTGAGCGCCCAACGCCGTCATTCCTGAAAGCGGATCAACCGGTAGATATGAATAACCTGCCCTCTTTCGGCATTTCCATTCTTGTGCCGTTGATCCCGGCGATCATTATGATCTCCACCACCATCGCTAATATTTGGTTAGTAAAAGACACACCGGCATGGGAAGTGGTTAACTTTATTGGTTCCTCCCCAATTGCGATGTTTATCGCGATGGTGGTTGCGTTCGTACTCTTTGGCACCGCACGCGGCCACGACATGCAGTGGGTGATGAACGCCTTTGAAAGCGCGGTAAAAAGTATTGCGATGGTGATTCTGATCATCGGTGCAGGCGGCGTGCTGAAGCAAACCATTATCGACACAGGCATTGGTGACACCATCGGCATGCTGATGTCGCACGGCAACATTTCTCCATACATCATGGCGTGGCTGATCACCGTGCTGATTCGTCTGGCGACTGGTCAGGGTGTCGTTTCAGCGATGACCGCCGCCGGGATTATCAGTGCCGCAATTCTTGATCCGGCAACCGGTCAATTGGTTGGTGTAAATCCGGCGCTGCTGGTTCTGGCAACTGCCGCGGGTTCCAACACCCTCACCCACATTAACGATGCCTCTTTCTGGCTGTTCAAAGGTTATTTTGATCTGTCAGTAAAAGACACCCTGAAAACCTGGGGTCTGCTGGAGCTGGTCAACTCCGTGGTTGGGCTGATTATTGTGTTGATTATCAGTATGGTGGCGTAAAGGAATATCAGAGCCTGCCATTGGCAGGCTCAGTTCGGATGGTTGGCAACGTGCGCCTTGTTTATGCCAGATGCGGCGCTGGCGCGTCTTATCTGGCCTACAAAAAGCTAACATACAGGTTTTGTAAGCCTGATAGCCATCAGGCAAATATTGCGTACTCGCATTGGCAACCCCTGTGATTTCTTTATTGATAAACAAAAGTCACACCAATAATTGACTGCACATTACCTGCAGTCACCTGCCCTCCAGTACGTGCGTAATTTGCCGTTAACCCAAGACTTACCGCTGAAGTCCCTACTGCCCCTAATGACACAGTGCTATTCGCTGGAATAATCGTACCGTTGCGCGTCAACTGCACGCCGACGCCCTGTGCTGGCGAAAACGACGCCGTGTTGGTGAAAATCGAGTTGTCCGCATCTGCGGTTGTACCTGAAAGGTAATACCCCAGGTTTTGGCTTTTCGCACAATAAACGGTAAGAGGAATCGGCACCGAGCCGGGGTAGTCCGGCAGAGTGACGGTGACATCTCGCGCAGAAACATCACAACCACCGGTAGGCACCACCACATCGTTATTGGCATAAATATTCCAGACAAACTGGAAATCATCGCCGTTATAGTTGTTGGTCTGGCGCAAAATGAGCACGGCTATTAATGAACCAGCCTTAATCGCCACTCCGCCCGCACTGCTGACAGGCGTCAGATAAAGCGCCACTGGCCAAGGCTTATCCGTTCTCGAATTATAAACAACGCGTGGCGTTTCGCTGGTGGTAGGAAAAGGATAGCTACTGCCATTATATTTTACGGTTCCGGAAAAATTAGATAACACGCCGCCATAAGCTGAACCTCGTTGCAGTGTTACATAGTCTGTAATGGTTTCCGGGTAATCGTTATGGCAAAAGATCTGCGTCGAAAGATCCACAACCAGGTTTTGCCCCACATTCACTGCGGGCGCAAGGTTAACATAGACATTGGCGCTGCCGCCGCCAATAGGGATAGCCGTACCATTAGCGGTTTTACAGGCGAATGACCAGGCATTTACCGACCAGCCCATCAGCAGTACAGTAAATAAGGTAATAACGCGTTTCATTACAATCATCTCTTCGGGTTAGCTGTAGGTATAGGTGATGCTAATCACTGCCTGAATGGTTCCCTGGGTGGCACCACCATTTACCGTCAATGCTCTGACCTGCAACGGAAAGTGCGCAGATTGAGAGGAATCATCCACCTGAACAGTTTTGGTTGCGCCGGTGTTCAATGTGTTGCCGTTGTCATCCTGTAGCTCTAACTGGATGTTTTGCGCGGTTCCCTGGTTTTTATAATATCCGGTGCTGTCAGCCGCCCCGCTGAAACTGGCGGTGACTCTGGACGTTCCCACCGGACAATTCGTCAACTCAAGCGCAACATCATGCCAGGACGATGCCGCTCCGGCAGACATCAGGCTGAAAGAATAAAGATCGCCGAGATCAACCGTGGCATTGGTGGTGGAAACTGTGCACGGTTTGGCGACGACCTTACCATTCACCGTAATGGTGACATCGGCTGCCCGTACCGTCGCGCTTGCGAGCGCCAACATTGCCGCCAATAAATACCCACGTTTGCGCCATTTCATGAGCATCTCCAGTTACTGATATTCAAGAGTGAAGGTTGCCGTGGCATTGATATGCCCCGCAGTGACAGGCACCTGTGTCGCCATTAGCCGGGCGTAAAAATTCAGCGTATTTGGTTTACCCGGCGTCAGGGTCGTCCACGAAATCGCGGACGATGGGGCATTAAGTGGTATCTGATTTTGTTGCTCATTCAGAAGCTGTATTCCCAGTCCCGCAGCCGCTGACACAGTCTTTTCAAGTGCAAGCAGGTTGGAATTATGGCTATCTGCAACACCGGTAAATCCGATCTTTACAGCAGAGACGGCATTACCACAGGGTGACAGCAAAATACGAAAAGGAACGACCGGAGTCGTCGCCCCAATGTTGTTAAATTGCTTCGCCGCATTTTCCAGCAAATCAACGGTAAAATTGGTTGATTCAACTGCCACACTACAGCCGTTATCCCTGACATAGCCGCGGATAGTAATCGTGCTATCCGCAGCCAAAGCGTGACTGACAACCAGCCACAAAAAAGCGCACAGAAGATAAAAAGGTTTGCTTTTCATCACGCCCCCTTAACGACATTCAACTGATAGCTGGGTTAATAACTGCTGCTGACTCTCAGGTGGCAGTTTGTAATCTGCGACACAGTGAGCATTCTCCCCTTCTCCCCATTTCACCTGAACTTTTCCCGCTAAAGGCATCCCGCTGAGGTAAACCTGGCCATTATCCGCAACAATGCCGCTACTCTGGCTACTCTCTGATGTGACCATCGCACCAAACGGCAGCGGCTTATTATTGTGGGTCAGCGTCATGAGTAGTTTTATCCCAACGCGCGCTTTAAACTCTGCTCGCACGATTGCCCCACGGGTGGGAACAACGTTAGCGACCGCGTTATCTAAATCGACGTTATCAGCCAGGGTATTGGTATCCAGTGCCACTCTATTTTCCCGATATTCAGTGGCATAAGGCAGCACGGCATAACCGCGCCAGTCGGTACGAACACCTGTCTGGTTTTCGACTTTTACATCTTTTGCTCCAGGCGCTTTAATCAGCACAACCGTATCGTTTAACGGCTGCCCCAGCGTTACGCCATTGGCATGGGCCAATACCCCACCGCTGACTCCGTAATAGACCTGCTTAATATCATCGCTATGGCTGTAACCTATGTTGGCATTGCCATAACCGCCGCGATAATTCAGCGCTGCGTAGCCTGTACTTCCGCTATTCCCATCGCCACTTCCGGCATATCCGGTTTGTACGCTGTAGCTTAGGTTGTTGTCTTCCAGCAACGTACCGTATACACCGGCCAGGTTGGTCATCCGACCATTGAGATCGTGTGACATGCTGTAGCTGGCACTGGCATGTCGCCACTGAGATTTACTGTCAGAACGCAGCCAGTGGCTGAAAGGAATATTGACGTTAAGAGCCAACATCTGATCTCGTCCTTTTTGCCAGGCGTTTTTCGTCAGGCTATAGCTGAGCGTCCAGTTGATATCCTCGAATGCGGTATTTAATCCGGCCTGGAATTGCTCATCGACATTACTCGTTCCCCAATAAGTCTGATGGCTACCACTCAAATAAAGTGTTGATGTGCGCCCAACTTGCTGAGTGACAGTAAGTTGTAATTTTCCGCGTTTGTTATAAGCGAGGTTGTAATAGTCGGTGAATTTCGGCTTAACCTGAATAACACCATCCTGCGTTTCAATGTTGTAGCCATTCATTCGGCGGTATGTTGTATCAGCGAAATTGAAATATCCGCTGGTCGAATAGCGGTAACCCACTAACTGAATATTCGTGCCTGACTCATTGAGCGATTTGTTATAAAGAAAACGCACTGATTGTCCGTCATGCTGACTTTCATCGGGAAGTGTGGCATTAGCCTGCGTCATATCTACGGACATAGCCCCCAATGTCCCCATGTTTTTCCCGACACCGAAATTAAAAGCACGATAACGATCCGCCAGTTGAGTACCGCCGTATATTGTCCAGCCAGCCGGGAGGCCGTGGAGTAACGTACTCTGGAAAAAGCGGGGGTTTTCCTGTTGCGCATTACCACTGCGGTACTCTCCAGCCGTAATGGAATAACGTGTATGTCCCTCACGCTGCAGGAGCGGTACTGACGAATAGGGTACGGTAAAGATCTGTGTGCTGCCGTCGGCCTCTTTAATCGTTACCTGCAAGTCACCACTATTACCTGCAGCATAGAGATCATTAATAGTAAAAGGCCCCGGTGGCACCGTACTATTATAAATGTCATACCCGTTCTGTTTAATAGATACTTGTGCAGTACCACGTGCAATACCGTGGATCACCGGGGCAAATCCTCTCTGGCTATCGGGTAACATATTGTCATCTGAGGCCAACTGTGCGCCGCGAAAGTTAATACCATCGAAAATATCGCCCTGGGTATAACCATCGCCCAACGTCAGGCGAGAACGTAACGGAATTATGTCTCGCTCAAGCCAGGTATTGATATGTTGCCATTTATTTTTGCTACCTGATGAACTGCCGCTACTGTTATAACTCCAGGTAGTATTGTCGCGTAAACGCCACGCACCAATATTTAACCCACTCTGCAGGTTTAAATATGCATAATGGCTGTTACCCCCAATCCGATTCTGCACACTATTTCCACTGAAGTTATAATTGAGTAATCCGGCATTAATACCTGAATCCCACAACTCTGGTGGAATATAGCCACGCGCACGCTGATTCATAAATGCCTGCGGGATCGTGAGGTTAAGCCGCTGCAGGCCAACATCTAAATGCGCAGTGGCTTCATTGATCATCGAAGTTAATGGTACGCAGGCATCAGCCGCCAGCAGATTCATACCGGAAACAGAGGCCGTATTCAGCCCCATACTGGCGAGTTGTGCGCGTGTCAGACAAGGGACAATCCCTTGTTCACTCTCCCCCGTATTAAACGTGACATCTCGTGTTGCCATATAACCATTATTCATATAGATATCGACACGATACGTTCCCGGCGGTAATTCTTGTCCATTTTCAAAACTCGATAAATCGGCAACAGCCTGAGGATCATCCGCTAAAAAGCGCGGGTTAAAATAGAGTTCGGCAGATGAAAAAGGTGCCTGTGCAGCAAATGCACAGGCAACAGAGAGCCGGATAAAAAAACCAGCCAGACAAGGCTTACGATTATGCAAGCATTGCGTGTTTCGCTGGTAAAATCTTAAATTCAGATATGACATTATTCCTCCGGTTTAAAATCACCCGGCAGTCAATTCTTTTTATTCAGGCGAAAAATTCCCCCTGCGTTATTCCATTACGCCCTTCATTTTTGGGGTAAGTGCACCATAATCATTTATTGTTCGATAAGTTATGCTGCTTCCGGCATCAGAAGGCAATTTAACCGTGCTTTCGCCCATTGGAGGCACCAATGCATTATCAAGAATCCGAGTTCCGGCATTAAGCTCTGTTACCGTCAGGTAATAGGGTGTCGGGTTAATCAGCGTCAGAGAATTTGTGCCGCGACGGAATCTTAATTTTTCTGCGGCCTGATCGGGTGGCAACGCTAATTTAGCCGGGCGGTAATAGAGTTTAATGCGGCTGATTATCGCGAGCTGTAACGTATTCTCGTTCAATTTTGATTTATCCATTGACGGAATCGCTTTTACATTCATCCAGAACAAACTTTCCCGATCCTGCGGCAATTGATTATTTGTGGCATCAAGAATACGCAGGGTATTCTCTTTTTTTCCCTTCATCGCAAACAGAGGTGGCGTCACGATAAAACGACCATCCTTTACACCATCAGCATTTTCTACCCATGATTGAATTAAATAAGTGCTATTTTCATCATTATTTGTCACGGCAAGTTGAACTTGTTTTTGCCCTGCCGGATAAATTACGCGAGTCGCACCTAATGCCACTCCCGCTTCAGCGCGTCCGGCAAGCATCATTGCAACGATCATCAGGATACCTGCCAGTAAGCAGAATGTTATTTCCTGCGATTTTCTTACATTGACGTTTTTATTACTCACTGTCCTGTTCCTGTTATCACAATATCTGCTGAACAATTACTGATAGGTTAAGGAGAACCAGGCCTGAGCATTAGCCATGCCGCCAGTAACCCAACGCCCTGTTGCGCGATATTTAGCAATGAAATGTAGCGAAGTCGCGCCTGAGTAAAGCCGTTTCCAGTGTATTGGTGGACGATTAATCGGTACGAGGTTTCCCTCGTCATCAAACAAGGCAATACCAACATTGGTTGCAATTCCCGGCCCCTCACCCACAGAAAGCACATCCGGATTTTTGCCATCAGCGACACCGTGAAACGCCACGCCCACACGTTCACTCACCACCGTGCTACATTCCCGTAAATGAATAACAAACGGCACCGGGGCGCTATCTTCCCCTACCGCATGAAACCGGTTACTACTGATTTGCCCCATATTGACCGTCATTTGTTTATCACCAGCTTCAATCCGGCAAGCTTCCGCAATAATGACGCCCTGAAATTGCATATTTCCACCGGGCAACGTGGTGTTCCATTTATTTCCGGCCAGTGCAAACATCGGCAGTAACGACGCTACTAGAAATAATTTCGTCCTTTTCATCGTTATTTTTATCGCGCAGGGGGCGGGCATCCTTGCCCATAATTATTTCCCTAAAACCTGAGTGGATTATTGATACTGAACCTTGAAGGTTGCATCCGCATTAGCAGCACCCGGGGTTGCGACACCCGTTGCATAATAACGCGCCTGGAACGGAATGGTGTTGGTGCCATTATTCAGGGTTGTTTGTGCGCTAAATGTCGCACCGTCCAACGTCAGCGCATTGCCTGTTCTGTCAAGGATCTGCACACCAACGTTTGTTGCGCTACCTGCAGCAGAACTCTGCAGAGCCAGTACTTTAGGATTAGTGCTGTCAATCGCTGTGCCCAAGAAGGCAACAGCGGCTGTGCTTGCAACAGCAGTATCGCAATCATTCAGTTGAATGTTAAAACCGACAGCAGAGCTGGTTGCTCCAGCCTGCTTCAGAGTAGCAGTACGAACCTGGCCCAACTGAACGGTTTGATCAACAGAACCAGCATCAACCGCACAAGCAGCATTAACGATTTCCCCTTTAAAGTGAACGGTCCCACCATTTACCGTCGTGGGAGTAGTATCGGCCAAAGCCGCTGTAGAACTGAGGGACAGCGCCGACAGAACAACAATTGCCAGAGTTTTAATTTTCATACTGCTTTCCTTTTTAAATCTACGTATAAATCGACATGGGCAGTCGTTCTGTACACTTTGTTCAGATAGATAGTTTGACTGCCAACACTGCACAGTTTTCCCCCAAAAAATGAAACATTTGGGGCCATTTTGACTCATAGAGGAAAGCATCGCTCGCTTACTTATTTAGTTTATTCGTTGGATTAATGAACTTTATTTAATTGATTTTATAGATTTTTATGCTATCTGAGGTGGTTTTTGAAGAGAAGAATGAGGAAGTTGCTTCGAGAGTCAGAAACGCTATCTTTACGTAACGCGGAGGCAATGTGAAATTAATTTACAAGAGAAATAATTTACATATCAAATGGTTAGCTGGTTTTCGTCGATTTTTTATATTTTTATGCTTGAGAAAAAACACAAAACTTTTTTATGATATGGACAGTTTGGCCCCAATTGTCTTGTATTAATCTAATTTTTTATTTTTTTATCAATAGGTTACATTAAGCCTCTTCTCTTTTTAAATTTTCATTTATTAGATTATTTCTTTCCCATAATCCGGCAAAACGTGCGGCATTACTGGCGGTATAACGCACAGTATGGCGAATATTTCGATGCCCCAGATAATCCTGAATTAAACGAGTATCTGCACCGCGCTCGGCCAGTTCATAACCGCAAGCATGTCTTAACATATGAGGGTGAGTCTGCGTCACGGTTCCAGCTTCAACACCCGCATCACGAATGATGCGATAGGCCTGCTGGCGAGAAAGTCGGCTTCCACGACGAGAAATAAATATGGCATCGGTCTGGTCAGCACCTTTCCAGTTAGAACGTTCAAGGGTCCAGCGTTCTACAGCCTCACGCTCGTCGAAACGTAGTGGATGGACAGTAGAAAATCCGTTCTTCAGCCGACGAATATTTATCCGGCCTTCATTGAGATCAAGATCCTGATAATGAAGATCAAGTAGCTCACTAATACGCATCCCGTGCCGATATGCCAACAGAATAAGACAATAATCTCTGGCTCCCGTTGCCCCATAGCAAACCGCTTGCATCATTGCCTGAACTTCTTTACCGGTAAGATAGCGACGTTTACTCACAATAGTAGTACTCCTGAACTGGGTTATATTTGAATGAATACCTATAGGAAAACCTCAATCGGTTAAAATTAGCCCAATAGATAAAAAGATAATCACACACGACATTGAGCGATTATCAGACGTTCACATTAAATATCATACAAAAATAAAATATCACTGATGTGACAAAATCTATTTTCATTGATTTAATTCAATATAACAATAGAGTAAACAGAATTAACTTCCAGTTGCTTAAAAAAATAAAGAAAAAAACACAATGAGGTAAGAACTTAGGTGATGTGTAAATTTATGAATGATTTTGTTTGTTTATTTTAAAAAAATAAAACCATTGTGGTTTGTATGGCTGCGGTTAAACCAATGTTTATTCTGATAATTAATGATTATACTTACAATAACATCAATTAATAAATGGTTAATTATTATTGATACATCGTAAGAATAATGTGGTTTTTAACACCATCCATGGTATCTCATCCGTTTTTATAAAACAGCATGGCGTTGCCGACCTCTGGGGCTATCCCAGATACCGTAAAAACGCCCTGCATTACTGGCGGTATACCAGACAGTATGACGAATATTACGATGGCCAAGATAATCCTGGATAAGCCGTGTATCTACTCCCATATTCGCCAAAGCAAAACCACATGAATGACGTAACATGTGAGGATGAATCTCTAGTGATAATCCAGCATTATCACCTGAAGTAGAGATGATTTGATAAAACTGTTGACGAGAAAGAGGATTCCCCTTGCGTGACAAAAACACCCACTCGCTCTCAGCATGTGGATAAGAAGTACGCATACTCAACCAGTTTTTTAAAGCCTGAACTTCTTTGTTTAAGAGCGGGTGTGTCGTTGAAAAGCCTTTTTTTAATCGATGGATATATATACACTTTGCCTTAAGATCAATATCTGAAATTCTCAATCGACAAATTTCACTCGCCCGGAAGCCATGAATAAAACAAAGTAAAGTCAGACAATAATTACGTGCAGCATAAGGCCCGGTATTTGCTGCTTTAAGGAGTAACTCGATTTCACTGTGGGTCAGGAAGTTCCTTTTTTTGTTATCAGCCTTATTCTTCATCGTTTTCCCTTATAATTGCAGACACGCACTAGCTGCACTGGGTTATTATCAGCCCAACATTTAGCCCTGATTATGTTTATAAAAGCGAACGTTTGTGTAATGACTAACGCAAGTGGATCAGCTCTTTTGAATGAACTAAAATGGAGTGGCGATAGTTACTTATAATAACTTTGCCATACAAACGCTATATGCTCTTGTATGCTATGTTCATTAATATATTTATCAGCGTAAGACGAAATCCAATAATAAACCTCATGATCAATATAACTATTCTTATCTATATATCATGTGATATCTTCTGTAACAAGCAAATCATCATAAAAATTTAATATTGCTTCTGTCAGCCATCTCACACATAACATTATTAGTCAACTCTGTTTTTCCACATAATTGCTATTTCATAGAAACCGGTAATTTTCAGGTGGCTATTATCATGCTAATGCTTAGTTTCCTAGCCATTATTATCCTTTGGTTTGTAAACTCATGCTGTGAGGTTGTTACATCCCTTTTTCATACTGTGTATTTCCCGGAGATATGAGGAAAGCCAGAACACGCTTTTTCCATCTGCATTCGTTGCTAAAGATAGCTTTGGTCACTACGACTTAAACCTTCCTGACTCACAGCTATTCGCCGGGTGATACGGCAACAAACGGATTGAAACATCATCCTGAAAATACCGATGCGTGCTGAACATCAACAAGCCTGCCCGGAACAACTCCGGGAGTTCCCAGCTACGTGCCACAAAGCAGGAAACATATTTCATGATGAGAATTATGCCCAGTCTGATGGTGGATAGACACTTATCTTTACCATGCCCGCTGAGTTATCTTGCAAATCGCCTCCTGTTTGAACTAAAAATAAATAACATATAAAACAAATAATTAAAGAAAAACCTTTGGTTTATGAAGAGCTCCGCAAGTGGTCATCTGGCTTCACATAGCATCTTCTTCTTAGAAAAATATCGACATATTTTGTGACACGAATTACAAATCTGGTTTTGTTGTATGGATTGTGTGATTTTTGATCTGGTATAACAGGTATAAAGGTTCACCAAGACAGTAAATGAAGCTGGGCATCTCGCAATCTATGACAAACATCACTTCAGTTCTTTCTCATCGGGCGATGAAAACGCACTTCAGTCTGAAAGGAGTATGAAAATGAGATCAACAAACAATCTATTTTATGACTCTGGGTAAAATGGATTGAGTAAGTGATATAGCTTACGAACATTCAAATCAATTAAACATCAGAAGAGATTTTATACTCAGGTATTTAATCTGGTCCTCTGTATATTTAAATAATGTGGAAAGTGAATTTTCACAGTAACCGGCTCATTTAAACCGTCTGGTCTGTTTCCTCCGGCTCTACAAAAATAATGTCCATCATTTTTAATGGACACTATCGTATGAAACACCGGACCTGGATCACTGAAGCTTTACGTCTTCACTTTGAAGAACATTTACCCCGGGTTGTGGCCGGGCGTCGCCTGGGTGTACCAAAATCAACAGTTTGTAGTATGTTCGTGCGCTTTCGGAGAGCTGGCCTTTCGTGGCCTTTGCCCGCAGGCATGTCGGAGCAGGAACTTGATGCCTGCCTTTACGGACAATTTTCCACGGTACCAGTCGTACGTCCTGAAAGCACCGTTATATCCGAAGCCCCCGTGGTAAAAAAACGTCCCCGGCGGCCCAACTTCCCTTATGAGTTTAAAATCGCCTTAGTGGAGCAGTCACTGCAGCCCGGAGCCTGTGTGGCGCAGATCGCCCGGGAAAACGGAATCAACGATAACCTGCTCTTCAACTGGCGCCATCAATACCGGAAAGGTGGCCTGCTGCCTTCCGGAAAAAATATGCCGGCACTGCTTCCCGTGACGTTAACGCCGGAGCCGGATAATAAAATCCCGGCCCCCGCACAGGAACCAGAGCAGATAAATACACCGTCCGACAGTCTGTGTTGTGAGCTGGTTCTGCCGGCCGGAACTCTCAGGCTTAAAGGTAAACTGACGCCGGCGTTATTACAGACACTTATCCGCGAAATAAAAGGGAGCAGCCACTGATGATATCTCTCCCTGCCGGTTCGCGTATCTGGCTGGTTGCCGGTATCACCGACATGCGGAATGGCTTTAACGGCCTGGCATCAAAAGTTCAGAACGTCCTGAAGGATGACCCGTTCTCCGGACACCTGTTCATCTTCCGCGGACGCCGGGGTGACCAGATAAAAGTGTTGTGGGCTGACAGTGACGGACTGTGCCTCTTCACCAAACGCCTGGAGCGGGGCCGCTTCGTCTGGCCAGTCACCCGTGACGGCAAGGTGCACCTTACTCCGGCTCAGTTATCCATGCTTCCTGAAGGTATCAACTGGAAGCACCCGAAACGAACGGAACGCGCTGGAATCCGCATATAACCCGTTGTAAAGTGAGGATATGGACACCTCACTTGCTCATGAGAACGCCCGCCTGCGGGCACTGTTGCAGACGCAACAGGACACCATCCGCCAGATGGCTGAATACAACCGCCTGCTCTCACAGCGGGTGGCGGCTTATGCTTCCGAAATCAACCGGCTGAAGGCGCTGGTTGCGAAACTGCAACGTATGCAGTTCGGTAAAAGCTCAGAAAAACTTCGTGCAAAAACCGAACGGCAGATACAGGAAGCTCAGGAGCGAATCAGCGCACTTCAGGAAGAAATGGCGGAAACGCTGGGTGAGCAATATGACCCGGTACTGCCATCCGCCCTGCGCCAGTCTTCAGCCCGTAAACCGTTACCGGCCTCACTTCCCCGTGAAACCCGGGTTATCCGGCCGGAAGAGGAATGCTGTCCTGCCTGTGGTGGTGAACTCAGTTCTCTGGGATGTGATGTGTCAGAGCAACTGGAGCTTATCAGCAGCGCCTTTAAGGTTATCGAAACACAACGTCCGAAACTGGCCTGTTGCCGGTGCGACCATATCGTGCAGGCACCAGTACCTTCAAAACCCATTGCACGCAGTTATGCCGGAGCGGGGCTTCTGGCCCATGTTGTCACCGGGAAATATGCAGACCATCTGCCGTTATACCGCCAGTCAGAAATATACCGTCGTCAGGGAGTGGAGCTGAGCCGTGCCACACTGGGGCGCTGGACCGGTGCCGTTGCTGAACTGCTGGAGCCGCTGTATGACGTCCTGCGCCAGTATGTGCTGATGCCCGGTAAAGTCCATGCCGATGATATCCCCGTCCCGGTCCAGGAGCCGGGCAGCGGTAAAACCCGGACAGCCCGGCTGTGGGTCTACGTCCGTGATGACCGCAACGCCGGTTCACAGATGCCCCCGGCGGTCTGGTTCGCGTACAGTCCGGACCGGAAAGGTATCCATCCACAAAATCACCTGGCCGGTTACAGCGGTGTGCTTCAGGCCGATGCTTACGGTGGTTACCGGGTGTTATACGAATCCGGCAGAATAACGGAAGCCGCGTGTATGGCTCATGCCCGGAGAAAAATCCACGATGTGCATGCAAGAGCGCCCACCGACATCACCACGGAAGCCCTGCAGCGTATCGGTGAACTGTATGCTATCGAGGCAGAGGTCCGGGGCTGTTCAGCAGAACAGCGTCTGGCGGCAAGAAAAGCCAGAGCCGCGCCACTGATGCAGTCACTGTATGACTGGATACAGCAACAGATGAAAACACTGTCGCGTCACTCAGATACGGCAAAAGCGTTCGCATACCTGCTGAAACAGTGGGATGCACTGAACGTGTACTGCAGTAATGGCTGGGTGGAAATCGACAACAACATCGCAGAGAACGCCTTACGGGGAGTGGCCGTAGGCCGGAAAAACTGGATGTTCGCGGGTTCCGACAGCGGTGGTGAACATGCGGCGGTGTTGTACTCGCTGATCGGCACATGCCGTCTGAACAATGTGGAGCCAGAAAAGTGGCTGCGTTACGTCATTGAACATATCCAGGACTGGCCGGCAAACCGGGTACGCGATCTGTTGCCCTGGAAAGTTGATCTGAGCTCTCAGTAAATATCAATACGGTTCTGACGAGCCGCTTACCCAGTATGAAGTGAATCCCAATGTATTGCTGTCCATTTTCCATTCCGTGACATAATAGAAATCATTGATTTCATTGATGTAAATATTACTTATGATTAAACATTGTCCACGATGCAAGCACGATCGCAATAAATATTGTGCCTGGAGGATGGATTAGATTTTCTGAAAGAGCCGAATCCTTAATAGATAAGCGCAAACATACTTGGTTCGGTATTCTTAAGGGATTTAATATGGATTGAACCAGGTTGACGTTAGTTGGAAAAAACAGCGGAAAAGATTTGTGTGGCGCGGATTTCAGGCATAAAAAAAGACCTCAGTTGACGTCTATTTACATACTTTTGGTGCGAAGGCCGGACTCAAACATACAACTTAACCTCATGATTTAAAATAGTTAATAATAAACACCGCAATCTTATACCAACACAGATACCAACACGAAAATTCATTGATTTTCGGCATCTAACCAGGACGAGTATGGCTTGGTTGAGATGCCGAACGCTGTTACTCGTCATCTTCCTCGACAGGCTCCAGCGCATCAAGTGGTACTCGCACCATCGCGATAGACCCAATACGGATAAAAGCATCTTCTCCATCTATGTCGGTTAACTGATATCGCTCTGTTGATTCAGGCTCTGATTCCAGAATGTCAAAAAATGCATTCAACTGACCGATATCACCATCACTTTCGTCCTCAGACTCATCAGGCTCACAACAAAGTTCAATTACTGGGCCACCATTCACCATGGTAATATGGACATTCCCATATCTTCCTTCATTTGCATCCTCGTCATCAGGGATAGGTGGAAACACCTCAAACAAGAACTGGTGGAAAATGACCTCTCGTGCATTTAAGGCATAATGTAGTGGCACACTGAATTTGGCCACCTGAACAGAGGTGATATGCTCACCTCAGAACAACACAGGTGCTCCAATGAAAAAAAGAAATTTCAGCGCAGAGTTTAAACGCGAATCCGCTCAACTGGTTGTTGACCAGAACTACACGGTGGCAGATGCCGCCAAAGCTATGGATGTTGGCCTTTCCACAATGACAAGATGGGTCAAACAACTGCGTGATGAGCGTCAGGGCAAAACACCAAAAGCCTCTCCGATAACACCAGAACAAATCGAAATACGTGAGCTGAGGAAAAAGCTACAACGCATTGAAATGGAGAATGAAATATTAAAAAAGGCTACCGCGCTCTTGATGTCAGACTCCCTGGAGTGATCTTACCCACCAATAGTGGACACAGGACTAAGTGAGTAAACTCTCAACCAGAGGTGACTCATGACAAAACCAGTATCAATCAGCAAGAAGCCCCGTAAACAACATACGCCTGAATTTCGTAACGAAGCCCTGAAACTCGCTGAACGCATCGGTGTGGCCGCCGCAGCCCGTGAACTCAGCCTGTATGAATCTCAGCTTTATGCCTGGCGCAGTAAACAGCAGCAACAAATGAGTTCGTCAGAGCGCGAAAGCGAACTGGCCGCTGAAAATGTCCGCCTTAAACGACAACTGGCGGAGCAGGCTGAGGAACTGGCCATCCTCCAAAAGGCCGCGACATACTTCGCGAAGCGCCTGAAATGAAGTATGTCTTCATCGAAAATCATCGGGCAGAGTTCAGCATCAAAGCGATGTGTCGTGTACTTCGGGTTGCCCGCAGCGGCTGGTATGTCTGGCTCAGGCGTCGTCACCAGATGAGCCTGCGCCAACAGTTTCGGCTCACCTGCGATACCGCTGTTCATAAGGCATTCTTTGAGGCAAAGCAGCGATACGGTGCTCCCCGCCTTGCTGACGAACTGCCGGAGTTCAATATTAAAACCATTGCCGCCAGCCTGCGTCGTCAGGGGCTGCGGGCGAAAGCCGGCCGGAAGTTCAGCCCGGTCAGCTACCGTGCACATGGCCTGCCCGTATTGGAGAATCTGCTGGAGCAGGACTTCAGCGCCAGCGGCCCGAACCAGAAGTGGGCGGGTGACATCACGTACTTGCGTACCGATGAGGGCTGGTTGTATCTCGCAGTAGTCATCGACCTGTGGTCACGCGCCGTTATTGGCTGGTCGATGTCACCGCGAATGACAGCACAACTGGCCTGTGATGCACTGCAAATGGCGTTGTGGCGGAGAAGACGCCCGGAAAGCGTCATTGTTCATACGGACCGTGGTGGTCAATACTGTTCAGGGGATTATCAGGCGCTGCTGAAGCGACACAACCTGCGTGGCAGTATGAGTGCGAAAGGCAACTGTTATGACAATGCCTGTGTGGAAAGCTTCTTTCATTCGCTGAAGGTGGAATGTATCCACGGGGAACGCTTTAGCAGCCGGGAAATAATGCGGGCAACGGTGTTTAATTATATCGAGTGTGATTACAATCGCTGGCGTCGTCACAGTGCCTGTGGCGGTCTCAGCCCGGAACAATTTGAAAACCATAATCTCGCTTAGGGCCGTGTCCACATTACGTGGGTAGGATCAGTTGGGCAATGTCGTTCTCTCCGGACAGCAGACTGACCATCAAAGCGCTGAAAATGGCCTGGGAAATCCGCAGTAAACCAGCCGGGGTAATGTTCCACAGCGATCAGGGCAGCCACTATACAAGCAGGCAGTTCCGGCAGTTACTGTGGCGTTACCAGATCAAACAGAGTCTGAGTCGACGAGGAAATTGCTGGGATAACAGCCCGATGGAGCGCTTCTTCAGGAGTCTGAAAAACGAGTGGATACCGGTGACGGGTTACATGAACTTCAGCGATGCTGCCCATGAAATAACGGACTATATCGTTGGGTATTACAACGCGCTCAGGCCGCACGAATATAACGGTGGGTTGCCACCAAATGAATCGGAAAACCGATACTGGAAAAACTCTAAAGCGGTGGCCAGTTTTTGTGAGCCTGTCCATCATTCTGTGTAAATGCCTTTCTCAGAAGTGACCGTCAAGGCGGTCACCGAATTCGATAATAAAGCGACTCATGGCTATCCGCCAGTCCTGAAGTGGCATCGTCCATTTCTGTGAGGCTGACTGGATAGCCAGCCTCACCACTTTTTTCACCGATTCATCTGTCGGGAACACTTTCCGTTTCTTTATCGCATGTCTGATGACGCTATTCAGCGATTCGATTGCGTTAGTGGTGTAGATAACCTTGCGGATCGCCTCCGGGTACACGAAGAAGGTGGCAATATTCGGCCAGTTTGCCCGCCAGCTGCGACTTATCTGCGGGTACCGTGCATCCCATTCCTTCCCGAACGCATCCAGCGCCTGCAACGCGCCTTCTTCCGTGGCTGCGCGGTAAACCTGTTTCAGGTCACGGGTTACCGCTTTATAGTCTTTCCACGCCACGAACCGCAGGCTGTTGCGTACCATGTGTACTATGCACAACTGGATCTGCGTCTCCGGGTAGACGGCATTAATCGCTTCCGGGAAGCCTTTCAGGCCGTCCACGCAGGCGATAAGGATATCGTTCAGGCCGCGATTTTTCAGTTCCGTCAGTACATTCAGCCAGAACTTTGCACCTTCATTTTCGGCCAGCCACATACCCAGCAGCTCTTTCTGACCATCAAGGTTAATACCCAGAGCCAGGAACACCGCTTTGTTGATAACCCGGCTGTCCTGCCGTACTTTCAGGACAATACAGTCAAGATAAACAATGGGATAAATCGCATCCAGAGGACGGTTTTGCCATTCAACAACCAGGTCGATTACGGCATCGGTGACTTTCGATATCAGCGCCGGAGAGACGTCTGCATCGTACATTTCTTTGAAGACTGAGGTAATTTCGCGGGTAGTCATCCCTCTGGCATACAGCGCCAGGATCTGGTTGTCCATGCCGGTAATGCGGGTCTGATTTTTCTTCACCAGTTGTGGTTCGAAGGAACCATCACGATCACGTGGAGTACGTAATTCCATCGGCCCGTCGGTAGTGGTGACGGTTTTCGTGGAATAGCCATTACGGGAGTTGGTTCCCGATTTGGGCTGATTTTTTTCATGTCCCAGATGGTGAGTCAGTTCAGCGTTGAGAGCAGCCTCAACACTGATTTTCTTGAGCAGGCGATCGAACTGACTGAGATCTTCAGGGGTTTTGAGATTTTTGGCCAGTTCGTTAGCCAGAGCCTGCAATTGTTTGTCGTCCATAATTTAACCTTCATTTGATGTTGAATTGAACATATCAAAATCAGGCAATTACACAAATCTATGTACAGGCTCCTTATCAGGCCTACAATGGCACAAACCACAGGTCGGATAAGGCGCTTGCGCCGCATCCGACATGTTTTCCCTCGAATCAGAACAACAGCGCCAGACTGCCGACAATAACACCCGATACCGCCACCATCGCTCCCGTCAGCCATAATGCCTTCGCCGGAAACGCTTTGCGCAGCATAACTAACGACGGCAAACTCACCGCCGGAAGGGTCATCAATAATGCCAGCGCCGGAGCGGTTCCCATCCCTGCCAGCATCATCGTCTGCACAATCGGAATTTCTGCCGCCGTGGGAATGACAAACAAGCATCCCGCTACCGCCATCGCTATCACCCACATCAGGCTATTATCGACAGCGCCATCGGCATGGGGGAACAGCCAGACGCGAGCAGCCCCCAACGCCAGCACTGCCAGGATATAAACCGGGATCGTACTCCAGAAAAGCGTCCACAGCGCCCTGCCCCAGCGGCTAAAAAATCTGCCCTGCACTTCTGGCATGTCGATTTCGACCGGTGCCTGCGTTTGCGGTGTCTCACGCACCCATTTTTGTACCAGTGTTGCAATCAGCAACACCATCACCAGACCCGCCACCAGGCGAATCGCCGCAAAACCCCAGCCGAGAACAAAGCCCATAAACACCAGCGTTGCTGGGTTTAACAACGGATTCCCCATCCAGAATGCCAGCGCCCCTCCCATCGACACTTGTTGGCGGCGCATCCCCGCCGCGACCGGTGCCGCACAGCAGGTACACATCATTCCAGGCAGTGAAAACAGCGTTCCCAGTAACGTCCCGCGAAAGCGCAATTGTCCAAGCGTGCGCAACAACCAGTCACGAGGGATCAATACCTGAATCAACGATCCGAGGAGCACACCCAGCACCGCCGCTTTCCATACTGCAAGAAAGTAGATCATCGCGTAATCCAACGCTGCCTGCCACGGATTGGCATCCGCCTGTGCGAGGATTGATTTACCGATGCTGTGGGTTTCGGCGGCGGTAAAGGCCTTACCGTAGTAGGGTTGCCACTTCACATACCAGAGTCCGGCAATGACAACGAGAAAGAAAAGCGCGGGTTTCCACCACTGAATGGGCGTTGCCGCCTGAGATGAAGACTGACCAGCCATAGCATTCCCCAGGAAAAAGTTATGATAATTGAGCGCGAGAATATTACGCTCACCATCAATTATTGGGAATAATTATTCAGCTCTTTTGCGTAATTCTGAAGAGCTTAAAATGGTCACGCCTTCATGCTCTGGCCGCATCGCTTCTGCCAGCATTACCCGCGCCACGTCTCGCGCATCAATGGATTTCCAGTTCCCTGGTAGCAAACGGAACAGTGGCGCAAAAAGGGTTTCGTTCATCCGCTGTTTGTTACGATCGCCCAGCAACATCGACGGGCGAGCGATGGTCAGTTTCGGCCAGTTCTGAGCAATTAACGCCTCTTCCATCTCCCCTTTGACGCGGTTATAAAAAAATGGTGAATGCGCGTTTGCCCCCATCGCACTGACCACCAGCATATGCTGCGCGCCCAGCCGCCGTCCGGTTAATGCCGTATCCACCACCAGCGTGTAATCAGCGTGAATAAATGCCTCTTTACTGCCCGCCTCCCGCCGCGTGGTGCCAAGGCAACAAAAAACAATGTCTATCGGATCGGTGACCTGCGCCAGCGCGTCGGTCAATTGTGGATCGTGTGGGTTATAGACTCCCGGCATATCTGCTAATGGGCGTCGCGTCGGCGCGGCAATAGCCTGTACTTTCGGTTCATTAATCAACATCCGCAGTAGATGCCCACCCACCAGCCCCGTTGCGCCTGTAATTAAAACCTGACTCATATTGCCTCCGGCCCTGTATATGCACTCATGTTTAACTATAGGTTACCGTTGCCAGACCAGTTTTTTCCCAAAGCCCAGCGTGTTGTCGGTGAATTTTATCTCATCGAGGCGGATTTCCCACACCGGTGCCGACAGCGTCCGGGCAACCGGGAAGCGGCGATTATAGGCCTGACGTGCGAGGTCACTTTCCTCACCTTCCAGTCTGCGGATCTCACCTTTAAACTGCACGCCACGAATTAATGCCACCGTTTTCGGCTGACCATTTACCGTTCCGGCAACCGGAGCCTGCGGCCCGCTCATCTGCGCATGGCGCGTTTTTTCTTCCGTCAAAATGTAAAATGCAACTTTCTGCGCATCAAAAAGATAAAAGGCATTGGCGCACCACAGTTCCCCGTCCTGCTGCACGCACCAGGTGACAACATGTTGTTTTGCCAGCCAACGGCTAATTGCGGTGAGTGTTTCCATTTCTGTTCTCTTTTATACTGTTGGCCAGACCTTAACATGTGACACAGACGATGACACCCTGGTTCCTTTACTTGATTCGTACCGCCGACAATAAGCTTTATACCGGGATCACCACGGACGTCGAACGCCGCTATCAGCAGCATCAAAGCGGTAAAGGGGCGAAAGCACTGCGCGGGAAAGGCAAACTGACATTGGCATTTTCCGCACCGGTTGGCGACCGTTCGCTGGCATTACGGGCGGAATATCGCGTCAAGCAACTGACCAAACGACAGAAAGAATGCCTGGTTGCGGAAGGCGCTGGGTTTGCAGAGTTATTAAGTAGCCTGCAAACCCCGGAGGTTAAAAGCGATTGAAGTGATCGTGGTACTCAACCAGCCCGGTTACACCATTCAGCGCGTCATCCGCTAAACGATGTACCAAGAAGGCACTTTCTGTGCCCGGCCAGCGGCAACGCAGATCGTGATGCGCCGCCAGTTCAAAGCCAAAACGGCTGTACAGCGCCGGATCGCCCAGCGTTACCACTGCGGCATAGCCGAACTCATTAAGCGAATCCAGTCCTTCATAGACCAGTTGGCGTGCCAGCCCTTGCCCGCGATATTTTTCATCTACCGCCAGCGGAGCCATGCCAACCCATTGCAGGTCTTCGCCCTGCACATCTACCGGACTGAATGCCACATAGCCAATGACCTGGCCTTCGTCATCTGTCGCCACCAGTCCCAGCGTCAGAAAGCCATCTTCACGCAGATCGTGAACCAGCTTCGCTTCCGCATCGCTTTCGAATGAACGACGCAGCAGGGCATCAATACCCGGCGCATCAATGGGAATTTCTACTCGAATTAGCATGGTTCACCTACCGATGTCTGTTTGGTTTCAGGCGTGGTTTTCATCCCCGCCTCAACAAAATCCGCCAGTTGCAGCAGCATCATGCGTAAGGCTTTTGGCATTTGCTCCAGTTCAATGGCGTCCATCAGGTTTTTCACATACAGCCCCAGCTCCGTATCACCTTCAATCACTAGCCGACGCTGGAAGAAAAGTGTATCCGGATCCTGTTTACGCGCTGCGATCATCAGCAAATCGCTGGCGTCGGCACTAAAACTCACGTCTGCTTGCGCGTTCTGGCTAACGACCAGTTTGCCATTCACCACCGAGGTAAACCATTGCAGGTCAATATCACGCACATGAATACTTAACCAGCGGCCTTCAAGGAACTCCAGCTCGCCATCGTCCAGCGCCTGGCGGAATTGCCAGCTTAAGACTTGCTCAAGAACCTGGCGTTTTAGCGCAAATGGCGTCAGTTTTACCGGTACACTCAACAGAGATGGCCCCAAATGCACAATACGGGAACGCAGTTTATCCAACACGAGTTTTACTCCCTGTTTCAACAATCATCCTATTTTGCCATATCAGGAAAATAACATAGCGGTATAAATCAACAATTCCATATGAAATTGCTGCTACCACCAATACAACTTTAACTGCCTTAAATCAAAAATTGTCGCAGCAAGGTTAACTAAAATCCCAGTTCGTTAACATTTTTGCGTTTTGATAGCGCAACCTTCAGGAAAAATTATGGAGCTGCTCTGCCCTGCCGGAAATCTCCCGGCGCTTAAGGCGGCCATCGAAAACGGCGCAGATGCTGTTTATATCGGGCTAAAAGATGATACCAATGCCCGTCACTTCGCCGGCCTTAACTTTACCGAGAAAAAATTGCAGGAAGCGGTGAGTTTTGTCCATCAACATCGCCGCAAACTTCACATCGCGATTAACACTTTTGCGCACCCGGACGGCTACGCCCGCTGGCAACGTGCCGTGGATATGGCGGCACAACTGGGTGCCGACGCGCTGATCCTTGCCGATCTTGCCATGCTGGAGTACGCCGCCGAGCGTTACCCACATATTGAGCGTCACGTGTCGGTGCAGGCTTCAGCGACCAATGAAGAGGCAATTAACTTTTATCATCGCCATTTTGATGTCGCCCGCGTGGTGCTACCACGCGTACTGTCGATTCACCAGGTGAAACAACTGGCACGGGTCACGCCAGTTCCGCTGGAGGTCTTTGCTTTCGGCAGCCTGTGCATTATGTCGGAAGGACGTTGCTATCTGTCGTCGTATCTGACCGGTGAGTCGCCCAACACCGTGGGTGCGTGTTCTCCTGCCCGCTTCGTGCGCTGGCAACAAACGCCGCAGGGGCTGGAATCCCGCCTTAACGAGGTGCTGATCGACCGTTATCAGGACGGCGAAAACGCAGGTTACCCGACGCTGTGTAAAGGGCGTTATCTGGTGGACGGCGAGCGCTATCACGCACTGGAAGAACCAACCAGTCTCAATACCCTGGAACTGCTGCCTGAGCTAATGGCGGCGAATATTGCTTCGGTGAAAATCGAAGGCCGCCAGCGTAGCCCGGCGTATGTCAGCCAGGTGGCGAAAGTCTGGCGTCAGGCTATCGACCGTTGTAAGGCCGATCCGCAAAACTTCGTGCCGCAAAACGCGTGGATGGAGACGCTCGGGTCGATGTCCGAAGGCACGCAAACCACCCTTGGCGCATATCACCGTAAATGGCAGTGAGAAAAGCAATGAAATATTCCTTAGGGCCAGTGCTGTGGTACTGGCCAAAAGAGACGCTGGAAGAATTTTATCAGCAGGCCGCCACCAGCAGCGCCGACGTGATTTATCTTGGTGAAGCGGTATGCAGCAAGCGTCGGGCAACGAAAGTTGGCGACTGGCTGGAGATGGCAAAATCGCTCGCCGGAAGTGGCAAGCAGATTGTGCTCTCCACGCTGGCGCTGGTACAGGCCTCTTCCGAGCTGGGCGAACTGAAACGCTATGTTGAGAACGGCGAGTTTCTGATTGAAGCCAGCGATCTCGGCGTGGTGAATATGTGCGCCGAACGCAAACTCCCGTTCGTCGCCGGGCATGCGCTGAACTGCTACAACGCAGTGACGCTGAAAATATTGCTCAAACAGGGCATGATGCGCTGGTGTATGCCGGTAGAACTTTCCCGCGACTGGCTGGTGAATCTGCTCAATCAGTGTGATGAACTGGGTATTCGCAACCAGTTTGAAGTGGAAGTCTTGAGCTACGGCCATCTGCCGCTGGCGTACTCAGCCCGCTGCTTCACCGCACGCTCGGAGGATCGCCCGAAAGATGAGTGCGAAACCTGCTGCATTAAATATCCGAACGGGCGCAACGTGCTGTCACAGGAAGATCAGCAGGTGTTTGTGCTCAACGGCATTCAGACCATGAGCGGCTATGTTTACAACCTCGGTAACGAGCTGGCGTCAATGCAGGGGCTGGTCGATGTGGTTCGCCTGTCACCGCAGGGCACAGACACTTTTGCTATGCTCGACGCCTTCCGCGCCAATGAAAATGGCGCTGCGCCGCTGCCGTTAACGGCTAATAGCGACTGCAACGGTTACTGGAAACGGCTGGCAGGGCTGGAACTGCAAGCGTAAGTAAATAGCTCACTTTGTTAACAACTTTAACTACTCTTTAATGCAGTATTAAAGATTAATCGGTAACAAAGTGAGCTGTTATGACTGATAAAACCATTCCGTTTTCGCTACTCGATCTGGCCCCCATCCCCGAAGGTTCAACGGCGCGAGAAGCGTTCTCCCACTCTCTGGACCTGGCTCGTCTGGCTGAAAAGCGCGGCTATCATCGCTACTGGCTGGCGGAACATCACAATATGACCGGCATTGCCAGTGCGGCGACATCGGTGTTGATTGGCTATCTGGCAGCGAATACCACCACGCTGCATCTGGGTTCCGGCGGCGTGATGTTACCTAACCATTCACCGTTGGTAATTGCAGAACAGTTCGGCACACTCAATACGCTCTATCCGGGTCGAATCGATTTGGGGCTGGGTCGTGCTCCAGGTAGCGATCAGCGGACAATGATGGCGCTGCGTCGCCATATGAGTGGTGATATTGATAATTTCCCCCGCGATGTTGCTGAGCTGGTGGACTGGTTTGACGCTCGTGATCCCAATCCACATGTACGCCCGGTGCCAGGCTATGGCGAGAAAATCCCGGTGTGGTTATTAGGCTCCAGCCTTTACAGCGCACAACTGGCGGCGCAGCTCGGCCTGCCGTTTGCCTTTGCCTCACACTTCGCGCCGGATATGCTGTTCCAGGCACTACAACTTTATCGCAGCAACTTCAAACCCTCCGCACGACTGGAGAAACCGTACGCAATGGTGTGTATCAATATCATCGCCGCTGATAGCAACCGCGACGCTGAATTCCTGTTTACCTCGATGCAGCAAGCCTTTGTGAAGCTACGCCGCGGTGAAACCGGGCAACTGCCACCACCGATTCAGAATATGGATCAGTTCTGGTCGCCGTCCGAGCAGTATGGCGTGCAGCAGGCGCTGAGTATGTCGCTGGTGGGCGATAAAGCGAAAGTGCGTCACGGTTTACAGTCGATCCTGCGCGAAACCGACGCTGATGAGATTATGGTTAACGGGCAGATTTTCGACCACCAGGCGCGGCTGCATTCGTTTGAACTGGCGATGGATGTGAAGGAAGATTTACTGGGATAGTGTGTTTTATTTTGTCGGATACGGCGGGAAGCCTTATCCGACCTGGCAACGCCGCCCTACGTAGACCTGATAACCGAAGCGCATCAGGCATTGTGCAGGCAGCAGAAATGTCGGATAAGGCACAGATGATTACTGATACACCGGCAGCAAATTAAAGCTCGATAAAATATGGATCAATGCATTGCCAATACCAAATAGCAGAATCAGAACGATCATCGGTTTGCCGCCCCAGACGCGGAATTTCGGGCTGCCAAAGCGTTTACGCGATGCGCGGGCCAGCAGAGCCGGAACAATTGCCGCCCAGATGGTAGCAGCTAAACCAGCATAACCAATGGCGTAGAGAAATCCGTTAGGGAACAGCAGGCCACCAACGACAGGTGGCGCAAAGGTCAACAGTGCCGTTTTAAAGCGCCCCAATGCCGAATCATCAAAGCCAAACAGATCCGCCAGATAGTCGAACAGGCCCAGCGTTACGCCGAGGAACGAACTCGCTACCGCAAAGTTTGAGAACACTACCAGCAGCAGATCCAGACTACGACTGTTCAGCACACCGCTTAATGCCTGCACCAGCACATCAATATTTCCGCCCTTCTCTGCAATGCCAATAAACTCCGGACGCGGAATGTTGCCCATCGTCGCCAGCAACCAGATGGTATACAGCGCCAGCGCCATCAACGTACCGTACACCAGACATTTCACAATGGTTTTCGGGTCTTTGCCGTAATACTTCATCAGGCTTGGTACGTTGCCGTGATAACCAAACGACGCCAGACAGAACGGTAGTGTCATCAGCAGATACGGTGCATAAGACGCATTGCTTTCCGCAACGTTGAACAATGTCGCAGGCTGCACATGCCCCAGCAAGCTACCGAAGGTGAGGAAGAATGTAATAACTTTCGCTCCCAACACAATCGCTGTCATACGGCTGACTGCTTTGGTGCTCAACCACACCACAAACGCCACCAACAGTGCAAAACCAAAACCTGCCGCTCTGGCCGGAACATTCAGCGACATCTCCGCGAAGGTGTGATGCAAAATAGAACCGCTGGCAGAAATATAGGCGTAGGTCAGAATGTAGAGCACAAAGGCAATAGAGATACCGTTGACGACATTCCAGCCTTTGCCCAGCAAATCTTTGGTGATGGTATCAAAGCTCGAACCGATTCGATAATTCAGGTTAGCTTCCAAAATCATCAATCCGGAATGCAGCATACAAAACCAGGTGAAGATTAGCGCCGCCATTGACCAGAAAAACCACGCCCCGGACATGACCACGGGCAAGGAGAACATCCCTGCGCCAATAATGGTGCCGCCGATAATCACCACGCCGCCAAGCAGCGACGGTGACGTTTGGGTGGTGGTTAGTGTTGCCATAAGGGCTTCTCTCCAGTGAAAAATAGTGCGACTGCGTTGTTATGTGTTGCACTGTACCAGTACGCGAGTACAAAAGAAATAAAAAAAAGCCCCAATCGATATGATTAGGGCTGTATATATTATTTTACAGAATGTATTCGCTGATCAGCGCGAATTACGCATCGCCACCGAAACGACGACGACCGGTAGACTCTTCACGACGCGGTGCACGGCCTTCGCGACGTTCGCCACTGAAGCGACGACCATCACCACGACCACCTTCACGGCGTTCACCGCTGAAGTTGCGACCGCCTTCACGACGCTCGCCACCGACACCACGACCACCACCACGACGTTCAGTTTGCGGCTGTGCATCGCCCAGCAGTTGCATGTTCATCGGCTTGTTGAGGATGCGGGTACGCGTAAAGTGTTGCAGCACTTCACCCGGCATACCTTTCGGCAATTCGATGGTGGAGTGAGAAGCAAACAGCTTGATGTTACCGATGTAACGGCTGCTGATGTCACCTTCGTTAGCAATTGCGCCAACGATATGACGAACTTCAACGCCATCATCACGACCCACCTCAATGCGGTACAACTGCATATCGCCAACATCGCGACGTTCACGACGCGGACGATCTTCACGGTCACCACGCGGGCCACGGTCGTTACGATCGCGCGGACCACGATCATCACGGTCACGGAACTCACGTTTCGGACGCATCGGCGCATCTGGCGGCACGATCAGAGTACGTTCGCCCTGTGCCATTTTCAGCAGTGCGGCAGCCAGAGTTTCGAGATCCAGCTCTTCACCTTCTGCAGTCGGCTGAATTTTGCTCAGCAGTGCACGGTATTGATCCAGATCGCTGCTTTCCAGTTGCTGCTGTACTTTAGCAGCAAATTTTTCCAGACGGCGTTTGCCCAGCAGTTCTGCGTTCGGCAGTTCTACTTCTGGAATGGTCAGTTTCATAGTACGTTCAATGTTGCGCAGCAGACGACGCTCGCGGTTCTCAACGAACAGCAGCGCACGACCCGCACGACCCGCACGACCGGTACGACCGATACGGTGAACGTAAGACTCGGAATCCATCGGGATATCGTAGTTAACCACCAGGCTGATACGCTCAACGTCCAGGCCACGGGCCGCAACGTCGGTCGCGATCAGGATATCCAGACGACCATCTTTCAGACGTTCCAGAGTCTGCTCACGCAGTGCCTGGTTCATGTCACCGTTCAGGGCAGCACTATTGTAACCGCTGCGCTCAAGGGCTTCAGCCACTTCCAGAGTCGCGTTTTTGGTACGAACGAAGATAATCGCCGCATCAAAATCTTCCGCTTCCAGGAAACGTACCAGCGCTTCGTTTTTGCGCATACCCCAGACAGTCCAGTAGCTCTGGCTGATGTCAGGGCGGGTAGTCACGCTGGACTGAATGCGCACTTCCTGCGGCTCTTTCATAAAGCGGCGGGTAATGCGACGAATCGCTTCCGGCATGGTTGCAGAGAACAGAGCGGTCTGATGACCTTCCGGGATCTGCGCCATAATGGTTTCAACGTCTTCGATGAAGCCCATGCGCAGCATTTCGTCAGCTTCATCCAGAACCAGACCGCTCAGTTTAGAGAGATCCAGAGTGCCACGTTTCAGGTGGTCCAGCAGACGGCCCGGAGTACCGACAACGATCTGCGGCCCCTGACGCAGGGCACGTAATTGCACGTCATAACGCTGGCCGCCGTAAAGGGCAACCACGTTTACGCCGCGCATGTGTTTAGAGAAATCCGTCATTGCTTCAGCAACCTGTACCGCCAGTTCGCGGGTCGGTGCCAACACCAGAATCTGTGGTGCTTTCAGCTCAGGATCAAGATTTTGCAGCAGAGGTAAAGAGAATGCTGCAGTTTTTCCGCTCCCCGTCTGGGCCATACCCAGAACGTCGCGGCCATTCAGCAGATGTGGGATACACTCTGCCTGAATTGGAGATGGTTTTTCGTAACCCAGATCGTTAAGGGCTTCAAGGATAGGAGCCTTCAGGCCCAGATCTGCAAAAGTGGTTTCGAATTCAGCCATGTAGTACGTGTGCCTCAAAATTAATGGCGGCCAGTCTACATAACTCATCATGAAATTGATCAGCAATTTTCATTGAAAAGTGTGAACCGGCTCAAAGTAGGTGTATTAACGAACAACAACGCCCTCACCCGTTAAGGTGATGGCAATCAAATAAGATTACGGGCTGATGTGTACGTCAGCTATTGCTGGTCCGATTCTGCCAGGTCATCTTGGTCCTGGCCCAGGAGCGATAATTCCAACAATGCGTATCGGTGCTCAACAAAGTTATGAACGTTGTTGGCAACCGCCAGTTTGAACAGTGCCGTGGCGCTGTCCAAATCCCCCAGACTTAGGTAGTACTTACCTAAATAGAAGTTGGTTTCACTGAGATGCTCAGCGAGCGAGGTGTTATCCGTTGCGTCCGCCTTGAGCCTTTCCATTAACGTTTGTTCGCTAATGTTGCCCAGGTAGAACTCGACAATGTTCCATCCCCACTGTTCCTTGTCCGATTTTTCGAAGTGCTGTTTCAACACTTCTTTAGCCTGCTTCTCATCGAGCTTCTGCTCAGCGAGATAAAGCCACAGACTACGGAAAGGATCATTGGGATCGTCTTGATAAAACGCCAGCAGATCATCTTGCGCTAACTTGTCACGACCGCCGTAATATAATGCGATCCCGCGATTCAAGTGCGCGTAGTTGTAAGTTGGATCAAGCTCAAGTACAGAATCAAACGCTTCATAGGCAGCATCAAAATTGCCTGCCTGCGTTAAATATATGCCTAAGTAATTGAATACTTCAGGCATATCCGGTCGGATTGCCAGCGCTTGCGAAAAATCGTTACGCGCTAATGCCCTCAGACCGAGACTATCATACAACACTCCGCGCTCATATAAAAGCTGCGCGCGTTCGTCATCGGTTAAAGCCCGACTGGCAAGGATCTGTTCCATACGTGCCAGAATCACTTCCTGCTGTAAAGTCGGTTGCAATGGTACTGCGAGGACTTCACTTTTACGCCAGGAAGTATTACTGCATCCTGCAAGCGTAAGTGCTGTCGCAACGAAACACCAGCGCAAAAAAGGCTTCATTTCCCACTCCCGAAGACCACGGTTGAATGAACGTCCTGTTCCCGGTTGCTAACAAGGCGTCCTGCCCGGTTAAAAGCCCCCCGTCAACGCGGAGGGCAAATGGCAACCTTACTCGCCCTGTTCAGCAGCCGGAGCTTCCGGTGCTACAGCAGGTTGAGACTGCTCAGTCGCTTCTTTAATGCTCAGACGGATACGGCCCTGGCGATCAACTTCCAGAACTTTTACCGGTACTTCCTGACCCATCTGCAGGTAATCAGTCACTTTCTCAACACGCTTGTCAGCGATTTGAGAGATGTGTACCAGACCTTCTTTACCGCCGCCGATGGCAACAAATGCGCCAAAGTCAACGATACGGGTCACTTTACCATTGTAGACGCGACCCACTTCGATTTCTGCAGTGATCTCTTCGATACGACGAATAGCGTGTTTTGCTTTCTCGCCGTCGGTCGCGGCGATCTTCACAGTACCGTCATCTTCGATTTCGATAGTGGTGCCGGTTTCTTCAGTCAGAGCACGGATTACAGAACCGCCTTTACCGATAACGTCTTTAATCTTGTCCGGGTTAATCTTAATAGTATGGATACGCGGAGCGAACTCAGAGATATCGCCACGCGGCACGTTGATCGCCTGTTCCATTACGCCCAGAATGTGCAGACGCGCACCTTTAGCCTGGTTCAGCGCAACCTGCATGATCTCTTTGGTAATACCTTCAATTTTGATATCCATCTGCAGTGCAGAGATACCGTCACGGGAACCCGCAACTTTGAAGTCCATATCGCCCAGGTGGTCTTCGTCACCCAGAATGTCAGACAATACAACGTAGTTGTCGCCTTCTTTCACCAGACCCATTGCGATACCCGCAACAGCGGCTTTGATTGGCACACCTGCGTCCATCAGCGCCAGAGACGCACCGCACACAGAAGCCATAGAAGAAGAACCGTTGGATTCGGTGATTTCAGACACAACACGTACGGTGTACGGGAATTTGTCCATATCCGGCATTACTGCCAGCACGCCGCGCTTCGCCAAACGACCGTGACCAATTTCACGACGCTTCGGAGAACCGACCATGCCGGTTTCGCCTACGGAGTACGGAGGGAAGTTGTAGTGGAACAGGAAGGTGTCAGTACGTTCGCCCATCAGTTCATCAAGAACCTGTGCGTCACGTGCAGTACCCAGTGTTGCGGTAACCAGCGCCTGAGTTTCACCACGGGTAAACAGCGCAGAACCGTGAGTACGCGGCAGCACGCCTGTGCGCACATCCAGACCACGGATCATATCTTTTTCACGACCGTCGATACGCGGTTCGCCTGCCAGTACGCGGCTACGAACAACGTTTTTCTCGATAGCGTGCAGAATTTCACCCAGTTCGTTTTCGTCCAGGGTTTCGTCTTCAGCAAGCAGCGTAGCGATGGTTTCAGATTTGATGACATCAACCTGTGCATAACGCTCTTGTTTGTCGGTGATGCGGTAAGCATCGCTCAGACGAGCTTCAGCCAGTGCAGCAACGCGCGCGTTCAGCGCTTCGTTTACCGGCTCCGGCTGCCAGTCCCAACGCGGTTTACCGGCTTCTTTCACCAGTTCATTGATGTTCTGAATAACAACCTGCTGCTGTTCATGACCGAACACCACTGCGCCCAACATGACGTCTTCGCTCAGCAGTTCTGCTTCAGATTCAACCATCAGCACAGCGGCTTCAGTACCGGCAACAACCAGATCCAGTTTGCTCTCTTTCAGCTCATCCTGAGTTGGGTTCAGTACATACTGGTCATTGATGTAACCCACGCGAGCAGCACCAATCGGACCATTGAACGGGATACCAGACAGAGACAGTGCTGCGGAAGCACCAATCATCGCAACGATATCCGGGTTAACCTGCGGGTTAACAGAAACCACGGTGGCGATAACCTGAACTTCGTTGACGAAGCCTTCCGGGAACAGCGGGCGAATCGGGCGGTCAATCAGACGCGCGATCAGGGTTTCGCCTTCGCTTGGACGACCTTCACGACGGAAGAAGCTACCCGGGATACGACCAGCAGCGTAGGTACGCTCCTGATAGTTAACGGTCAGAGGGAAGAAGTCCTGACCTGGTTTGGCTTTTTTCTGGCCAACAACGGTAACGAATACCGCGGTGTCATCCATGCTAACCATAACTGCGGCAGTGGCTTGACGCGCCATCATGCCAGTTTCCAGTGTAACGGTATGTTGGCCGTACTGGAATTTACGAACGATCGGATTAAGCAATGTAATATCCTTTCTCTTTCTTAGACAGCACCTTAACGGCACTGGTGTTAATACCCGATCTTCTGCGCATCCTCGCGACTAATGACAACCCTAACCCAGCCTGATGTGGGTAAAGCCTCTCATTAGCCGCGCGAACCTCTGCAACGGAAGATCATTCATAGCAACAATACATTAGTTTCCAGTGAATTGCTGCCATCAGCTTGAAAAAAGGGGCCACTCAGGCCCCCTTTTCTGAAACTCGCAAGAATTAGCGACGCAGACCCAGGCGCTCGATGAGCTGGGTGTAACGTGCTACGTCTTTACGTTTCAGGTAGTCGAGCAGTTTACGACGCTGAGAAACCATGCGCAGCAGACCACGACGGCTGTGGTGATCTTTTTTGTGCTCTGCAAAGTGGCCCTGCAGGTGGTTAATCTGTGCAGTCAGCAGTGCTACCTGAACTTCGGTAGAACCGGTGTCGTTTGCACCACGACCAAACTCAGAAACGATTTTAGCTGTTGCTTCAGTACTTAGAGACATTTTAAAACTCCAAAGTATATAGAATGAAAGGACGCCGATCTCTAATTCAGCGATCCCAGTGTACGTTACGTAAAGTGTTAAACAATTTACGCGACGTTAAGCGGCAGTATTCTACTCGTAGCGACCTGTTATCGCAAGATGGATAGCATTACGCCGGGTATTCAACCACCAGGCGACGAGGCGCAACGCGGCCTTCATCGTCAATTTCGCCCATACCGATAAACTTACCGTTTTCACCTTCTGTAACACGAACCAGTCCTTCCAGTGGCGCACCGGATGTACGAACCGGGTTACCATTTTTGAAGTAAACAGAAGACGTTAGCGGAAGATTCACCACCGGGTAGTCCGAAGCTGGACTGTCCATTGGCATCAGTAATGGATCAAGTAATTGTGCCGCCGAAATACCCTGCTGTTCGGCTTGCTCGACAAGTTCACGCAGATGTTCCAGAGTCACCATTCGTTCAACCGGATATTTGCTTACAGCCAGACGGCGCAGATAAATCACATGTGCGCCACAGCCAAGTTTTTCACCCAGGTCATCAATGATGGTGCGGATATAGGTGCCTTTTGAGCAATGAATTTCCAGCTCCAGTTCATTGCCTTCGTGACGAATAAACAGCAACTCATAAACGGTAATCGGTCGTGCTTCACGAGGCACTTCAATGCCCTGACGCGCGTACTCGTACAGTTTTTTACCCTGATATTTCAGCGCAGAATACATCGAAGGGATTTGTTCAATATCGCCACGGAATGAATCGAGTGCCGCCGCCAGTTGCTCTGCACTAAAGGTTACCGGGCGCTCCTCAACGATTTGTCCGTCTGCGTCAGAAGTATCAGTACGCTGTCCAAGACGCGCAATCACCCGATAACGTTTATCAGAGTCCAGCAGGTACTGGGAAAACTTCGTCGCTTCCCCGAGACAAATCGGCAACATGCCGGTCGCCAGCGGGTCCAGCGCGCCGGTATGTCCAGCACGATTGGCGTTATAAATGCGTTTCACTTTTTGCAACGCATCGTTGCTGGACATACCCTGCGGTTTATCCAGCAACAAAACGCCGTTAATGTCGCGGCCGCGACGACGAGGACGACTCATTAGTCCTCCTTGCTGTCGTCCGGATTAACACGACGTTCTTCGTCATGCTTAACCACACTGGTCACCAGGTTTGACATACGCATCCCTTCAACCAGTGAGTTGTCGTAGAAGAAGGTCAGTTCCGGCACGATACGCAGGCGCATCGCTTTACCAAGTAGGCTGCGGATAAAGCCGGAGGCTTCCTGCAACGCTTTGATGCCCGCTTTTACCGCATCTTCATCTTTGTCGTTGAGGAAAGTTACATACACTTTGGCATAGGCCAGGTCACGAGACATCTCGACACCGGAAACGGTGGTCATCATGCCCAGACGAGGATCTTTAATTTCGCGTTGCAGGATGAGAGCGATCTCTTTTTGCATTTCCTGCGCTACGCGCTGCGGGCGACCAAATTCTTTCGCCATAATAAATTCTCCTGACAAAAAAGGGGCCATAAGCCCCTTTTTAAAATTAATTTCAGGTGGAAGGGCTGTTCACGTAGGCCTGATAAGACGCACGAGCGTCGCGTCAGGCAACGGCTGCCGGATGCGGCGCAAACGCCTTATCCGGCCTACACCCAATCAACCTTAGGCAATCGTACGCTGAATCTCGATGATTTCGAACACTTCGATCACATCGCCAGTGCGCACGTCGTTGTAGTTCTTAACGCCGATACCACACTCCATACCGTTACGGACTTCGTTAACGTCATCTTTGAAGCGGCGCAGGGACTCCAGCTCGCCTTCGTAGATAACCACGTTGTCGCGCAGAACGCGGATCGGGTTGTGACGTTTAACCACACCTTCGGTAACCATACAACCTGCGATGGCACCAAATTTCGGTGATTTGAACACATCGCGAACTTCCGCCAGACCGATGATCTGTTGTTTCAGTTCCGGAGAGAGCATACCGCTCATCGCCGCTTTCACTTCATCGATCAGGTTATAGATGACGGAGTAGTAACGCAGATCCAGGCTTTCAGCCTCAATCACTTTACGCGCAGAGGCATCAGCACGGACGTTGAAGCCAACCAGAATCGCGTTGGATGCAGCCGCCAGGGTCGCGTCGGTTTCGGTGATACCACCTACACCAGAACCGATGATCTTCACTTTTACTTCGTCAGTAGACAGTTTCAGCAAGGAGTCGGAAATCGCTTCTACAGAACCCTGTACGTCAGCCTTCAGAACGATGTTCACTTCATGAACTTCGCCTTCAGTCATGTTGGCGAACATGTTCTCCAGTTTAGATTTCTGCTGACGCGCCAGTTTAACTTCACGGAATTTGCCCTGACGATACAGTGCAACTTCACGTGCTTTCTTCTCGTCACGTACAACGGTAACTTCATCACCCGCTGCCGGAACACCGGACAAGCCGAGGATTTCCACCGGAATGGACGGACCTGCTTCCAGTACTTCCTGACCCAGTTCGTTACGCATTGCACGAACACGACCGTATTCGAAACCACACAGAACGATGTCACCCTTGTGCAGAGTACCTTCACGTACCAGTACAGTTGCAACCGGACCACGACCTTTATCGAGGAAAGATTCGATGACCGCACCGCTCGCCATCCCGTTACGTACGGCTTTCAGTTCCAGGACTTCGGCCTGCAGCAGGATCGCATCCAGCAGTTCGTCGATACCCGTACCCGCTTTTGCAGATACGTGTACGAACTGGCTTTCACCGCCCCACTCTTCCGGCAGGATGCCGTACTGAGACAGTTCGTTTTTAACGCGATCCGGATCGGCTTCTGGCTTATCGATTTTGTTCACTGCAACCACCACAGGCACACCTGCCGCTTTCGCGTGCTGGATTGCTTCGATGGTCTGCGGCATTACGCCGTCATCTGCAGCAACAACCAGAACTACGATGTCAGTTGCCTGCGCACCACGTGCACGCATTGAAGTAAACGCGGCGTGCCCCGGGGTGTCCAGGAAGGTGATCATGCCGTTTTCAGTTTCAACGTGGTATGCACCGATGTGCTGGGTAATGCCACCCGCTTCACCAGAAGCCACTTTCGTTGAACGAATATAGTCCAGCAGAGAAGTTTTACCGTGGTCAACGTGTCCCATGATGGTCACAACCGGTGCACGCGGTTCAGCCGCAGCACCTGTATCACGGTCACTCATTACCGCTTCTTCCAGTTCGTTTTCACGACGCAGGATAACTTTGTGGCCCATCTCTTCGGCAACTAACTGTGCGGTTTCCTGGTCAATGACCTGGTTGATGGTTGCCATTGCACCCAGCTTCATCATCGCTTTGATGACCTGAGAGCCTTTAACCGCCATCTTGTTAGCCAGTTCGCCAACAGTGATGGTTTCACCAATCACGACGTCACGGTTAACAGCCTGAGCTGGTTTCTGGAAGCTCTGCTGCAGCGAAGAACCTTTACGTTTTCCGCCTTTACCACCACGTACTGCTGCGCGCGCTTCTTCGCGATCAGCTTTAGATTCAGAATGTTTATTGCCTTTCTTCGGACGTGCTGCTTTCGCGTTACGGCCACGGCCACGACCGCCTTCGACTTCACGATCGCTTTCGTCTTCTGCCTGGCGAGCATGTTGAGAGGTGGTAACGTGATAATCACTGGAATCTTCAGTCGGTTCCGCGTTATCAGTCCATTTGTTTTCTTCCGCCATACGACGTGCTTCTTCAGCAACGCGACGTGCTTCTTCTTCGAGTTTACGACGAGCTTCTTCTTCAGCTTTGCGCTTAAGCTCTGCAGCTTCCTGCTCACGGCGGGCTTTTTCAGCCTGGGCGGTTTTAGTCATATCGTCTTGTTGATTGCTCACTTTGTCTTTTTCCGCAGCTTCACGTTTTGCTTGTTCAGCGGTTTCACGTTTCGCTTGTTCTGCGGCCTCACGTTCAGCTTTTTGTTGCGCCTCGCGTTTGGCCGATTCTTCTGCCTCACGACGGGCTTGCTCTTCCGCTTCACGCTGCGCTTGCTCTTCCGCTGCAAGGCGTTCAGCCTCTTGCGGATCGCGTTTCACAAAGGTGCGTTTCTTGCGGACTTCGATTTGTACCGATTTACTTTTTCCACCGGTACCAGGAATGTTAAGGGTGCTACGTGTTTTACGTTGCAGCGTTAATTTGTCCGGCCCTGAATTTTTCTGATTCAGGTGGTCAATTAAAGCCTGTTTCTCTTGTGCGGTCACAGAGTCGTCAGCAGACTTCCGGATACCTGCATCAGCAAATTGCTGTACCAGGCGTTCCACGGAGGTCTGTCGCTCTGCGGCCAGCGTTTTAATCGTCACATCTGTCATGCTGTTCCTTCCTGCTACAGTTTATTACGCTTCGTCACCGAACCAGCAAATATTACGGGCAGCCATAATCAGTGCTCCGGCTTTTTCGTCGGTCAACCCTTCGATATCAGCCAGATCATCAATGCCCTGTTCGGCGAGATCTTCCAGCGTACAAACGCCACGGGCGGCCAGTTTGAATGCTAAATCACGATCCATCCCTTCAAGATTCAGCAGATCGTCAGCCGGTTTGTTATCACCGAGGCTTTCTTCCTGGGCCTGTGCAATGGTGGCCAGTGCATTTTTAGCACGCTCGCGCAGTGCTTCAACAGTCGGCTCATCAAGGCCTTCAATTTCCAGCAGCTCTTTCATCGGCACGTAGGCCAGTTCTTCCAGAGTCGAGAAGCCTTCTTCTACCAGGACAGTGGCGAAGTCTTCGTCAATGTCGAGATAACGGGTGAAGGTGTCGATCGCTGCGTGCGCTTCCGCCTGATGTTTAGCTTGCAGGTCGTCAACGGTCATTACGTTAAGTTCCCAACCACTCAACTGCGAAGCCAGACGCACGTTCTGACCATTACGCCCAATCGCCTGCGCCAGGTTACCGGCTTCAACAGCGATATCCATGGTGTGTTTATCTTCATCCACCACGATAGAAGCAACGTCTGCCGGTGCCATCGCGTTAATAACGAATTGCGCCGGATTATCATCCCACAGGACGATATCGATACGCTCGCCGCCAAGTTCAGTGGAAACAGCCTGAACACGTGCACCACGCATACCCACGCAAGCACCTACCGGATCGATACGTTTATCGTTGGTTTTCACCGCGATTTTCGCACGAGATCCCGGATCGCGAGCCGCTGCTTTAATTTCAATAACTTCTTCGCCAATTTCCGGCACTTCAATGCGGAACAGTTCGATCAGCATTTCTGGCTTGGAACGGGTAACGAAAAGTTGCGCACCACGCGCTTCCGGGCGAACAGAATAGAGCACGCCACGAACGCGGTCACCTGGGCGGAAGTTCTCACGCGGCAGCATATCTTCACGCAGGATCACAGCTTCAGCATTGTTGCCCAGATCCAGAGAGATATTATCGCGGTTTACTTTTTTCACCACGCCGGTGATGATTTCACCTTCGTGTTCACGGAACTGATCAACAACCATCGCACGTTCGGCTTCACGAACTTTCTGCACGATAACCTGCTTTGCCGTCTGGGTCGTAATACGGTCAAAGGTGACAGACTCAATCTGATCTTCAACGTAATCGCCCAGGTTCAGGCTTTCATCTTCATAACGCGCGGCTTCAAGGGTGATTTCTTTAGTTGGCTGAGTGACTTCATCAACAATCAGCCAACGACGGAAGGTGTCAAAATCACCGCTTTTGCGATCGATCTGTACGCGGACGTCGATCTCTTGTTCATATTTTTTCTTGGTTGCTGTAGCCAGCGCGCTTTCCAACGCTTCGAAAATTTTCTCGCGAGGCAGCGCCTTTTCATTGGAGACGGCTTCAACTACAGCCAAAATTTCTTTGTTCATCGCGGGGTTTTCACCTCATCCAGACTATTAAAAGTGGGGAACCAGGTTCGCCTTCTGGATATTACTCAGCGCGAACACTTCATCTTTACCTTCGACGGTAACTGTGATCATTTCACCGTCTACCGCTTTGATAACGCCCTGCCATTTACGACGGTTTTGTACCGCCATACGGAGTACCAGAGTGACCTCTTCTCCGACAAAACGGGCGTAGTGTTCAGCCGTGAACAGTGGGCGATCGAGACCCGGTGAGGAGACTTCCAGGTTATAAGCAACGGTGATGGGATCTTCAACATCCAACACAGCACTTACCTGGTGGCTCACATCAGCACAATCATCAACATTGATGCCATCTTCACTATCAATATAGATGCGCAGTGTGGATGTGCGACCGCGAATAAACTCGATGCCAACCAGTTCAAAACCCAGGGCCTCAACTGGCGCAGTAATCATCTCTGTTAATTTTTGCTCTAATGTGGACAAGCCCACCCCCAAGACATAAAAAAAGGGCCTAAAGCCCAGTTATTCTGTAGTCAGATAACAAAAAACCCCGATAAATCGGGGCTTTATATAACTGAACCCTATAACCGCAAATGCGGTCTGGAGCACTTTCCAGAAGGATTTTTTCAAATCCCACTACGAAGGCCGAAGTCTTCACAGTATATTTGAAAAAGAACTCTAAGGGAAAGTGGTTGCGGGGGCCGGATTTGAACCGACGACCTTCGGGTTATGAGCCCGACGAGCTACCAGGCTGCTCCACCCCGCGCCTGAAACGTGGCAAATTCTACTTGTTTTGAGTAAAAAATGCAAATACTGCTGGGATTTGGTGTACCGAGACGGGACGTAAAATCTGCGGCCATTATAGTGATCCACGCCACATTTTGTCAACATTTATTGCTAATCATGTGAATGGATATCCTGTTCACTTTCATTTGTTGAATACTTTCATCCTCTCCTTACCTCTCTTAAGCGCATTATTTTACAAAAAACACACTAAACTCTTCCTGTCTCAGATAAAAGATGATTAAATGAAAACTCATTTATTTTGCATAAAAATTCAGTTAGAGCAGAAATACAGGCTCATCATTAGTTAATCAAGCAGGGTGTTATTTTATGACGACGATTCTCAAGCATCTCCCGGTAGGTCAACGTATTGGTATCGCTTTTTCTGGCGGTCTGGACACCAGTGCCGCACTGCTGTGGATGCGACAAAAGGGAGCTGTCCCTTATGCATATACTGCAAATTTGGGCCAGCCAGACGAAGAGGATTATGATGCGATCCCTCGTCGAGCCATGGAATACGGCGCGGAGAATGCTCGTCTGATCGACTGCCGCAAACAACTGGTGGCTGAAGGTATTGCCGCTATTCAGTGTGGTGCTTTCCATAACACCACCGGCGGTCTGACCTATTTTAACACCACGCCACTGGGCCGCGCCGTAACCGGCACCATGCTGGTTGCTGCGATGAAAGAAGATGGCGTTAACATCTGGGGTGATGGCAGCACCTATAAAGGAAACGATATCGAACGTTTCTATCGTTACGGCCTGCTTACCAACGCCGAATTGCAGATTTACAAACCGTGGCTTGATACTGACTTTATTGATGAGTTAGGCGGTCGTCATGAAATGTCTGAATTTATGATTGCCTGCGGTTTCGACTACAAAATGTCGGTTGAAAAAGCCTACTCCACAGACTCCAACATGCTCGGCGCGACGCACGAAGCGAAAGATCTGGAATACCTCAACTCCAGCGTCAAAATCGTCAACCCGATTATGGGTGTGAAATTCTGGGACGAGAGCGTGAAGATCCCGGCAGAAGAAGTCACGGTACGTTTTGAGCTGGGGCATCCGGTAGCGCTAAACGGTAAAACCTTTAGCGACGATGTAGAAATGATGCTTGAAGCCAACCGCATTGGTGGCCGTCACGGCCTGGGCATGAGCGACCAGATCGAAAACCGTATCATCGAAGCGAAAAGCCGTGGTATCTACGAAGCTCCGGGGATGGCTCTGCTGCATATCGCTTATGAACGTCTGCTGACCGGTATTCACAACGAAGATACCATTGAGCAATATCACGCGCATGGTCGCCAGTTGGGACGTCTGCTGTATCAGGGACGTTGGTTCGACTCTCAGGCGCTGATGCTACGAGACTCCCTGCAACGCTGGGTTGCCAGCCAGATTACAGGTGAAGTTACCCTGGAACTGCGTCGCGGTAACGACTACTCCATCCTCAATACTGTCTCTGACAACCTGACTTATAAGCCAGAGCGTCTGACAATGGAAAAAGGTGACTCAGTGTTCTCACCAGACGATCGTATTGGTCAACTGACCATGCGTAACCTGGATATCACTGACACCCGCGAGAAACTTTTCGGTTATGCCAAAACTGGCCTGCTCTCCTCTTCTGCCGCTTCTGGCGTGCCGCAGGTTGAGAATCTGGAAAACAAAGGTCAGTAATTTCAGAGAGTTCGTGCTAAAGGCCGCCATTGCGGCCTTTTTTTACGGCTAAGAGAATGTGGCCACGCTTGGGATTCACATGTCCGGTTTCGGAGTTAAAGTAAAATTCAAATTAAATAAAGTAAATATCAGTCCATTCTATTTTTACTTTATTCTTTCATGCTCAGTAAAAGGAATGACCAATGAATGGTGAATATTTTGTACGCCTCGCAGTACATACTCTGAAATGTACCCAAAAAGATTTAGCAAACCAGTTAGGTGTTTCCTCAACACAAATTAGCAAGTGGAAAAAAGGGGAACATATGTCTACTGACATGGAAAAAAATTCAGAGATATTACACAAATAGGGCATTACTCTCCTCAACTAGTTGAATGGGCGGGCTCAGTCGAGAATGCTGAGAAATGGGATCGACTTATCCATTTTCTTGCTCAACAAGCTATGGAAGGCTCTGAAACGGGTTATATAACACGACCTATTACTGACGAAGATGGCTTTTTGGTTGAAGAAACAATAGATGTATTGAACCGCATAGGTTTTCCTTCACCTCTTTCCTTTCCCAAAGAACTTAATATTGACGGCAAAAATGCTGATCATAAAGAGGCTTTTTGGGAGGTCATAGAGAACAACGCTCATTGTTCCGTAATCAATGACATTTACCATGCTCTGAATGACGTTTATGGATTCTACATAGCATATGTTGATGAGTTAGTTCAGGATGATGATTTAGATGTCTATTCCAGCGAAGCCATCAATATTCAGAGTTCATTGATATCACTTGCCGCATGCAAAATTGAAATTGATACTCCGATTGCGTCAAACATTAAACAGTTTCGTTATAAAGTTCAAAAAGACTACGAAAATTGGTTGAATCAACTCAAGATGATGGCATTCAGGGCGGGAATCCCGTTAAGAGCCGAACTTCTGGATATGGTTTATAACACTGCTGACCAACTTAGCGTTGCAGCAGAAGCCGAAAGTTTCGATTTCAATAAATCTCGCATTCATCCTGATATATACATGAACGAGATCCTTACTGGTATGAGAATAATTCACCAGGTGCTTCCGTTAATAATGCAAAAGTTAGAAATTACAGATTTCAAACTGGATGAAACAGACTTACGGGTGGGGAAATAGCTACCAGAATGTTTAACTTATAAAAACGAAAAAAGACGCTTTTCAGCGTCTTTCTTTCGGAATATTGGTACTGAGGATGGGACTCGAACCCACAAGCCCGTTAGGGCACTACCACCTCAAGGTAGCGTGTCTACCAATTCCACCACCTCAGCACAGATACTACTCTTAGTTCGGGATATCGCTGGTCGGCTTAGCCGGAGCAGCGGGCTGAGTCTGTTCGGTTTTCGCCGGAGCACTCAGATTTTCCCATTCGCTACCTTTATTGGTTTTATTACTGTTGATGTTACCCAACACCAGACTGATGATGAAGAACAACGTTGCCAGCACAGCCGTCATACGGGTCATGAAGTTACCAGAACCACTTGAACCAAACAGCGTAGCGGAAGCGCCTGCTCCGAAGGAGGCTCCCATATCAGCGCCTTTACCTTGCTGCAGCATGATCAGACCAACAAGGCCAATTGCTACAATAAGGAAAACTACTAAAAGAGCTTCGTACATAATCAACCTGTTCCTTGCGGAGTTGCCGCGTACCAATGCTTCAACCAATAAAGCGGGATAATTTAATCTTTCCCACTGAAGCGGGTGTGAATACTAACCAAAGCGAATGACCTTCGCAAGGGCAATTTTATTGCATTGTATCAACTGCGGAAAAAAACAGCAAAACCGATGTACATAAGTAGAACAAAGGCGACAATCGCCGCCTTTTTAGCCAGTTAGCAATCGCATTAAACCGCTTTTACCGCATCAGCGATACGGTGGGCAAATTCAGTCACCTGTGCTTCGTCTTCACCTTCGACCATCACGCGAATCAACGGCTCGGTGCCAGATTTACGCAGCAGCACGCGTCCACGGCTACCCAGCGCCGCTTCAACTTCCGCTGTCACGGCTTTAACTGATTCATGCTCAAGCGGATCGCCGCTGCCTGCGGTATAACGCACGTTAACCAGAATCTGCGGGAACATTTTCATGCCACTGCAAAGGTCGTGCAGACTCATGTGGTTGCGCGCCATCGCCGCCAGTACCTGCAAACCGGCAACGATGCCGTCACCGGTGGTGGTTTTATCCAGCAGAATCACATGACCGGAGTTCTCCGCGCCGATGCGCCAGCCTTTCTCCTGCATTTTTTCCAGTACATAGCGGTCGCCCACTTTTGCGCGAGCAAATGGAATACCTAGCTGTTTCAGCGCCAATTCCAGCCCCATATTGCTCATTAATGTGCCCACTACGCCACCACGCAACTGCCCCTGACGAAGACCTTCACGCGCGATGATATACATGATCTGATCGCCATCGACTTTATTGCCTTCATGGTCAACCATGATGACGCGGTCGCCGTCGCCGTCAAAGGCAATGCCGAGATCCGCTTTTTCAGCCAGTACACGCGCCTGTAATGCACGAACATCAGTTGCCCCCACTTCGGCATTGATGTTTACACCATTCGGCTCACAACCGATGGCGATTACGTTCGCTCCCAGCTCGCGCAGTACATTTGGAGCGATGTGATAGGTTGCACCATTTGCGCAATCCACCACAATCTTCAGTTCACTGAGGCTAAGTTCGTTCGGGAACGTGGCTTTGCAAAATTCGATATAGCGACCCGCAGCATCAACAATACGGCTGGCTTTACCCAGTTCTGCCGAATCAACGCAGCTAATCTCTTTTTCCATTTCAGCTTCGATGGCTTCTTCGACTGCATCTGGCAGTTTAGTGCCGTCGATGGAAAAGAATTTAATACCATTATCGTAGAACGGGTTATGCGATGCAGAAATCACAATCCCGGCCTCTGCACGAAAGGTGCGTGTCAGATAAGCCACCGCCGGTGTTGGCATCGGGCCGGTGAAGAGCGCGGAAAGGCCCGCTGCCGCTAGGCCGGCTTCCAGCGCCGACTCCAACATATAGCCAGAAATACGGGTATCTTTGCCGATAATGATCTTCCGGGAGCCGTGCCGCGCCAGTACTTTACCCGCAGCCCAGCCCAGTTTAAGCACAAAATCAGGTGTGATCGGCGCATCCCCAACACGACCACGAATCCCATCGGTCCCGAAATATTTACGATTACTCATAGCGTTTATTTTCCTTTGCAGACAGAGTGGCTTCCACCACCCGCATCACTTCTACGGTTTCTTTGACGTCATGAACACGAATAATGTGCGCGCCCTGCATTGCGGCAATTACCGCACAAGCCAGACTGCCGCTCAGACGCTCAGACGGCCCAACATTCAGTAGCTGTCCAATCATCGATTTTCGTGACATACCCACCAACAGCGGCAGATTGAAATGATGAAATTCAGCCAGACGCGCCAGTAATGAATAGTTATGGGAGAGATTTTTACCGAAACCGAATCCGGGGTCGAGCAACAATTTCTCTTTTGCGATACCCGCCTGTTCACAACGTGCTATTTGCTCAATAAAGTAGCGATTCACTTCAGCAAAGACATCATCATATTTCGGTGCTTCCTGCATGGTCTTTGGATTTCCCTGCATATGCATCAGACATACGGGTAAACCGGTTTCCGCAGCCGCTTCCAGAGCACCTGGCTCGGAAAGGGATCGGATATCGTTAATGATGTGAGCGCCCACTCTTGCCGATTCCCGGATGACTTCCGGTTTAGAAGTATCGACCGAGATCCAAACTTCGAATCGTTGCGCAATTGCCTCAACCACCGGAATAACACGCTGCAACTCTTCTTCAACACTCACTTCCGCTGCCCCTGGACGCGTGGACTCTCCACCAACGTCAATGATCGTCGCGCCAGCGTTGATCATCAGGTTCGCATGTTTCACTGCATCAGTCAGTGAGTTATGCGTACCGCCATCAGAGAAAGAATCTGGCGTAACGTTGAGGATCCCCATTACGTGAGGATGGCTAAGATCCAGTGAAGAGCCCTGGGCAAAGAGTTTCATGGTGTTATCCCTGGTATAAATTGATAAGAAAAAACCCCGGAGCACGCCCCGGGGTTTTCGGTACAAATACAGTCATCTGATGCGGGAACTTACTTGTCGCCTAACTGCTCTGACATGGTATTACCCGGATTTGGCGTGCGTGGTTCATCAACCGGACGCGGTGCCTTTGGAGTGCCATTATTGTCAGAATTGTTAGATGCTCCCGACTCTTCCCAACCTGCAGGCGGACGTACATCGCGACGCGCCATCAGGTCATCAATCTGCGGTGCGTCGATGGTCTCATATTTCATGAGTGCATCTTTCATCGCATGCAGGATATCCAGGTTGTCGTTCAACAACTGACGCGCACGATTGTAGTTACGTTCAATCAGTGACTTCACTTCCTGGTCGATGATACGCGCAGTTTCATCGGACATATGTTTAGCTTTGGCCACGCTACGACCGAGGAAAACTTCACCTTCTTCTTCCGCATACAGTAGCGGACCGAGTTTCTCAGAGAAGCCCCACTGGGTCACCATGTTACGCGCCAGGTTGGTCGCAACTTTAATGTCGTTGGACGCCCCGGTAGAAACATGTTCCGGTCCGTAGATGATCTCTTCTGCCAGACGACCGCCGTACAGGGTACTGATCTGGCTTTCCAGTTTCTGACGGCTGGCACTGATAGCATCGCCTTCAGGCAGGAAGAAGGTCACACCCAACGCACGACCGCGCGGGATAATCGTTACTTTGTGTACCGGATCGTGTTCCGGCACCAAGCGACCGATAATCGCATGGCCTGCTTCGTGATACGCGGTGGACTCTTTCTGCGCTTCCGTCATCACCATGGAGCGACGTTCCGCGCCCATCATGATTTTGTCTTTCGCTTTCTCGAACTCAACCATCGAAACAACACGTTTATTGCCACGTGCAGCGAACAGTGCTGCTTCGTTCACCAGGTTAGCCAGATCTGCGCCAGAGAAGCCCGGTGTACCACGGGCGATAATTGCCGCATCAACATCTGGTGCCAGCGGTACGCGACGCATGTGAACTTTCAGGATCTGCTCACGACCACGAACATCTGGCAAACCAACCACAACCTGACGGTCGAAACGACCAGGACGCAGCAGCGCCGGGTCGAGAACGTCCGGGCGGTTAGTCGCAGCGATCACGATGATACCTTCGTTACCTTCGAAGCCGTCCATCTCAACCAGCATCTGGTTAAGTGTCTGTTCACGTTCATCGTGACCACCACCCAGCCCCGCGCCACGCTGGCGGCCTACGGCATCGATTTCATCAATAAAGATGATACACGGAGCCGCTTTCTTCGCCTGTTCGAACATGTCACGTACACGAGATGCACCAACACCAACGAACATTTCAACGAAGTCAGAACCAGAAATGGTAAAGAACGGAACTTTCGCTTCGCCTGCAATGGCTTTCGCCAGCAACGTTTTACCAGTACCCGGAGGACCAACCATCAGAACCCCTTTCGGGATCTTACCGCCCAGTTTCTGGAAGCGGCTCGGCTCACGCAGATACTCAACCAGCTCAGCAACTTCTTCTTTTGCTTCGTCGCAACCAGCAACGTCAGCAAAGGTCGTTTTGATCTGATCTTCCGTCAACATACGTGCTTTGCTCTTACCGAACGACATAGCACCTTTGCCACCGCCGCTCTGCATTTGACGCATGAAGAAGATCCAGACACCAATCAGCAACAGCATCGGGAACCAGGAGATGAAGATAGAAGCCAGCAGGCTTGGCTCTTCAGGCGGTTCACCGACAACCTTGACGTTCTTGGTCAACAGGTTATCCAGTAGTTTTGGATCCTGAACCGGAATGTAAGTGGTATAACGGTTACTATCTTTCTTGGTAACGTTGATTTCACGTCCGTTGATACGCGCTTCACGAACCTGGTCGTTATTGACCTCTTGTAGGAAGGTAGAGTAATCCACCTTACGGCCATTAGACTCGCTGGGCCCAAAGCTCTGGAATACTGACATCAGCACAACGGCAATGACCAGCCAGAGTATTAGGTTTTTCGCCATGTCACTCAAGGGATTAACCTCTTATTACAACTGTGTTAAAAACAGCGTCAGGATACTCTATATCCAGCATCTTTCAAACTTTCGTCTGAAATCTCCCGGTTAGGGTTTACGCCCGGTCGCTACAATATACACTTCCCGCGAACGTGCACGAGAAGAGTCCGGCTTACGAACTTTAACCTTCGTAAACAGGGAGCGAATTTCCCTTAGATACTCATCGAAACCTTCGCCCTGGAACACCTTCACTACAAAACTGCCACCCGGCGCTAACACATCACGACACATTTCTAGCGCCAGTTCCACCAGATACATGGCACGGGGGATATCCACCGCCGGTGTTCCGCTCATGTTTGGTGCCATATCTGACATGACAACCTGGACTTTGCTGTCGCCTACACGCTCCAGCAGAGCCTTCATGACCAGTTCATCACGAAAATCGCCCTGAAGAAAGTCCACACCAACGATAGGATCCATAGGTAAAAGATCGCAAGCGATGATACGGCCTTTGCCGCCAATTTGGGTGACTACATATTGTGACCAACCACCCGGCGCGGCGCCAAGGTCGACTACCGTCATTCCCGGTTTAAAGAGTTTGTCACTTTGCTGTATTTCATCAAGTTTAAACCAGGCACGGGAACGTAACCCCTTTTTCTGTGCCTGTTGAACATATTTATCGCTAAAGTGTTCCTGAAGCCAGCGGCTGGAACTGGCAGAACGCTTCTTACCTGTCATTTAACTTTCCCATTGGGATAACTCATCGTAACCAATTGCGTAAATTTTTACGCGCCTATTTGGTGATATATGGGAGATGGCGGTAGAATGACCCGTTTTCAATCCCAACGTAAGCAAAAAAATACGATGAATCTGAGTACTAAACAAAAACAGCACCTGAAAGGTCTGGCACATCCGCTCAAGCCAGTTGTTCTGCTTGGCAGTAATGGTTTGACCGAAGGGGTGCTGGCCGAGATTGAACAAGCGCTAGAGCACCATGAACTCATCAAGGTGAAAATCGCAACAGAAGATCGCGAAACTAAAACCTTGATCGTGGAAGCTATCGTGCGCGAAACCGGCGCCTGTAATGTACAGGTCATCGGTAAAACGCTGGTGCTTTATCGCCCAACTAAAGAACGTAAAATCTCGCTGCCACGCTAAGATTATCCTAAAGTTACACACATTTTCTGTGTAAAACGAGGGATTTTCCGCAGGCAGGAGAGCAAAATGCCACGCTCTGTTCGTTGATAAAAGGCCGCATAGCGGCCTTTTTCCTTTCTTTACAATACATCAACATTTTGAGTATTGGGTAATTCTTACAGGTATTCCACCTTAATTACTTCAAATTCTACTTCACCGCCCGGCGTTTTGATGACCACAACATCATCTTCTTCTTTGCCGATCAAGCCACGAGCGATAGGCGAGTTTACAGAAATCAGGTTTTGTTTAAAGTCAGCTTCGTCATCACCTACGATGCGATAAGTCTGCTCTTCATCAGAATCCAGATTCAACACCGTTACGGTAGCACCAAAAATAACGCGACCATTGTTCGGCATTTTGGTGACATCGATTACCTGAGCGTTCGACAGCTTGGCTTCGATATCTTTAATACGGCCTTCGCAGAAGCCCTGCTGCTCACGAGCTGCGTGGTATTCGGCGTTCTCTTTCAGATCGCCATGTTCACGCGCTTCAGCAATAGCAGCAATGATTTCAGGACGGCGCACAGATTTCAGAAAATCCAGCTCTTCGCGTAATTTTTCAGCGCCGCGTAAGGTCATCGGAATAGCTTGCATTTGTTATACCTCTTGAATATTCCTGATGGGGCGAGTCTCCACCCACCCCGGCTGTTCGGTCAGCCCGGCATAACTCCTCACCAGGGCCAGAAGCAAAAAAATACCGACCCGGAAACAGGTCCCAGGTCAGCTACAATTCACATTTTGATGGTCATTTTACCCTGAAGTTCCCGAAGGGTCATCGTTTACTTTATAGGGTGTTGCGCCGTAGTATGACGGCTCGATTCCAGGTTGTTAGCGCGAGATTATGCGATTTTCCAGATTTATCATCGGATTGACCAGCGGTATAGCGTTCAGTGTTCAGGCCGCGAATGTTGATGAGTACATTACTCAACTCCCCGCAGGTGCCAACCTTGCCCTGATGGTGCAAAAAGTCGGCGCGTCTGCCCCCACTATTGATTACCACAGTCAGCAGATGGCGCTACCCGCCAGTACGCAAAAAGTCATCACTGCGCTGGCGGCATTGATTCAACTCGGCCCCGACTTTCGTTTTACCACCACGTTGGAAACCAAAGGTAATGTGGAAAATGGTGTGCTTAAAGGCGACTTAGTGGCGCGATTTGGTGCCGATCCGACGCTAAAACGTCAGGATATTCGCAATATGGTAGCAACCCTGAAAAAATCTGGCATCACGCAAATCAATGGCAACGTGCTTATAGATACCTCCATTTTTGCCAGTCACGATAAGGCTCCCGGCTGGCCTTGGAACGACATGACACAATGCTTTAGCGCTCCGCCAGCCGCCGCTATCGTTGACCGCAATTGCTTCTCTGTCTCGCTCTACAGCGCACAAAAGCCCGGTGATATGGCTTTTATTCGCGTGGCATCTTATTACCCCGTTACGATGTTCAGTCAGGTACGCACCCTCCCCCGTGGTTCTGCCGAAGCGCAATATTGCGAGCTGGATGTCGTGCCTGGTGACCTTAACCGCTTTACGCTAACTGGATGCCTGCCACAACGTTCTGAGCCTCTTCCATTGGCCTTTGCCGTACAGGATGGTGCCAGCTATGCTGGGGCGATTCTGAAAGATGAGCTTAAACAGGCAGGCATCACCTATACCGGCACACTGCTGCGCCAGACACAGGTTAATGAGCCGGGAACGGTGGTCGCCAGCAAACAGTCGGCCCCTTTGCATGATCTGCTTAAGATTATGCTGAAAAAATCGGACAACATGATCGCAGATACCGTCTTTCGAATGATTGGTCATGCGCGCTTTAATGTGCCTGGTACATGGCGAGCCGGCTCCGATGCCGTGCGCCAGATCCTGCGTCAGCAAGCCGGTGTCGATATTGGCAACACCATTATTGCCGATGGTTCAGGGCTTTCACGACATAACCTGATTGCGCCAGCCACCATGATGCAAGTGCTACAATACATTGCCCAGCATGATAACGAGCTTAACTTTATCTCCATGCTGCCGCTGGCAGGCTATGACGGCTCGTTACAGTACCGTGCCGGTCTGCATCAGGCGGGGGTAGATGGCAAAGTTTCGGCAAAAACAGGATCGTTACAAGGCGTGTATAACCTGGCGGGATTCATTACCACGGCAAGTGGGCAACGGATGGCATTTGTACAATATCTTTCTGGCTATGCGGTAGAACCGGCGGATCAACGTAATCGCCGCATTCCGTTGGTGCGCTTTGAAAGCCGCTTGTACAAAGATATTTATCAGAACAATTAGTTAATCGGGATAGGAGCTGATCTCACGATCAGCTTCCTCCCACACCACCGTACGTACGGGGCCGTATACGGCGGTTCGGTTATGTTGATCGTCGCCTGCCTATACTTCTGGCAGGCCCAGTCTGGAGAACAGCTTATTGGGGAGTGCTATATTCAGTGCCGGACTACAGCTTATCCGCCACTCTTTATGGCAGCTTCCTGCTGTTTGCGCCGCAAGGTCCTTGCTTACGCCTCGACTGCGCAACTCCCTGAAGCGGTTGCGGCCCGTTTTCCACTGTTTCCAGAGTATGCTTCGCAGCCTGCGCCTTATCCATCCGTTCAGCTCTCGCATCAGCGATGGCCTCTGGTTCAGCCCGTAGTAACTTTTCCAGCCCGTCAGATATCGTCTTAGCGGCTGAGTTAGCTGTTCAAGGCTTCTCCCTGTGTTGCGTCCGGTCAGTGCTCTTATCCGCATTTTGAACCGTTTTATCGACTCCGGCGATACCACGCACCATACCTTCCGCCCCCTTATGAAGCTGTATCCAAGGAACTTGCGCGTTTCAGGGCGTGCTACAGCACTCTTCTTCGCGTTGACCTTCAGCTTCAGTTTATGGCTCAGCCAGTGCGTCAACCCCGCCATGATCCGGTTGCCTGCCCGTTCGCTTTTCACGTAGACATTACAGTCGTCTGCGTACCGCACGAACTTCAGACCACGTTTCTCCAGTTCCTTGTCGAGGTCGTCAAGCAGCAGGTTCGATAGCAGCGGCGACAGTGGGCCGCCCTGCGGCGTTCCTTCTGTCACCGGCCTTACCAGACCTGCGTCCATCACCCCTGCATTCAGGAACCTGCGGATAAGTGACAACACCCGTTTATCCGATACTCGTTTCTCTATCCGGCTCATCAGCACATCGTGATTTACCCGGTCGAAGAACTTCTCCAGATCGAGGTCGACCACCCAGTGATACCCGGCCCCGATATGTTCCCGGGCTTGTATCACTGCCTGGTGGGCCGAACGACCGGGACGGAACCCGTAGCTGTTGTCGCTGAACGAGCTATCCCACTGTGCCTGCAATACCTGCATCATCGCCTGCTGGATGAAGCGATCCACCACCGTCGGGATGCCCAGCAGACGTTCGCCGCCGCCGGGCTTCGGTATGGACACTCTTCTCACAGGAGATGGGCGGTATCTGCCGGACAGCAGTTGCGCTTTCAGCTCTGGCCAGTGGTGCCTCAGGTAGTCCGGCAGTTCGCTTACGCGCATACCATCGACTCCCGCTGCACCTTTGTTGGCTTTAACTCTTTTCAGGGCTTGCCTGAGATTGACTGGTTCACAAATGGCTTCCATCAGCCACACTGTTGACGACGGACTTTCTCTGTTCGTCGGTGCCTGCACGGTTTCAGCCCCCGGAAGGGCGGCGTTCGGGGCTTCACCCCGTTCCCCGGCCTCAGGGTCGCGATGCGTTTTCTGCTGCATGACCGTTCAGAACCTCCGTTGATACTCGTCACTCATTACCGTTCGGGCCTTCGGGTGTCATGCCCTACTATGCCCTCTGCTGACTCCTGTCCGCCGGTCAGCGCCCCTTACGGTACGCTCAGTTCTGGATACAGAACGACGGACAGGCCTCCCGGGGTAAGTTCAGCCGCCTTCACCACACACCTGTCCGATTTACCACCCCGGTTCTTGATGGTTATGGCCTTCGCAATTCTTTGCTTGCTCCGCCAACCGGGTAGGCCTCGTATCGGATTTCTGTTCGTCAGGTCATGGATTTGCTTCACGCTTCCTTCAGACCCCGCCTCACGACGACGCCCTTGCGCTTCGCTAGTCCTTCGCCACCATCAGGCTGGACAGGGGACTTTCACCCCCGAGCTGCTGAACATGCCCGGCACACAAAAGAAACCCCGGCGCAGTGCCGGGGTTTTGCTGATTAACGCTTGTAAATGAACTCAACGCCCTCTTCGTCGTCTTCGTCCCAGTCGTCATCCCAGTCTTCATCATCCTCTTCAGCAATCTCTTCAAGCTGCTGACGGTGATAATCATCCCACATGAATTCGACTTTCTCTGGCTGTTTCGCTTCTTCGGCCTGCACCACTGGGTTTTCGATGATAAAGGTCATCACATCCCAGCAGAGGTCTTTCACGCCCAGCCCGCTCGCTGCAGAGATCAGATAATATTTATCTTCCCAACCCAGCGCCTCAGCGATGGCTTTCGCTTTCTCTTCGGCTTCCGCTTTATCCAGCAGGTCAATCTTGTTGAAGACTAACCAGCGTGGTTTCGCCGCCAGATCCTGGCTGTATTTTTCCAGCTCGCTAATAATAATACGCGCGTTCTCAACCGGATCGGTGCCGTCAATCGGATCGATATCGATAAGGTGCAGCAATACGCGGCAACGTTCCAGATGCTTCAGGAAGCGGATCCCCAGACCTGCACCTTCAGCAGCACCTTCAATCAGCCCCGGAATATCAGCAACAACGAAGCTCTTCTCATTGTCCATACGAACCACGCCAAGGCTTGGCACCAGAGTGGTAAACGGATAGTCCGCCACTTTCGGTTTAGCCGCAGATACTGCGCGGATAAAGGTCGATTTACCAGCGTTTGGCATCCCCAGCATCCCGACATCAGCCAGCAGCATCAGCTCCAGCAGCAGCTCACGCTTATCACCTGGCGTACCGTTGGTTTTCTGCCGGGGAGTACGGTTAACCGATGATTTGAAGCGGGTGTTGCCCAGGCCGTGCCAGCCGCCCTTAGCAACCAGCAGACGCTGACCGTGTTTGGTCATATCGCCCATGGTTTCACCAGTGCCCTGATCGATAACACGCGTACCTACTGGCACTTTAATCGTCACGTCTTTACCACGCTTACCGGTACAGTCGCGGCTTGCACCGTTCTGGCCACGCTCTGCACGGAAAGATTTTTCAAAACGGTAATCGATAAGCGTGTTCAGGTTCTCGTCGGCTTCCATCCATACGTCGCCGCCGTCACCACCATCGCCGCCATCCGGGCCGCCTTTCGGAATATATTTTTCGCGGCGGAAGCTCACACAACCATTGCCGCCATCACCTGCAACGACCAGAATCGATGCTTCATCAACAAACTTCATTTTATTCTCCGTAAATCATTCGCCTGCGCGGGGTTGCGATACCACCGTTGTATGCTTACGTAATCCGCCCCAAATACGATGACCAATGGCGGAATACATCGCGCCCGCAACCACGACAAACGCACCGAGATAACCTAAAAGGTTTAACATCGGTCTGGCGAAGAAATCGGGCCAGGCCAGTGATAAAAGATCTGAAAAAAACAGCGTAAACAGTGGAGTAAGCGTGATGATCGCGCTCACCTGCGCTGCCTGCCAGCGTGCCATCGCTTCCGCCAGGGCGCCATATCCTACCAACGTATTCAGCCCGCAAAAAATTAAACATGCGAGTTGCCAGTTGCTAAGCTGCGCTATTACCCCTGGTTTCGCCAGTGGGAAGAGCGCCACTGTACATAAAGTGTACAGCAAAAACAGGATCTGCGGTGATGCCAACCGACGCAATAAAACCTTTTGCGCCACGCCATAACTCACCCAGACCGTTGCAGCACCGACACCAAAGATAACACCCCAGGTGTAATCGGTGAGCTTTGTAAAAATCTCAACCAGACTGGTGTTAAAGAACATCACCAGCCCACTCAGAAGCATCAATGCTCCCACTACCTGAGTGCTACGCATTTTCTCTTTCAGGATAAATACGCTGGCAACCATCATGCCAACCGGCGAGAGTTGCCCTATCACCTGCGAGGCGGTAGGACTCAAGTATTGCAAGGATGAGCTGAACAGGATGAAATTCCCAAACAGTCCGGCAGTCGCCACCGCCAGTAATATCAACCAACGTGGCTTACGAAACACGCGTAATGGCGGCAGCTTTTTCTTCACTGCAAGAATGGCACCAAGGCCAATACTCGCCATCAAGAAACGGTAAAACACGATTGTCGGAGGTTCCATCACCTCCAGCACCTGCTTCATTGCGATTGGCAACGCCCCCCAGCAAATTGCTGTGGTGAGCGCCAAAAGAATGCCAATGCCTGCCTGCTGCTTCATACCGTATTCCCTGCAAAACGCATTTGCGGATTAACGCCGCACGATGCGCATTTTTACCGGTTGTCGAATGTAAAAAGCCCCGCAACACGTTGCGGGGCTTTCATCCGTTACCGGGACGCGAAAAACTTATTCAGCTTCGATGCTGATAAACTTACGGTTTTTCGGGCCTTTAACTTCGAATTTCACTTTACCGTCTGCTTTAGCAAACAAAGTGTGGTCACGACCGCAACCTACGTTGGTGCCCGCGTGGAATTTAGTACCACGTTGACGAACGATGATGCTACCCGCCAGAACGGATTCGCCACCGAAACGCTTAACGCCCAGGCGTTTAGCTTCTGAATCGCGACCGTTACGTGTGGAGCCGCCAGCCTTTTTATGTGCCATTTGAAATCTCTCCTCAGGTCTTAGGCGCTGATGCCAGTAATTTTCACATCAGTGAACCACTGACGATGACCCTGCTGCTTACGATAGTGTTTACGACGGCGAAACTTAACGATTTTAACTTTCTCGCCACGACCGTGAGCAACAACTTCAGCTTTGATTACGCCGCCATCAACGAAAGGAACGCCGATTTTGACTTCTTCACCGTTTGCGATCATCAGAACTTCTGCGAACTCAACAGTTTCGCCAGTTGCGATGTCCAGCTTTTCCAGGCGAACGGTCTGACCTTCGCTTACTCGGTGTTGTTTACCACCACTTTGGAAAACCGCGTACATATAAAACTCCGCTTCCGCGCACACCTTTTCAATGATTCAGAGCGCGCTATAAATATTCACAATAGGGCGCGAATATTACGCAAAACGCACGCCTTTGACAAGTGCTACAGTCAATACACGAAGAAAAAAAACACAACTTGTACGGTAACGTTTATCTGTGCCATTTTTTCAGTACAATCACCCTATATTCCTAACCATAAACCCTAAGTTGCCTTTTTTCACAGTAAGGTAATCGGGGCGAAAAGCCCGGCTTTTGCGATGAATTTAGAAAAAATCAATGAGTTAACCGCGCAAGATATGGCGAGTGTTAATGCGGCAATTCTCGAGCAGCTTAATTCCGAAGTCCAACTGATCAATCAGTTAGGCTATTACATCGTCAGCGGCGGGGGTAAACGCATTCGCCCGATGATTGCTGTACTGGCTGCACGAGCTGTTGGCTATGAGGGGAATGCGCATGTCACTATCGCCGCCCTGATCGAGTTTATCCACACGGCGACCCTGCTACACGACGACGTTGTGGATGAATCAGATATGCGCAGGGGTAAAGCTACCGCCAACGCCGCGTTTGGCAATGCTGCCAGCGTGTTGGTTGGTGATTTTATTTATACCCGCGCTTTCCAGATGATGACCAGCCTCGGCTCGCTCAAAGTGCTGGAAGTGATGTCCGAAGCGGTAAACGTCATCGCAGAAGGTGAAGTGCTGCAACTGATGAACGTTAACGACCCGGACATCACCGAAGAAAACTACATGCGCGTTATTTACAGCAAAACCGCGCGCCTGTTTGAGGCTGCTGCTCAGTGTTCCGGAATTCTGGCAGGTTGTACGCCAGAAGAAGAAAAAGGTCTGCAGGATTATGGTCGCTACCTCGGCACCGCTTTCCAGCTAATCGACGATTTGCTCGATTACAATGCCGACGGTGAACAGTTGGGTAAAAACGTCGGGGACGATCTGAACGAAGGTAAACCAACGTTACCGCTGCTGCATGCAATGCATCATGGCACACCGGAACAAGCGCAGATGATCCGTACCGCCATTGAGCAAGGCAACGGGCGTCATCTTCTGGAACCTGTTCTGGAAGCAATGAACGCTTGTGGTTCTCTCGAATGGACGCGTCAGCGTGCCGAGGAAGAAGCAGATAAAGCTATTGAAGCATTACAGGTACTCCCGGACACTCCGTGGCGAGAGGCATTAATCGGCCTCGCGCACATCGCTGTTCAACGCGATCGCTAATCCCTTCCCTGTATCCCGCGCATTGCGCGGGATAATTCCAGTAAGCTCCATAAAAATACTTATTCAGCGCAATACTCTCTGAATAATCAGGCCATTTTTCTTTATATATTCTGAATCTTCACGCTATTTACATGAACTTTTTAGAGCAATTCGCCATCAGGAGTATAGTGATGCTCGACAGAACGCATGTTCTGAATGAAAGCGACTAACTTAAGGAGTGAGGAAAGATGGAGAATAATTTCATTGACTGGCATCCTGCCGACATCATTGCTGGTTTGCGGAAAAAAGGAACATCAATGGCTGCGGAGTCTCGCAGAAATGGTTTAAGTTCTTCGACGCTGGCAAATGCATTATCACGTCCCTGGCCGAAGGGAGAGATGATTATTGCGAAAGCATTAGGAACGGAACCTTGGGTAATCTGGCCATCACGCTATCACGATCCGCAGACACATGCGTTTATCGACAGAACACAGTTAATGCGCAGCTACACCAAACCGAAAAAATGAGTTGTCTGGCGGTAGCCCCGCGAACGGGGCTGCCAGCTTTCAGACGATTACTCGCCTTTCACACGCTCGATGTTCGCACCTAAGGCACGCAGTTTGTCTTCAATGCGTTCGTAGCCGCGATCGATGTGATAAATACGATCAACAACCGTAGTTCCTTCTGCAATACAACCAGCCAGCACCAGACTTGCTGAAGCACGCAGATCGGTCGCCATAACCTGTGCGCCGGAAAGTTTTTCGACACCGTGACAAATAACGGTATTGCTTTCAATCTCGGCATGCGCGCCCATACGGCTCAGTTCTGGCACGTGCATAAAGCGGTTTTCAAACACAGTTTCAGTGATGAATCCAGTCCCTTCTGCCACCAGGTTCAGCAACGTGAACTGGGCCTGCATATCGGTCGGAAACGCCGGATGCGGCGCGGTACGCACATTAACAGCCTTCGGACGTTTGCCATGCATATCCAGGCTAATCCAGTCCTCACCCACTTCAATATCCGCCCCGGCGTCACGCAACTTCACCAGCACAGCATCGAGGGTATCTGGCTGGGCGTTACGGCAGATAATTTTACCGCGAGAGATCGCCGCAGCGACCAGGAACGTGCCGGTCTCAATACGATCCGGTAGCACGCGGTAGACGCCACCGCCTAAACGTTCCACACCTTCGATGACTATTCGATCAGTACCCTGACCGCTAATTTTCGCGCCCAGCGTAATGAGGAAGTTGGCGGTATCGACGATTTCCGGTTCACGCGCCGCGTTTTCGATAACGGTAGTGCCTTCTGCCAGAGTTGCGGCACACATGATGGTGACTGTTGCTCCAACGCTGACTTTATCCATCACGATATGCGCGCCTTTCAGACGGCCATCGACGGAAGCCTTAACGTAACCTTCTTCCAGTTTGATGGTCGCGCCTAATTGCTCAAGGCCGGAAATATGTAAATCAACCGGGCGCGCACCAATTGTACAACCGCCAGGCAGCGAAACCTGTCCCTGACCGAAACGCGCTACCAGCGGCCCCAGCGCCCAAATAGAAGCGCGCATGGTTTTCACCAGCTCGTAAGGCGCGCAGAACACATTTACATCGCGGGCATCAATATGCACAGAGCCATTACGTTCCACTTTAGCACCAAGCTGACTCAGCAATTTCATTGACGTATCGACGTCTTTCAGTTTCGGAACGTTCTGGATCTCTACTGGCTCTTCCGCCAGTAGCGCGGCAAAAAGGATAGGCAGAGCAGCATTTTTAGCGCCGGAAATTGTGACTTCGCCCTGGAGCTTTGTTGGCCCCTGAACACGAAATTTATCCATTTAGTTTGTTCTCAGTTAACAATTCATATCTGCTACCGGCAAATCGCCCATAGCTCAAAAGCCGTTCAGTTTGCGATCGCGCGCCCACTCCGCAGGGGTATAAGCTTTGATCGACACAGCATGAATGCGGTTATCCGCAATATATTCCATCAGCGGACCATAAACCGTCTGCTGTTTTTTAACCCGGCTCATGCCGTCAAACATCTCACCCACGGCAATAACCTGAAAGTGGCTGCCATCGCCGGAAACGTGGACTTCCTGGAGGGAGAGAGCGTTCATCAGCACGCTCTGAATTTCATTATTTTCCATGGGATCTTCATTCATCAGTTAATAAGCCAGCGAAACATCTTAGAGCAAAGTTGCGCAGTCATAAATAAGCAAAAAGCCTTGCTGATGTATCAAACAAGGCTCAACTTGCAGGCAGATTTGCTGGACTGGCGGTTAACGCCTTATCCAGCCTGAAAAAATTTAACGAGGCAGGACATCAGACGGCAAATTATACAACTTTGCCAGGGTATAGACTTTATCGTTTACCCCCTGAAGCGTCACGCTGTGACCCTGCTTTTTCGCCAGATTGATAAGGTGGAGCAGCAACGCCAACCCACCTGTATCAACGCGGGACACGCGACTGAGATCGATGCAGGTAATTCCCTTCATCGCTTCTTCACGCACTTCCCAAAGCGGTAGCAGTACGTCTTGATCCAACTCTCCAGCTAATGCCAGAGTGTCACCCGTCTGCACCCAGCTCAGTGACTCACTCATTATTTTTTCTCTTCCAGAGTGATTTTCTGTTGAGAAATCGATTTCAGTTGCGCAGTCAGGCCGTCGATACCTTTGGTACGCAGCAGCGTTCCCCACTCGTTTTGTTTGGTGGTGATCATGCTGACGCCTTCGGCAATCATGTCGTAAGCCTGCCAGTTGCCAGTTTGGGAATTTTTGCGCCACTGGAAATCCAGACGTACCGGCGGGCGGCCATTCGGGTCAATAATGGTGACACGAATAGGCACAATGGTTTTGTCGCCCAGCGGCTGTTCTGGCGCAATCTGGTAAGTCTGACCGTGATACATCGCCAGTGCCTGACCGTAAGCCTGCTTCAGGTACTCACGGAAAGCGGCAAAGTACGCGTCACGTTGGGCCGGGGTAGCACTCTTGTAATACTGACCCAGCACCAGTGCACCAGCGTATTTCACCTGCACATACGGCAGTAGCTCCTGATCAACAATAGTACGCAGATAATCCGGGTTAGCCCGAATTTGCGGTTGCTCATTCTTCAGGCGATCGAACGTTTTCTGCGCCGCCTCGTCCATCAGCTTATACGGATTGGTCTGGTCTGCCGCTGTTGCCGCACTCAACGGTGCAATCACCAGCAAAGCGACCATCATTAAACGTTTAAACATGCGTCGGTTCTCCTGAAATTATTTCGTTGTACCCACAGGTTCAGTGGTTTCATTATTACCTGGCGCAGTAGCTGGCGCATCGCCACTATTCTTATTGTCATCGCCTTTACTACCGTAAAGGAACTGACCAATGAGATCTTCCAGCACCATCGCAGACTTGGTGTCCTGAATTGTATCGCCATCCTTCAGGATAGCAGTACCCAGTTCGGGATCTTCAAAACCGACGTTTAACGCCAGATATTGCTCCCCAAGCAGACCGGAAGTACGAATGCTCAGCGAACTGGTGTCAGGAATGTGGTTATAACGTTGTTCAATTTCCAGCGTCACGCGTGGCAAATAGGTTTTTGGATCCAGCGTAATATCTGCCACCCGACCGACTACAACGCCACCAATACTAACCGGAGAGCGCGCTTTCAGACCGCCGATGTTATCGAACGTCGCATAGAGCGTGTAGGTTGGTTCAGTACGTATTGACGTCACGTTTGCCGCCTTCAGGCAAACAAACAGCGCCGCCAGCAGTGCTGCTAATAAAAAGATTCCCACCCAAATTTCATTTTTTTTCGTTTGCATGAACTCAATTCCCAAACATCAATGCGGTCAGCACAAAATCCAGCCCCAGAACAGCCAGAGACGAGTGGACAACGGTGCGAGTGGTGGCCCGGCTAATCCCGGCAGAAGTCGGGATAGCGTCGTAACCGTTAAACAACGAAATCCACGTCACCGTAATGGCGAACACCACGCTCTTAATCAGACAGTTGACCAAATCCATACGCCAGTCGACGGCGTTTTGCATTGCCGACCAGAAGAATCCGCTATCAATACCTTTCCAGCTAACGCCGACCAATGATCCGCCCCAGATCCCCACGGCGACGAAAATAATCGTCAGCAACGGCAATGAAATAACCCCAGCCCAGAAACGTGGAGAAATAACCCGACGCAGCGGATCGACCGCCATCATCTCCATACTGGAGAGTTGTTCTGTGGCGCGCATCAAACCAATTTCAGCAGTTAACGCCGAACCGGCGCGTCCGGCAAACAGCAACGCGGCAACCACCGGCCCCAGTTCACGCAGCAGCGATAACGCCACCAGCATCCCCAGACTGGTTTCCGCACTATAGGTGGTCAGAACCAGATAACCTTGTAGACCCAGCACCATTCCGATGAATACGCCAGAAACCACAATAATCAGCATCGACAGGACGCCGACATTATAGAGCTGACGCACCAGCAGCGGCGCGTGTTTACGAAATTCCGGTTTGCCGACCAGCGCATTGAATAACATTAACCCGGCCCGCCCGAACGTTCTCAGGGTTTTAATCCCTTTATGTCCAAGCGACGCCAGCGCATTTAACAGCATGAGTGGCTTAACTCCCTGGTAAAAGATCAGCGTGATAATCGCCGGCAGGATAGCGGAACGGAACAGGCCCGTCAGCTATCCCGTCCAGAAACTGACGGACACGCGGATCGGGATTCTCCTGCAACGCCTGAGCGCTACCGTGAGCAACAATCTTTTTGTCCGCCAGAATCCAGGCGTGATCCGCAATACTTAAGACTTCCGGCACATCGTGAGAAACCACCACACAGGTGACGCCCAGCGCGCTGTTCAGCTCAGAAATCAGCTTCACCAGTACGCCCATAGTGATGGGATCTTGCCCAACAAACGGTTCATCAAACATGATGAGATCTGGCTCCAGGGCAATTGCGCGCGCCAGTGCGGCGCGACGAGCCATCCCGCCGGAAAGTTCAGAAGGCATAAGTTTAGCCGCTCCACGCAGCCCCACCGCTTCCAGCTTCATCATTACCGTACTATGCAACAATGGTGCGGGGAGCTGGGTGTGTTCGCGCAGTGGATAGGCAACGTTGTCAAATACGTTCATATCGGTGAACAACGCCCCGGACTGAAACAACATGCTCATGCGTTTACGCACCGTGTACAGGCGCGAACGAGACATCGCCGGAATATTCTCACCATCAAAAAGGATCTCACCGTGATCAGGTGCGATTTGCCCACCAATCAGTCGGAGTAGCGTCGTTTTACCGATGCCCGATGGCCCCATGATTGCCGTGATCTTCCCTCGCGGCACGGTCAGGGAAATATTATCGAAGATGCAGCGATTGCCACGCGTAAAACTGACATCGCGCATATCGACTAAATTCGCCACAGACTGCTCCATAATTCACCCTTCGTCTTGCGTTGATTTTTTAAGCATGACGCTCAATTTAACCTTGAACCCAACATATTTACAGAATATTACCCGCCGTGGTTAGCGAAAGCTGGCATTTGTTTTACTTTTTAGCCGCATAAAGTCAAAATTAAGAATCCATTACGGCTTTCTGAAAATCTTCAGCGGACCGGCGCGAGTATACCTGAAGAAAGGACGTTAGATGCTTTTAGCTACGGCACTGTTAATTGTTGGTTTACTTTTGGTCGTATACAGTGCCGACCGACTGGTATTTGCCGCTTCCATTCTTTGTCGCACTTTTGGCATTCCACCGCTGATCATTGGTATGACCGTAGTCAGTATTGGTACGTCACTTCCAGAGATTATTGTTTCACTTGCCGCGTCGCTGCACGAACAACGAGATTTAGCTGTCGGTACGGCGCTTGGCTCAAACATTATCAATATCTTGCTGATCCTCGGTCTGACCGCGCTGGTACGCCCTTTTACCGTCCATTCTGATGTTCTGCGCCGTGAATTCCCCTTAATGTTATTGGTCAGCGTTGTAGCCGGTTCCGTACTCTATGACGGACAACTTAGCCGCAGCGATGGTATCTTTCTCCTCTTTCTGGCTGTGCTATGGCTGCTGTTCATTGTTAAACTTGCACATCAGGCTGAACGTCAGGGAACTGACAGCCTGACCAGGGAGCAACTTGCAGAACTGCCGCGTGAAGGTGGTTTACCCGTTGCTTTTTTATGGCTCGGCATTGTACTGATCATCATGCCAGTAGCAACGCGGATGGTGATTGATAACGCTACCGTGCTGGCAAATTACTTTGCCATCAGCGAGTTGACTATTGGTCTGACGGCAATCGCTATCGGCACGAGTCTGCCAGAACTGGCAACCGCGATAGCCGGTGTACGCAAAGGTGAGAACGACATCGCCGTCGGTAATATCATCGGCGCGAATATTTTTAATATCGTCATCGTGCTGGGTCTACCGGCGCTGATTACCCCAGGGGAGATTAACCCACTGGCGTATAGCCGTGACTACAGCGTGATGTTGTTGGTAAGCATTATTTTTGCGTTGCTGTGCTGGCGGCGCTCCCCTCAACCTGGCCGTGGCGTAGGGGTATTATTAACAGGCGGATTTATCGTATGGCTGGCGATGTTGTACTGGTTATCGCCAATACTCGTTGAATAACTGGAAACGCATTATGTCGCACGTAGAGTTGCAACCGGGTTTTGACTTTCAGCAAGCAGGTAAAGAAGTCCTGGCGATTGAACGTGAATGCCTGGCGGAGCTTGATCAATACATCAATCAGAATTTCACACTCGCTTGTGAAAAGATGTTTTGGTGTAAAGGTAAAGTCGTAGTTATGGGGATGGGCAAATCGGGACACATCGGGCGCAAAATGGCAGCCACCTTTGCCAGCACCGGTACTCCGTCATTTTTCGTCCATCCTGGCGAAGCCGCGCATGGCGATTTAGGCATGGTTACGCCACAAGACGTGGTGATTGCTATCTCTAATTCGGGTGAATCCAGTGAAATCGCAGCATTGATTCCGGTGCTTAAGCGTCTTCACGTGCCGTTAATCTGCATTACCGGTCGTCCGGAGAGTAGCATGGCGCGTGCCGCTGACGTGCATCTGTGTGTTAAAGTAGCGAAAGAAGCCTGTCCGTTGGGGCTGGCACCGACCAGCAGCACCACCGCCACGCTGGTGATGGGCGATGCTCTGGCCGTCGCCCTGTTAAAAGCGCGCGGCTTTACCGCCGAAGATTTTGCGCTCTCACATCCCGGCGGCGCACTGGGTCGTAAACTTCTGCTGCGCGTAAGCGATATTATGCATACGGGTGATGAGATCCCGCATGTCAAAAAAACCGCCAGCCTGCGCGATGCATTACTGGAAATTACCCGCAAAAATCTTGGTATGACTGTCATTTGCGATGACAATATGATGATTGAAGGCATCTTTACCGACGGTGATTTACGCCGTGTCTTCGATATGGGTGTGGATGTCCGTCAATTAAGCATTGCCGATGTGATGACGCCGGGGGGAATCCGCGTGCGCCCTGGCATTCTGGCCGTTGAGGCACTGAACTTAATGCAGTCCCGCCATATCACCTCCGTAATGGTTGCCGATGGCGACCATTTACTCGGTGTGTTACATATGCATGATTTACTGCGTGCAGGCGTAGTGTAAAGATTCAAGGATAAACAACAATGAGCAAAGCAGGTACGTCGCTTGAGACCTGTTACGGCCCTGTCAGCGCCGACGTTATGGCAAAAGCGGAGAACATTCGTCTGCTAATTCTCGACGTCGATGGCGTGCTGTCAGATGGCCTGATTTATATGGGCAACAACGGCGAAGAACTTAAAGCGTTCAATGTTCGGGACGGTTATGGCATTCGTTGTGCGCTCACCTCTGATATTGAAGTCGCCATCATTACCGGGCGAAAGGCTAAACTGGTAGAAGATCGTTGTGCCACATTGGGAATTACCCATTTGTATCAGGGGCAGTCGAACAAACTTATCGCCTTTAGCGATCTGCTGGAAAAACTGGCGATCGCCCCGGAAAACGTGGCTTACGTTGGGGATGATCTCATCGACTGGCCAGTAATGGAAAAAGTAGGCTTAAGCGTGGCTGTGGCTGATGCACATCCGCTGTTGATTCCGCGCGCTGATTACGTGACGCGCACTGCTGGTGGTCGTGGCGCAGTTCGTGAAGTTTGCGACTTATTACTCCTGGCGCAGGGCAAACTGGATGAAGCCAAAGGGCTATCGATATGAGTAAAGCCAGACGTTGGGTTATCATTGTGTTATCACTGGCGGTTCTGGTGATGATCGGCATTAACATGACCGAGAAAGACGATACCGCCCAGGTGGTCGTCAACAACAATGATCCCACCTATAAAAGCGAGCATACGGACACACTCGTCTATAACCCTGAAGGGGCGCTAAGCTATCGATTGATTGCTCAACACATTGAATATTATTCCGATCAGGCCGTTTCGTGGTTTACGCAACCGGTACTTACCACGTTTGATAAGGATAAAATCCCGACATGGTCGGTAAAAGCGGATAAAGCCAAGCTGACTAATGATCGGATGCTCTATTTATATGGACACGTTGAAGTCAACGCACTCGTGCCGGACTCTCAACTTCGCAGAATCACGACGGATAACGCGCAGATCAATCTGGTGACGCAGGATGTTACCTCTGAAGACCTCGTCACGTTATACGGAACAACATTTAACTCCAGCGGTCTGAAAATGCGCGGCAACTTACGCAGCAAGAACGCCGAGCTGATTGAAAAGGTTAGAACATCCTATGAAATTCAAAACAAACAAACTCAGCCTTAATCTTGTGCTTGCCAGCTCACTTCTGGCCGCCAGTATTCCGGCATTTGCCGTTACCGGAGACACTGACCAGCCGATTCACATTGAGTCGGATCAGCAATCTCTTGATATGCAAGGCAACGTGGTCACCTTTACCGGTAATGTCATCGTTACCCAGGGCACCATCAAAATTAATGCCGATAAAGTGGTCGTTACTCGTCCGGGCGGCGAACAAGGTAAAGAAGTGATTGACGGCTACGGTAAACCGGCAACGTTCTATCAGATGCAGGACAACGGTAAACCAGTCGAAGGTCACGCTTCCCAGATGCATTACGAACTGGCGAAAGATTTTGTCATCCTGACCGGTAATGCTTATCTGCAGCAGGTCGATAGCAATATAACGGGCGATAAAATTACTTATCTGGTGAAAGAGCAGAAAATGCAGGCTTTCAGCGATAAAGGCAAGCGCGTAACCACCGTTCTGGTGCCGTCGCAGTTGCAGGACAAAAACAACAAAGGCCAGACCCCGGCGCAGAAGAAGGGTAATTAATTCGTTATGGCAACATTAACAGCAAAGAACCTTGCAAAAGCCTACAAGGGTCGCCGCGTGGTGGAAGACGTCAGCCTGACCGTTAACTCCGGGGAAATTGTCGGGCTGCTGGGGCCAAACGGTGCCGGTAAAACCACCACTTTCTATATGGTCGTCGGTATTGTGCCGCGCGATGCGGGCAACATCATTATTGATGATGACGATATCAGCCTGCTGCCGCTGCATGCGCGCGCGCGTCGCGGTATCGGCTATCTGCCGCAGGAAGCTTCAATTTTCCGCCGTCTTAGCGTTTACGATAACCTGATGGCAGTACTGCAAATTCGTGACGATTTATCCGCTGAACAACGTGAAGATCGTGCGAACGAATTGATGGAAGAGTTTCACATTGAGCATCTGCGCGACAGCATGGGTCAATCGCTCTCCGGTGGTGAACGCCGTCGTGTAGAAATTGCCCGCGCGCTGGCTGCAAATCCGAAATTTATCCTGCTCGATGAACCGTTTGCCGGGGTTGACCCGATCTCAGTCATCGACATTAAACGCATCATTGAGCATTTACGCGACAGCGGCCTGGGTGTACTTATCACCGACCACAACGTGCGTGAAACGCTGGCTGTTTGTGAACGTGCTTATATCGTCAGTCAGGGACATTTAATCGCCCACGGCACGCCGACAGAAATCTTACAAGACGAACATGTTAAGCGTGTATACCTTGGGGAAGACTTCAGACTCTGATAGGGTAGAAGCTCGCGACGTTTTAGCAGGAGAGTACGATTCTGAACATGAAGCAAGGTTTGCAACTCAGGCTTAGCCAGCAACTGGCGATGACGCCTCAGCTACAACAGGCAATTCGTCTGTTGCAGTTGTCCACGCTGGAACTTCAACAGGAGCTGCAGCAGGCGCTGGAAAGTAATCCACTGCTTGAGCAAATCGACACTCATGATGAAATCGACACTCACGAAACGCCAGACAGCGAAACGTTAGACACTGCTGACGCGCTCGAACAAAAAGAGATGCCGGAAGAACTGCCGCTTGATGCCAGTTGGGATACCATCTACACCGCCGGTACGCCATCCGGCACCAGCGGTGACTACATCGACGACGAGCTACCGGTCTATCAGGGCGAAACGACGCAGACCTTGCAGGATTATCTGATGTGGCAGGTTGAGCTGACGCCATTTTCTGACACTGACCGCGCCATCGCCACCTCGATTGTCGATGCCGTTGATGACACGGGATATCTCACCGTTCCACTGGAAGATATTCTCGAAAGTATGGGCGATGAAGAGATCGACATCGATGAAGTTGAAGCTGTCCTCAAACGAATCCAACGCTTTGATCCGGTTGGCGTGGCAGCGAAAGATCTGCGTGACTGTCTGCTGATCCAACTCTCCCAATTCGACAAAACTACGCCGTGGCTGGAAGAGGCCAGACTCATCATTAGCGATCACCTCGATCTGCTGGCAAATCACGACTTCCGCACACTGATGCGCGTAACACGCCTGAAAGAAGATGTGCTGAAAGAAGCCGTCAACTTGATCCAGTCGCTCGATCCTCGCCCTGGTCAATCGATCCAGACCGGCGAACCGGAATATGTCATTCCAGATGTGTTGGTACGCAAGCATAACGGTCAGTGGACGGTTGAACTCAACAGCGACAGCATTCCACGGCTACAAATTAACCAGCACTACGCCTCAATGTGTAATAACACACGCAATGATGGCGATAGCCAGTTTATCCGCAGCAATCTGCAGGATGCCAAATGGTTGATTAAGAGTCTG